>CAIUAN010000038.1 GCA_903897145.1 uncultured Bacteroidia bacterium | reverse complement strand
GTGGTGAAAAAAAGAAACACAGTAGGACACAATAGGAAAAACACAATAGACACAATAGATTCTAATGTGCCTTTCTATGTGACCTATGTGCCTATGTGGTGAAAAAAAGAAACACAGTAGGACACAATAGGAAAAACACAATAGACACAATAGATTCAAATGTGCTCTAAGTGCTTTTTCATGTGGCTTGGTGGGAGTGGGCTCGGAGGACTATTTGTGCTTGTGAAACTGCTATAAAAAGAAGAACCCTTAAATCTTTCAATCTAAGGGTTCTTATATGTTACATCAATCAGAATGCTCTATTTTTTAGAACGTTTCCGTTCTCCTTCATTAAGAAGTATTTTACGCAGTCGGATTGATTTAGGTGTTACTTCAACATACTCATCTTTTTGAATATACTCCAGTGCTTCTTCAAGACTGAACTTAGTCGGAGGTGTAAGTCTAACTTTATCATCAGAGCCTGAAGCACGCATATTGGTAAGCTTCTTTGATTTTGTCAAGTTTAAAACTAAGTCACCTTCACGGCTACTCTCACCTACAACTTGTCCTTCGTAGATCTCTTCTTGTGGATCGATGAAGTATTTACCTCTATCTTGTAGTTTGTTTAATGCATAAGCAAATGCTGTTCCAGTCTCCATGGCAATTAATGAACCATTCATACGGGTTTCAATAGCCCCTTTGAATTTGTCGTATTTGATAAAACGATGGGCCATAACAGCTTCTCCTTGAGTCGCAGTCATCATGGTTGTCCGCAGACCGATGATACCACGTGATGGGATTTGGAACTCAAGATTGATACGATCGCCTTTTTTCTCCATGTTAAGCATTTCCCCTTTTCTGCGTGTTACTAGATCGATGGCAGTACCAGAAAGTTCTTCTGGAAGATCGATATGCAACATTTCGATTGGTTCATGCTTCTCGCCATCTACCTCTTTGAATAATACTTGAGGCTGACCAACTTGAAGTTCATAGCCTTCACGACGCATCGTTTCAATTAAGACTGAAAGATGGAGTACACCACGGCCATGCACATTCCAGGCATCAGCGGAATCGGTGGTCTCAACGTGTAAAGCAAGATTTTTCTCAAGCTCTTTAACTAATCTGTCGTGGATATGACGACTTGTAACTAATTTGCCTTCTTTACCGAAGAATGGCGAGTTGTTAATGGTAAACAACATACTCATCGTTGGCTCATCAATTGAGATTGGCACCAATGGTTCTGGATTTTCCCAATCGCAGATTGAATCTCCAATTTCAAATCCTTCGATTCCTACTAAGGCACAGATATCACCATTGCTAGCACTGGTAACTTTCTCTCTGCCGAGGCCTGTGAATACGTGTAATTCTTTGATTTTTGTCCGAGATGTTGTTCCGTCGCGTTTTACAAGCGAAACATTCATCCCCTCTTTAAGTTCTCCTCGGTGAATCCTGCCAATTGCAATTCGACCTACATATTGAGAATAGTCTAGTGAGGTAACCAACATTTGTGGAGTGCCAGGATTCTCTTCAGGTGCAGGGATATGTTCAATAATGGCATCAAATAATTCTGAAATATTTTCTGTGCGAACTTTCCAATCGTTGCTCATCCAGTTTTGTTTGGCTGAACCATAGATAGTTGGAAAATCAAGTTGTTCTTCAGTAGCATCAAGGCTGTACATCAGTTCGAACACTTGCTCGTGCACAACGTCTGGACGACAATTGGGCTTGTCTACTTTATTAATTACCACGATTGGCTTTAAACCAAGTGAGATAGCTTTTTGCAATACAAATCGAGTCTGAGGCATGGTACCTTCAAAGGCATCAACCAATAAAAGCACGCCATCAGCCATGTTCAATACTCGCTCTACCTCACCACCAAAGTCCGCGTGACCAGGGGTGTCAATGATGTTTATCTTGGTGTCTTTGTATACAACAGATACATTTTTCGCAAGGATTGTAATTCCTCTTTCACGCTCTTGATCATTGTTGTCAAGAATCAATTCACCTGGATTCTGATTGTTTCTAAAGATATTAGAATCAAGAATCATTTTGTCAACCAATGTAGTCTTTCCATGATCGACGTGAGCTATAATAGCTATGTTTCGGATATTTTGCATCTATTTTATTTTGAGGTGCAAAGGTAGTCATTTATTTGAGGGTTAAAACTTCTTGCTGTAGATCAAATGAATCATTTTTATCCCAAAAGGTTTAATTAGGTTGTTAAATCTGTGTAATTTAATTAATTTATAAATTTATGACCTTGTATGTTAAGTGCTTGGTTCACATTGAGAGTTGATAACTTTCTAAGGTTATTGTTTGTTAATGCCTTTTGAACCAGTATTTTATATTGTATCTCTGTACGATCAGTATTGTTTGTGCCATTGCATAGTCGGCTTAATTAAATGCTTTTTCTTAGTTGACTTGTCTTCACATTATATTTATATTAAAAAATGCAATTCGGGCTTTTAAAACTGCCCATGAATGCTAACTTTGTTCATAATGAGCTTTTAGCGACTTTAAAGTTGATTGTTATTATTTAGTTACTGCGGAGTTTAATTTTCTTTCATTTCAAGTTAATGGTTCGTACTTCCTGGTTTCATTACCTGATATTGTTTGTAGGTATTTTGTGCATCTCATGGTCAGCTATATTTGTTAAGCTTGCTGGTATTTCTGGTCTCAGTGCAGCATTTTATCGGATGTTTTTTGGTTTGTTAGGTGTATTACCGATCTGGTTTTTTCGCAAACGTAAAATTGTAAGTCGAAAATCTTTTGGGATGGCATGTTTGTGCGGAGTGATCTTTGCTTTCGATATTGCTGTTTGGAATATTTCAATCCTTATGACTAAAGCAGCAATATCAACTTTGCTGGCCAACTTAGCACCAGTTTGGGTTGGACTTGGTGCCATTGTATTTCTGAAGGAGAAACCTGGCAAGGTATTTTGGATTGGAACCTTAATTGCCTTATTGGGAGTCGCAGTAATTGTTGGGTTCGACCAGATTTATAATTTACAATTGAATATGGGTCATGTTTTTGCCGTTCTTGCGAGCCTATTTTATGCTTGCTATCTCCTGCTCGTGCGGCGCGGTAGGCAAGCTATTGATACGGTTAGTTTCACTATGATTTCAATGGGGGCGAGTGCAGTTGTTTTATGGATATTAGTCATCTTTTTCAATGCTCCATTATCAGGGTTTGCACCTTCCTCATGGCGGGCATTGATAGCTGTGGGATTAGTTTCTCAGCTAGGCGGTTGGCTTGCTATAAATTATGCTATTGCGCATATGCCTTCAACTATTGCTTCAGTTAGTCTATTGAGCCAATCAGTTTTCACTGCTTTGATAGCAGTTCCTGTTTTAGGGGAGCATTTAACTTTAATGGAAGTCTTTGGCGCAGTGATTGTCTTAAGTGGTATATTTCTGGTTAACAACAAAAGGTTTTCTCATAAAGAGGCCTATTCAACGGCATAGGTTAAGTTTGTTCTGTTCCTATTTGGGGATCGAAAATCGATTTTATTTAGCATATTTGTAGAGCCGCTCTGCTTAGGGTGATGTAAACAAAGATTGATAGTAACGCGTAATTAATTTGTTCGGAATGAAATATATTGGAGCTCATGTAAGTGCTGGTGGTGGAGTTGAAAATGCACCTTTAAATGCAACGTTAATCGGAGCAAAAGCTTTTGCTTTTTTTACAAAAAATCAAAAACAATGGAGTGCTGCGCCGCTCACTCAAAGCAGTATTGCAGCTTTTAAGAAAAACTGCGCCGACAATGGTTTCTTGCCTGAGATGATTATGCCACATGATAGTTATTTAATTAATCTAGGGCATCCAGAAACCGAAGGTCTTGAGAAGTCGCGTGAAGCTTTTAATGACGAGATGTTGCGTTGTCAGCAATTAGGACTTAAACTCTTGAATTTTCATCCTGGAAGTCATCTTAATAAAATATCACATTCTGAGTGTTTAAAGCGTATTGCGGAGTCAATTAATATTGCATTAGAAGCGACTCAAGGTGTTACTGCTGTGATCGAGAATACGGCAGGGCAGGGATCTAATATGGGTCATGAATTTGAGCAGATAGCAGAGATCATTAGTCAAGTGGATGATAAATCGCGAGTAGGGGTCTGCATAGATACCTGTCATACTTTTACGGCTGGTTATGATTTGCGAACGAAAGCAACTTTTGATCAGACTTTTGAAAAGTTTAGCTCTGTGATTGGTTGGGAGTATCTTAAAGCGATTCATCTGAATGATTCGAAGAAAGAGTTAGCCACGCGCGTGGATAGGCACCATAGCATTGGTCAAGGTTTTATTGGGATGGAGCTATTTGACGTACTGATGAATGATCCTCATTTTGACAATATGCCTATCATCATGGAGACTCCAGACGACACAATCTGGTCTGAAGAGATTCGCATGTTATATGCGTTGGTTCGTTAGGAAAAATTCAAGAAGGAGGCTTGCGTATTTTTGGGTGGGCCTAAAAACACAAATGGGAACCACTCTTTCAAGTTGTTCCCATTTCATCTTTAGCAAATTGCTTCACTATTGACGTCAAGCTACGGTTTTCATGTTTGGCTGCAATTTCATCCTCGTACTGCTTACGCAATCAGATGATTCATTGTACAGCCCTTGGCTTTAGAATAGAACCTTTTACAGTGCCACTCTTCAGCTGTCCCTTCGACTTTCCTCGCGGTTAGCCTTCCTGGACCGAGTGCTTAGTCATCTGCCTCTTGATTTGAACCTTGCGATCCATCTTTCTAAGACATGGAACTATCCAGTTTTACAACTCTCCTGTTCCCTAGCTTCCATCAGAAACTTACGCTTCTTCTCTCTTCTAGACCTAAACTCAACCTTTTAATGAACGACAAGCGTTAATTTCTGGATGACTGCTCTTTAGGATCACTCCCATTTCGCAACCTCTGACTCTTCCTTTGCGCAATCCCGAAGGTTTGAATGATATGGCTCCTTACTCAACTAAGAGTCTATCCCCACATCCACTAATTCAGAGTAACCTGTTATCGCTTACTTGATATATCAAATATACACCTTTCAATAGTCGTATTGCAAATTTTTTAAGTGAATTGTATCAACTATGAATCAACTAGCTATTAACTAATATTATAAACAATTGTTTATAACCTGACCTTGCTTAAGTAGCTGATAGACATTGTCTTATTTGTTTTTTTGATGGATTTAACGGTTTTACTAATGTTTTAATAGATCAAATTCAGCCACTTAGAAAGCAAAAAAATGTCAGATGGGAAAAAAAATATTGAGATGGAAAACGCGCGAATTTTCAAATTCATTCAGAATTCAAAAAAATAACGCAGTTCTAAAACTTAAATTAAGTGGATTCTTGAATTCTATTTCCCGGGTGAGACATACCGTATGACATCTTCAGACGTAATTTTTTTTGTGCATAGGATAATTAATCGTTCTATGACATTACGCAATTCCCGAATATTTCCCGACCAGTTATAATTTTGCAATTCGGCAATAGCTTTATCATCAATAGTTATAGGTGGCTGTCCATATTCCTTGCAAATTAATTCAATGAAATAATTCGTCAGAAGGGGTATGTCTTCCTTTCTGCTTTCTAAGGATGGCACATTGATCAGAATAACACTTAAGCGGTGAAATAAGTCTTCCCGAAAATTTCCATTCTTAATCTCGAGGCTTAGGTCTTTATTGGTTGCCGCAATAATACGTACGTTAACCTTAATTGGAGTATCACTTCCTACACGGGTGATCACGTGCTCTTGGAGCGCTCTTAAGACTTTCGATTGTGCAGAATAACTCATGTCCCCAATCTCATCCAAGAAGAGTGTTCCGCCATCCGCTTGCTCAAATTTACCTTTGCGCTGTTTTATGGCCGAGGTAAAGGCCCCTTTTTCATGCCCGAAAAGTTCACTCTCAATAAGCTCTGACGGAATCGCAGCACAATTAACTTCAATAAATGGAGCTAAGGCTCGCAATGATTTTTCATGCAGTCGTCTGGCTACTAACTCTTTGCCGGTTCCATTGGGGCCGGTGATCAATACTTTGGCATCCGTTGGTGCTACTCGATCAGTCATTTCAACAACTGATTTAATAAGCGGTGACTGCCCAATAATCT
The DNA here is from genome assembly GCA_903897145.1 of uncultured Bacteroidia bacterium. GTDB lineage: Bacteria > Bacteroidota > Bacteroidia > Bacteroidales > Prolixibacteraceae > JAAFHB01. The sequence goes on along the minus strand of CAIUAN010000038.1, from coordinate 250,325 downwards.
CGAATTGTTTTTTGACTTTTTGCTTTAAAGAGATAGTCTCTTTAACAAGTTGAGATTTATTTCCAGCATTTCGTATTGTAATTAGTAATCGATTTAGATCAAGTGGCTTAACAATAAAATCGAATGCCCCCTTCTTGATCGCTTCTACAGCTGTATCTATATTTCCATGTCCAGAGATCATAACCACAGTCGTCTCGGGCTTTATCTCAAGAATCTTTTCTAAAACTTCTAGCCCATCCATTTGCGGCATTTTGATGTCACAAAGCACGAGATCAAAATCTGTATTCTTGATTAATTCTAATCCTAAGAGTCCATTTTCTGTCACTTCTACACCATATCCTTCAAAATCTAAAATATCTTTTAGGGTGTTTCGAATGCTTCGTTCATCATCTATGACTAATATTTTTACCATACGAAATAATTATTCCTCTGAGATTAGTTGATCCATTACCCCTTCTTTCAGGGAATACGGTGTATGAATTAGGTGTTCGATATTCAATTTATTGACCATAAAATTAGTGAAAACAGAGGCAATTACAATCATCTCAACACGTAAAGGTTCCATACCAATTAATGAGCCTCGCTTCTCACTACTTAATTCTATTAGTTTTTGATGAATCTTTTTTAACTCAAAAATTGGTAATTCTGAAGCTTTACGCATTTTTTGGTCTGGCACCTCCTGCTCATATATATCCATAAATGTATCGAATGCCCCAGAGCAACCTACAGCCGTATTTAATTGAAAACGCTGACAGACTTCATTTATTTCTAGGAGTGAAGGGGTAAACCATTTTTCAATTTTCTCGATCTGAGCGAGGGTGATTGGATCAGAGATTTCAATTGCTTCAATGACTCGGGCAATCCCTGTGTTAAAGCTTTTCTTCCAATGAATAGTATGATTTTGTGCAACTATAAATTCAATGCTGCCGCCTCCAATATCTATGATTAGACAAGGGCCTAAATTGGCAGGTAACGATAGATCAACGCCCCGAAAGATTAGTTCTGCTTCCAATTCCCCTGAGATAACCTCAATACTCCAACCTAGCTCTTTTTGAACCAAATTGCAAAAATCATTGCTATTGGTGGCTCCGCGTAAGGCTGAGGTACCAATGATTTTAACCTTGTCAACTTTAAATTGGTCAATTGTACTGGCATGTTTGCGGAGCGCTTCCAATCCTCTTTCTATCGCATCTGATAGCAAAACCTCTTTATGAATTCCCCCTCTTCCTAATTTAACAGGAAGTTTACAGTCGTACAATACTTCAAATGAAGCCGAACTAGAAGAGTTCGCAACAAGTAAATTACAAGTGTTGGTTCCTAAATCGATTACGGCATATCTACTCATACTAATCGGATTTGCATGTCTAACTTAGGAAATGATTTTGAATGATGTAAACATATGCTCCTGAGAGGAATCCGAGTAAAGCAAATACTGTTATTTTTTTCAAGTACCACCCGAAACTTATTTTTTCCATTCCCATCGCTGCTACCCCAGCCGCTGATCCAAAAATTAAGATGCTGCCACCTGTTCCAGCACTATAGGCTAAAAATTCCCAGAAATACGAATCAGTTGGAAATAGTTCTAGACTAAACATCGCTTGCGTTGCTGAAACTAAAGGTACATTGTCTATGATGGAAGATAAAAAACCTAAGGATAAAACCTGTGCAGTAAGATTTGTAGTCTTCTCATTGATCCATGCTGATAAGTGATCTAAAATGCCTGCGGACTGTAAAAATGCAACACTCATTAGGATTCCAAAAAAGAATAAAAGGGTTGCGGTATCGATCTTGCGTAAGGCCTGAGCCACAGAATAAGAATGCCGAACTTTGTTCTCTTTTTTAGAATGCATAAGTTCTGTGATAATCCAAAGTATGCCTAATCCAATTAGGATGCCCATGTATGGTGGTAAGTGTGTTACATATTTAAATAGAGGCACCATTATCAAGGCAGTAATGCCAGTTAAAAATACGACAGACTGTTGTCTTGAAGTGACCTGGTATTCGTCTGTTAATTCGACTTTGTGAGGCTTCTCTATTTTTCCATTTAGCTGAAACGATAGTCCTAGTAATGGTACTATCAGACAAACAATACTGGGAAGAAAAAGCTTAAGGATTATCGGCAAGGTCGTTACCTGACCACCGATCCAAAGCATCGTTGTGGTCACATCTCCCATGGGAGTCCAAGCTCCGCCAGCATTGGCAGCTATCACGACAATTGAAGCAAATACAAGTCGATCATTTTTGTCTGAGATCAATTTTTTTAGCATCGAAATTACGACGATCGTAGTGGTTAAATTGTCTAATACCGCAGAAAGAAAAAATGTGATCAATCCGATAGTCCAACTAAGTTTCCGCTTATTTGTCTGTTGAATCCTTGAGGTTATAATTTCAAATCCATTGTGCGCATCAATGAGTTCGACGATGGTCATGGCTCCTAAAAGGAACAATAGAATTTCAGCGATGGATCCAAGATGCTCCGACAGCTGATGATTAATTGTCATTTGGTCGGGCGAAAATAGGTTGTAGATGGTCCAGCCAAGGCCTCCGGTTAGCAAGGCTATTGCCGACTTATTGACCTTTACGGTATGTTCCATGGTTATCAAAAGATACCCAAGAATAAATACTCCAACTAATACTATAACCACAGTAGACTTTCTAGATTATGAAATTTAAGCATGTAAAGCTACATAACTTATGTTTAAGAAATTTTTCCAATGCTAAATCTACGATTTATAAGTGAGCCATTTTCCAATCTCTCTCCAGGATGGTTTCTTTCCATACATGAGTATTCCTGTGCGATAGATACGGGCAGTTACCCAGACCATGCCAACAAATGTGATCACCAGTAATGCCATCGACAAGAGTAATTGCCAAGCTGGCACTCCAAAAGGTATTCGCGACATCATAACAATGGGAGAGGTGAATGGAATCATGCTAAACCAAAATGCCATCGATCCTTCTGGATTTTTAAGGGCACTCATCATGACCATAATTGATAGTATTATTGGTAAAGAAATCGGGAGCATAAACTGTTGTGCATCCTCCTGCGCATCAATGGCAGATCCAACGGCTGCAAACATTGAACTATATAAGAGGTATCCACCGATAAAAAAGAAGATAAAACACCCAATAATTAGCGGGAAATTTACGGTGTCAGTCATCCCAATTATTTCTTGCATTTTATCAAGTTGAGCCTCGGAAGAGTCTTGTTGTATGATATCTTGCTTCTGTTCCATTATGTTTTGTATCTGCTGTTTCTTCGAATGATCGGGATAGAAATTTTTCGAAAATCCGAAAATAGCCATACTCAAAATAACCCATAAGGCAAATTGAGTCAATCCAACTAAAGCAATACCAATGATTTTGCCCATCATCAATTGAAAAGGCTTAACGCTGGAGATAATAACTTCAACGATTCGACTTTGCTTCTCCTCCATAACCCCTTGCATAACCATCGTGCCATAGAGGAATATAAATATGTAGATCATAAAGCCAAAAATGTATCCCAGGACCATCCCTATTTCGGTCGAACTTTTCTGAGAATCACCATTAGAACCAACTTTAATTGTGTCAAGTCTAATATGTGTTTTAGTCAATTCAATTTTCTTTTCAAGATCGGGAATTGCCGTTTGTCGGACAACCTCAGCCATTTTGTCCTTTTCAACGATGCTTTTAATTTTGTCCTGAATCTGAGATTTAAGATCGTAAGGGATGTTGTTTCCTGAAGCTATTTGAACAGCGTTTGTTGTTAAGAAATTCGGTTCAATAATCAATAAAGCATAATAGGAGGATTGCTTAATATCTTTCTTAAGTGCTAAATATTCATCTTTGGGGATAAACTTATAGGCAGCAAGATTGGTGCTTTCAAGTCGACCCAAAAAGATTGAAGATCCATCGTAAACCGCAATGGTGTGCTGCTGTTCATCATTCATCGACATAAAATAGGCCGGAAGAAATAGGATCGCCGACAAGATAATAGGCATTAATAGGGTTAGAATGATAAATGATTTCTTTTGTACCCTCGTTGTATATTCCCTTTTGAGAATCAATAGTATCTTATTCATCTCTTTGTTATTTTATATGTTTTGTTTGACTACCTTAATAAATACTTCGTTCATACTTGGAATGACCTCATTAAATGAGATGATTTCTACCTGATTTACCAAATCTTTTATAAGATCCTGCGAAGTGCCATCGTGGAGATTTTGAACATGTAATTTATTTCCGTGGCCATTTTGCTCGTGGCTTAGGATTTTGTATTTCGCAGCAAAATAAGCTTCGTCAACGTTAAGAGAACCTCGGTAGGTGATGTCGAAGGTATTGGTTTTGAAGTTTTCTCGGATTTGCGTTGTAGGTCCGTCAAGAATTTTTTTAGATTTGTCTATTAACGCAATATGGTCGCAAAGTTGCTCTACTGATTCCATATTGTGAGTTGAGAAAATAATCGTTGCTCCTTCGTTTTTTAGTCGCAGAATCTCTTGAGTTATAAGATCTGCATTGATTGGATCGAAGCCGCTGAAGGGCTCATCAAAGATCAGTAATTGTGGTTTGTGTAAGACTGTGCATATAAATTGAACCTTTTGTTGCATCCCTTTCGAGAGCTCCATCACTTTCTTATCCCACCAAGGTGTAATCTCGAATTTTTCAAACCACATCTTTAACTCTTTCATGGCATCGTGGCGCGAAAGACCTTTTAATTGCCCTAGATAAAGAGCCTGTTCACCAACTTTCATCTTCTTATAAAGTCCTCTCTCTTCAGGTAAGTACCCAATCTGACTGATATCAGTTGACTTTAATGGTCGACCTTCGAAATAAACAGAGCCACTATCGGGTGCAGTGATCTGATTGATGATTCGAATGAGTGTTGTCTTGCCTGCTCCGTTAGGCCCCAATAAGCCAAAAATAGTTCCTTGTTCAACAGAGATGGAGACATTTGTTAAGGCCTGCTGGCTAGCATAGGTCTTGGAAACATCAATAGCTGAAAATAATACCATAACGTTTAAGGGTTTAAAATTTATGCTTGATCTTCCTCTGAATACTCATCATACAGATAATCTGAATCTAGTTCAGACACTTTAACTACTCGCTCACTTCTTGCGAACAAGGTACTCCAACCAATCCATTTAAATTTTTTGTTCGCACTATACATAAATAAAGCAAGGTTGATTAATAAGGCCACAATACCATAACTCTTATTGCTAAAATGTAATTGGCTAAGCCGAATTGAATCTGAATTGCGCTCGCTTAAAGATAAAATACCAATAAAAATTGTGTTTATGCTATTGACCCCCCATGCCATTTCAAGACCATCGTCTAAAATAGCACAAAGTGAAAGTAGGATGCCAAATAGCAAATATTGAATAAAGACTAAGATTGCTTCATTATCCTTGTTTTCTGACAAATAAACCTGAGCTCCTGCAAAAATTAATGCAGTGATTACCAAATTTAACCATTTATAACGAATAAATTGGTGAATACCTTGCATTAGATATCCGCGAAATAAAATCTCTTCTAATCCAGTCTTGATTGGGACTAAGAGTATCATAACAAGACAAATTTTTAAGAGCGAAATGGAATCAATATCGATATTAATCGAATGCTTATCAATTGAGCTAATGATTAATGTGTAAATAAAAACAAGCAGAAGCCAGATTTTCCCACCCCAAAAGAAGTGAGACCAACGAAAAGGGATGCTACCAGAAATAAGGGTGATCGCCCGTCTTTCGTGAATGGGTTTTATCAAAAGTGCTAAAGATAAAATACCCATCAAATAGGGTATGATTAGAAATAATAGTTGGATAGGAGCAGAGATGTCAAAAACTGAAAGGTCGAGTGGGTTTTCAAGATTTGGAATTAAATCGGGAGAAGCTGCTGTTTGCAAGTAGACCAGTATCTGAACAGGTATTGTACCGATTATGGTAATGGCAACTGATATAATAACTAACAAGGCGAGCCAACGTCCGACATCATTTTTTCCATCTTGAGCCTGTTCGAGAAACATGATTTATTAGCGTTATTCGTTTTTGGCCTGAAAATAGCCTGTGTATTTTGCTTAATTAAGCATCCAAATGGCACCATTGAGCATCGTAGCAAAGCTTACCCAAAGGAGATATGGAATTTGGAGGTACGCTGCAAGTTTGTTGACTCTACTGAAATATTTAATCATAGTGCCAATACTCAATAACATCAAGATGATCTCAATAAGTGCTATGCCAAGAAGGTTGAATTTAAAGAATAAAAAACTCCAAAAGAAATTCAAGATGAGCTGAATCGCAAATATTTTTACCGCTTGTGTCCTAGCATCGCTTTTTGGGGAGTTCAGGATTATAAATAAGGAGACGCCCATTAAAGTGTAGAGAAGAGTCCAGACAGGTCCGAAAAGATTATTGGGTGGATTGAACGATGGTTTTATGAGATGTTCGTACCAACCATGAATGCTTGAAGCTGTGGCATAGCCTGAGATTCCCCCAACGGCCAGTGGCACGAGCAAGCACCCAAATAATCTTAAGCCAATAATAAATCCACTTCTCATCTTCCAAAATGGTGTTAATGGTTATAGGTCTTTGTTGAAATAGCTTTAATCATCCCTTTGAAAATATACCCATGAAATGGAAGGACTGAAAACCAATAAATCCGTCCCCAGATTCCAAGAGGTCTGAATATGGCCGTTTGAATAACTTCATCATTGTTGACAATTTTAAATTCAAGCCAGGCTTCTCCAGGAAGTTTCATTTCAGCATAGAGTAAAAGCCGCTGTTCTGCTTTGTTGGCTAATAAGACACGCCAAAAGTCGAGTGATTCACCCGCTGAAATCTCGGACGGGTTTTTTCTTCCACGACGCAGCCCAACACCACCCGTTAGTCGGTCCATGGCACCTCTGATCTCCCAAAGCCAATTGGCATGATACCAACCTCTGGTGCCACCAATAGACCAGATATTTTGCATCACCTGCTCAGGGGAGGTTTTTATTTTATATTTTCGTCGGTCGGTGAAACAACCAAATTTTGGCACTTGAATATGCTGGCTGATCCCATTTAAAAGTACAGAACTTGTAAGTGCATCTTTCCAACTTGATACAACTTGGTTTTGCTCGATCTTACCAAAGGCTAATTGAATCGCTTTGCTGTAGCCAATAAGTTGAATCCCACCAATAAGGTCGTTTAAGTTATTTTTTTCGCAGATTACTTCAACTTTCATACTCTTCACTAAATTGCTAGCTAGCGAATAGGTTGTTGATGTGACAAAATAAAGCCAATAAGATGAAAGGCGAGGAGTCATCACCGGGAGTACCCAGATGATTCGCTTCAAACCACGGACTTTTGCAAATCGCAGAAGCAACTCTTTGTAAGTCAATATTTTTACTCCGCCGATATCATAACTCTTGTTGTAAGTGGGCTCGTTATGAAGAACCCCTAACATGTATTGAAGAACATTTCGTATCGCAATGGGTTGCGAGCGAGTATTAAGCCACCTTGGACCAATGATTAAAGGAAGTTTCTCTACCAGATCGCGAATGATTTCAAAAGAAGCACTTCCAGAACCAATGATAATGCCAGCTTTAAGAGTTGTTAAAGCATATTTTGAAGATTGTAAAATTTCTTCAACATTTTTTCTGGAAGTTAGATGTTTTGAGAGCTGGCTGTTGTTCGTAATTCCACTCAAGTAGATCACTTGTTCTGCATTGGTCTGCTCGATCTGCGATCTGAAATTACGAGCCGAGACATCCTCTAATTCAGCAAAATCGCCTACGCTGGTCGACATTGAATGAATCAAATAATAGGCTGCATCAATGTCTTTAGGAATTCGACTTAGCGTTTTTTGATCAAGAAAGTTAACTTCTATAATACTCAGATTGGCATTCGTATACCGTTCATGGTTAAATCTGGAAATGTCGCGAACGCAGCATACCACTTGATGACCATTTTCAAGCAGGACAGGCAGAAGACGCTGGGCGATGTAACCGGTAGCTCCGGTGAGAAGTATCTTCATTTAGGAATGTTTAATCAAAATATCAGACCTGCGCCACATCTATCTTCGCATGGAATAAATACTACTTGTATTCATTCCATGCTTTAATGGCTATGTTTTCAAGATCTAGCTTGCAGATTGCATAGATAAAAGCACTCGCAACTCGTGCATTGGTGATCAGTGGGATGTTAAAATCAATTGCATTTCTTCGGATATTGTATCCATTTGAAATCTCCCGTGTCGTGTGGTCTTTTGGGATATTAATCACCATTTCGACTTTTCTGTTTTTTATCAGATCTAAGGTGTTGATATCCGCATTGTCTTCATCCGGCCAGCAAACCTGTTCAGTTTCAATTCCATTCTCTTTGAAGAAGTTGTGAGTTCCTCCAGTCGCATAAATGGTAAAGTCTCTCTCTTTAAGCATTCGAGCACTATCAAGTAGCTCTACTTTACCTTTTGTTGGTCCAGAAGATATTAGAATTGTTTTCTTTGGAATTCGATAACCCACAGAGAGCATTGATTTTAGTAATGCTTCATAGAAGTTCTCTCCAATACAAGCAACCTCGCCCGTTGAGGCCATATCGACACCCGTTACTGGATCAGCATTTAGTAATCTGTGGAACGAGAACTGAGGAGCTTTTACTCCAACATAATCTAGTTCGAAAAGCGATTTGTCTGGCTTCTCAAACGGAACATCTAGCATTGCTTTTGTAGCAATCTCGATTAGATTGGTACGCAATACCTTAGACACAAATGGGAATGAACGCGAAGCCCGAAGGTTACATTCGATCACTTTGATGTCGTTATCTTTTGCAAGATATTGAATATTGAATGGCCCCGTGATTTCTAGTGCTAAAGCGATCTTGCGAGAAATCTTTTTAATCCTTCGAATGGTTTCGATATACAGTTTCTGTGGAGGGAAAACAATGGTTGCATCGCCTGAGTGAACACCGGCAAATTCAACGTGTTCAGAAATAGCGTAAGCCACAATCTCACCATTTTTTGCTACGGCATCAACTTCGATCTCCTTCGCATTCTCGATAAACTCAGAGACTACAACTGGATGCTCTTTCGAAACATGCGCTGCTAAGGTCAGGAAATGGTGCAGTTGATCTTTATTTGAAACGACATTCATCGCAGCTCCAGAGAGCACATAAGATGGACGTATCAAGACAGGAAATCCAACCTCATCAACAAATCGATTGATGTCTTCAATGGTGGTTAATTGGCTCCAACGTGGCTGATCTACATCTAGTCTGTCAAGCATTGCGGAGAATTTATTACGATCTTCCGCATTGTCAATCTTTTCAGCTGTTGTTCCCAGGATCGGAATACCTTGTTTATGAAGTCTCATCGCCAAGTTATTCGGAATCTGTCCACCCATCGAAAGTACGGTGCCAAGCGGTTGTTCAAGATCACAAATATCTAGCACTCGCTCAAGTGTTAGTTCATCGAAATATAATCTGTCGCAGGTGTCATAATCGGTAGATACGGTTTCAGGATTGTAATTTATCATGATTGATCTAAAACCTTCCTTTCGTATTGTGTTGACTGCATTCACAGAGCACCAGTCGAATTCAACCGATGACCCAATGCGATAAGCTCCCGACCCGAGCACGATAACTGATTTTTGGTCGTGTTGAAACTCAACGTCATGTTCGGTTCCATTGTAGGTGACGTAGAGGTAGTTTGTAAGTGCTGGATATTCACCAGCTAAAGTATCTATCTGTTTGATTACAGGTGTAATCCCTAAGCTTTTACGGTGTGCTCTAACCTTAAGTAAGTCGCTATGAATTTGACTGTCTGGATTTTTCATCACCAGACGGGCAATTTGAAAATCAGAATATCCTTGCTTTTTAGCGAGCAATAAAAGATCGACAGGAAGTTCCGCAAGGGTATTGAATTCGATTAATCTATTTTTTAGATCATGGATGTTGCTAAGTTTCTGAAGAAACCACTTGTCAATGCGAGTGATCTCCCAGATTTTATCAACTGAGTAACCATTTTGAAAGGCTTCTGCGATGGCAAAAATTCGACGATCGGTCGGATTTTTTAATTCACCTTCGATATCGGTGATCTCCATTTCGCTACGGTTTCCCTCAAATCCATGCATGCCTCCTCCGACCATTCTAATCCCTTTTTGAATGGCTTCCTCAAAAGATCGTCCGATGGCCATAATTTCGCCTACAGACTTCATACTTGATCCTAGTGTTTTTGAAACACCTTCGAATTTATTCAGATCCCAACGTGGTATCTTAACTACGACGTAGTCTAAGGCAGGCTCAAAACATGCTGTGGTAACTTTTGTAACCGAATTTTTTAATTCGTGCAGACCATAACCTAATCCAAGTTTTGCGGCCACAAAGGCAAGCGGATAACCAGTTGCTTTTGAGGCTAAAGCTGATGAGCGCGAAAGACGTGCGTTGACCTCTATTACCCGATAGTCTTCAGAGTTTGGATCAAGGGCAAACTGAACATTACACTCTCCAACGACACCAATCTTGCGAATGATCTTAATGGAGAGCGTTCTAAGTTTGTGGTATTCGTCATTTGATAGCGTTTGCGATGGCGCGACAACAATTGATTCTCCAGTATGAATTCCTAGAGGATCAAAATTTTCCATGTTACAAACCGTAATACAATTGTCGTATTTATCTCTTACAACTTCGTATTCTACCTCTTTCCATCCTTTAATAGATTCTTCAACAAGGATTTGAGGAGAATAACTAAATGCGTTTTCAGCTAGTTTATTTAGCTCTTCTTCATTCGAACAGAAACCAGAGCCTAATCCTCCTAAGGTATAAGCAGCTCTAATGATTAATGGAAATCCTAGTTTTTTAGCCGCTTCGCGTGCTTTTTCGATCGTGTCGCAGGCTACACTCTTAGGCGTTAAGACATCGATCTCGCGCAAGATATCGGCAAATATCTGTCGGTCTTCGGTATTTATAATTGATTGTACTGGCGTCCCAACAACTTGGATGTTGTGTTTTTCTAAGATGCCTTGTCTGAAAAGATCAACGCCGCAATTTAGGGCTGTCTGTCCACCAAAAGCTAGCAGAATACCGTCTGGTTTCTCTTTTTCGATAACTTTCTCAACCCAAGTTGCCGTAACGGGAAGAAAATAGATTTTGTCGGCTATCTCTTCAGATGTTTGGATGGTTGCAATATTGGGATTGATCAGAACGGTGTATACGCCTTCTTCTTTAAGGGCTTTAAGCGCTTGCGATCCAGAGTAGTCAAATTCTCCTGCTTCTCCAATTTTCAAGGCCCCCGAGCCTAAAACGATTACTTTTTTAATAGCTGAGTTGATCATTTACCTGACTTATTTTTTTTTACACTTTCAATAAAATCATCAAACAAAAATTCTGTGTCCACTGGTCCAGATGAGGCCTCAGGGTGAAATTGAGTAGAGAAGAAAGGTTTCGTTTTATGTCGAATGCCTTCGTTGGTATTGTCATTTACATTGACAAATAAAGATTCCCATTCGCTTGGCAATGTTTCCGTAGCTATGGCAAACCCATGATTTTGCGAGGTTATGAAACACCTGTTTGTGCCATTCAGAAGCACCGGTTGGTTGTGACTCCGATGTCCGTATTTAAGTTTGTAGGTCTCTGCTCCTGCAGCAAGTCCGAGAAGCTGATTGCCCAAGCAGATTCCCATGATTGGTTTTTCTTGAGCTATGGCAACCTTAATATGCTTAACGGTGATGTCGCACATGGCTGGATCACCCGGTCCATTAGTGAGAAATAAACCATCGTATTCTAATGTGGTGAAATCATAGTCCCAAGGTACTCTGATCACCGTTGTGTTTCTTTTGATTAGGCAGCGGATGATGTTGTTCTTTACGCCGCAGTCGACCATCACAATTTTATAAGCTCCATTGCCATAGGTTATAACTTGATCGGTACTTGCTATGGCGACTAGATTAGAAAGGTTGGGATCGAAGAATTCAATCTCTTCAGATTCAAACTCTATCTTACCCAGTAAAGAACCCTTCTCGCGAAGTATCTTGGTTAGTAATCGAGTATCTATGTCGTAAAGACCTGGTATTTCTTGCGATTTTAACCAGTCTCCTAAGCTCATCATCGCATTCCAATGACTGAATCCAACCGAGTAGTCTGAGATAATTAACCCTGTAATATGAATCTTGTTCGATTCAAAATGTTTGTGTATCCCATCTTCGATTAAATCTTTGGGTACGCCATAGTTTCCGATTAACGGATAGGTTGAGACGAGTATTTGTCCAGTATATGATGGATCAGTAAGGCTCTCTGGATATCCAGTCATGGCGGTGTAAAAAACAACCTCGCCGGCAACCGATTTTTCGTAGCCAAATGATTTCCCTTCTAATACTGTTCCATCCTCAAGAATCAGTTTTACTTTTCGCATTACAAGCTTATTTTTCTCGGGTTAACATAAATTCGAAACTTTAATTCTCAAAAAAAATGCGTTTTCACTACCTTTTAGTCAGTAGTAAAAACGCATTTTTCGGCGTCTTCTTCATCGATATTCTTAGTTGATGTCGCACAGCTGCAAATGTAATTTATTTCTGCGAAAATCACAACGTAATCTATGAAAATTTATAAATATTCATAAAAAATTCATTAATAATATTATTTTTTAATAAATATTCATTTTTTCTTGATTTATACATAAATAGTGTATATTTTTGTGCTCTTTAATAGAATAAATATTCATTGATCTGATTTTTCTATGAAAAATAGAACTCAAAGAATGCTGTTAATTAAAAAAATTATTTCGGAAGAGGTAATTAGCAGTCAGGACGATTTACAGAACCGTTTACATGATTTAGGCTGTGAGGTTACTCAGGCTACTTTGTCACGTGATTTAAAGGCTATACACATAAACAAGGTGACCGACGACCTCGGTGGTTATGTCTACCGCCTTTCGTCTGCTGATCAGGGGAATACGTCCCAGTCTATGGTCGCCTTGCAGCGAGAATATATGGCGGATGGCGTCATTGGTATCGAATTTTCATCGAACCTTGGCGTTGTAAAGACATTGCCTGGGTATGCTAATAGCGTTGCCATCTTGATAGATAAGGTGAATCCTTATGAGATATTGGGCACAGTGGCTGGCGATGACACCATCTTGCTTATTATGAGAGAAGGCATTGGCAGAAGCGATGTAATTCAAATTCTGAAATCAATTATGCCCAAATTAGAGAGTAAAATTTAAGCTTCGTATAATATAACGCTATGATTTTTAAGAAAAAAGATTTAGTTGAGCCAAAATCTGACATACAGGTCTTGGTAGCTGGAGAGGAGCATTTGCGTTTCGTTGATGAGATTAATGATACGATTGAAAAGGCTTCACTTGAACGCGGAACGGGCATCGCTCGGCGTTCACATGAATATATCGCTTCTAAAATTTCAGAAGGCAAGGCAATTATTGCGATTGATGGTGATAAATTTGCTGGCTTCTGCTACATCGAAACATGGAATGATGGTCGTTATGTGGCTAATTCTGGACTTATTGTTCATTGGGATTACCGTGGACACGGATTGGCTCGTAGCATAAAACTAAGAGCTTTTGAATTGTCACGTTCTAAATTTCCAAGTGCCAAACTATTCGGACTAACGACAGGATTGGCGGTCATGAAAATCAATTCAGAACTGGGTTATCGTCCGGTAACGTTCTCTGAGCTTACCGATGATGAGCAATTCTGGAAAGGGTGTCAAAGTTGCGTCAACTACGATATCTTGTTGAGGATGGGAAAATCAAAATGTTTGTGCACTGGTATGATTTATGACCCTGCTTGGGAGAACAAAAAACAAAAGCCAAAGACCCCTTTTAAAATCTATAAAGATTGGTTGGAGAAGCGTAAAACAGAGAAATTTTCATTCTCTGATATCGACTGGAAGAAAATTATTATCCTAGGTCATTGATCACAAACGTTTTTTTATCGTATTAAATTAAATTATCAAAAGTATATTTCCATGAAAGAAAAGGTAGTTCTGGCATTTAGCGGAGGGTTGGATACTTCGTTTTGTGCAATTTATTTGTCAGTCGAAAAAGGGATGGAAGTGCATAGCGCCATTGCAAATACAGGGGGATTTTCGAAAGAAGAGCTAGCTGTAATTGAGAAAAAGGCCTATTCATTAGGTGTTAAATCACATAAATTGCTTGACGTAACCGATGAGTATTACCAAAAAGGGATTCGATATATGGTGTATGGAAATGTGTTGCGAAATAATACATATCCAATATCTGTTAGTTCAGAACGTATCTTTCAAGCTCTTGCCGTAATCAATTACGCGAAAAGTATTGGTGCTACTCATGTGGCACACGGAAGCACGGGTGCAGGAAATGATCAAATACGATTTGATTTGGCCTTTGATGTTCTGGCACCAGAGATCAAAATATTAACACCTACTCGTGACTTAGAGTTGTCACGTGATGCGGAGATCGATTATCTGCGGAAGCATGGTGTAGTTGATAATTTTGAAAAAATGGCTTACTCTGTCAATAAAGGTCTTTGGGGAACAAGTATTGGCGGCAAAGAGACTTTGCATAGCGAACAGACACTCCCGGAAGAGGCCTATCCAACACACTTGCAGAAAGAAGGCGAAGAGATTATTTCTGTTGATTTCTTAAAGGGAGAACTCATTGGTGTCAATGGAAAGAAATTTAAAAATAGCGTTGATGCGATTAATGAAGTTGAAAAACTCGGCTCTGCTTGGGCAATCGGCCGCGATATGCATATCGGTGATACTATAATTGGGATTAAAGGTCGTGTGGGCTTCGAGGCTGCTGCGCCAATGTTGATTATCAAGGCTCACCAGATGTTAGAGAAACATACGCTCACCAAATGGCAACAATATTGGAAAGAGCAGCTAGGTAACTGGTATGGTATGTTTTTGCATGAAGCGATGTACCTCGAGCCTGTGATGCGCGATATTGAGAAATTTCTTGAAAATACTCAAGAAAATGTCACTGGAAAAGTAAGTATTGCTTTACGTCCATACCATTTCCAATTGATTGGAATTGAGTCAGATCATGATTTGATGAAGTCAGAGTTTGGTCAATATGGAGAGATGAATAAAGGGTGGACGGCTGATGATGCCAAAGGGTTTACCAAAATCTTAGGTAATCAGTTGAAAATTTATCACGCAGTAAATAAAAAATAAGAAATGAACTTATGAAAATCAGCGTTGGAATTATTGGCGGTGCCGGCTACACAGCAGGTGAGCTCATTCGAATTTTATTGGTTCATCCATTTGCTGAACTAAAATATATCCAGAGCGGAAGTAACAATGGGGCGCTAATCTCATCGGTGCATACCGACCTTCTTGGAGATACTGATCTTGCATTTTCCGATGTTGATCTCACTAAGATTGATGTGTTGTTTTTGTGCTCTGGTCATGGAAAATCAATTGAATATTTAAATAGCGTTTCTATCCCTGATAATTTAAAAATTATAGACCTAAGTCATGACTTTAGGTTAAAACGGGCTGGTAACGATTTTGTTTATGGCTTACCAGAACTTAATCGATCACAAATAGTTCAATCTAAAAGAGTTGCTAATCCAGGCTGTTTTGCGACAGCGATTCAGTTAGCCCTTCTTCCATTGGCTTCTGATGGGTTGTTAATCGACGAGATTCATGTGAATGCGATTACAGGCTCAACGGGAGCAGGTCAGGCGCCCACTAAAACTTCTCACTTTAGCTGGAGAGATAATAACTTATCAGTCTATAAAGCTTTTGAACACCAGCATCTGGGCGAGATAGGAGAGAGTCTGTTGCAAGCTCAGCCTAACTTCAAAAAGGCTTTGAACTTTATTCCTGTTCGTGGAAATCACACCCGAGGAATTTTTGTGATGGCTTATACAAAATTTGAAGGGACGATAGCTGAAGCCATGAAACTTTATACCTCTTTTTATGCGACTCATCCGTTTGTAAATGTTACCACTGAAAATCCTGATCTAAAGCAAGTTGTGAACACAAATAAAGGCTTGGTTTACTTAGAGAAACATGGTGATAAATTGATGATTCTATCATGCATTGATAATTTGCTTAAAGGTGCATCTGGTCAGGCTGTTCAAAACATGAACCTCATGTTTGGTTTTGACGAACGGTGCGGATTAAGTCTTAAGGCAATTGGATTTTAATAAACTGAATTTCTACAATTTATGCTCTTCTAAAGGGTATTGATGATAAATAATATACCATGAAACTATTTGATGTCTATCCGCTTTTTGATATAAATCCGGTCTCGGCCAATGGATGCTATATAACCGATGAGAATGGTGTGGATTACCTCGATTTATATGGAGGTCATGCTGTTATTTCGATCGGCCATTCACATCCTCATTATGTTGCAAAACTTGCGAATCAGCTCCGTCATATTGGCTTTTATTCCAACTCAGTGCAGAATCCAATGCAAGAGGAGTTGGCTCAAAAACTAGGTGACTTATCAGGCTATTCTGATTACTCTTTATTTTTATGTAATTCAGGCGCTGAAGCGAATGAAAACGCGTTGAAGTTGGCCTCTTTTCACACCGGCAAGGGGAGAATCATAGCATTTGAAAATGCATTTCATGGTCGGACTTCTGCTGCAGTAGCTATCACTGATAATCCTAAAATAATCTCACCATTGAACGATACGGTGGTTCGAACAATTTTGCCTCTTAATGATGCAGCTCAACTTGAGTCAGCCTTGAAAAAAGGTGATGTGGCTGCTGTAATCATAGAGGGTATTCAAGGCGTAGGTGGTTGTATTGTTCCAGATCCGAAATTCTTGCAATCGGCTTCACAGCTTTGTAAAAAATATGGAGCTGTACTTATTTTAGATGAGATACAATCGGGATATGGGAGAAGCGGCAAATTCTTTGCTCACCAACATGCCGATATAAAAGCGGATATAATTTCTGTCGCTAAAGGGATGGGAAACGGCTTTCCAATTGGCGGTATCCTAATCGCACCCGATTTAAAACCTTGGTCTGGAATGCTAGGAACAACATTTGGCGGTAATTATTTAGCTTGCGCTGCCGGAATAGCTGTTCTTGATGTATTGAAAAATGAACATCTCGTTGAAAACGCTTTCGAGGTGGGTGGGTATTTATTTGAACGATTATCTAAGATTCCTCAAATTAAAGATGTGAGAGGTAAAGGTTTAATGATTGGAATTGAATTTGATTTTCCCATCGCAGTATTGCGGAAACAGCTGCTTTTCGATCAGAAAATTTTCACAGGTGTCACTGGATCTCATGTGATTAGAATCCTCCCTCCTTTAACATTGACGAAGGTTCAGTGTGATCATTTTGTGGATGCTTTAATAAAAACGCTAAATAATTTGTAAATTGCAGCATCTAAATAGGTTAAGAATTTTATATGGAAATTAAGAAATTAAATATTGCAATCGTTGGAGGAGGAAATCTTGGTCGTTCGGTTGCCGATGGTTTTCTAAAATCGGGTATTCCTGCCTCTCAATTGACTGTTTCACGCAGACGAGTTGAGTTATTAGACGATTTATCTGCTAAGGGTGTTACCATTGTTAAAGATAATAAACACGCAGTCTCAAAGGCAGATATCGTTATCGTGGCTGTAAAGCCCTATCAGGCAGTTGAGATTTTCACCGAGATTAAGTCAAGTCTTAAGGAGGGTCAATTAGTGGCTTCCTTGATGACCGGAATAAGTGTTGCACAGATGAGTGAACACCTTCCCTCGTTCGTTATCCCATTGCGAGTTATGCCCAATACCGCAGTCGCTCTTCAAGAGTCCATGACTTTGATTGCTGCTCCAGCTTGCACTCCAGCTCAGATTGATTTAGTTACTGAACTTTTTGAATGTTTAGGTGAAGTTATTCTGATCAATGAAGATTTAATGGCTTCTGCGACCGTTTTAGGTGCTTGTAATATTGCTTTCGCCCTTCGCTTTATTCGTGCTGCCATTCAAGGTGGTGTTGAAATAGGATTTACACCTGAGATAGCTCAAAAAATTGTGGCTCAAACGGTAAAAGGAGCTGCTGAATTGGTTATTCAAACCGGCAACCATCCTGAGGAAGAGATCGATAAGGTGACAACACCCAAGGGAATTACAATCTCAGGATTGAATGAGATGGAGCATAGAGGATTCTCTGCCTCAATTATTAAAGGTATTCTGACCTCATATAACAAAATTAATTCTTCAAAATAGTACGGATTTAGGCAGTAAAATTGGTAGATTAAGCTTATTTTTACAACGGCTGTCACTGCTAACTGAATTAGCTTTTTATGGTTTAATTAGATCATGAAAAGCTAATTCTTTCAAATTGAAGGGTTGAGACTGATTCAGTCACCTGTTTTTTATCTTTTAACATGCACTCGTTGTAATTGTAACGCTGATATGTCCCTGTTGTATAATAAGATAGTTGTAAAAGTTGGCAGTAATGTGCTGACAAATGACCAAGGGATGCTTAATGTGTCGCGGATGGCTCATATTGTCGATCAGATAACTGAATTGCGTAAATTAGGTTTGCAAGTTATTCTAGTCACTTCAGGAGCCGTAGCTGCTGGACGCGCAGAAGTTGAATTAAAGCGCAAGCTCGATCCAGTATCAAGTCGTCAGCTATGGTCGGCTGTGGGTCAGGTGAAATTAATCAATCAATATGCTGATCTATTTCGTTCAAATGACATTACCTGCGCGCAGGTATTAACGACTAAAGAGAATTTCAGCGATCGTCTACATTATTTAAATATGCGAAACTGCATGACCACCCTGCTTGATAATGGAGTGGTCCCAGTGGTTAATGAAAACGATACGATTTCAGTGACCGAACTGATGTTTACCGATAACGATGAGCTTTCTGGTCTAATTGCTTCCATGATGGATATGGAGGCCTTAGTGATCTTAACCAATGTCAATGGTGTTTATACCGGATCACCTGAGAATCCAGAAAGTAAACTTGTCGCAACAATTAATCATGGCGAGACCATGAATATTGAGGCTGTTTCTGGTAAGAAGTCTAATTTCGGCAGAGGTGGAATGTTGACTAAGTTTCATATCGCTTCTAAGCTAGCAAGTCAGGGTGTTTCTGTTCATATTGCCAATGGTATGAAGGATCATATCTTAGTGGATCTTCTAACGTCTAAAGATGCCATACCACATACCCATTTTATACCATCTAAGAAGAAATCGACTGGTGTGAAAAAATGGCTTGCGCACTCTGATGATTTTGCAAAAGGGGAGGTGGTTATTAATAATGGTGCTCTTGAACGGTTGCTTTCCGATCATGCCGTAAGCGTTTTGTTAATTGGTATTGTATCTGTTTCTGGATTCTTTAAAGAGGGAGATATTGTGCGCGTAAAAGACGCCAAAGGAAATTTAGTAGGTTTAGGAAAAGCATCATTTTCCTCTGATGAGGTATCGAAAGAGATGGGAGGCAAGGTTTCGAAACCTTTTATCCATTACGACTATTTATATTTGATTTGAGATATTATGAATTTTCATCAGCAATTTGAAAATACCTTAAACGCAAGCAGAGAACTAAACCTGCTAAGCGTTAATAAGATCAACGAGATTCTCTTGAAAATCGCTGATGCTGCCGAGAAAAGTACGGCCTTTATCCTTCGTGAGAATCAGAAGGATTTAATTCGTATGGAGGATTCAGATCCCAAATACGATCGCCTTAAACTCACGGCCGAACGGATCAAAAATATCGCAGACGACATTCGTAACGTGGCTTTCTTGCCCTCTCCATTAGGTCGGACTCTTTTTGATGTGGAACGTCCTAATGGACTAAAAATATCAAAAGTTAGTGTTCCATTTGGGGTTATTGGAATCATCTACGAAGCAAGACCAAATGTCTCTTTTGATGTTTTCTCGCTTTGTCTGAAATCAGGTAATGCATGCATTCTAAAAGGTGGTAGCGATGCTTTTCATTCAAATGAAGCAATTGTAAGCATTATTCATAATATACTAACTGTAAATCATATAAATCCAGATATCTTGGCTTTGCTTCCTGCTGGCCGAGAAGCGACAACTGAATTATTGCATGCTAGAGGTTATGTCGATTTAATTATACCTCGTGGAAGTCAGGGGTTGATCGATTATGTTAGAGAGCATGCCACGATTCCAGTTATTGAGACTGGTGCTGGAATTTGTCATACTTATTTTGATGAGTTTGGAGATCTTTCAAAAGGTGTTCAGATCATAAATAATGCCAAGGTGCGACGTGTTAGTGTCTGTAATGCGCTTGATTGTTTGATTATTCACCGCTCTAGGTTGGCTCATTTAAAACAAATCACTGATTTGTTATTGGAGAGTGAAGTGGAGATCTTTGCAGATAAGGCTTCATACGATGCCCTTGATGGTATTTATCCTGAAAGGCTGTTAAATCAAGCTACGGATGAATCGTTTGGGACTGAGTTTTTATCTTATAAAATGTCGATTAAAACAGTCTCTACATTTGAGGAAGCGATGACTCATATTGCTAAATATAGCTCCAAACATAGTGAGGCTATTGTCTCTGAAAATAAAGAAAATTGTGATCGCTTTCTGAAAATTGTGGATGCCGCAGCCGTATTTGTGAATGCAAGTACAGCATTTACCGATGGTTCTCAATTCGGTCTTGGCGCTGAGATTGGAATAAGTACACAGAAATTGCATGCGAGAGGTCCTATGGCACTTGAAGAGTTAACGAGTTATAAATGGCTAGTTGAGGGAGACGGACAGGTTCGTTCATAAGAGTATAACATTTAAGATTATATATCATTACAGTTTATTATGCGACATTTTACTTCGGTTTATGACCTTCCATCTTTAACAGAGGCAATTAAAATGGCCCGAGAGATTAAAAATAATCCTTTTGGACATCAACATCTTGGTAAGAATAAAACCATCGTTCTGATCTTTTTTAATGCAAGTCTGCGTACTCGACTTAGCACGCAAAAGGCAGCAATGAATTTGGGGATGAATACCATGGTTTTAAATGTCAATCAGGATGGATGGCGCATGGAGAGTGAACTTGGCGTGATCATGGATGGCGATAAAGCAGAACATTTGCGCGAAGCAATACCTGTTATTGGTCGTTTCTGCGATATTATCGGTGTTCGAGCTTTCGCTGATTTAGAAGATCGCGAAGCTGATTATGCCGAGAAAATTATTAATCAATTTATTCAATATTCTGGCGTTCCGGTTGTGAGCATGGAGGCAGCTACCCGCCATCCCTTGCAAAGTTTTGCTGATCATTTGACTATCGAAGAACATAAAAAAATAGCTCGTCCTAAGGTTGTCTTATCTTGGGCACCTCATCCAAGGGCATTGCCTCAAGCCGTTCCGAACTCATTTGTGGAATGGATGCGCCACACCGATTATGATTTGGTAGTTACTCATCCTTCTGGTTACGAGTTGGATCCTTTTTTTATGGGAGATATTGAAGTAGAGTACAATCAAGATAAGGCGTTCGAAGGTGCTGATTTTATCTATGCTAAAAACTGGTCGTCTTATACAAAATATGGAGAGATCTTATCCAAAGACTTAAATTGGACAGTCACTGCGCAAAAAATGGCCCTAACCAACAAGGCTAAATTTATGCATTGCCTTCCAGTTCGTCGGAATATGATTGTTACGGATGAAGTTCTTGATAGTTCTTCGTCAATTGTTGTCGAAGAAGCAGAAAATCGCGTATATTCGGCCCAGACAATATTGAAACTTATATTGGAAGGATTGCTATGAGAGAACATTTGATAATCATAAAAGTAGGTGGGCAGATTGTTGAAGAGCCAGGCTCTTTAAGTGCCTTATTAAAGGATTTCTCTCGTATTGCTGGAGGTAAAATTCTTGTTCATGGAGGAGGCCGCAGTGCGACTGCATTAGCTGAAAAGCTTGGTATTGAGACTAAAATCGTTGATGGACGTCGGATTACCGATGAGGAAACACTAAAGGTAGCCACGATGGTTTATGCTGGCCTTGTGAACAAAACTATTGTAGCAGGCTTGCAGGCACATGGTAATAATGCCATTGGTTTAACAGGTGCTGATCTAGATATTATTAGGGCGGTTAAACGTCCTGTTGGTGCTATTGATTATGGATTTGTTGGAGATGTCAACTGGGTTAATGCACAGGCAATATCTGAATTAATTGGGATGGGTGCCGTTCCAGTAGTCGCTCCAATTACTCACGACGGAAAAGGATCGCTGCTAAATACTAATGCAGATACCATCGCTTCTGAATTAGCTAAAACATTATGCGGAAAGTATGAGCTGCGCTTGATCTTTTGTTTTGAGAAGCCAGGCGTTTTACTCGATCCAACCGATGACAAATCAGTTATTCCGGAGATAGATCCGGTGCTCTTTGAAGAGCTAAAGGAACAAGGGGTGATATCTGGTGGGATGATCCCAAAAGTAGAGAGTGGATTTAATGCCCTTCGTCAAGGGGTTACGGCTGTTGTGATAACAAATGCTCAGGGTATCTCTGGCGGATTAAGAGGAACTAGATTAGTGCTTTAACCATGCAGACAGAACAAATTATATCAGATAGCGTTGAGCTTTTAAAAGCAATGATCGAAACTCCCTCTTTAAGTCGGGAAGAGAAAGATGTTGCTGATTATATCGAACAAAAACTAACTTCTTGGGGTTTAGCGCCGACTAGAAGTAGACATAATATATGGATTCGAAGTAAGTATTGGGTAGAATCAAAACCTGTGATTTTATTCAATTCTCACATGGATACGGTTCGTTCCAATCATGGGTGGACCTACGACCCATTTAAGGCTACGGTTGAGGGTGATCGATTGACGGGTTTAGGTAGCAATGATGCAGGAGCTTCTGTGGTATCGTTGTTAGGCGCTTTTCGTTATTTTCATGATTCGACCTCCTTGCCCTTTAACTTGATTTTTTGTGTGAGTGCGGAAGAGGAGATTTCAGGCGAATTTGGCGTTGCCTCGGTTCTAGATCAACTTGGTAAGATAGACTTAGCTATTGTTGGTGAGCCAACACAAATGAATATTGCAGTAGCAGAAAAGGGTTTGATCGTATTAGATTGTGAAGCGAAAGGTAAGGCTGGTCATGCTGCACGAAATGAAGGTGACAATGCAATCTATAAGGCGATTCGGGATATTCAAATCCTTGAAAATTATAAGTTCCCTCTCGAGTCTGAGCTATTAGGACCTGTGAAAATGACAGTTACGCAAATTGAGGCTGGTCATCAACACAATGTGGTCCCCGATTCATGTCGATTTGTATTAGATGTGCGCACGAATGAGTTTTATTCAAACGATCAGGTTTATAAGGTGATCGTTAACCTGATTGAGGCTGAAGTTACACCTCGCTCTTTCCGTTTAAACTCTTCAGGCATTAATCCAGAGCATCCTTTGGTAAAAAGGGGTATCGAATTAGGGTTGGAAATCTATGGCTCTCCAACCACATCTGACCAGGCTGTGATCCCTTACCCATCTATAAAAATGGGACCAGGTGACTCTGCCCGTTCACATACTGCGAATGAGTATATCTTAATCTCAGAAATACAGAATGGGATAAAAACTTATATTCGTTTGCTTGAGGGATTGCAATTTTAGATGTTAGAAGGGTAAGTTTAATTTTTATTTAACATTTCATCCCTTTGTTTAGTAGAACTAATCTGTTTTTTAACTAAGTTTGCAAGATAATATACGATATGCAAGTACTCATTATTCATAACGGCCATCATCACTTACCTTAAGGTGAGCTTGCGGTGATGCGTCCATAATCAAAAGACAAAAAACACAGGCTTACCTTTTTATTCAGGTGAGCCTTTTTTAATTTATTACCATGGATTCAATATTAAGAGTTGCAATACAGACTAAAGGTCGATTGAATGAAGATTCAATGTCGCTGTTGTCAGAAACAGGTATTAAACTAGTTTCAAGTAGCCGTAGGTTAATCTCTGCTGCTAAGAATTTTCCGCTGGAAGCGCTATTCTTGCGCGACGATGATATTCCTCAATGTGTGTCAGATGGAGTGGCCGATATCGGTATTGTCGGTAAAAATGAGGTGATGGAACAAGGTCAGCTCGTTGAGACGGTGAAGCATTTAGGATTTAGTAAATGCAGACTCTCCTTGGCAATTCCAAAAGATGTTGATTATCAAGGATTAGAATGGTTTTCTGGAAAGAAAATAGCTACCTCTTATCCCCGAATATTAAAAACTTTTCTTGAAGAGCATAAGATCACCGCAAACATCCATTTTATTGCTGGATCTGTAGAGATAGCACCAGGGATCGGTCTTGCTGATGCTATCTTTGATATCGTAAGCTCTGGAAGTACGTTGGTAAGCAATCGATTAAAAGAGGTTTATACCGTGATGGAGTCTGAGGCTGTATTAGTAGCAACTCCTAATCTATCTAAAGAAAAACAGGCAATTCTCGACGAGCTAATTTTCCGTATCGAATCTGTTGAAAAGGGGAGAGGCAAGAAGTATATTATGCTAAATGCCCCGAATGATAAATTGGAACAAATTATTAAAGTTCTTCCTGGGATGACCTCCCCTACGATTATGCCTTTGGCACGAAGCGGCTGGAGCTCTTTACATTCTGTGATCAATGAGAGTGAGTTTTGGGTTGTAATTGGCAACTTGAAAAGAAGTGGCGCTGAAGGAATTTTAGTTTTGCCTATCGAAAAAATGATTTTGTAAATTTTAGCACTATGCAGATCTACCGATTTCCTCTTTTAAAGTCGTGGCCAGCTATAACTGAAAGGCCTACGGCAGATTTCTTAGATAAAATTGAAACGGTACGCAAGGTCATGTTGAAAATCCGTGAGGATGGCGATCAAGCAGTACGAAAATTCACCCTTCAATTTGACCATGTTGATGTCGCCAACTTTAAGGTTTCAGATGAAGAGATTAAAGAGGCTGTGGATAGTCTTGCCCCTGAATTGAAAAGAGCTATTCAGGTAGCGGCGCAAAATATTGATACGTTTCACATGGCACAGAAACTAACTCGTCATGTGGTTGAGACTATGCCAGGGGTGAAATGTTGGCAGAAATCAGTGCCAATCGATCGGGTTGGACTTTATATTCCAGGTGGAACGGCTCCTTTATTTTCAACAGTCTTGATGTTGGGTATCCCAGCTATGATTGCGGGTTGCAACAATGTGGTTCTTTGTTCTCCGCCTGATCGTTCGGGGAAAATACATCCAGCTATACTTTTTGCCGCATCTGTGTGTCACATCACAGAGATCTATAAGATTGGTGGAATGCAAGCTGTTGGTGCCATGGCATATGGTACAGAATCGATTCCGAAGGTCGATAAGATTTTTGGGCCTGGTAATTCATGGGTCACTGCTGCAAAGCAATTTGTGGCTATGTCTGATTGTGCAATTGATATGCCTGCAGGCCCTTCTGAGGTCGCTGTTATGGCTGATGAAACTGCAAATCCTGAATTTATCGCTGCCGATTTATTGTCTCAAGCCGAACATGGACCTGATAGTCAGGTTATATTGATTACAACCAATGAGCAGTTAATCAAAGAGGTTGTCAAAGTGATGGGCAAGCAGCTAAAAGCTCTTCCCAGGGCCGATATTGCCGCCAAAGCTCTTGATAATAGTCGCGCTGTTCTTGTAAATGACACGGAAGAGATGCTTGGATTTATAAACTATTATGCACCAGAACATTTGATAATCTCTACGAAGGATGCTGGAGCACTTGCAGAACGAATAACCAATGCAGGTTCTGTGTTTATCGGAAATTATACCCCAGAGAGTGCTGGTGACTACGCCTCTGGTACGAACCATATTTTGCCAACTAACGGCTGGGCTAAATCGATGAGCGGTGTTGGTTTAGATAGCTTCTCAAAGAAAATTACTTTTCAAGAGATCACCAAAGAAGGCATGCTGAATCTTGGTCCAGTTATTGAAGAGATGGCTCAGGCAGAGCAACTTTTTGCACATAAAAATGCTGTATCATTGCGAATCAAGTCCATTAAAAAGGGCGATAAATAGTTTTTCATTTATCGAAACATTAAACTATGAGCTTAGATCTTACTAAATTACTGCGAGATAATATTCGCAATTTAAAACCATATTCAAGTGCTCGAGATGAATTCTCAGGAGAGGCTGCTGCGTTTCTAGATGCCAATGAAAACCCATTTAACTCACCTTGGAATCGTTATCCTGATCCACATCAAAGAGAACTTAAAAACCGAATTAGTGCGTTAAAAAATATTTCAGTCGAGCATATTTTCCTGGGTAATGGAAGCGATGAACCTATCGATTTGCTTTTTAGAGCATTTTGTGAGCCTGGCCTTGATCAGGTAGTCTCCATTAATCCTACCTATGGTATGTATAGAGTGGCTGCTGATACGAATAATATATCCGTGGCTCATGTCTCTTTAAGTGCTGATTTTGAACTCGATGCTGCAGCAGTCTTAAAGGCAGTTACTCCAAAGACAAAACTGATTTTCCTCTGTTCTCCCAATAATCCATCTGGGAATGCATTAGATAACTCTGGTTTATTGAAAATTATTGAAGAGTTTAAAGGAATAGTGGTTTTGGATGAGGCTTACATCGATTTCTGTCCTGAAAAAAGTTTGCTTCCATTGCTTGTTAAATATCCTAATCTAGTTATCCTTCAGACATTTTCTAAAGCCTGGGGAATGGCGGGCTTACGTTTAGGGATAGCTTTCGCTTCACCTGAGATTATTGATGTATTAAGTCGTATAAAATATCCATATAATATTAATATTCTGACTCAGCAAAAAGCCCTAGAATTATTGGCCAATGAAGCTAATAAAAATCAGTGGGTTGATAGTATTCTTAAGGAAAGAGCGAAAATGATTACGAACCTTCAATCATACCCATTTGTGGTAAAGGTTTATCCCTCAGATGCTAATTTTTTACTTGTTCAGATGCACGATCCGCGCGGGATCTATCAGTTTTTGGTAGATCAACAGATCATAGTTCGCGATCGTTCCTCTATTTCACTTTGTGAAGGATGCTTGCGAATTAGTATAGGATCACCTGAAGAAAATGCAACCTTAATGGAAGCGTTAGATCAATTAATATAGGATTAAAATAGTTTTTTGCAGATCAATAAGATTGTCAATAATAATATAGATTAATTCATTAGTTGTTTGAATTCAATTCCTTAACTTTAGAATAGGGATCTTATTAGCAATAAAATAGTATAGGATTACTTAAATAGGTAGTATGAAAAAAATTCTTTTTATAGATCGTGATGGTACGCTAATTGTTGAACCTAAAAGTGATATGCAGGTTGACGCGTTGGATAAACTTGAGTTTATTCCTGGTGTATTTCGAAATCTATATCATATCCAGAAAAATCTTGGCTTTGAATTAGTCATTGTTACCAATCAAGATGGACTTGGCACTGCTTCGTTCCCTGAAGATACTTTTTGGCCTGCACAAAATATGATGATTAAGGCTTTCGAAAATGAGAGTGTTGTATTTTCGAATATCCATATTGATCCAACAAGGCCCGAGGCAAATTCAATCAATCGCAAACCAGGGACAGGGATGCTGACCGAATATTTTAGTGATTTGTATGATTTAGCTGGTTCATTTGTTATTGGTGATCGATTGACAGATATTGTTCTGGCAAAAAATTTAGGTTCTAAAGGGATCTACTTTGCGCCAGTTGATCAATCGGACAAGATCGTCGCTGAAGGTTTGCAAGATTCATGCGCCTTAATCACAGATCAATGGGATGCGATCTATAATTTCTTAGCTATTGGCGAGCGTTCTGCCACGGTAAGCCGTAAAACTGCTGAGACCGATATTTATGTCGAGCTTCATTTAGATGGTACAGGAAAATGTAAAATTAATACTGGTCTAGCTTTCTTCGATCATATGCTCGATCAAATAGGTCGCCATTCTGGTTGTGACCTAACAATTAATGTGAAAGGTGATTTGGCCGTTGATGAGCACCATACGATTGAAGATACTGGAATCGCTTTAGGTGAGGCTATTCGCAAAGCGCTTGGTGATAAACGGGGCATTGAACGTTATGGTTATTGCCTGCCAATGGATGATTGTCTGTCTCAGGTGGCAGTTGATTTTGGCGGAAGACCCTGGATTGTTTGGGAAGCTGAATTTAGCCGCGAAAAAGTTGGCGATATGCCAACAGAAATGTTTTTTCACTTCTTTAAATCACTTTCTGATGCATCGCTTTCTAACTTAAACATTAAGGCAGAGGGTTCAAACGAACATCATAAGATTGAATCAATATTTAAAGCCTTTGCAAGAGCTCTTAAAATGGCTATTCGAAAAGATCCTTTTGTGCAATCTCTGCCAAGTACGAAGGGTGTTCTTTAGATTCTAATATACTAATGTAATCAAGTATGCAATCAATACGTAAAGAAACGAACCCTCGAAATACTGCTATTTTTCTTATTCATTGCATGGATAAGCAAGGAATATTAGCTGCGGTTACTGAATTCCTCAATGAAAATAGAGGTAATATTATTTACTTAGATCAGCATGTCGACCATGAAGAGGGTCTTTTTTATATGCGGGTGGAGTGGGAACTAGATAAATTTGCTATTCCACGCGATAAGATCTCTGATTATTTTGAGACACTTATTGCGCGCAAATTTGAGATTAAATTCTCGCTTCATTTTTCAGATAAAAAACCGCGTATGGCGCTCTTTGTCTCAAGCTTATCTCATTGCCTTTTTGACATTCTTTCACGATATATTGCGGGTGATTGGGAGACTGAAATTCCTGTGATAATTAGTAATCATGAAAGTTTGAGGCCTGTTGCTTCGCGATTTGGTATTGATTTTCATTTTATTGAGAAAAACAAGGAGAATAAAGCTGAACAGGAAAAGGCCGAATTGCAATTATTGAAAAAATACGATATCGATTTCGTCGTTCTTGCCCGTTATATGCAAGTGCTATCTGATCAATTTATTTCTTATTATCCAAATCGAATTATCAATATTCATCACTCCTTTTTACCAGCTTTTGCAGGTGCAAAACCGTATCATGCGGCTCATGCACGCGGAGTTAAAATTATTGGTGCTACGAGTCATTACGTCACTGCAGATCTTGACGCCGGACCAATTATCGTCCAAGATGTGGTACGAATTTCCCATATCGATACCGTTGATAGTTTGGTGCGTAAGGGGCGTGATCTAGAAAAAATAGTGTTGAGTGAGGCCGTTTATAAGCATCTTCAACGTAAAATACTTGTCTATAATAATAGAACTGTGGTATTTAATTAAATACATCATGAGAACTTTTAATAGGATTTCTTGGATAATTACTTTGATTGGAACGTTGCTTTTTTCAACTTCTTTTGCTCAAAAATACAACCATGTTCCGAAGCAAGAGATTCCTGATCAGTATGAGTTTAAAGCTAAAATTGGAGATGCCTTACCCGATTTTACCCTTCAATTGCTAAATGGGAAAAAGGTGTCATCTAAATCGTGGAAGGGTAAAGTTGTGATGCTTCAGTTTACTGCGAGTTGGTGCGGTGTTTGCCGGAAGGAGATTCCATTTATACAAAAGGATATCTGGGATGCATACAAACGTAATTCGAAGTTTTTATTGTTTGGTGTTGACCGCGATGAGCCATTAGATAAGGTTAAGCAATATCAAAAAGATCTTGATATCTCCTATCCATTGGCCGTGGATCAAAATGCGGAGGTGTTTAGTCTGTTTGCCGATAAAAAGGCGGGTGTCACCCGAAATGTTATTATCGATAAAAAAGGTAAAATCGTATTTATGACACGTTTATTTAAAGAGAATGAGTTTAAAGAAATGGTGCGTGTGATCGGATTGTTATTAAAAGAATAAGTTTTATTTATAGTTTAAATCTCTAATGAAGATTGTTGTTATAAAATACAATGCTGGTAATATTCGGTCGGTCGACTTTGCGCTTCAGCGCATTGGCATCTCTGCCACTATTACCGATGATCAAGACGAAATTCGAAACGCTGATCGGGTTATTTTCCCTGGTGTTGGCGAGGCTGCTACAACAATGCGATTTTTGAAACAACATAATTTAGATTCCTTGATCTGTGATCTAAAACAACCTGTTCTGGGTGTTTGCCTTGGACTTCAATTAATGTGCACACACTCTGAAGAGGGCGATACAACCTGCTTAGGGATCTTCCCCGAAAAGGTTAAGAAATTTATCCCGCTAATGGGGGATCATTCTCATTATAAAATACCCCACATGGGCTGGAATTCCTTAAGTGAATTGAAAACACCTCTTTTCGAGGGTCTGAGTGAAGCTGATTATTTCTATTTTGTTCATTCTTATTATGCCACGACAGGAGCAGATACTGCTGCAACATGCACTTATCTGAACCCTTTTAGCGCTGCCTTGCAACGCGATAATTTTTATGCGACTCAGTTTCATCCTGAGAAAAGTGGATCCGCAGGATCAAAACTCTTGTCTAACTTTATAAATCTCAAGTTTTAATATACATAATGATTGAAATCATACCTGCAATAGATATTATTGATGGGAAATGTGTCCGATTAAGTCAAGGAGATTATAATCAGAAGACCATTTATAATTCGGACCCTTTAGAGGTTGCAAAGATGTTTGAAGATGCTGGTTTGAAAAGACTTCACCTAGTTGATTTAGATGGTGCTAAAGCTCACCATATTGTGAATCAGGCAGTCTTAAGCCGGATCGCAAACCAGACTGGATTAATTGTTGATTTTGGAGGCGGATTAAAATCGGATGAAGATTTAAAAATAGCTTTTGAATCAGGAGCTGCAATGGTTACTGGTGGTAGTATTGCAGTAAAATCACCCGATATCTTCCTCCGATGGATACAGAATTATGGTGCAGACAAGATTATTTTGGGAGCAGATGCAAAAGATGAGATGATTGCTGTTACTGGATGGCAAGAACAAACTGAAACAGATATCTTCTCGTTTATCAATACCTGGCATAGTCAAGGTATTACGAAGATAATAAGTACAGATATCAGCAGAGATGGCATGTTACAAGGGGCCGCAACAGATTTGTATACTAAAATTCTAGCGGCTATTCCAGGTACCTATTTAATTGCTAGTGGAGGTGTTAGCTCAATGGCCGATATTCTCGAGTTGCAGGATGCTGGAATTCCAGCTGTGATTACTGGAAAAGCAATCTATGAAGGTCGGATCACCATGGCCCAGATCACTCAATTTATTTCACGATAATATGCTAGCAAAACGAATCATACCTTGTCTTGATATCCGAGATGGACAGACGGTTAAAGGGGTTAATTTTGTCAACATTGTAAATGTTGGGGATCCTGTTGAACTAGGTAAACTTTATGCAGAACAAGGTGCCGATGAATTAGTGTTTTTAGATATAACAGCCACTCATGAGGGTCGTAAAACATTTGTTGAATTAGTCAAACGGATCGCACAGAATTTAGACATCCCATTCACTGTTGGTGGAGGAATAAGTGAAATAAGAGATGCCGAAGCCCTTTTGGCTGCTGGGGCAGATAAAATATCTATTAACTCCTCAGCTGTTCGAAATCCAAATCTGATAGACGATCTTGTGCGAAACTTTGGAAGCCAGTTTGTTGTGGTGGCCATTGATGCACGTGAAGCAAATAACCATTGGACAGTTACCGTAAATGGTGGCCGAATACCTACAGATAAAGAGTTGTATTCTTGGGCTAAAGAGGCAGAAGATCGGGGCGCAGGAGAGATACTTTTCACCTCGATGAATCATGATGGGACTAAAAATGGTTTTGCCAATAAAGAGCTGGCTAAACTTTCAGAAATCCTGACTATTCCGCTTATTGCTTCTGGTGGGGCTGGTAGTATGGAACATTTTGCTGATGTGTTCACCCTTGGAAAGGCTGATGCTGGACTTGCAGCTAGCATATTTCATTTTCACGAAATTGCCATTCCTGATCTAAAGCATTACCTTCGCACAAAAGATATCGTAATAAGATAGTAAAATTACAATTAAAGCATTTCTTCAAGTGCTTTAATGGCACTTCGATTTTGACAATATTTATCGCTCAAGAAAGCACTATGGAATTAAATTTTAAAAAATTAACTGGAGATCTTCTTCCTGCAATTATTCAGGATGACACCACCGGCAAAGTTTTAATGCTCGGATTTATGAATGAAGAAGCCTATCAAAAGACAGCTTCTTCTAAGCTTGTTACGTTTTATAGCCGCACAAAAAATAGACTATGGACCAAAGGGGAGGAGTCTGGTAATTTCTTTAATGTTGTCTCAATTCAGGCCGATTGCGATCAAGATACCCTTTTGATTAAAGTTAACCCTGTTGGCCCAGCTTGTCATAATGGCACTGGCACCTGCTGGGGTGAAGATAATGTAGGCGAGGATATTTTATTCTTAAAACACTTACAAGATTTTATTGATAAACGGAAAGTTGATATGCCGAAAGGATCTTATACCACATCATTGTTTGAAGATGGTATTTCCCGCATGGCTCAGAAAGTTGGAGAAGAGGCCGTTGAGACGGTTATTGAGGCGATGGCAAATAATGATGAGCGCTTGCTTTATGAAGCTTCTGACCTTGTTTATCACTTGATTGTATTGCTTTCACACAAAGGATATCGAATTGAAGATCTAGCCCGAGAACTTAAGAAAAGACATAAGTAATTTTTGTGTTTATGAAGATTCGTTTCTTTACTTTATCTCTGTGCTTTATTTTTCTGATCTCTTTTGCACCAGCACTACTGGCCAGCCCTAAAGTTGTTGTCACTGAAAAAGACCAAGCTATTTTTCTTGAAAAACTGCATAAATTCG
This sequence comes from uncultured Bacteroidia bacterium, assembly GCA_903897145.1. Lineage (GTDB taxonomy): Bacteria > Bacteroidota > Bacteroidia > Bacteroidales > Prolixibacteraceae > JAAFHB01. The sequence goes on along the minus strand of CAIUAN010000038.1, from coordinate 217,679 downwards.
CAACTCATCGTAACCTGTCCACTGGTGCCTTGATGCTTGAGATTGCGCTTGATTTTAAAGGTACTCCATATGCTGACAAAACATTGGATCATAGCAATTCAGAGCAATTAATCATCAATCTTCGCGAATTTGATTGTACTACATTTGTCGAAAGTTGCTTAGCGCTCGCCTTAACTATAAAAAAAACAAATCCTAGTTTTTCTAATTATTTAAATCAATTAGAACGAGTAAGATATAGACATGGTGTTGTAAAAGGGTATGAAAGTCGTTTGCATTACTTTAGTGAATGGATAATCGATAATCAAGAAAAAGGTGTTGTTGAAGATATAACAGGCAAGATCGGTGGTGTTATCCATCCTATGAATGTTAGTTTCATGAGTTCTCATCCTAATTTTTATGCTCAGATTTCTGCCAACCCTGCCCTAATTAACCCAATAATGGCCGTCGAGAAGAAATTGTCGACTACAAAATTCTTTTATATCCCAAAAGCGCAAGTGTCGTCTCATCTGGCGGAGATCTTAGATGGAGACCTTATCGCATTAACAACAAAAATTGCTGGACTCGATGTTTCTCACTTAGGAATAGCTTATAAACAAGATGGTACGCTTCGACTTTTAAATGCTTCCTCCCTATTGGGATCTGTTTCAATAACCCCTAAGCCCCTAATTGGTTACTTGAATGATTCAAAAAACTGTAGCGGCATTTTTGTAATTCGACCCAAATAGGTTTCTATTTTCGGTCTTGTAGAATTTAATTAACCTTAAATTAATGTCCTAGTTTGAACTAATCTCGGTTATAATTGTAATCTTTATAATTATTTACTTTAATCATTAAGAAAATGGAATTAATTTCAAGTTTAAATAGTCGTTATGCAACGAAAGCATTCGACGCAGCAAAAAAAGTTTCAGCAGAAGATATGGATACGCTTTTAGAAGCTATTCGTCTATCAGCTTCATCTTATGGTCTGCAACCTTATAAAGTAATCGTGGTTGAGAATCCAGAAATTCGTCAGGAACTACGTGGCTTAGCTTGGGGTCAATCTCAAATTACGGATTCGTGTGCATTACTTGTATTTGCAGCTAATACTGAGATAAACGCTGAAGCCGTGGATCAATATATTTCCTTGATTTCTGAAACTAGAGGTATTCCTGCTGAAGCTCTTGGTGATTTTAGCGGTATGATGAAAGGATCATTGCAGAAGATGAGTGCTGAACAAATAGAGACTTGGGTTAGTAAACAGGCTTATATTGCTCTTGGTTATGGTCTGGTCTCTGCAGCAGTATTGGGTATTGATACCTGTCCAATGGAAGGTTTTAGTGGTCCAGATTTTGATAAAGTTTTAGGTCTTGAAAAATTAGGATTGAAATCAAAAGTAGTCTTAGCTGTTGGTTACCGTTCTTCTGAAGATCAATATCAGCATATGAAAAAGGTTAGAACTAAGAAAGAAGATTTTTTCATTAATATCTAAGTCATAAAAAAAAGACCAGTTGTTTAACTGGTCTTTTTTTTATGTATAAAAGCTGTAGGATTATCCCATCACATATTTATGAATTCTTTTGGCGGCATCGCGGCCCGAGCGGATCGCCCAAACAACAAGACTAGCTCCACGAGTAGCATCGCCTCCAACAAATACCTTATCTAAATTAGTTGCATTGTTGTATGATTTAACATTTCCTCTTTCATCATACTCGACACCTAAGCTATCAAGTAAACCTTGATGTATTGGTGCTAAAAATCCCATAGATAATAAAACTAAATCGGCTTCGATAAGTTCAAGTGTTCCAGGGACCTCTTTCATAACCATACGGCCATTTTCTTTGACCCATTCAACCGTTACTAGTTCAACACCTGTTACGACGCCATTCTTACCTACAAAGCGTTTTGTGGCTAAATTCCATCTTCTTTCGCAGCCTTCAAGATGTGAACTTGAGGTTCTTAATGTTGTAGGCCAATATGGCCAAGGGTTGTCATCGTTTCTTTTCAATGGTGGCTTAGATAAAATCTCAATCTGCGTTACGGAAGTCGCTTTTTGACGAATTGAGGTTCCCACACAGTCAGATCCAGTATCACCACCACCTATAACTAATATCTTTTTGTCTTTTGCAGATAATCTTTCATTGTCAGGAATCTCTTCACCACTTACAAACTTGTTTTGTTGACGAAGGAACTCCATAGCAAAATGAATGCCATTCAATTCGCGACCTTCAGCAGGTAGATCACGTGGTTCCATCGCACCACAGGCAAGACAAACTGCATCAAAGTCTTTTAGTATCGATTCAGCTGAAATATCCACTCCAACCTTTGTGTTGACTTTAAATGTAATGCCCTCTTTTTCAAATAGATTAATTCTTCGGTCAATAACGGTTTTACTTAGTTTGAAGTCTGGTATACCATAACGTAATAGTCCACCCACTTTATCATCTTGTTCGAAAACTGTCACTGAATGACCATCTTTATTCAATAAATCTGCGGTAGATAGACCTGCAGGTCCAGAGCCAATAATCGCAATTTTCTTTCCTGTCCGGTGTGTTGGAATCTCTTCCACCACATGACCTAGATCAAATGCTTTCTCAACGATTGAACATTCGTTCTCACGGATAGTAACCGCTTCGTCGTGAATTGCTAATACGCATGATTTTTCGCATGGTGCCGGACAAACACGACCTGTAAACTCAGGAAAACTATTCGTTGCATGCAGTAAATCATAAGCTTCGTCCCATTTACCTCGGTAGACTGCGTCTTGCCATTCTGGAATATTACTCTCTACTGGACATGAGTTATGGCAAAAAGGTATGCCACAGTCCATACAACGTGAGGCTTGATCTTTTCGATCGTTCTCATTTAGTGTTTGCTCTACTTCGCCATAGTCAAAGATGCGCTCGTTAATTGGCCGATATCCACCCTCTTTGCGCTCTATTTCGATAAAACCTTTTACATTTCCCATTTTCTTTTCTTTAATCGTTGATTGTGTTAAACGTTTTTTGAAGTCGTGATCTACTCTCTTCTGTCAGGTGCATCTTCTGCAAGCTCTAACTTACGCTTTACCTCTTTTAACTTCATTTCGTTTAACACTTTTTTGTACTCTAATGGAATCACTTTTACAAACTTTGGTAAGAATTCTTCCCAGTTTGTCAATACCTTGTTCGCTAATGGACTTTGGGTATATAATAGATGTTTTCCAATTAATTCTTGCAATTCCGAAATATCTGCTTTGTCTTCTACTGGACCAAGTTCTACTAGTCCCGTGTTACAGTAGTATTCAAAATCACCTACTTCATCAAGGACATAAGCAATACCTCCACTCATTCCTGCTGCAAAGTTACGACCAGTTGTTCCTAAGACAACCGTACGTCCACCTGTCATATACTCACAACAGTGGTCCCCTGATCCTTCAACAACTGCTCTTGCACCTGAATTTCTAACACAGAAACGTTCGCCAGCTACTCCTTGAATATATACATCACCACTAGTGGCTCCATATAATGTAGTATTTCCTACGATGATATTCTTTTCTGGTTCAAAAGTTGACCCAGTTGGAGGTACCACAACAATACGACCCCCTGAAAGACCTTTTCCAAGGTAATCGTTTGAATCGCCTTCAAGTTTGAAGGATACTCCCTTCACTAAGAATGCGCCAAAGCTTTGTCCTGCTGTACCAGTAAAAGTACAGTTGATGGTGTCTTTCGGCAACCCTTCTTCACCATATCTTTTTGAGATCTGACCTGATAACATCGCTCCAACAGTACGCATGGCATTGTGTATGCTATGTGACAACCAAACTTTTTCGCCGCTTTTAATCGCCTTGTTAGCCTCTTTAATTAAGGTCTTGTCAATTACATCATCTAAGTTTTTCGTATTTGGATGTGTGTTACGGATAGGGTAGATGCTAGCTTCTTTTGGGAGGTTTAGGAATTTAGATAAGTCTACATTCTTCATCTTCCAATTCTTAACTTCCTGATTTTGCTCAAGAAGATCAACACGACCCACTAGATCATCAAAATTTCTTACCCCGATCTCAGCCATATACTCGCGAATCTCTTGTGAGATAAAAGTGAAATAGTTAATCACAAATTGTGATCGGCCCAAGAAACGTTTTCTTAGATTTTTATTTTGAGTTGCAATTCCTGCAGGACAGGTATTAAGATGGCATTTGCGCATCATAATACAACCCAGTGAGATCAAGGCACCCGTTGCAAAGCCAAACTCTTCAGCTCCTAACATACCCATGATTACCACATCACGTCCTGTTTTTAATTGCCCATCTACCTGGAGTTTAACACGCCCACGGAGATTATTCATTACCAATGTCTGCTGCGTTTCAGCTATACCAAATTCCGCGGGTAACCCAGCGTGCTTGATTGAACTTGCAGGCGATGCTCCAGTTCCTCCTTCACATCCACTCACAATTATAATATCTGAGAATCCCTTCGCTACACCCGCCGCAATAGTTCCAACACCCGATTCAGCTACAAGTTTAACCGAAACTTTCGCATCTGGATTGACATTTTTTAAGTCAAAAATCAATTGGGCCAAATCCTCAATAGAATATATATCATGGTGAGGTGGCGGAGATATTAATGTAATTCCTGGTGTAGAATGTCTTAATTTAGCAATGATTTTATTGATCTTAAAGCCCGGAAGCTGGCCTCCCTCTCCAGGTTTTGCACCTTGAGCAATTTTTATCTGAAGTTCTTGTGCATTGATTAAGTAGTTATTAGTAACCCCAAAACGACCCGATGCAATCTGTTTGATTTTTGAATTACGATCTGTTCCAAATCGACCTGCATCTTCTCCACCCTCACCCGTATTGCTGCGACCTCCAATAATATTCATTGCCACCGCAATAGCCTCGTGAGCCTCTTTTGAAATTGATCCGTATGACATAGCCCCGGTTACAAACCGTTTCATAATGTTTTCAGCAGGCTCAACTTCCTCAATTGGAATTGGATTATGCTTCCATTTTAAGATGCCACGAATAAATGCAGGTTGCGAATTTTGCTCATCAACTAGTTTGCTGAATTTTTTATAGGTCTGATAATCATCAGACTTAGTCGCCCATTGCAGTAATCCAACACTTTGTGGATTCCAAGCATGGAACTCACCTTGATTTCTATAGTGATATTCTCCAACCGTTGAAAATGAAACTTTCTTGGTTGGATTTTTATAAGCGTCATCATGGAAGATCATCGCTTCTTTAAAGATCTCTTCGTAGCTTACCCCACCAATACGCGATGGTGTTCCTTTAAAGTAATTATCAATAAGTTCATCACTGACTCCTACTGCCTCAAATAGCTCTGCTCCATGGTAAGATTGTAAAGTAGAGATACCCATCTTCGAGATCACTTTTAGCAAGCCTTTGTCAATCGATTTAATGTAGTTTTTCCGAGCTTCCGCGTACGGTAATTTTATCTCCTCTTCATTGACCAAGTAGTCAATAGCAGCAAAGGCGAGATATGGATTGACAACGCTTGCGCCATAACCAAATAACAATGCAAAATGCATGATTTCTCGTGGTTCACCGCTCTCCACGATAATGCCAATCTGCATTCTTTTCTTACTCTTGATGAGATGATGATGCACTGCCGCAACTGATAATAAAGATGGTATTGGAGCCATATTTTCATCTACGTTGCGATCGCTCAGAATGATGAAGTTTTTATTTTCGTCTACTGCTTTTTCAGCCTCTACCAACATCGCATCAAAAGCTTTTTTAAACCCTGCCGCTCCACCATTAACTGGGAAAAGCATAGGGATAATCGCATGAGTAAACGATTCGTGCTTTAGATCTTTAATCTTTCCAAGATCAGTATTGGTAATGATTGGACTATCAAATTTGATTAGGCTACAATGGTTTGGTGTCTCCTCTAGTATGTTACTACTTACCGAGCCAATGTAATGAGTTAACGACATCACCAAGCCTTCTCTGATTGGATCAATAGGTGGGTTGGTAACCTGCGCAAAAAGTTGTCTGAAATAGCTGAAGAAACGTTTTGGCTTGTCGGATAAAACGGCAAGTGGAGTATCATTACCCATCGAACTTGTAGGTTCTTGAGCCGTTTCTGCCATCTCTTTGATGACAATCATCATCTCCTCTTTGCTGTATCCAAATGCCTTTGAGTAAGGGCCAAAAAGATCACCTATATTGGAAGGTACACGTTGACGCACTGAGATTTTCTCAAGCTCTAATCTGTTCTCTTTAAGCCAGTCACCATAAGGATTCCGTTGGCTTAATTCGGCTTTGACTTCTTGGTCTGGAATAATTATTCCTCGTTCAGTATCAACTAGAAGCAGTTTTCCTGGTCTTAGACGACCCTTCTCTTTAATCTCGTCCGCTTTGAATACCTGAACCCCAACTTCTGATCCCATTACGATCAAATCATTTTTGGTAATCACATAGCGAGATGGACGTAATCCACTTCTATCCAATGTTCCACCGATGTATCTTCCATCAGAGAATACCATAGAAGCTGGACCATCCCAAGGTTCCATTATGGTAGAGTGATATTCGTAAAAAGCTTTCAAATCCTCCGGAATTGGATTCTTCTCGTTAAATGACTCTGGAATCATCATACAAATCGAGTGAGGCATGCTTCTGCCTGCTAAGTGAAGGAACTCCAATGTATTGTCAAATGAGGCAGAATCAGATTTTCCTGGTTCAATAATTGGAAATATTTTTTCAATTTCACTTCCAAAAAGATCACTTTCAAGAAGCGACTCTCTGGCATGCATCCATTGACGATTTCCCTTAATGGTGTTAATTTCACCATTGTGTGCAATCATTCTAAATGGTTGTGCCAGACTCCAAGTTGGAAATGTATTTGTGCTGAAACGAGAATGGACCAATGCAATAGCACTTGTCATAGCCGGATTGGTGAGATCTTTGAAATAGTCTCTTAATTGATCTGGCGTAAACATCCCTTTGTATATCAATGTCTTGCTAGAAAAACTAGGAAGACAAAAAGCATCTTTTTGAGTAAGATTTGATTCTCTTATACTTCGCTCAGCTTGTTTTCTTGCTAAGAAGAGTTTCCGCTCAAGAATATCTTGTTCGTAATCTCCTTTAACAAATATCTGACGAATGAATGGTTCTGATCGTTTTGCTATTTCTCCAATTACACTGCTATCAACAGGCACATCACGCCATGAGATTAACTCAAGTCCTTCAGCGGCTACAAATTGATTCAGAATTTCTTCACAATGAGCAGCTTCCTTTTTATCTTCAGGAAGAAATACAAGCCCTGTGCCATATTTCCCTGCTTCTGGAACCGCAATTTTTAAATTGAGGTAGAAGTCATGAGGTAATTGCATTAAAATTCCTGCGCCATCACCCGTCTTGTTATCTGAGCTGGTGGCACCACGATGGTCCATATTTACCAATACGGTAAGTCCTCTTTCGATAATATCGTGCGATTTATGACCTTTAATGTGTGCTACGAAGCCAATTCCGCAGGCATCATGTTCATTTTTAGGGTCATACAGCCCTTGGGCTTTGGGGAAACTACTTGATTCCATGTGTTATAAAATTAGCAAAACTTCATCCCTGTAATCAGATTGGAAGTATTTTTTGTTTTCTTGTTGGTAATTATTCGTTAAAAAGCAGTATTCGGTAACAGAATGAAAGTAAATTACGGCTATTTCTTAAAAACTAAAATCAAAAGTACAATTTTTGCACCAAATATTGTTACTTCTTTTAGCTGTAATTTAGATTTAATCTACCATTCTCTGCTGATTTGACTGTTTTATAGCCCAAAATAGCTGTTAATCAGCATTCTAATGGGAGATATTAAATAATTATTAAATGTCAATTTGGAACAAAAAATAATTGTTTACGTGCAAAAAGAGAATATATTGATGCGAAACAAACCTACAAAGCTTTTAACTTCAATCAAATTGATCATTTTTCTATAGCTAGCCTATTCCGACAGCAGCTTTTCAATGGATTTATCAGCTACCGTGAAATTGAACGATTTAATCACTTTTTCCATCTTTTCACGGATCTGAGGAAGACAGAGATTTCCGATGCTTCCCTCATGGGTATGTGAGATGTTTTTAGTTGGATGAAATTCATCTTTTTTGATTGCTTCCCCAATTTCCTTGTAGGCCTCTCTGAAAGGTGTCCCTTTGATGACTAATTCATTAACAGCCTCCACGCTATAAATGTTTTCATACTTTTTGTCAGCTAAGATATTTTCATTGATTTTCATGTTTGCAACTGCAAAGCTGCAAATAGATAAACAGCTATTTAGTTCTCCGAATGCAGGGATGAATAATTCCTTGATCAATTGTAGGTCCCTAAAATATCCGCTTGGTAAATTGTTCGTTATCAAGATTATCTGATTGGGTAATGCTTGAAGTTTATTGCAGTGCGAACGAAGTAGTTCAAAGACATCTGGATTCTTTTTATGTGGCATTATGCTTGATCCAGTTGTTAGTTCATCCGGAAGTGCAACAAAATTGAAATTTTGGCTCATAAATAGACATACATCATAGGCCAGACGTGATAATGTTGCCGCAATAGATGATAAGGCAAATGTGATAATTTTCTCAGCTTTACCTCTTCCCATCTGGGCATATATAACATTGTAGTTCAAGCTGCTAAATCCTAATAAATCAGTTGTCATCTGGCGATTTAGGGGGAATGACGAACCATAGCCAGCTGCTGAACCAAGCGGGTTTTGATCTGTAATCTGGTAGGCCGATTGAAGCAGTATTAAGTCGTCGACTAAGCTTTCAGCATACGCACCAAACCAAAGACCAAACGATGAGGGCATTGCAACCTGAAGATGCGTATAGCCTGGCATAAGCACATTTTGGTATTTGTCGCTTTGATAGATCAGCAAATCGAAGAGCTCGTGAACTTGTCCGGTAATGTTTTTAATCTCATTGCGGGCAAATAATTTTAAATCGACAAGTACTTGATCATTGCGAGAACGTCCACTGTGAATTTTTTTTCCGGTGTCACCAAGTTTACGAGTGAGCATTAGCTCTATTTGCGAGTGCACATCTTCGCTTCCTGATTCGATTGTGAAATTACCAACTTTTATCTCGTTGTAAATGTTTTTTAGTTCAGACTGAAGCGCGGTAAGTTCCGATTTGGTAAGTAATCCTATCGATTCAAGCATTTTGATATGCGCAAGAGATCCTAGCACATCAAACTCTGCTAGGAATGTGTCCATTTCAGTGTCTTTGCCAATCGTAAACGCTTCAATAAGCTTGTTTGTTTCAGTCCCTTTGTCCCAGAGCTTCATTCTTTTGATGATTTAATATGAAATGTAAAATTATTATAATCCTAGAAAATATGAGTAATATATACTCTAAGTTTTGATTAATTGCATGATTTATCTTGAATAAAGTAATTGCAGTGTTGATCTAAAATTACTCTTGAATTATCTGATTAAGGATTTTTTTTAGAAATCCATTGCTGCATCTCTTGGTGGTATTTCTCGATCTCTTTTTTTGAGCTTTTCTGAAGGTAACTTTTTGTCGGACTTAAATATTGTGGGTCTGATTTCGTCGTGTAGATTGTAACTTTCTTAGCTCCGGTGCTATCTTTTTGAAGTTTGAATCCATCGAAGTAGACTCCCTTTGCAGTGAAAGCCGAAAGTTTAATTGAATCTTTGGACACATTGAGCAGTTGATAGGTAGCTGTATTTGAAGCGAGTTTATCCATTTTATTCGAAAAGTCAATGTCGTATACTTTCGGACTTGCGTGAGCTACAATGTAAATTGGACCTTGCTTGCCAGTATTTTCTGAATTTGGTATTGATGATGCCCTTCCATAGGCATGATCGTGTCCGGCCAAGACTAGGTCTACGCTGTATTTGTCAAAAAGTGATTTAAAAAGAGTCCTTAAGTAGAAATAGTCACGACCTCTGCTAGTCGAGTAGAGTGGATGATGCATGAACACAATTGTCCATTTCTGATGGTTTGTTTCAAGCACTTTTTTTAACCAGCTTCTTTGCTCTAATGCCGATGATATCGATTGAATGCCATTTGTGTCAATGCTGATAAATCTTGTATTTTGATAATCCCAATAATAGGCTCTGCCAAGAAAATTTTCTGGACCATTGGTTGGAAAAGAAAAATGGCTCGTCCATCTTTCGTCAAGTTTTTGCACGATTCCTTTGTAATATTCATGATTTCCTGGTGTTGCTATGACTGGAGTTGTTCGAAAGCGATCACCTCCAGCTCTAAACCACTCACCCCAATAAGCATCATGGGGGCGTTCGATCATATCTCCCACGAACATAATAAATGCGGCTTCTTTTTGACTGTCGAATGCTTTTTGAAATAGTGTGCTAGATTGTCCGTTGATCGAATCTTGCACGTCCCCCAGGTAGATAAATGAATAAGAGTGATCGGTTAGTGGTGCAATTTTAAATTCAGCCCATTCAGAATGGTTTGACTTATTTGAAACTCTATACTTATAGGTGCTGCCAGGGGTTAGATTTTTCAATTTGATTTTAAAGTAAGCAGCAGCGCCTCCGCTTGTCTTGATGGTTAATCCATCGACATACATGATTGTGGTATCTGATGGTTTTGATAAGTCAAGGTATTGAATGCTTCCCTTCAGTGATTCCGGATCTGACTGCCACGTAATATCCCGTGAGGTTAAAAAGTCGCCAGAGCACGTAATAAGAATGCGTGAAGGATTCCCATTTGTTTGGTAGGTTGGTTCTATCGGATTGTAGAACCAGTTATCCCACTTTAGCCAGAGAGTCAATAGAATTAGTATCGCTACGACTCCCCATATCTGTAGCTTTTTAGTGCTTTTCATTTGTTAATGCTGCTTTTCCCAAATATAAGGTTTATTCTGATACTTGAAATGTTGTAATTGGAATGTTTTTTAAGTTGCTATTCTAGTTTTTAAAATGCAAAAATGATATATCTAATTGATCTTTTATTTTTGTTTAATTTGATATAATGATTAATTATATTTAAAAATATATCAAAATGTCATGCTTTTTAGTTTTTAATATCAAAATGCTTATTTTTAGCTTGTTGTGACCTGTTTTTTGTTTAAAGTTGGTATTTCATTGTTAAATTAATGTTATTTCGAATAAATTTAGGTAGAAATTAGGGGGTGCGTATGTGATTTTGCATAAATTTGTGAAGTAGTTATGTAAAAAATAGGGGGTATTACTTTAATTTTTACTTTTTACAGAAAAATTTTATTGAAGTGTTTTTTACTTAGAATTATTATAATCATTGTTAAATTAAAAAAGAACCATTATGAAAAAAGTTACATTAGGATTAATTGTTGCATTGTTTTCAATCATTTCATTTAGCGCATCTGCGCAAGAGTCAAAAGGGGCTTGGACTACTGGAGCCGATTTTTACAACCGTTACAACTGGAGAGGTAGTGATTTTGGAAATTCACCCGTCGTTCAGCCAACAATCAAATATGTAGATGGTGGTTTTACATTAGGTGCATGGGGTAGCTATTCATTGTCTGGTGTTACAACTGCGACAGAAGCTGATATGTTTATGACCTATGCTTTTAAAAGCGGATTTAGTTTAACACTGACCGACTATTATTTTCCTGCAGAGCCTGGAAGTGTAGGTAACTATACTACTTATAAAGCTCCTCACTTTTTCGAAATTTCTCCTGGATTTACCTCAGGAAAGTTCAGTATTGTTGGTAACTATGCTTTTGCTAACGTAAATAACGATATCTATGTGGAAACGGCCTTAGCTTTGAAAACTTGTAGCATATTTGTTGGAGCTGGAAATAAGCAATATTCAAGTGACAAAAACTTTAATATTGTTAATATAGGTCTGTCTACCACTAAAACAATTGCAATTTCTGATAAATTTTCTCTTCCTTTAACAGGAAAAGTAATTTTAAATCCTGAAAAAGATCAAATATTCTTTGTGTTAGGATTTACTTTGTAACAGTATAAACGTAAAATCTTAAAGTCATGAAAAAAGTTGAAGCTATTGTTCGTAAATCAAAATTTGAAGTGGTAAGAAAAGCTTTGCATGAAGCTGATATTGACTTTCTTTCTTGGTGGGAAGTAAAAGGTCAGGGATCTGCTAAACAAGGACTTATATTTCGCGGTGTGGCTTATGATGTGAACACTATTGATAGAGTATACATCTCTTTTGTAGTGCGAGATATTAATGTAGAGAAATCTATTAATGCCATTTTAAAATCTGCCTATACTGGAGAATCTGGAGACGGTCGAATATTTGTTACTCAAATCGATCAATCTATTCGTATTCGAACCGGCGATCAAGGTGATGATGCTCTTTACGATAAAAAATAAGTCAAATTTTAATTTTAAACGCTATGATAAATAAATTTATAAAATATATCGGATTACCCCTAGGGTTATCAGCGCTTTTGCCAGTTCTTTCCTTTGCTCAAGCAGCTGCAGCAGCAGCGGCTCCAGTAGCAGCTAAGCCTGTCCCTTTTATTAGTGCCGGAAATACGGCTTGGATGCTTGTTGCAACCGCACTTGTAATGTTAATGACAATTCCTGGACTTGCTTTGTTTTATGGTGGTCTGGTTAGAAGTAAAAATATTCTGAATGTGTTAATGCAGTGTTTTATCTTAACTGCAGTTATAACTTTAGAGTGGGTTGTGTTTGGTTACAGTAATGCCTTTGGTTCATCAACGGGTGCCTTGGCCCCTTATATTGGTGGATTTGATTGGGCCTTCCTGAAAGGTATCGGTATTAGCGATGTTAGTCCATACTTTATCTCTCAAGAAACAGAACGAATTCCTCACTTAGTATTTGTTTTATTTCAGTGTATGTTTGCCGTAATCACACCTGCCTTGATCATTGGTGCGTTTGCTGAACGGATGAAATTTCGCGGATTCTTAGTATTTTCATTGCTCTGGGCAATCGTTGTGTACAATCCAGTTGCTCACTGGGTATGGTCAGCTGACGGATGGTTGTTTAAATTAGGCGCTCTTGACTTTGCTGGGGGAACTGTCGTTCATATTAATGCTGGTATAGCCGCTTTAGTTACTGCAGTTATGTTAGGAAAACGTCGCTTACCAGCTGGTCAGCATATTACTGCGCCACACAATATTCCTTATGTTGTTATTGGCGCTGCTTTACTATGGTTTGGATGGTTCGGATTCAACGCTGGAAGTGGCTTAGCTGCCGATGGTCTTGCTGCTAGCGCATTCCTAACTACGCACGTTGCTGCTGCAGCAGCTGCTCTATCATGGGCCTTGCTTGATTGGTTTATCAATAAGAAACCTACCGTAGTTGGTATTGCTACTGGTGCTGTTGCCGGTCTTGTCGCAATTACCCCTGCCGCTGGTTTTGTAGATGTTACAGGTGCATTGATCATTGGTCTTTTGGTTTCTGTGTTCTGCTTCTTTATGGTCAGCGTTGTTAAAGTTAAATTTGGCTACGATGATTCATTGGATGCTTTTGGAGTTCATGGAATTGGTGGAATCTGGGGAGCAATTGCAACAGGTCTATTTGCTTCTCCATTGATCCAATCTGCTTACTCAGGAACTTTCTATGGAAACTCTAAACAGTTGGGAATACAATTAATTGCCATTGCAGCAACCTTGATTTATTCAGGTGTGATGACGATTATATTATTTAAAGTTGTTGAAAAAACTTTAGGTATCCGCGCCACCGAAGAAGAAGAAGATGCTGGATTGGATATTACTCAACACCACGAAACGGCTTACAGCGATGCTGAATAGTTAATTAGATATTATTTCAAGAAAAGGGAGCCGAATTTATTCAGCTCCCTTTTTTCATTTACAACGGTCTGATCAACAAACTTGCATTTGAAAGGTTTTTTCAATGAACGTGATTATTTTTTATTAGTAATTTACTACTTTGGACCCAAATTAACTCAATAAGCGAAAAACTAATCATTCCTAACATCATGCTTACTACTAAACTAAATCCGGGTTGGAAACTGGGGTCCATTTATTTGATAGCAGTTTCACTTTCTATTGGCTGGGGTATTCGAGGTAATTTCGGTCATGAATATGGTGCAGAGTTTGCTGGATGCCTTGCTGCAATTACAGTCGCACTTTTGTCTGGTCGCGAAGACTGGCGTAATCGAATCCCTTATTTTGCCTTCTTTGGTGCCCTTGGATGGGGCTTTGGTGCTTCGCAATCGTATATGCAAGTGCTATCCTATACTGAGAGCGGACATGCCATCACTCAATGGTATGGCTATCTGGCTGTTTTTTTGATCGGGTTTATGTGGGCTGCCCTTGGTGGAGCAGGGACTGCTTTTGCAGCCGTTGCCTCGCGTGAGAGATTGGTGGCAATATTTAAACCATTTCTATTTATTGTTGGCGCTTATATTGTACTTGATCTAATTGAAGATCCTGTTGCTCGCTGGCTGCAGCCTAATGCTGGTTTCGACACGAATACCTTTCGTCATAAAAATCCACTATACTGGTTTGATGCCTATTACTTGCCTGCCTTTTTCGCTTTGATAGGATGTTGTACCTATGATTTGTATCAACGAAAGGGAGACCGAGATAGATTACGACTTCCATTATTTGCAGCTACTGGAGCATTCATGGGCTGGGTAATTCAACTCTTGCTCCGATCTATTGGTCTTGATACAAAGCTCGCTTCTGCCTTGACTTATCCTCAAGGAGATCCAACCTATTTAAACCCGGCAACTGGAAAGCCGGCATTTGATTCTTCTAATTTTCTAAACAATTGGCCTCAGTGGTTTGGTGATTATCCTCAGCATATTGGTTGGTTGATTGGTTTAGTAGTTGGAGTTACGGTATATTTCGCACTTTACGGAAAATTTAAGCATGGATCCTCCTTGTTCGTTTATATGGCAGGTGGCTGGTTGATATCCTTTTTGGCTTTGCCTGTTCTTGGCGGAAATTTCTTTGCCGAATATGGTGGAATTCGTATGACGCCTCCTCGCTCAGACGACTGGGCGGGAATAATAGGTGTCTTTACTGGCACCAGCCTTTGGATGTGGCGAAATAATCTGAAGCCCGTGGCGATCGCTTCATTGATAAGTGGAATTATTGGAGGCCTCGGCTTTGCGGGTATGCAATGGGTAAAACATTTGATGCTTTCTTTTGGAAGTTCTCGAATTCTTGGTTATACAGGAATTCTTCCCAATACACCTGAGTTTAGTGCAATCACCACTGCATGGAGCAAATGGCAAGGTCAAAATTGGCATAGCTTCCTTGAACAGAGTTACGGGTTTGTGAATGGTATAGCTATTGCTGTTGCACTTGCCTTTATTGCTTCTCGAGTAAAAATTCACAACGATGAGGAGAAACCTGCCGTGTTAAAAAAAGATCGTTGGACAAGGGCCTTCGCAGTACTCCTTATCTTGATGGGTTTGACCTATTTAAATATGGTGAAGAATGTAACCGTTTGGAGTGAAGATTTAAAACCTAGTGTATGGACTCAAACCACCACGCATCCGGATGGAAAAATCGAGGTGTCTCCTGCTTTATGGAATGCTCCTTATCTTGGCAAATTGCCAGGGACCGATTTTGTAAGTCTGACTCCTGAGAATTGGTTTACACTAACTTGGCTTCTTTTAACATTGGCATCTATCATTATTGTTGTCCGACATTACAAAACGCCACTGCCAATAATACCTAAAAGCTCTCTTGCCAAAGGGCAGCTTATTTTCCTAATCCTACTCTGGATTATGGTGGTCGCTAATTTTGAACGCGCTCTAACGGGCTGGGGGCCTAGTCGGCTTTTAACAGAATGGGTGATCTTTGTTCATGCTATAATTGCAACTGTTTTAGTGCTGCTGCTACCAAAGGAGAAAGATCATGTGGAAATTCTAGAAGAGGAAGACTATAAGCCTATCTATAAAAAGCTTTGGATGAAAGCTGTTGGAGCTCTCGTGCTTTCAAGTGTTTTGTTCTTGGTTACGAATCGAATGATCTATCACTATCCCGAATATGATAAACTAAATCATTCAGCTCAACATACCCGCTTTGGTCCCGATGCAAGTTGGCGGACTAAGCCAAATCTTAAAAATGGAGAAGGTCATTAAAAAAATGAATCCATCAAATTAAATTTGATGGATTCATTTTTTTAATGAAAGATGACTCTTTTGCCTCGAATTCTAAAGGGTTTTGAGATCTCGCTTCGGCCATCTGATTGCTGTGAGGTGAAAATCCCGAAATAGGCTTTTGATGGTCTGTTGATCGAATCTCGAACTATGGAATAATGATTTTCTTTGGTCGTAGTTAAGATTTTTTGCCTGTATCCATTATCGACTTTCTCAAAAATTAGTACTGAGTATCTCAATTTCTGGCCCTGTGTGACTTTATTTGCACTCCAGTTCAGTTCCCATCCTTCTTTAATTTTAGTTACAAATATTTGCTCTGGAATAGGTAGTCCTTGACTTGCAGGTAAGGTGAATCGCTTAGTTATACTGTCTGAGATAGCATGCCTGCTGGCTTTAATAAGTTCAAATGGGCTAGCCTTTGAGACTGATTGAACTTCATTATTCATAATAGCACTTACAGTCGCGATTGGTTGTTCAACCGGAGGCGGCATTAATAAAGCTGCTAATTCATCATGTGCAGTTGTCGAAAGTTTTGATAAATGAGTGGCACTGTAAAGAGCAAAGCCTCCAACTTGCTCGGATTTTCTAAGGATTTTTATCTGATCACTGATCTCGGTTGGATTTAAAAAGATATTTGCTGGTCCAGTAGACTTATACAATGCCTGACCAATAATTAGTTGTTTTCCGAAGCTATGAGAACTCCACCATTTTACCATGGTCTCAAAATCGCCAAAACGATTCCCTTGTTCCCAATATAGTTGAGGGATAACATAATCTATCCAATCCTTTGAAAGCCATTTGTAAACGTCGGCATAGAGATCATCATACGAGGTTAATCCTTTAGTGCCAGGCGAGCCATTTGCATCATCTTTCTTATTTCTCCAAATTCCAAAAGGACTAATTCCAAGTCTTAATTTAGGCTTTATCGCTTTAATGCTATCGTGAAGGTCGGAGATGAAAATATTTATGTTCTCTCGTCTCCAATCATTAAGTTTTTTAGGGTAATATCCTTTGCCATATTGATGAAAAGTTTTTAGATCAGGAAATTTTAACCCATTTGCTGGATAGGGATAAAAATAATCATCCAGGTGTACTGCATCGATATTGTATTTTCGGACTACCTCCATAATCACGCTGATGATGTGTTTTCGCACTTGCGGAATTCCTGGATCAAGAAACTGTTTATGGTCGTAATCTCTGATGTAAAGTGGGTGTTTACTTGCGAAATTTAAGGGGTTGAGTTTGAAATGGCTTGAGTTTCGAACTCTAAATGGATTGAACCAAGCATGTAGCTCAATATTTTTTGAATGACAAAGTTCAATCGCAAAAGCTAATGGGTCAAATTCAGGGGTCATAGGTCTGCCTTGTTTTCCGGTTAGGAAATACGACCATGGCTCAGTATCAGACTCGTATAGAGCATCTGAGGTTGGTCTGATTTGAAGAAAGACCGCATTCAGATTTAGTTTCTCAATCTTTTCAATTAATTCGGTGAGTTCTCTCTTTTGAACTTCCACTGAAAGCCCAGGTACTGAGGGCCAGTCTAAATTGTTAACTGTTGCAATCCAAACACCGCGAAATTCCTTCTTAACTGGATTGGTAGCCCCGTAAGCCGGAGCAACTACCATCGATATAATGAGTAATCCCAAGCTTAGTAAGCAGTTTCTAAGCAAAAAAATCTTTTGTTTGTTGTTTGAATTGAAACAATGATTCGTCCTTAAATGGCTGACGATTTTATCTCTGTCACGAATAGCTATTATTTTCAAGGATAGTACTTTACGAATGCTTCCATTGCCTCATATTCAGCCATTCCTAGCTTGTCGTAAAGTTGAGCAGTCGCTCTATTTCGCTGTTCTGCACGCTCCCAGAATTCACGATCATCTTCACCCATAAACATAGCCCCTTCCTTCTGAGATTGATGTCTAAGAATTGCTTCACGCTTTCTGCTTAACTCAACTGGACTAATGGGCACCGCCATCTCAATTTCGTCTGCTTCCCATTCTGCCCATGCTCCTCTATAAAGCCAAAGCCAACAATTTTTCATCCACTCTTTTTGCTTGCTCTCTTCTAAGGCAATCAGTATCGCATCTAAGCACACTTTATGTGTTCCATGTGGATCTGCAAGATCACCAGCAGCAAAGATTTGATGAGGTTCTATTTGGTCTAAGAAATTAATAATAATCTTGACATCCTTTTCTCCCACAGGACTCTTCTCTTTCTTGCCTGTTTCATAAAATGGAAGATCCAGGAAGTGTATGTTTTGTTCTGGAATACCGAAATACCGCAGTGCAGATCTAGCTTCCATTCTTCTTATAAGTCCTTTTACCTTCCTTAGCTCAGGAATATCAAGCATGTTCTCTTTTTTATCTTTAATAAATGAGAGAACTTTCAGCTCCTGCTCTTTGGCTATTGAGTTGTTATAATCGTAATATTCGATGTATTCATGGTGAAAATCTAGAAAACGGGTAACGTATTCATCAGACACCGCAAAATTACCAGATACCTGATAAGCAACGTGAACTTCATGTCCTTGCTCCACCAGTCGAAGTAATGTTCCACCCATGGATATTACATCATCATCGGGATGCGGACTGAAGATGACTATCCGCTTTTGAGCTGGTTCAGCTCGCTCAGGTCTAAATGTATCTTCTACGCCTGGTTTACCACCTGGCCATCCCGTAATGGTGTGCTGTAAGTCGTTAAATATCTTTATGTTTAACTTGTATTGTTCAGTATATGTGGCCTTTAAGTCGCTTAGACCATAATCGTTATAGTCTTTTACTGTCAGTTTTAAGACCGGTTTATTGGTCTGTTTGCAAAGCCATAATACTGCTTTCCTCACAAGACGTTCATCGGTCCAGTCTAAGC
The DNA here is from genome assembly GCA_903897145.1 of uncultured Bacteroidia bacterium. GTDB lineage: Bacteria > Bacteroidota > Bacteroidia > Bacteroidales > Prolixibacteraceae > JAAFHB01. The sequence goes on along the minus strand of CAIUAN010000038.1, from coordinate 198,812 downwards.
TATCTAAAAGCCATGGTGTTTTAACCCGCACTAGGTGGGTTGAAGCGGAACTATCTAAGATGAATTTAGCATTAGAATGCAATTGAATGCAGGAAGCTGGAATTAGTGTATCTAACTCTTCTTCGATGGCTTGCTGAATAGCCTTGGCCTTGTATTCGCCAAATGCACTCAGGATTATTTTACGAGCGTTTAGAATAGTGTCTATTCCTATTGTTATTGCTCTTCTTGGTACATTAGATATGCCTTGAAATTGGTTTGCATCTTCTTGGCGAGTCTCAATGTCAAGAGTGATGATGCGTGTGTGTGTGTTCCGGCCAGATCCTGGCTCGTTGAATCCAATGTGCCCAGTTCTTCCAATTCCAAGAATCATTAAGTCAATACCTCCAGCATCGGCAATCATTTTTTCGTATTCTCTGCAATAATCGTGAACCTCTTCTAAAATAATAGTCCCATCTGGTATATGTATGTTTTCAGGTTTAATATCGATATGATTGAATAAATGATTCCTCATGTACTGGTTGTAACTTTGGAAGTCATTTGGCGATATCGAATAATACTCGTCGATATTGAACGTGATCACATTAGCAAAGCTTAACCCCTCTTGCTTGTGCAAGCGAACAAGTTCCGCGTATATCCCTATTTGTGTTGATCCTGTGCACAAACCAAGTACACATTTAGCGCCTGCTTTATTTTTCTCGTTGATGAGTTCAGCGATCTCTGCTGCTACAGCGATGGTTGCCTTTGAGCTCTCCGAGAAAATATAAGTGGGAATTTTCTCGTATTTTGTTAACATATCCCTTTGAGTCAGATTTGTCGGGAGAAATGTCGACGAGCCGTCGAAAATAGGATTTTTACTTTGAAGTTTGTTAGAGAGATTCATGTGAGCCTTTGTATGTTCAATGTCTGTAGATATTCTTTTTTAGAATTACGAAATACAAAAATAATAAATATTTTACAATATGTCTGAATTCAATGCGTCTACCTTTACTTTTAAAACCCTTGTTTTTTATGACTTGATTCTGCTTTTCTGGTGTTTTTAAAACTTGATTTTTAATGGTTAACATTTCCTTTGGTACTTCATATGTCGTTCATTCGTAATTTTAATTTATTCCACTCCCTTGACCTTCATCCTTACGCCATAAACCGATTTGACCGCCGTAATAAAAAGCAAGCGACGATCTTTGCCTCCAAAGCAGATGTTTGTTGTCCAACTTTCAGGGGTTGCAATGTTTGCGATCTCTACGCCATCTGAATTGAGCACAGTAACTCCGCGTCCAGTTAAATAAATATTGCCATTTTTGTCAATTGTCATGCCATCTGACCCTTTTTCTGCGAATAGATGCTTGTCGGTTAATTGGCCTTCAGATCCTATCTGATACCTCCATGTTTTTTTACTTCGAATATCAGAAATATATAAATATTTACCATCAGGTGTTCCAACGATTCCATTCGGTTGGACCAAGTCGTCTATAACCTTAATCAGCCTATTAGCATTGGGCGCTAGGTAATAGACATACTCGCCTTGCTGTTCCGATTTTTCATGATCCCACCATGGTCTTTTATAAAAAGGATCCGTAAGATAGATTCCTCCGTTTGGGGCTATCCATAAATCATTGGGCCCATTGAGCTTCTTTCCTTCAAAATCGCGAATGAGTACTGTAGCAAGGCCACTTGGTGTAATCGACCAGAGTTCGTTTTTCTCGTCTGAACAGGTTATTAATGCTCCGTCTTTGTTGAAGTAGGTCCCATTTGCTCTTCCGAAGTTTTCGCCGAAAAGTGTGAGTTTATTGTGCGTTGACCATTTGAAGATTTTGTTTCTATTCTGATCTGTGAAGAAAATATTTCCATCTTTATCGCACGAAGGACCTTCAGCAAACTGAAATCCCCCTGCAAGTTTTTTAGGTATTGATCCTTTGGCGAATAATGCTTTTACTTTAGGTTTCGCTTCGGCAACAAAATAGGTGCTGAAGATTAAAATTAAAAATAATCCGAGAGTTAATGATGCTTTATTTGAATAGCTTGTATGAGAGGCTCTGGAACAGCTTGAAATCTTCATGTGATAATTTTTTACTTAGGATATTTCAAAGTTGCATTTTAAAATGGTATTTTAACTCAATATTTATTATTTTTGATGAGTAATCGTTGAGTGTCATTTTAAAAATTACGGATATGAGTAAAGAGAAAAGCCCAACCAAGGATAAGAACAAAAAAGAACCGGAGAAAAATCTGAAAGAAAAACGTGCTGAAAAAAAGGCAAAACGGGATTCTAAACGATAGTCTTAATTCATTCTCTTTTGGTTTTTGCTCTGTTTTAATGCTTTTTGCATCTGAATAGATTTGGTTTAAGTGATTTAAAATAAGGGTTTTTAGCAAGCTTTAAGTTTGCTAAAAACCCTTATTTTATTGCACATTCTATTGTTGGTAGCCATTCTGTTTCTTATCACCGACTTTTCGTGTAAACACCATGATCGTCTTCTGCTCAAATCGATGTACCTTTGTCCCAACTAAAAATAGTCTAGGTGGTTTTTGAAGAATTAAATTTAAATGGTGCCTTGTTAAAGGCCTTGGCAGATTTGGAGTTTACAAACCCAACGCCGATTCAGCAAAAGGCATTTCCGGTGGTTATGTCGGGTAAGGATGTTATTGGTATTGCACAAACAGGAACAGGCAAGACTTTGGCTTATCTGCTTCCTATCTTAAGACAGTATACTTTTTCTAAGCAAAAGGATCCTCGAATATTAATTCTAGTTCCAACGCGCGAATTAGTCCTTCAGGTGGTGGAGGAAATAGCTAAACTAACAACTTATATGTCGGTAAGGGTTGTAGGGGTTTATGGCGGGATAAATATCAATAATCAAAAGGAACAGTTGTATGAAGGTCTTGATGTCTTAGTTGCCACACCTGGGCGCTTGGTTGACCTTGCAATGACCGGATTACTTCGGCTTAAATCGATACAAAAACTGGTGATCGATGAAGTTGATGAGATGCTTAACCTTGGCTTTAGACCTCAACTTATCAGTCTGATGGAAATCATAGCGCCTAAACGTCAAAACTTAATGTTTAGTGCTACACTTACAGAAGATGTTGATCGATTAATCACTGATTTCTTTTCGAATACTATCCGCATTGAAGTAGAGCCTCATGGCACTCCAGTGGCAAAGATCTCACAATGGATATACAAGGTTCCTAACTATCAGACTAAAGTGAATTTATTGGAATTGCTTCTTTCAGAAGATCAAGATTTCAATCGGGTTTTAGTCTTTGTAAATACAAAGAAAACAGCAGATCGTTTGTTTGAACTGATTCAGTCGAAATTTGATGGAAAGGTAGGAGTGCTTCATTCGAATAAGTCACAGAATTTTCGAATTAATGCACTTAAATATTTTGAAGATGGTATCTACAGGATTCTTGTAACCACTGATCTTGTTGCGCGCGGATTAGATATCAGCAATATCTCACATGTTATAAATTTTGAAATGGCTGAGACACCAGGCGATTACATCAATCGTATTGGTCGAACTGGTAGAGCTGACAAGGAAGGAGCAGCGCTATCTTTTGTTACTCCAAAGGAGCTCGAGGCACTTCATGAGGCTGAGGCAATGATGAACTGGGAGGTTCCTGAACAGCAATTGCCTGAGGACTTAATAATCTCTAATTTTTTAACTGAAGAGGAGAATCCAACTAATTTATTTGATAAGACTTATTACTCCTCTGGTAGTGCAATTAAAGAATCACAAGGTGCATACCATGAGAAAAAGGTTAAGAATAAAAAGATTAATCTAGGTGGACCTGGTCAGCGTAATCCTAAGTTTGGAGTTAAGAAAAAGCAACCAGTAGCTGTAGTCAAGCCTCCTAAGTTTAAATTCTAAATTTTTTGATTGATCTATGTCACTTGAGCAACTAAATAATCCGCTGCATGGGATCACACTAGAGAAAATTGTGAAAGAGCTGGTAGAACATTTCGGATGGGATGAGCTATCTCACCGGATTCGAATCAACTGCTTTGCTAATGATCCTAGTGTTGGCTCGACGTTGAAGTTTTTGCGCAAAACACAATGGGCTCGTCAGAAAGTTGAGGATCTTTATCTGGAGACTTTTAAACATTGAAAAAAAATAACTTATTTTGATTGCAGGTTTAGAAGATTGATTTCAAATTTAAACTAAGTGAATGGATCGCGTATACCTTGAAATATTTTTCCTTTGCGGCATGGTTTTTCAGTTAATTCTGCTGGTGGCCTTTATCCGCAGATTTATCGTAAATAATTATTGGAGTTATTTCAATGAACACGAACGTCAGTATTCAATATTTGTCTTACTGGGTTATCAGATTTTACCCCTTATTTATATCTTCTCTACATGGTTTTCGTGGTTTGATTATAATCTACCTAAATGGTTCAGTTTTCCAGTCTTCGCCCTTTACTGCTTTGGATTTTGGCTCTTCTTTAAGGCGCATACCGAATTAGGCCCTTCCTGGTCGGCAAATGTTGAAGTGCACGAGGGTCAGAAATTAATTACGGATGGTGTCTTTAAATGGGTTAGACACCCGATGTATGCGTCTATAGCTGCAGTAGCAATTGCTCAAGTTTTCATGCTGCAGAACTGGTTGGTTGGACCAGCATTTTTAATTACTGCAACTCCATTTTATAGATACATTGTCGCACGTGAGGAGAAGCATTTGATCAACCATTTTGGGGAGCAATATCTTCAGTATATTCGCGAAACGAATGCCCTTTTCCCAAAACTTGATCAGATCAACTATGCTCCAATATTAAATAAACTTGTTAAGTTTAGAATCTTCCTGACAAAAAAATTTAAGCGATAATTAGTCTCTTCATAATTGCTTTTTCTAGCTTATGATCGCTTTTAGATCCCTTTTTGCTAGTGCTCTACGCATGGGTAATAGAACTGATTTCGACCCTCTCTTAACATCGCATTTCCCTTTGTAGTGAATTAGATAGGTGCACTGGGTAGCTTGAATTGCATCTAGTTCGCAGATCTCCATCAATGATTCTATGACATAGTCAAATGTGTGATAGTCATCGTTGTGCAAAATCAACGTGCATAGGTTCTCTTTGTCAATATCTGTTGGTGAAGTTCTGTTTTTTTGCTTTTCAATGCCCATAAAAAATCTTCTTTTTATTTAACGACTATTTAACAACTGATTTTAATGGAACTTGTTCGCCATTTTTAAATGCCACGATTACGGCGGTTTTTAATCCCTCCATGACAAGTTGATTTTTTAATAAAACGGCGTCTTTGTAGGCAGCGAAATTTCCAATGGTGTAAATTTGATATTTCTTAGCATCGGTAAATTTCTCAATCTTTCTAAACTTGGCTAGTTTAGTATATTTGACTTTGAATGCTGGTGTTAGTTTTCCATGGAGGAACGAGCCAATTTGAACTTTAAATTGAATGACTTCCTTAACAGCTATCGCATTTTGAATCGATGTCTCTGTTTTATTCGACTCTTCAAGTGGCGTGGAAGACTGAACTTTCGCTGTTTTTTCAAGCTCTTTTTCTTTATTTTTCTGGCTGTTTAATATTTGCTCTGCCCTAGCTTTTTCTCTTTGAGCAATTTGGCTTGCAAATTGTACCATCAACTCATTACCGGTCTTTTCCCAATATCCCGACTCTTTAACTCTAGCTTGCTCAAAGAACTTCTCACGATCATGAAGCAATTGATACGATTGCTGCTCAGCATCTACAATGCGTTGAACCAATGCTATACGGGCGGTTACGCTAGTCGTCTCTTCGTGTGCCTTCCTTAGAGAATCGGTATTTCGAACAATTGAATCGTTTTTGCTTGTGACAAGCCATGCCTTTGTGAAAAGAATTTTAGCTGCCTCACTTTGAAAATCGTAGATGCCATGATAAGTCAGTTGACTATTAATCTCGAAATTAAACCATTCAGATTTTAATGAATCAGGAATCGGAAACGTTTTTTCGTTCGGTTGTTTGACCGGCGCTTTAATTGAATCAGTAAATACCGTTTTGTCATCCCCTTGATCTACTTTGAATGGGTTAATCTGTTGAGAGCATAGGGCTACATATTTATCGTATTCCAACTCTTTAGATTCTTGTTTACTCCCTTTGTAACGTTTGTAGAAATCCATTGCCTCTGTCCAACTTCCTAAGGCATGAAAATAATTACCGAGGTAGAAGTTTGTATTGGAAGGGGTATTGTCAACAACAGCATTCAATAAAGCCTCCTTGGCCGCCGTTTTAAAATGATTATTCTTTAAAAGCGTAATGCCATAATAGTAGTTTAACATCGCATTATCAGGCGATTTATTGATCAGTTCAATAAATAAGGGAAGGGCTTTTTCATATTCCTTTTGCTTGAAATATTCAATAGCAAGTTTTTCATTTACAGATGTTTCCTGTGCTTTCAGAGAGTTGAAACACAGAAAAAATAAGATTGCAATGAAGATGAAGTTTGCTTTTTTGCGCATTGTGCTTTTTATCAGTGTTACGTCTGCTAATTAGGATCTAAAATTATACATTTTAGATCATTGTTATAAACTTTTCATAATTTTTCTCAGTTTAATGCTTTCTTAGTTGAATCCATTTTCTTTAAATTCATATATTTGTATAATAATGAGAAGGTGAGCCTGAATTTCCAAGAAACTGCTTTATCTTTCTAAATAATAGAACTTTTCGCGCTTAAAATAAGTTTATTTGATTTGAAGATTGTGCTAATAAATATATTATTCTAAAAACAGAAAACATGAGTCAATTATCAGAGGGTGCAGTGGCACCTGATTTTGCTGGCATTAACCAACAAGGAGAGCCGATAAATCTTAAGATGTTTAAAGGGAAAAAGGTAATACTCTATTTTTATCCTAAGGATGATACACCTGGATGTACTGCTGAATCATGTAATTTAAGTGATAATTATGAGTTTTGGATTTCAAAAGGTTTTGAAATTATTGGTGTTAGTCCAGATAGCGAAGCTTCTCATGCTAAATTTGCTTCGAAGTATGGGTTGAAATTTAACCTTATTGCCGATACCGATAAAGTTGTGCTGCAAGCGTATGGCGTTTGGGGTGAAAAAATGAATTATGGCAAGACATATATGGGTGTTATTCGGACAACCTTTGTCATAGATGAAAATGGCTTTATTCAAAAAGTGTTTAAAAAAGTTGACACAAAAGAGCATACAGATCAGATATCTAAAGAGTTATTAATAAAATAAACAACTATAAAATCATGGCAAAGGAAGATACGCAAAAAGTCAATAATGAGAAGTTGAAAGCCCTCCAGCTTACAATGGAGAAGATTGAGAAGAGCTATGGCAAAGGCTCAATTATGAGAATGGGTGATCAACCAGTTGACGATGTACAGGCTATACATTCGGGTTCTATTGCCTTAGATTTGGCCATGGGAATAGGTGGTTACCCGAAAGGTCGCGTAATTGAAATCTTTGGTCCTGAGTCATCAGGAAAGACTACCCTTGCCATTCATGCCATTGCCGAAGCGCAAAAAGTTGGCGGTATTGCTGCATTTATTGATGCAGAACATGCTTTTGATCCAACTTATGCTCAGAAATTAGGTGTTAACATTAATGAACTCTTGATATCTCAACCTGATAACGGTGAGCAAGCCCTGGAAATCGCCGATAGTCTTATTCGCTCAGGAGCCATTGACATTATTGTTATTGACTCTGTGGCTGCCTTGACGCCTAAAGCTGAGATCGAAGGCGAGATGGGTGACTCGAAAATGGGTCTTCAAGCTAGACTTATGTCGCAAGCACTGCGCAAGCTGACCGGAAGTATTAGCAAGACAAAGACTTGTGTGATATTTATTAACCAGTTGCGTGATAAGATTGGCGTAATGTTCGGAAATCCAGAGACAACAACTGGTGGTAATGCGCTGAAGTTTTATGCTTCAGTTCGTTTGGATATTCGCAGGATTGGCCAGCTTAAAGATGGTGACGATGTTCAAGGAAATCACACCCGAGTTAAAGTTGTGAAAAATAAAGTCGCTCCACCATTCCGTAAAGCTGAATTTGACATTCTTTATGGTGAAGGAATCTCAAAAATTGGTGAGATAATTGACCTTGGCGTTGAGATTGAAATTATTAAAAAGGCTGGTTCTTGGTTTAGCTACGGCGAAACAAAACTTGGTCAGGGTCGTGAAGGTGTTAAATCATTATTAAAAGATAATCCTGAATTGCTAGATGAGCTTGAAGCAAAGATTATTGCTAGCTATACGCCTTCACTGGATAAATAATTTATGGTTAAAAGAAATAGAAATCTGAACCAGAAATTTTAGGGTTCAGATTTTTTTTTGACTTTTGTGACTGCTAAACATTAAATACTAGTTATTCCCTTTTGGAATAGATTGCTAGAGCAAAAAAGGTCACCAGTTGTATGGGTTGACTATTTTTACTTAATAATTTTTGAATGAAAATATTAAAATTTGGAGGGACCTCAGTTGGTTCGGCTGATAATATCAAAAGAATTGGAGAGATCGTCCTTTCTCAACAAGAAAAAATAATTGTGGTTGTTTCTGCTCTGGGTGGAGTGACTGATATGCTTGTTGCCTTAGCGCACAATGCCTCCAAAGGGTTAGATCCCGCTGCCGAGTTGAAGGCTATTTGGAATAGGCACCTGGAGGTGATTGGCGAACTCTATTCTGACTCATCAGCAGGCCATGCGAGTGATGAACTTCGTCCGCTTTTTGAAAAGCTTGAGAATGTAATAAGTACTCTTTTAATCCATAAAGACTTTTCTCTTAAAATCTCAGATCAAATCCTGGGCTTTGGTGAGCGATTGTCATCGCTATTGATTAGTCGATACCTTGGCGTACCTCTTTTGGATAGTTGTCTTTATATTAAGACAGATCTAAATTTTGGCAGAGCAAATGTTGACTTTAATCTTACTTACCAACTGATTTCAAAAGGTTGCTCAGATATAAAGCAATTTGCTGTTGCTCCGGGATTTATCTCGTCTGGTACCGATGGTTCTCAAACAACTCTTGGTAGAGGAGGATCTGACTATACTGCTGCTTTGTTTGCAGCAGGTGTCCACGCATCTCAATTGGAAATCTGGACGGATGTCGATGGTTTTATGACAGCTGATCCTCGTGTGATCAGTAAGGCCTATACCATTCCAACATTAACCTATTCTGAAGCCATGGAATTGTCGCATTTTGGGGCTAAGGTGATCTATCCACCCACGATTCTTCCTGTTTATCAGAAAAATATTCCAATTCACATAAAAAACACCTTAAATCCATCAGGCGAAGGGACACTAATTAGTCAATCTGAATTACTGGGGAAAGATCATCCAATAAAAGGAATCTCCTCTATTACAGGAATTTCTCTTTTCACAATTCAAGGATTGGGAATGGTTGGCGTAACAGGTATTTCAATGCGCTTATTTGGAGCTTTAGCACATAAGGAGATCAACGTCATTTTGATTTCTCAAGCATCTTCAGAAAATTCGATCAGTTTTGCAATTGATTCAAAATATGAGGCTATTGCAAATGAGGCTATTTCAAGTGAATTTAAACCAGAGATAGCTTCAGGTATGATTAGTAAACTGGCTTGCGAAAATGAACTCTCTATCTTGGCCATTGTGGGCGAAAATATGAAGCATTCAGCTGGTATTGCAGGAAAACTTTTTCATACCTTGGGTAATAATGGAATCAATGTTGTTGCAATTGCACAGGGAGCATCTGAATTAAATATCTCTTGGGTCGTTAAGAATTCAGATCTAAAGAAAACACTGAACGTTGTTCATGAAGCTTTTTTCCTCTCTCCATTTGTCGAACTAAATATATTCTTAGTCGGTATTGGTACCGTTGGTCGCGATTTGCTTGATCAAATTGGCCGTCAACAGAAAAAACTATTGAAAGATCACCGTCTTAACCTGAAACTTTCTGGGGTTGCCAACTCTCGCAAGATGATCTTTGACCGGGAAGGTATCGATGTTAAAGAGTTGAAAAATAGTATTGGACAATCAGAAATCAAATCAGATCTGAAACAATTTACTGAGACAATGGTCGAGATGAATTTGTTTAATTCTGTTTTTGTTGATTGTACAGCGGATGATAAGGTGGCTAATTACTACCTCTACGCACTTGAAAATTACATCTCAGTTGTCGCTGCTAACAAAGTGGCTGCTTCGTCAGAATATAGCCGTTATCGCGAATTAAAAGAGATGGCTGCTAAGCATGGGGTTAAGTTTTTGTTTGAGACCAATGTAGGTGCAGGACTGCCGCTGATCTCAACCATCAATGATCTAATGCGCTCAGGCGATCGGATTGTTCGCATTGAAGCTGTATTATCTGGAACATTAAATTATATTTTCAATACCTTAAGTGCAGAAATTCCATTTAGCAAGGCGGTTAAGATGGCTATGGAAATGGGCTATGCCGAACCAGACCCTCGAATAGATTTAAGTGGAATCGATGTTATTCGAAAGTTGGTAATTCTGGCTCGTGAGTCAGGTTATGTTTTAGAACAAGGGGATGTTAAAAATAATGCCTTTATCCCAGATAAGTATTTTACCTCATCAATGGATGAATTCTGGAATACGATTGGCGAAATGGATGAAGTATTTGAAATGCAAAGAGTTGTTCTAGAACAGAAGAAGCAAAAATGGCGCTTTGTTGGGGTGATGAATGAAGGTAAAGCTTCAGTAACATTAGTTGTAGTGGATCCAGGTCATCCTTTTTACGACTTGGAAGGAAGTAATAATATCTTATTACTGACTAGTGAGCGTTACAATGAATATCCTATGTTGATTAAGGGATATGGCGCTGGAGCTGCTGTAACTGCTGCGGGGGTCTTCGCTGACCTAATCAAAGTGTCAAATATTTAAAAGTTAAGAATCTTATAATGAAATATATAGTTATCTTAGGTGATGGCATGTCAGATCAGCCTGAGCTAGAGCATAATGGGTTGACCCCTTTGATGGCGGCTCATATTCCTCATATTGATCAATTGGCTGCAGAAGGTCGTTCTGGACTTTTAAAGACGATACCTGAGCGATTGCATCCAGGGAGTGAAGTGGCAAATCTTGCGGTCTTGGGTTACGACGTGGAGGCTGTTTTTGAAGGCAGAGGTGTCATCGAAGCAGCTAGCATAGGGGTTAATCTTGAAGAAGGTGACTTAGGTCTGCGTTGTAATCTAATCTGTATTTCTGACGAGAAGATAAAAAATCATTCATCTGGTCATATCTCCACAGCCGAAGCAGATGAGCTTATTCAGGCACTTAACGTTGCGTTTGGCAATGAGAAGGTCCACTTTTATACTGGCGTTTCTTATCGACATCTGCTCGTTATCAAAGGGGGTAATAAATCACTTAAGTGCGCTCCACCTCATGATTATGTTGGAGGAGTGGTAAATGACTTATTACCTACCTCTACAAATAGCACAGGAGATGAAACAGCCCAGCTTTTAGCTGAATTAATCCTTCAATCAAGAGAACTATTAGAAAATCATCCGGTCAATATTAAACGTAAAAGCGAGGGTAAAGATCCAGCTAATGCCATCTGGCCTTGGTCGCCTGGCTATAAACCTTCAATGAAGACTTTGAAGCAGATGTTTGGGATCCAAAGCGGAGCCGTTATCTCCGCAGTAGATTTAATTCAAGGAATTGGCGTTTATGCTGGACTTGAAGTGATTAAGGTGGAGGGTGCAACAGGATTATACGATACGAACTACGAAGGGAAAGCAATGGCTGCTTTCGAACAGCTAAAGACTAAAGATTTCGTTTATTTGCATATTGAAGCCAGCGATGAAGCCGGTCATGAGGGTGATTATGATCTTAAATTAAGAACCATCGAATACCTCGACCATCGCGTTGTAAAATATCTTGTGGATCAAATATCACGAATGGATGAGCCCGTTGCAATTGCTATATTGCCGGATCATCCAACGCCTTGGAAGTTGAAAACACATACTCGTGATGCCGTTCCATTTTTGATCTGGTACCCTGGAATTGAACCAGATGGCGTCACTCAATATGATGAGATTGCTGCAAGTAAAGGAGGTTATGGCATCTTAGAAAGCCATCAATTTATGCTGGAATTATTAAAAGCTAATTAAATTAATTCAACTCTTTTGTTTTTGACCTTCTGTTTTAAAAGACCAGAACTATACGAGTAAAAACATGAGAATACGAAATTATTGACCATGAAATATTATAGTACTAACCATAATACATCAGATGTTACGCTTGATTTGGCGGTTACTCAGGGATTAGCTGCCGATCGTGGATTATTCATGCCTGAACGTATTGTCCCTATGCCAGCCTCGTTCTTTAAAGAGATAGAGGGTATGAATTTTCAAGAAATCTCTTTTGAGGTAGCGAAACATTTCTTTGGTGAAGATATTCCTGAATATACCCTTCAGAAGATTGTGTTTAATACCTTGACGTTTGATACTCCGTTGGTAAGTGTTAGCAAGGACATTTATTCTTTGGAACTTTTTCATGGTCCAACGGCAGCCTTTAAGGATGTAGGTGCACGTTTTATGGCCCGCGTACTTTCTCATTTTTTAGGTAAAGAGAAAAAAATTGTGCATGTTCTTGTAGCAACTTCTGGTGATACTGGAAGTGCGGTGGCAAATGGTTTCTTAGGAGTGCCTGGGATAAAAGTACATGTCCTTTATCCAAAGGGAAAAGTTAGTGAGATACAAGAGATGCAGTTTACTACCTTAGGCCAGAATATCACCGCTCTTGAGGTAGAGGGCACTTTCGATGATTGTCAAGCATTGGTTAAGTCGGCCTTTATGGATGAGATATTGAAAAATAAAATCACCATAACATCTGCTAATTCTATCAATGTAGCACGCTTCTTACCGCAAGCATTTTATTATTTTAATGCTTGGGCCAAGTTGGAAGATAAATCACGTGAAGTGGTATTTTCAGTTCCTAGTGGCAATTTTGGAAACCTTACGGCTGGTTTGTTCGCAAAAAAAATGGGCTTGCCAGTTCATAAATTTATCGCCGCAAATAATTTAAATGACATTGTTTTTCAATATCTTAAGACTGAAATTTATTCTCCGCGCCCTTCGGTCTCTACGATAGCTAATGCCATGGATGTGGGTGACCCAAGTAATTTTGCTCGTATTCTTGATCTCTATAAAAATGACCATAGCGCAATTGCTGCAGATATGGTTGGGACAACTTACAATGACGAACAAATTCGAGAAACTCTGTTGGCTGTTTTTCAACAAACGGGCTATCTGATGGATCCTCATGGAGCGGTGGGTTATCGGGCACTACAAGAACTTTTAAAAGATGGACAGACTGGTATATTTTTAGAAACTGCTCATCCTGCTAAGTTTACCGATACCGTTGAGCCAATTGTTGGAAAAGGAAATGTTCCTATGCCACATAAATTGCAAAATTTCATGAAGGGGACTAAGCAGACAATTCCGCTTTCTTCAGAGTATAGTGCCTTTCGTGCCTACCTAAATGAGTTAGATTAATTTTATCGGATTTTATATATTGTTCTGCAAGAATTACTTTGCTTTTTAGCTGCTGCGATACCATATTGCATTTGGTGGTCAAACTAGCTCTACTGGATTATTTTGATTTGCGTTTAGTTATTTCGAATATTTTTGCTCACACTAAAAATTCAGACAATGAAGAAATTATCTTTATTTTTTATTATTCTGATCTCTTTTACAGCCTGCATGAAAAATGAAAAACCAACTTCAGTAAAGCCTAATTTTGTTCCTTTAACGCCCAAACTTACTTCAGATCGGATGACTCCAGAAGTGCTGTGGTCGTTTGGACGAGTTGGAGGTATGCAGGTTTCTCCTGATGGCAAGTTCGTAATCTATGGCATTACCAATTTTAATATTGCGGAGAATAAATCATATCGAGATATCTATCTAAGTCCAGTAGCTGGGGGAGAAGCCAAAAAACTTACCGATACCGCCGAAAAAGAGGGGGAGGAGCAATGGCGTCCTGATGGACTGAAAATTGGCTATATCTCATCAAAATCAGGGTCTGCACAACTTTGGGAGATGAATCTTGATGGGTCGGATAAGGTTCAAATTTCGAATGTTGCTGATGGCATCTCCGGATTCAAATATTCGCCTGATCTGAAGCATATTCTTTATATCAAATCGGTTAAATTAGATCAGAATATTCATGATCTATATCCAGATCTGCCCCTGGCAAATGCTCGACTTGAGACTGATCTCATGTATCGCCATTGGGACAGCTGGCATGATTACACCTATCAGCATATTTTTCTCGCTTCCTACACCTCTTCTGGTCTGAGTGGAGATAAGGATCTAATGAAGGATGAGCGGTTTGATTCTCCAATGAAACCAATGGGTGGCATTGAGCAAATCAACTGGAGTTCTGATGGAAAAAAAATTGCATATACCTGTAAGAAGTTGGTGGGTAAAGCTTATACCTTATCAACAAATTCAGATATTTATCTTTATAATCTCGAAACAGGCGTTACCACAAATTTCACAGAGGGTATGATGGGTTATGATACAAACCCCGTTTTCTCTCCCGATGGTCAAATGTTAGCTTGGGAAAGTATGGCCCGCGATGGTTATGAAGCAGATAAAAATAGACTTTTTGTAGCGAACCTAAAAAGTGGGGAGAAAGTAGATTGTACGACTAGTTTCGACCAAAATGTGAAAGGATTAACTTGGACTGCTGATTCTAAGGCTATCTATTTTATTTCTGATATTCACGCGACAGATGAAATATTTAAACTTGATTTGAAAGATCATACAATTATTCGAATTACGGATGGAGTACATGATTATCAAGATGTTGCAATTGCTGGTTCGCAGCTAGTAGCCTCAAAAGTTTCAATGTCTCATCCTGCAGAAATTTATCGTGTCGATCCACTGACAGGAAAAGATGAACCAATTACAACAGCCACTAAAGGTTTGATGGATCAGTTGAACTTTGGAAAAGTTGAAAGTCGATGGATCGAAACAACAGATCATAAACAGATGCAGATGTGGGTTGTCTATCCGCCTCATTTTGATCCGAAAAAGAAATATCCCACCCTACTGTTCTGCGAAGGTGGTCCACAAAGTACAGTAAGTCAGTTCTGGTCGTATCGGTGGAATTTTCAGATGATGGCTGCAAATGACTATATTATAGTGGCTCCTAACCGTCGCGGACTTCCTGGTTTCGGCCAAGCATGGAACGAACAGATCTCCGGTGATTATGGGGGTCAGAACATGAAAGATTACCTGTCGGCAATTGATCATTTGGCTAAAGAGCCTTTTGTTGATAAAGATCGATTAGGAGCTGTTGGTGCAAGTTATGGCGGATATTCGGTGTATTATTTAGCTGGTCATCATCAAAAACGATTTAAGGCTTTTGTCTCGCATTGCGGAATTTTCAATCTCGAAGCGATGTATTCGACAACAGATGAGATGTGGTTTGTGAATTGGGATAATGGTGGTTCTTATTGGGATATGAATAACAAAGTGGCTCAGAATACCTACAAGAATTTCTCGCCTCATAAATTTGTCCAAAATTGGGATACACCACTCCTAGTTATTCATGGAGAAAAGGATTTGCGAATCCCTTATACGCAAGGAATGGGTGCTTATAATGCGGCTAAATTAAAGGGTATTCCTGCCGAATTTCTCTTTTTTCCTGATGAATGTCATTGGGTTCTTCAACCACAAAACGGAATTCTTTGGCAACGAGTCTATTTCCAATGGTTGGATAAATGGTTGAAATAAATTTTGATATGTTTTCTAATGTGCTCTATGAGCCTAATGTGTTAAAAAAGAGAAACACAGTAGGACACAGTAGGGAAACACAATAGACACATAGGTTCTCTAATGTGTTCTATGTGCCTAATGTGGTGAAAAGAAAAAAGAGAAACACAATAGAACACAGTAGGGAAACACAATAGACACAATAGTTTCTAATGTGCCTACTAATGTGTCCTATGTGCCTAATGTGTTTATTATATTATTTAATTATATGTCTAATCGCACCTCCGGAATACTGCTTCATCCTACCTCATTGCCCGGTAAATATGGTATTGGCTCATTAGGTATTGAGGCATATCATTTTGTTGATTGGCTTGCCGATTCGGGCCAGAAAATATGGCAAATACTACCGTTAGGACCTACTGATTTTAGTCATTCTCCGTATCAATGTTATTCGGCTTTTGCAGGAAATGCTGATTTGGTTGATTTAGATGAATTAGAAAAATTAGGACTGCTGATTGACAAGATAGCAAAGCCTACAAAGGCTTTCCCTGTAGAGAGTGTTGATTATCATCAGGTGCGCAAATTTAGAGAGCCATATTTACATAAAGCATTTAATCGATTTAGGGAGACAGGGGGCTTTGGATGGGACGAATATCTCCATTTTTGGGATGAAAATAGCTGGTGGCTCGAAGATTGGTCAATGTTTTATGCCTGTCGTAAAAACCTGAAAGGTAAAGACTGGAGTCATTGGGAAGCATCGCTCGTAAGTTTAAATCCGGATGCCCTCCATGTGCATTATCGGACCTATAGAGATGATATTGAATACCAGCGATTTATTCAATTTATGTTCTTTAAGCAGTGGTTTGCACTGAAGCGATATGCAAATGAAAAGAAGATACAAATAGTTGGCGATGTACCTCTTTATGTTTCATATGACAGTGTTGATGTTTGGACTAATCAGAAACTTTTTCAGTTGGATGAGCAGAATAAGCCAATTGCTGTTGGGGGAGTTCCCCCAGACTATTTTAGTGAGACAGGGCAGTTATGGGGCAATCCACTTTATAACTGGCAGGAATTACGAAATCAGAATTATAATTGGTGGATTGCACGTTTGCATTTTAACCTGCGAATGTTTGATCTGGTTCGTATAGATCATTTTAGAGGATTAGAATCGTATTGGGCAATTCCATTTGGTGAAAAGACTGCAGTGAAAGGTGAGTGGTTGAAAGCTGACGGTGACGCTATTTTATCGATTTTACAAAGTCAGATTGGTCATTTGCCAATTGTTGCAGAAGATCTTGGAACAATTACGAAGGAGGTTCATCAGCTGCGCAAAAAATTCAATCTTCCAGGTATGAAGGTGCTACAATTCGCCTTTGCATCTGATTCGACAAATGAACATTTGCCTCATAATTATGAGTCTGATTTTATCGTTTACACGGGTACTCATGATAATGATACCACCGCTGGCTGGATAAATAAGGTTAAAGGGGAGGAGCGTCGTTTATTGAAAACCTATTTAGGAAATTCAACCCTTAATCATTGGTCAATGATCCGTTTCGTTATGGGATCCTCAGCGAAAACTGCCATTCTCCCTTTACAGGATGTTTTAGGATTTGATTCTACCGCAAGGATGAATACCCCAGGGACTATTGAGAATAACTGGCGCTGGAGGTTAAGTGATCAGGTTGATCTAAAGGAAAGTGGAGCACACTTGAAATTCCTGACCGAACTATATAACCGACAGTAAGGCTTCAATGAATTTCTCCGGTTGTTCGGCGTGCAGCCAATGACCTGCCTCTGCAATATCGATAATTCGCGCATCGGGATAGATCTCTTTAATCATTGGAATATCATCGTTTGTGATGTAGTCCGATCGTAACCCCCGAATAAAGGTAACAGGATACTGCAGAATAGGTCGTCTGTCATCAAACCAATCACTATTCATACCACTGCTAATGGAGATTAGTGCTTTTTTAAGCACTGGGACGTTAATTTTCCATTCGAAGTGATTCTCTTTTGTACGATGTATATTTTTGATTAAAAACTGGCGCAAGGTACTGTCTTGCAGTTTTTCGGCAAGATAATGGTCAATCTCTTTTCGTGAATGAACTGTTGTCAGATCGAGATTCTCCATTAGGCCTAAGATAATTTCATGCTGAAGCACAGCCGTAAATGGTCGATCGATTAAGTAATAACTCTTTGGAGCTATATCGGCTATCACGAGTCCTTTAATAAGCTCAGGATATTCGGCCGCAAACATCATCGCTGCTTTTCCGCCCATGCTATGGCCTAAGATAATAGCTCGTGAGAGATGATGATCGACAAAAAACTGGTAAAGATCGTCAGATAGGTCTTGGTAGGTATGCGAAGGTGCGTGAGGTGAGGAGCCATGATTTCTTAAGTCGGGTATATAAACGGTAAATCGACCTTCGAGTGCTCTTCCAATACTGCTCCAGTTGTCTGATGAACCATAGAGACCATGAAGAATTACTAGTGGTTCGCCATGCCCTGATTTTCTATGATTTAAGGTTACACTCATTCGCCAAGACAAGCTTTGTATTTAAGTATGGTTTGCTCCAGACCCAGGTATAAAGCATCCGCAATTAAGGCGTGACCAATTGAGACTTCTAATAAATTGGGGATCGATTCGTTGAAGAATTGTAGGTTGTCCAGGTTTAAATCGTGACCTGCATTGACTCCGAGCTTAAAAGCTTTCGCAGCGATCGCAGCATGCATAAAAGGTTTTATGGCGGCATCCCGATTTAGGTTATAGTTAGAAGCATAAGGCTCGGTATAGAGTTCTATTCTGTCTGCTCCAATAATAGCGGCCCCTTCAACCATTTTCTCTTCTGCACCAACAAATATCGAAACTCTTATCCCAGCTTCTTTAAGCTCAGCAACGATATCAGTTAGTAAATTTTTATGTTTAATGGTATCCCAACCAGCATTCGAGGTAATGGCATCGTCGGCATCTGGGACTAAAGTTACCTGGTCTGCTCGTACTTCTATGACTAAATCCAAGAATGAACGATTTGGAAATCCTTCAATGTTGAATTCTGTTGTTATGATTGGTTTTAAGCCTCTTACGTCAGCATAACGAATATGTCTTTCGTCAGGGCGCGGATGCACAGTGATTCCCTGAGCCCCAAATCGCTCGCAATTTACTGCAGCTAATAATACATTGGGTATAATTCCATCTCGGGTATTCCGCAGTGTTGCAATTTTATTTATATTTACGCTTAATCGAGCCATAGTTTTAAAGCACTTATTTGAGTGTGCAATTTACAACATTGATTTGATTTAAAGATAAAAATTGTACCGTTTTGATTGCTAAAAATCTCATATCTGAATCTATCCCAATCGTAACACCAGATGAGTTTGGCTCTAAAGTGCTTGCGCTAATGGAGATGTTTCGGATCTCTCATCTGCCGGTTGTTGTGGATAAGCTTTTTGTTGGAGTTATCTCGGATAAAGCTATTTATGATGCTGAAAATTTCGAGAGTAAAATTGATAAAATCATAAGTCCAATTACCCTTCAGCCATATGTTTATGGAAATCAACATATTTTTGAAGTCGCTAGCATAGCCCTTAATTTGGGGGTTTCCATAGTGCCTGTTTTAGATTTTGACAATACTTATATCGGATCGATTACACGTGATGATTTAGCCCTTAAGCTTTCTGAATTATTTTCGTCAAGTGAACCTGGAGGTATTATAGTCTTGGAATTATTAGACTCGGACTATTCTCTTTCGCAAATTTCGCAAATTATCGAGGGGAATGATGCACGAATTCTTAGCCTTTATGTCTCGAAAAAACCAGGAGCATCAAAAAAAATGGAAATTACCATAAAAGTTAGTGCAGTTGACCTTTCAGGAATTATTCAAACTTTTACGCGATACGATTACTTGATTAAGGCAACCTATCAAGATCAGTCGGAGAACAAATCCTTTTTTGATGATCGATATGATCTTTTGATGCGTTATATTAATACCTAATATTCAATGAGAATAGCAGTTTTTGGACGAAATATTAAGCCGGTTTTTTATGAAAGTTTAAAGCGGTTATTTGAAATACTTGGTCAACATAAGGTTGAGGTAGTCATTTATCGTCCTTTTTTAGCCTACATGGATCGTGAGTTGGGTTTTAAACCTGTTCATATAGCCGATTTTTCAAGTCATAATGATTTGAAAAATATTGATTTTTTCTTTAGTATCGGCGGCGATGGAGCATTTCTAGAGGCTATATCACTGGTTCGTGACTCAGGAATTCCCATGGTTGGAATCAATAGTGGACGATTAGGCTTTTTGGCTGATGTCGCTCAGGCTGAACTAGAGAGTGCCCTAGAACGTTTTTTTGCGGGTCAATATTATTTGCAGCCTCGCTCACTAATTAAACTTGAAAACGACCTTGGTTTGTTCGCCGATTTCCCCTATGCTTTGAATGAGTTTACAGTTCATAAACAGGATACATCTCAAATGATTACCGTTCATGTTGAGGTAGGCGGCGATTATTTGAACTCGTACTGGGCAGATGGGCTAATCGTTTCAACCCCAACTGGGTCAACAGCCTATTCTTTAAGCGTGGGCGGCCCAATTATTACTCCAACTGCTGCCAACTTCATTATTGCGCCAATTGCACCTCATAATCTAGCTATTCGGCCAGTTGTTATTTCAGATAGTGAGGAGATTAAGTTAATGATTGAAGGTCGAGGTGAGCGTTATTTAGCCTCATTGGATTCACGTTCTGATGCATTTGGTTCAGATATAGAGATGCGACTAAAAAAGGCTGATTTTGTAATTAAAGTTTTACAGTTTGATAATCAGTCGTTTTATAGTACCTTAAGAAATAAGTTGATGTGGGGCATCGATAAGCGCAATTGAAATAATAATCTTAATTAGCAGGTAAAACAAATTTTAATAAGTTAATTTTTGTTGTAAAAAAGGGAAATTTGGGTTAATCTATTACTTTTGTAACCTTTAGTAAAAACCGAATAGTATTTTAATATTCTTATTTCGAACTAAAACCAGTGCATATTTTAAACATGAGAAAGTCGATAGTAGTTGTAATGCTCTTATTTATAAGTGGTTGTGCCTATGCGCAACAGACCTCGGATATTGGTGTTCAGGTAGCTGCAGCAACCTATTGGGGAGATATTCAAAAGGTTGACTACACAAAATCGATTACTCCGCTGGTAGGACTTTTCGGTCGTTGGAATTTCAATAAGCGGTTGGCCTTTAGAGGACAGCTACTTACAGGTTCTCTTCAAGCACAAGGATTCTTCTATAATACATTGATCAATCAACCATCCTATATACCTCCAGTAGCTTCTGCTGGTCCTACTTACTACCAAAATGATCCTACTTTTGCCTATAGTTTTAGTCGTTCGGTTCAGACGGTAGAGGGTATATTTGAGTTTAATTTCCGTAATTATAAAATGGGGAGTATGAAAAAAGAGTCATTTACTCCGTTTGTGGCTATTGGATTAGGTGCTTTATATTCTCGTGCTCCGCTTGTAAAATCTTTTATTCTTGATCCTCAAATTCAAGTTTTAGCAAATCCTGCAGCAGCACCACCCGTGCCGTTTAATCTTTTTGTTCCCTATGTTGACGTAAATGTTAAAAAGACTAATGGATTGGATGTTATAACCGCAACAATTCCTGTTGGCGCTGGTTTGAAGTTTAACCTTACCAAACGTTTTGGAGGAATGGTAGAGTTGATGGTTCGTAAAACGTTTTCCGATAATATTGATAACCTAAATGATCCGAAGAGATTTCAGAATGCAACTATCTCTCAGACCACTCCTTCTACCTATAACTCCTCTTTGTTAGGTTTAAATAATAACGATTGGTTTGGTTCAGTAGCCTTCTCTTTATCCTATCAGATTGGCACTAATGTTGGTGATTGTTCAGTTTATCACTTATTGAAAAATAGAAAATGAATATTGAACAAGTAAAAAAGAATGGCATACCAAAGCACGTGGCTGTTATTATGGATGGTAACGGCAGATGGGCACAGAAACAAGGCAGTGAACGAATACTTGGACATCGGCAAGGTGTTAATTCTGTTCGTTCTATTGTGGAAGGTGCCGGAGAATTGGGAATAGAATTCTTGACACTTTATGCATTTTCAACGGAGAATTGGGATCGGCCAAAAGAAGAAGTTAGTGCCTTAATGGTTCTTTTGATCGATGCAGTTGTTCAGGAGATTGATAATATGAACGAGAAAAATGTAAGAATGTTAGTGATTGGCGATCTTTGTTGCTTCCCATCAGAGGTTGAAAGTAAGCTAAAAGAGGCTATTGAATCTACATCAAATAATACTGGCTTGAACTTAATACTGGGTTTGAGTTATTCGGGTCGATGGGATATCTTGACAGCTGTGCGCAAAATTAGTCGTGAGATAAAAAGTGGCAATCTTGAGGTTGGTGAGGTGGATGAAAAGTTTTTTGAAAGTTGCTTATCTACCGCAGGAATACCTGATCCTGAATTGCTAATTCGAACAAGCGGAGAATTTCGAATAAGTAATTTTTTACTTTGGCAAGTTGCCTATAGTGAGTTTTATTTTTCTAACATATTATGGCCAGATTTTCGCAAGGAAAATTTATTTGAGGCTATAATCGATTTCCAAAATAGAGAGAGAAGATTTGGAAAGACAAGTGAACAAATCATAAGTTGAAAATGTACAAAAAAATTATAATTTTTTCCCTTTTCGTAATTGTTAGCTTTAGTCTTAGGGCTCAGGTGGTTGCGGACAGTACTAACTTTTCCATTCATTATGATGCGGCAAAGAAATATACTTTGGCTGGAATTGAAATTAGTGGTATTCGTTTCTTAGATACTGAAGTGCTCAAAAACCTCTCCGGGTTTGCTGTGGGTGAAGAATTGACAATTCCTGGAGACCAAATAACTTCTGCTCTGCGAAAATATTGGCGCCAAGGTTTATTTTCGGATGTTAAGATTTCTGCAACAAAAATCGTCGGATCTAAAATCTGGTTGAATATTTACCTGCAAGAACGACCACGTCTATCCAAGAAAAATTATACAGGTGTCTCAAAGAGTGAACGTGAAGATATCGAGAAAAAGGTCATGCTTCTTGTCGGCGGTCAGGTTACCGATAACCTTATCAATACAGCAAAACGGCAAATATTAGCGTTGTTTCAAGGTAAGGGCTTTTACAATACGGAGGTAGAAGTTATTCAACGTGACGACCCTTCAAAGGAGAATCAGGTTATTTTAGATATCAAGGTCAATAAGAAAGAGAAAGTTAAGATTAGCACAATTCAATTTGTTGGTGTTAAGTCTATTAGCACGAAAGTTTTAGAGGCTGCGATGAAAAAGACAAAGGCTAAAAAGCTTCGAAATTTCTTTTCATCTAAAAAATTCCTTGAAGATAAGTTCGAGGAAGATAAGATTAACTTGATCAAGAAATACAACGAAAAGGGTTACCGCGATGCTATGATTGTAGCTGATTCGATAACCAAGGATACAGCTAGAAATACAGTGCATCTGAAATACTGGATTGACGAAGGTCGGAGATATTACTTTCGGAATATACGCTGGGTTGGAAATACCGTTTTGGGAGATCCTCAGTTAAATCGTGTATTAGGTATTAAAAAGGGTGATATTTTTGATCAGAAGCTCTTAGACAAACGACTAACAGAAGATGACGATGCAGTATCGAATGAGTATTTAAATACCGGTTATTTGTTCTTTAACCTTACCCCAGTAGAGGTAAATGTGGCAAATGACTCGATCGATTTTGAGATGCGTATGGTGGAGGGAACTCAAGCTACCATTGACAAGGTTGGCATACGTGGAAATACTAAAACCAATGAGCATGTGGCTCGACGTGAATTATTTACTCGTCCAGGGCAATTATTTAGTAAAGAAAATATTATACGGTCTGTACGTGAGCTCTCTCAGATGGGCCACTTTAATCCTGAAACAATCAAACCAGATGTACTTCCTCATCCTGAAGATGGTACTGTTGATATTAATTATGAACTCGAAGAGCGTGCCAATGACCAGATTGAATTGTCAGGAGGTTGGGGTGCTGGAATGTTCGTAGGGACTGTTGGATTAAAATTCTCGAATTTTTCGATTCGAAATATTCCTAACAAAAAAGCTTGGAAACCACTACCGACTGGTGATGGCCAAGCTGTTTCATTAAGAGCACAAACAAATGGTAGTTACTATCAATCGTATAGCCTATCGTTTACTGAACCGTGGCTAGGCGGAAAAAAACCTAACTCCTTTACATTCTCACTCTACTACTCTAAACAAACCAGCGGCAATCAGTCCTATAACTATACTGGAAATTATTCAGGTTATGGTAACGGTTATGGCGGTTACGGCGGTGGTTACGGTGGTGGATACGGTGGTGGCTATGGTGGTGGCTATGGTGTTGGATCTAACCCTTATAATTATGTTATCACTCAAAAAATGGGAGTTATAGGCGGTTCTATTGGACTGGGTTATCGTCTGAAGTTTCCGGATGATTTCTTTACCATGTATCATGAGTTGTCATATCAACTTTATGTGCTGAACAATTGGCAGTATTTCTTCTTTAAAAATGGTACTTCTCATAATTTAAGCTTTAAGACTGTTTTTGGACGAAATTCAACAGATAATCCATTGTATACTAAAAGAGGTTCTAACTTCTCTTTCATGCTTCAATTTACACCTCCTTATTCGCTGTTTTCTAATAAAGACTATGGCAGTCCATTGCTGAAGTCAGAGGATCGTTATAATTTAATTGAGTTTCATAAATGGGTCTTTAAAGGTGATGTTTTCACTCCCGTTAGCGCGAATAGCAAGTTGGTTTTACGATCGAAATATGAAACAGGATTCTTAGGTTATTATAATAAAAATCTTCGATCTCCATTTGAAAGTTTCCGCGTTGGTGGAGATGGGATGTCTGGTTATAGTATGTATGGAAGTGATATTATTGGCTTAAGAGGTTATGCTAATAACTCGTTAACACCAGCAAATGGCGGTAATATTTATGAAAAGATAACCATGGAATTACGCTACCCAATAACACTAAGTCAGTCTGCAACTATCTATGGTTTAAGCTTCTTCGAAGCCGGTAATTCATGGTTCGATTTCACAAATTATAACCCTTTTAGTATCAAACGTTCTGCTGGATTAGGAATTCGAATATTCTTACCTATGTTTGGTTTGATGGGCTTTGATTGGGGTTATGGATTTGATGATGGTTATACGAAAGGTACTGGAGGCAGTCAGTTCCACTTTATCATGGGACAACAATTCTAATTTTTGGCTCTATTGTTGTATCCAATTTATTAGATAAACGAAGGTGAATTTAATATGCTAATTTTAAGTACGATGAAAAAATTACTACTTGTTTTGCTCTTTAGTAGTGCTTTTGTTTGTGTGAGCTTGGCACAGAAATATGCGTTTGTTGATACGCAATATATTCTTGGTAATATCCCTTCATTTAAGGCAGCACAAGATCAATTGGATAAATTTTCGGTTCAATATCAAAAAGAACTTGAAACAATCCATGCCGAACTTGATAAGATGTATAAAGATTTTCAGGCTGAGGCTGTCTTGCTTTCTGATGATATGAAAAGAAAACGTGAAGATGTGATCATAACTAAAGAAAAGGAATATAAGAAATTACAACGTCAATATTTTGGTTCAGAAGGGGAGTTGTTTCAAAAGCGACAGACACTAATTAAGCCTATTCAAGACGATGTCTTTAAAGCCATTCAAGAGATCTCTGAACAAGGAGGATATGCTATGGTCTTTGATAAGTCTGGGAGTCTTTCGATGGTATACTCAAATACGAAGTACGATTTAAGTGATCAGATACTACAAAAACTTGGATATAAAAATTAATAGTATATATTTGCGAACAAATTTTAAATCAAAAAACAAAAATGAAAAATTTTATTAAAGTAATAGTTATTTGTGCTGCTGTTTTTGCGGGTAGTTTATCTGCTCAAACATTAAAGTTTGGCCATATCGATTTTCAACAATTACTAGCTTCGATGCCTGAGCGTGATGCTGCTAAATCGGCTCTTGAAAAGACACAGGCTGATTTAGAAACTAGACTTCAAGCAATGCAAAAGGAATATAGTGAGAAAGGAAAAGAATATGTTGCTTTAGCTCAAGCAAAAGATGCGAATGAAGCAGTTGTAAAAGCGAAACAGGATGAAGTTCAAAGCATCCAAGAACGTATTCAGACTTTCCAACAAACAGCTCAAGAAAGTCTTCAAAAGGAAGAAGCAAAACAATTTCAACCTGTTGTTGAAAAAGCACGTAAAGCGATTACTGACGTTGCTAAAGAAGAAGGTTTAATTTATGTTTTTGAAGCAAATCAAGTATTGTTTCATTCTGAACAATCAATTGATCTAACACCTTTAGTTAAAGCTAAATTGGGTATTAAGAAATAGTTTAGTATATCTGAATATACTTTGAATAGGGCACCTTACTAGGTGCCCTATTTTTTTGCCTATCTCGATTTGGCTTAAATGGATTGCTTGAAATTTTAATTTGCATTTAGGATAGTTTTTGTACTTTTAGGTCAATATTAAACGAACGTTTGTGCAGCAAGATTATAAACCTATTGGTGTTTTTGATTCAGGTTATGGTGGATTAACCATTCTAAAATCTATTATGACTGAGTTGCCACAGTATGATTACATCTACTTGGGTGATAATGCTAGGGCTCCCTATGGTTCTCGCTCTTATGATGTGGTTTATGAATATACATTGCAGGCTATCACACATCTTTTCTCAAGAGGTTGTGAATTAGTGATCGTTGCATGCAATACAGCCTCTGCTAAAGCTTTACGGACTATTCAGCAAAATGATTTACCGTTGATTGATTCCACAAAGCGTGTTTTAGGAGTTATTAGACCTAGTGTAGAGAAGATTCCTCAATATACATCGAATGGTCATGTTGGAGTCTTAGGGACTTCCGGAACCATACTTTCTGGATCTTACCCCATGGAAATAGCCAAAATTTCTAATAATGAGATCATAGTTACTCAAGAAGCCTGTCCAATGTGGGTTCCACTGGTTGAAAATGACGAGTTAGAGAGCCTTGCAGCCGATTATTTCGTTTCAAAAAATATTCAGAATCTTTTTGCGAAGGACCCAGAGATAGATGCCGTTATTCTTGGATGTACCCATTATCCATTACTTATCCCAACCATTCAAAAATTTCTTCCGCCTTATGTTCACCTGCTCGAACAAGGACCTATTGTTGCGAATAGTCTTTCGGATTACCTTAAACGGCATCCTGAGATGGAGGGAAATTGCTCGACAAATGGCTCACTGAAACTCTTGACAACTGAGTCGGTGCAAAATTTTGAGCCTCGGGCTAGCTTGTTTCTTGGTCGACAAGTTGAAGCGGAGAAAATTCAACTTTAATCCAAGTTTTTCACTCTATTCTGCCTGATGACCTTGGTGCGTACCTCTGTCTCGATGTCTAAAAATCTTCTTTTTTGTTAGATTGCCAGTTCTAGGATGATCGTTGGTTCTCGCAGGTGGTCTTTTGCCAAAATGCTTTCCACTGATGGGGTTATAGATCGGTCCTTGGTGAAACTCTGGTGGTAAGGGTGTTTTGATGATCTCGCGTTCAATTAGATCTTCAATCTTTTTGAAATTATGCTGATCTTCGTCTGATATTAATGTGATGGCTATGCCTGAGCTTTGAGCTCTTGCCGTTCTTCCTATACGATGCACATAATCTTCCGGATCACGCGGAACATCATAATTCATGACCATGTCAATGCCATCGATGTCGATTCCTCGTGAAACAATATCGGTCGCCACAAGAACCTGCGTGTCCCTATTTTTAAATCGAAGCATTACTTCTTCCCGTTCTTTCTGGTCTAAATCAGATAACATTCCATCTGCTTTAAAACCCATCCTGCGAAGATCACGGACTAATCCATTCACATTAATTTTTCGTGAAGTGAAAATTATGACCGATTTGTAATCTGTTTTTCCTTTAAGTATTGACTTTACTAAGGCTACTTTCTGATTCTCATAAACCATATAGGCTGCTTGAACAATATTTTCAGCAGGCTTAGAAATGGCGATGTTTATGCTTTCTGGATTCTTGAGAATTCCTTCTGCTAATTTTCGAATTTTTGGAGGCATGGTCGCCGAAAACATCAACGTCTGTCTAGAGGTTGGTAATTCGCGTACAATGCGCATTAAATCGTCGAAGAAGCCCATGTCAAGCATTCGGTCCGCTTCGTCTAAAATCAGGTGTTTTATGGTGCTAAAATCGGTGTATTTTAAACTAATATGAGAAAGTAGTCTGCCAGGTGTCGCTACGATGATATCGGCTCCTTGCACTAGAGCAGCTTTTTGTTGCTCAAATGCTGCTCCCTCTCCTCCGCCGTAGACAGCTAATGAGGTGGCTCCTGAAAAATAGGAAAATCCTTCAATCTGTTGATCTATCTGTAACACTAACTCTCTTGTTGGAGCTATAATTAAGGTGTTTATTCCGCGACCTGGATTATCAGCTATCCGGTTTAATACCGGTAAAAGATAAGCTGCTGTTTTTCCTGTACCAGTCTGCGCGCAGGCTATTAGATCTTTTCCTTCCCAAATTACTGGCATAGACAACTCTTGCACTGGCGTGCATTCATCGAATCCCATGGAGTCTAAGCCATCGAGTATTTCAGGGACAAAATCAAAAGTTTTAAATTTCAAGGTATTCTATTTTATAAATGAAAATTATTTGCCTATTCTACATAGACCACTAATCCCTTAAGGTATTCTCCTTCAGGATGATAGATATTTATTGGGTGATCTCCAGGCTGCGATAGCTGGTGCAAGATGCGAATGTTTCGCTTGGATATTGCCGCTGCCGAAAAAATAGCCTCACGGAAATTTGTTTTTGAAACAACCTGTGAACAGGAAAAAGTAAATAAAATACCCCCTGGACGAATTTGTTGAAATGCTCTGCTATTAAGTCTTTTATACCCTTGTAAAGCCTGTCCTAATGCATTTTTATGTTTCGCAAACGCCGGTGGATCAAGTACGATTAGGTCATATTTGTTATCCATCTCTTTCATGAAATCAAAAGCATCAGCGGTAAAGGCTTCATGACGTTTGTCAGCTGGAAAGTTAAGCTCCACATTCTGGTTGGTTAGTTCAATGGCTTTTGCTGAGGAATCGACCGAATGCACTAAGTTAGCGCCTCCTTGCATGGCAGAGAATGAAAATCCACCCGTATAACAAAACATATTTAATACATCTTTGCCAGCTGCATATTCGCTTAATAATTTTCTGTTTTCACGCTGATCGACAAAAAATCCTGTTTTTTGCCCCTCTTCCCAATCAACGATAAAACGATTCCCATCCTCCATGACCTCATTCTTACCTTTCTTCCCTAATAGATAGCCATCTTTTGGTTCTATGGCAGCTTTAAATGGTAAGGTTTTGGCACTCTTATCGTAGATGGCTTTTAATCTTACACCTAATACGTTTTTCATCGCTTGCGCCAAAAGATCTCGGATTAGCCACATCCCAACGGTGTGAGCCTGTAAGACGGCAGTTCCATTGTAATAGTCAACTATTAATCCTGGCATCCCATCACCTTCACCATGGATAAGTCTAAAAACATTGGTTTTTTTGCGCGTTGTTAAACCAATTTTTTCCCTTAGATCTAAAGCTGATTGAAATTTAGTGCACCAGAAATTGAGATCTGGTTCAATATCTTGAAATGAAAATACTCTTACTGCGATCGATCCAATGGCACTATGACCGATACCAAGAAATCGATCATCGCTGGCATAAACGGTAACGATATCACCTTCTTCAACACTTCCTTCAATGCGATCAATTGCACCGGAGAATATCCAAGGATGAAAGCGTAAGATTGACTCTTCTTTCCCTTTTTTTAAGACTACTTTACTGAATTTTGACATAATAGGTAGGATGCGATCTGAAGTTATTTAATGGTTATTCTTCAGTTTTTTCTGTGCTTTCTTGCTTTGGTAAAATTGGCTCTTTAGGGCTGATTAATAGTTTTTTGTAAATATCACATGATACCCAAGCATCAGTTGCCCCATAGATCAACTGTTGCTCAGTGAGTATTTCTGCATCCCAATTAGTGAGTCGTTGAGATTTTGATATCTTAAATCCAAGAACGATGGCAGAGAGCTTTTTCAGACTGAAATTTTCAATTCCATACTCTTTAACCAATTCTTGAAGTTCAATAAATCCGCCAGGTTTGAAGTTTGTGATTTTTTGCAAAATCTTAATATCATCTCGAATAGCCACACCGGCTTTTATGATTTTACTAGAGGAAAGAATATTTACTAGCTCTTGGGGTAATCCAATTTTATTTATTCGAAATAAAAATGCTTGGTCTGATGTTGATAATTGTAGCAATGAAACAGGGAACACTTGCCCTTTTTTAAATGCGGGCTTTGTCTCTGTATCAAAACCTAGAATTGTCTGTTTATTTAGGTAGACCAGGGCATTCTCTAACTCATCATGTTTCTCAATGACATGAATAACTCCTTCGTATGAACAAAGAGGTAGCTCAGCTAACTCTTCATTGGAAATGTTTTTCCTCATCTTCCTTAATCGTTCTGTATAATATTCTTTGACTATCCTATTTTAGCTTGCCTAATTTTCTATTCTAAATCTAATTCAGGTTCATCGATAGCCTCCGTTGTCTCCTCCAAGTCCACTAATCCATAAACTAAATTGTGTATTGCTCTTAATCCATTCACAAGTCTTTGTCCCCAATATTGCTCAAAATTGTTGCGACATTCGCCTAGTGCATCATTCATAACCTCAAGTGTTCCTATTCGATAGGAGAGAATGAAATCTTTAAGATCTTGATAAATATCTGCAATATTTTCTGATATGCTTGATTCAAGTGCTTCTTCACTGTACTGCATGGAAGGATCAAAAACTTCTTGATAGGCATCGAATTGAGCAAATTTGAGTTTTAATTTATTGAGAATATAGTTGTAATCCTCTTCGCCGACATGTTTTTCAGGCGTGTCATCCGAGAGTTCAAGATCAGGCGCTGGTATCAGAAGAGCTTTTAAGTATAATAATGGCAGTAATTTCTGCAGTTTAGTGATAAAGCTCTTACGCTCAAACTGGTCAACATTCTCAATAAATGAGCAATATTCGTTGGCAACAGTAGCAAATTCGATTACATTTTTCGAATAGACTACTTCTGAAAATGGGTCTTTACTCATGAATCAATCATTTGTCTTAAGCAATATGCTGCAAAGGTAATTAAAATCGCTTTAATCGGGGTTGTGATCTGATTATTGAGTTTTAGTCTCAGCAGTTAATTTTCCCTCTGAATTTGCTTTGATTTTCCCATTGTCAAGTAACCAGCGCGAAACCTTAGTAACATTGACCTCTGTTTCGTTTAATGCATAGATTATTTTCTCAATAGGATAGGGTTGATCCTGTAGCAGTAGAACGACTTTCTTAGAAATTCTTTCGAAGTCAGAAACTTTGATTCCAGATTTATGATCACCAGTACATACATCGCAAGTTCCACACGGTTCTGAGTTCGATTGTCCAAAATAGGCCAACAAAACAACACTTCGACATTGGTCGTCTTTCGAAGCATAGCTTAAAACTGAATCTACCTGGTGCTGATATTTTACTTTTCGATGGATGTAATTTTCTTGACTAATGTGGATCCTTGAATGCTCAATTCTTTCTGTCTCAAAAATCACCATTGGTACCTTTTTGGCAGGTATGTATTCGATGATCTTTTGTTGAGCTAGAAATTTAAGTTGCTCGTAAATCTGTTCACCTGATGCATTCGATCTCCGAGCTAGTAAGGTCTCGTCGATATATGTAAAGTCATTAAATACACCAGTATACGAGCGAAGAATTAGTTTTATAAATTGATCGATTTCGTTGCTATTTAGTTGAATCTTATATAAATCATCTCTTTTGATTGTGAAAAGAATCCGAGAACGACTATCCACATTTTCAACATAGGAGACATAGCCTTGTCGTTCAAGTAATTTTAGACTGTGGTAAACAGAGCTGATTTGGAATTTAAACTTCTTGGAGAAATCTTCAATTCTAAAACTAAAGATTGCCCCTTTGCCGCTTCCTATGGCTACCATCAGATAGTTTCCTAATGCTTGGTAAATTGATTGAATATTTTTCTGTTCAGGAAAGCAATCCGTTACCAATTTGTGCAGTCGTCGTTTGTCTGAATTGTTATACAGTAAAACGGCAACTGCCTTTTTTTCATCCCTTCCTGCACGGCCTGCTTCCTGAAAATATGCCTCTAATGAGTCTGGAAGATCAAGATGAATTACGAATCGAACATCAGGCTTATCGATGCCCATTCCAAAAGCATTGGTCGAAACAATTACCCGTGACTTTCCATTCATCCAATTGTCTTGCTTCTCACTACGAATCTCAGAAGCTAGACCAGCATGATAATAGTCTGCACTTATCCCTTCGGCAAGTAATATTTGTGCCACCTCTCTGGTTTTCTTTCTACTTCTTACGTATACGATACCAGTTCCTTTAGCTTTTTTTATAGTCTCAAGCAGATAGCCGTTCTTATCTTCTTTATCTCTAACTAGATACGTGAGGTTTTCGCGTTGAAAGCTCTTCTGAAGGACGTTTTTCGCTTTAAATAAAAGTTTGTCTTGAATATCTTCAACTACATTTTGCGTCGCAGTAGCTGTCAAGGCTAGTATCGGAATTGCTGGGAAAAGGGCTCTTAGCTCTGAAATAGCTAGATAGGATGGCCTGAAATCATACCCCCATTGCGAGATGCAATGTGCTTCATCCACAGCAATGAGGTTGAGCTTCATTCGGATCAGAAAATCTCTAAATTTATCTGAGGCTAATCGCTCAGGTGAGACATATAAAAATTTATAATCTCCATAAATGGCATTGTTTAACGTGATGTCGATTTCGCGCGCTGACATTCCCGAATAGATCGAGAGTGCTTTAATATTTTTAGCTCGAAGGTTCTCTACTTGATCTTTTATTAGGGCAATTAACGGAGTGACAACCAAGCATATTCCGTCAGTCGAAAGTCCATACACTTGAAAAGTAATCGATTTTCCACCTCCGGTAGGCATGAGCGCTAGCGTATCTTTTTGATTTGCAATTGACAGAATAACCTCTTCTTGCAATGGACGAAATTCGCTATAACCCCAATACTGTTTTAGTATTTGCTGATATTTACTCATTAGTGCTTACGATAAAGCAGATATTAATCTTTGTGTAAAGTTATTCTAAATCGTTAAATAGTTGTTTATTAATTTTCCATTATTCGATTACTAAACTTGATATTTCCTCATACAGAAGTTAAGTTGAGATGTGTTATTCTGGCTAATTTGACCTCTCTTTTTGAGATTTAAGCTTTGTTTGCATGGCAAATAAATTTTATATTAAAACAATTAAATTATTTTTATCCCATGAAAGTTTTTTGATTCTTTGATTAAAAGAATCCTTTGACATGCAGAATTTCGTTCTTAATTTTAAAGTGTCGTTTGAAGGTATTTTCAGTGGATCAGAATCGTATCTAATTGTTATTCTTAATAGACCTAAAATGAAGGCTAATTTGATTTGCTAAAATTCACATTTTGAGCTGAAGAAGATGAATTGTGATTCTAAATCGATAAATCTAGGTTTCAAAACACTAAGAAATAGGATTGGTAATTGATAATTTTGATTCATTTTGAATAGTTAAAATGTAGATTTTCAGTTGCTTTACATGATTTTAATGCAATTATTAAACGAATTAGTTTAATTGAATTGTCTGACGAGAACAAATACTATCTTGCAGGTATTAAAGATTTGATTTTATTTGTTGAAAAAGGTTCTTTGGTTTCTGCATTAGACTTGATGAAAATGCTGTTTTTAAACGCAAGAAAAAAGAGTTGAATGCTTATTTTCAAAAGCGTATATCTCGACAAATCGGTTAACATACAATATGATTTATAAGTTATATAAAATGATTAAAATTCGCATAAAAAATCTTCTTATTGTTGGAATGTTGCTTTTAACTCCTGTTGTTTTAGTCGCCCAAGATAAGGTTATTGATCAAGTTCTTGCTGTCGTCGGAAGTAATCCAATTTTAAAGTCTGATATCGAGACTCAAGTAATCCAGAATCAGGCTCAAGGGATAAATCTTCAGGGAGACGTAAAATGCGCGGTCTTAGAACAGCTTTTAGAGCAGAAATTATTGCTTGCAGAAGCGGAATTGGATACTTTAATTGTCGTTACTGACAATCAGATCAATCAACAGATGGACCGTCGGATGAACTATTTTATTGAAAATATTGGTTCAGAAAAAGAGGTTGAAAAATATTTCAGTAAACCTATTATGCAGCTTAAAGCTGAGATGAGCGAGACCATTAAGGAGCAGCTTAAAACCGAGCAAATGCAGACTAAGATTATCTCTAAAGTTACTGCAACACCTTCTGAAGTGCGGCAGTTCTATAAGTCTTTACCAGCAAAAGATATTCCGGAAATTGGTTCTCAACTTGAATATGCTCAGATTTCAATGTTGCCAAGTATTACAGAGAAGCAAGATTTAGAGGTTAAAGCGAAGCTTCGGGAGTTTAAGAAACGAATTGATAATGGAGATAATTTTGCAACTCTTGCTATCATGTATTCCGAGGATCCAGGATCAGCTAGAAATGGTGGAGAGATGGATTATGTTGGAAGAGCGATGCTTGATCCAACATTTGCTACTGAGGCGTTTAACTTAAAACCGAATCAAATTTCAAAAGTTGTCAGGAGTGAATTTGGATATCATATCATTCAATTAATTGACCGAAAGGGAGAGAAAATTAAATGCCGTCATATCCTTATCCGCCCTAAAATTGATCCGAAGGAGCTGGAGTCTGCAAAAAATAAAATAGACAGTGTGGCTGACTTTGTGCGAAAAGGAAAGATGATATGGGAGCAGGCTTGCTACTTGTATTCATCCGACAAAAATACGCGTAACAACGGTGGTCTGGTTACGTCTCAGCGTAATGGCTCTTCTAAGTTTGAACTTTCTGAGATTGACCCTGATGTAAGTAAGATTATTGCGACAATGAATGTTGGTGAGACTTCTCGTCCGTTTTTAACCCTTGATGATAAACAAAGGCAGGTTTATAAGGTTGTCAAACTCAACAATAAAACAAAGTCGCACAAAGCAAATATGCAAGATGATTATCAGCGGCTTTCCGAGATGTTTATAGCTAAAAAGAAAGAAGAAACATTCCGTAAATGGATCGATAAGCAGCAGGCAAAGACTTATATTCACGTGGATGACTCTTACGCAAACTGTAATTTCAAACTTAAATCTTGGAAAAAATAGATTGTTGATCTAGTCTAGCATATCGCATCAATCAAAATGAGACAACCATTTAAAGTTAATTCTTATCTTTTAATCTTATTTGTTGTTGGATTGTTTTTTATCCAAGCCACACAGATACAAGATGGACGGAAGAAGAAAAAGGTTGACATTGAAAATGCTGATTTGTATACTTATGACGCATCCATCATTGCCAATGCCCAACGCCTGTTGGGTAATGTAAGGTTTCGGCACAATCAGGCACTGATGTTTTGTGATAGTGCCTATTCCTATAATGATAGCAATAGATTTGACGCATTTGGTCATGTGCATATCATTCAAGGCGATACTCTTCATCTTTACGGTGATAAAATGTTCTACAATGGCGATACTCGGATGGCTCGTTTTGTCCATCATGTCAAATTAGTTGATAAATCCATCACGCTGACCACTGAAGCGATGGATTTTGACCTTGGTTCAAATGTCGGATATTACAACCATAATGGTAAAATTGTAGACACGACTAACGTACTCACCAGTGTTGTTGGACGATATTATTCCAATGATAATTTAATGTTTTTCAAAGATTCGGTGGTACTAACAAACAAGGATTTTGTATTGCGAGCTGATACCTTAAAATACAATAGTGAAACTGAAAAGGCTTTTATTGTTGGGCCTACAACGATTAAAGGAACAAAGAAAGATGGTGTTCTGTATTCCGAAAGAGGTTGGTATGATACACGTAAAAATCTTGCTGAATTATATCGCTCCTCAAAGATTACCAACAAATCACAAGTTCTAGAAGGGGATACCCTATTTTACGATCGCCAAACAGGAAA
Organism: uncultured Bacteroidia bacterium; assembly: GCA_903897145.1. GTDB lineage: Bacteria > Bacteroidota > Bacteroidia > Bacteroidales > Prolixibacteraceae > JAAFHB01. The sequence goes on along the minus strand of CAIUAN010000038.1, from coordinate 163,004 downwards.
TGGACGTGGTCGGCATCGAGTGACTCTTCGTGATACCACCAATCACGTGATCATTAAAGGAAAGTTTGGCATCTATAACGAAAATTCAAAACTGGCTTTTGTTACTGATTCGGCCATGTTTATCCAATATGGGAAAAAAGACACCCTCTTTATGCATGCTGATACACTTCGAACTAAACCTGATACAGCTGCAACCAAGCAAAAAGATGGAAAGTTTTTCTTAGCGTTTCGTAATGTAAGGTTTCATAAGAAGGATTTGCAGGGGAGATGTGATTCGCTGAGTTATCGAATGATTGATTCAACGATGTATATGTTTCATGATCCAATTATTTGGTCAGATAAAAATCAAATGACAGCCGATAAAATTCAATTTATTTCTAAGACACCCGATCCAAGCATCGCAAATCTAGAAGATAATGCTTTTATTGTTATGGCGGAAGATTCACTGCTTTTTAATCAGATCTCTGGTAAACTGATTGTAGGTCAGATTTTTAATAATAAACTGCGTGTAGCGGATGTGAATGGAAATGCTCAGACACTTTATTATTTGAAAGAAAATAATAAAAATTCAGGGATGAATAAACTTCTGAGTAGTAAGATAAAATTGCATTTGACAGATAATCATATTGATAGCATACGTTTTTATCCAAGGCCTGAAGGGCGATCAATACCAATGCTAGAAATTAAACCGGAGGAAAAGCGTCTGGATGGTTTTTTCTGGCGCGAGACTGAAAGACCTAGAAATGCAAATGACCTCTATCCGATTGACGAAAAGCGCAAAAAAAATGCAGGCTCTATAAAAAAACCTGCATTATCTGATAAAAACTAGAGGTTATCTAGTATTCATCTTCGTTGAAAAAGAAATCGTCTTTACTTGGATAGTCAGGCCAGATATCTTCGATTGATTCATAAATTTCCCCTTCATCTTCCATTTCTTGCAGGTTCTCAATCACTTCTAATGGAGCGCCTGATCGAATGGCAAAATCGATTAACTCATCTTTTGATGCAGGCCACGGTGCATCTTCTAGTTTAGAGGCTAATTCTAATGTCCAGTACATATTTAATTTTTAAAATTTTAGTATGCTTTTCCTAAAGCGCGATTTTAACACTAATTTTTATAAAATAAAAACTAAACAGTAATTTTTTTTTATGATTTCCAAGGAATTTCTTCAATACCGCAGTCTTTAGCTATTTTACGTGACAGTACATAAAGAAAATCGGATAGACGATTTAAGTATTTTAAGATGGGTTCAGGTACCTCAATTTCTGCTGAAAGCTGGTATGTTCTTCTTTCCGCTCTTCGGCATACCGTTCGCGCAAGATGACAGTATGATATCGCATTGTTCCCACCAGGTAGAAGAAAGTTCGTTAGCGGAGGCAGATCATCAAGAATTTGATCCATCCTATTTTCAAGAACTTTTATGTGGTTGATTATTGCATTGAAGTTTGGTTCAGTTTTAACTTTACTTTGATCAGTAGCTAGAAGGGCTCCAATTACAAATAAGTTATTTTGAACTTCAATTAAGTCAGTATTGTCTTCCGATTTTAGGTCTTGTGAACGGACTAAGCCAATCCATGAGTTTAATTCATCCACGGTTCCATAAGCTTCAAGCCTTAGATCGTATTTCTTAACTCGCGTTCCGCCAATTAGTCCTGTAGTTCCATCATCACCAGTACGAGTATACACGCGCATTATTCAAAGTATTTAAAGTTAATATATAGGGTTTTTATTTATTTGGTCTGTGGCAATCTCGCCATCCTTAAGTTTGATGATTCGATGAGCATGCATCGCAATATCTTCCTCGTGTGTTACTAAGATAATCGTGTTTCCTGCCGCATGAATAGCTGCGAAAAGTTTCATGATCTCTTCAGAAGTCTTCGAATCAAGGTTTCCTGTTGGCTCATCGGCTAATAGGATCGACGGCGTGTTTATTAATGCTCTAGCAACAGCCACACGCTGACGCTGTCCTCCAGATAGCTCATTGGGTTTGTGCTCCATTCGGTCGCTTAATCCAACGCTAACTAATTTTTCTGTTGCAAGCTTAATTCGCTCACTTTTGTCTATTCCTGCATAGACCAAGGGGAGCATTACATTTTCAAGTGCCGAATATCGAGGTAGCAGATTGAAAGTCTGAAAAACAAAGCCAATTTCAGTGTTCCTTATTTCAGCTAATCGATCATCATTTAGCATGCTTACATCTTTGCTGTTAAGAGTATAAGTTCCAGATGTAGGAGTGTCTAAACATCCAATGATATTCATTAAAGTTGATTTTCCAGATCCTGAAGTGCCCATAATCGCCACATAATCTCCTTTAATGATATCCAGCGATACAGACCTCAGAGCTAACACCGCTTGAGTGCCAACTTGGTAGTTTTTTACGATATCACGAAGCTCAATTAATTTTTCCATTCTCTAGTTCTGGCTTTTACAAATCTACAAAAAAATGATCTTTGTTTTGTTAGCTCAAATTTACTTTTACGACAATTCTAGTAGTAATCAAAGCTCTGGTCTATTCAATAAAATTAAATCCCCATCAGTTAGACCGCTTTTTATCACTACCATTTTATCACTTTTATTTCCTGCTATAACTTCTTTCTTGAGATTCTCCCCGAAATTTTTAGTGATGACAAATTGCTTCCCATTTTCTAAGATAAGTGCTGTTCGAGGAATGACTAATACATTTGACTCTTTTGTAATAATAATTTCATTGTTAGTCGTCATTGCTGGCTTGATTTTGTTTTTATCACTAGCAATCCTAATATTAACCTTGAAAACCTTCGAGTCAAAGCCAACCATCTCTTGTCCAACATTTGATATGCTTGAGATAACACCAATGCGTTGATCATTTTTTAATGCGTCAACAAAAACTCTGGCACTATCACCGATTTTAATCTTTGAGATATAAATCTCCTCTACATAGGTTTCCGAATTTAAGACGGATAATTCAGGCAGGGTTGCTATGGTTGGACTATGCATGCTTACCATTGCTTCAATGGTTATTTTTTTCGGTCCACTTCGACCAAATGTTCTTCCATAAATTAACATTCCATCTTTTGGCGCCTTGATTCTTGCTTGTTCAAAGGCGATTCCGTAATTCGTGTCCTTTAATTTTAACTTTCGAATAACCTCCTCATCTCTTTGAATCCGGACCCGAAGAGACTTTTGCAATATTAGATAAGCACGATACTTCTCATCATACTGCATCCGAATTCTATCGTAAGCCATCGCAGCCTTGCGTTGATAAGCCGGCGATTCATAAACAGATTGTTCAAGTTCTATTTTTTTTACCTTCACATCATAGGTGAATTGCTCAAGATCCTGACGGATAGCAACTAGGTCTACAGCACTGTCAATCTTAGAGTCCGTGAGTTCAAACACCTCTTTTTTAAGGATCTCTTCATTGGCCCCTTTGTATTGCTTAATAGTTCCTTGGTCAAGCAGTGCGACATAATCGCCTTGCTTAACAATCGATCCTTCAGGTATTAAGTCTTTGATGCGTGATTCGTAAAGTTCTAAGGTTACATCTCCAAAGATCTCTGGGATCGTTATTAAGGTTGATTTTTCACTTTGTATCTCACCCTTACATGCAATGGTCGATTCAAAATTTTCACGCTTAACCTTATAGTAATTTACCGCTGGTTTACTTTTTAGAAAGAATACACCCAGGCTTACAAGAACAATAAACCCGATGCTAGCAATAGCTATTCTTTTTTTGTGTTTTCTGATATAACTCATTGGTTAATGATTTTATCAAAATCAGCACCTAGATCAACTCGATTATCAAAATCATACAATGTTAGCTCTCTTATCAGGTAATATGAGTTCCAATATTTGCGCAAGGAACTAATGTATGCTCGTCTCGCATTTTCTAAATCATTGCGTGCCAAATTTAGTTTTGTTACATCAAGTTTTCCGATCTTAAAGCGACGCATCGTTACATCGAAGCCTAATTGAGCAATTGTATCAGCCCGTGCTGAATTTAAGACCTGATTAGCCTGCAGGTTAAACTCCATCACATTCATAACCACAGCTTGCTCAAAGTCAATGCGCTCCTGTTTTATGCTGTTTACGACAACCTCTCTATTGGATTTAGCCATCAAAATCTGACCTCTTCTTTTGCCCCAATCGATAATTGGAACCGATAGACCAACAATGGCAATATTTTGAAATTTATTCGGGTTTTGATAGGCATTCGAAACCGCTAAGCCTGTCTGATTTAATCCTGCAGATACACTTACGTCAGCACTTAGTCCATTCGTTGCCTTCACCAGACTAACATTATTGTCCTCTTCTAACAATCGTTCGTTTTGAGATATGATGCTTGGATTATTATTCATTGATTTTTGAATCGCTTCATCAATCCCAATTTGTAGATTTTTTGAAATCGTAGTTGGAATTACACATTCAATGACTGTTTTTTTATCAAATCCTAAAAAAGAGTTCAGGTCAGACCTAGCTCTGATTAGTCCTTGATTGGCTTTTATTAAGGCAAGTTTCGCATTCATTGAGTTAAGTTCGAAATTTAATAACTCATCTTGCGTAACGGTACCAACTTGATATCTTCCCTTTCCGATTTGATAAAGCGTATCTGAATTAGCTAGGTTTGTTTTTGCAATGTTTATCTCAATTTGTGCATCTACTAAGGTGAAAAACTTCGTGGTCGCTTTTATAGAAATATCTTCTTTCGATTGAATAAACCCTTTTTTAGCCATGTCAAATTTCAATGGTTCAATCTTGGATTTCCATCGCATACTATTATAACCGTTTACTCTTTGATTGTAACCAATCCCAATAGCATTTGCTGAATATGTGGTGAGTTTTGAACCGAAAAAGTTTCTGGCCATGCCTAAGTCAGAACTTAGCGAAAGGCTACCGCCAGTTAAAGCAATATTCTGATTTAATTTCAATGAGGTACTGGAGGTGATATTCTTTTGCTCGCTATACTGCCAGGTCTGATCTTGTGGAACATAATCCTGCCTAATTGAATTGTTGTAAGAAAATGGATTTGCTCCAATGGATAAGAATGGCAGCTTATCTGCACGATAGTACTTAAAAGCATAATAGCTTGCTAAATACATGTTCTGTTGTTTAAAGGCATCAATAGACTGCTTTGTGGCTTGATCTATGACGTCAGCTAAGGTCAGTTTTTTGGTTTGCTCTTGAGCTAAACCATTCAACGAGAATAGAATAATTAGAACTAGAAATGCGATGCGATTCATACTTGATGACTTATTGTCTTAATGATTCAACAGGGTCTTTTTCTGCAGCTCTTTTAGCTGGTAAGTAGCCGAAGGTAATCCCTATAAATACCGATACTCCAAATGAAACAAAAATTGAAAAAATAGAGATGATTGTTTTAATATCAAACATCGTTTGTATAATTTTAGATAAGGCTACTCCAAGGATTATCCCTAGAATTCCCCCAGCAACGCTGATAAGTGTTGATTCGGATAAGAATTGAATCACGATATCTTTTCTAGATGCCCCGATGGCTTGTCTGGTTCCAATCTCTCGAATTCGCTCCATTACAGAGGCTAACATGATATTCATAATTCCAATACCACCAACGATCAATGAAATTCCAGCAATTGCACCTAAAACAATATTGAATATATTTTTAGTTTTTTGCTGCTGTTTTAAAAGCAGTTCAGGAATGCTAATTTCAAAATCTTGAATCTTGTTGTGCTTTCGAATAAGCATATTTCCTGCGATTTTTGCTGTTGCAGTTAATTGGCTTGTCTCCTTTACTCGGACAATAATTTTGTCAAGTTGATTGTTGTCGAGAGTTTTGGCAGCTACGCTACTGGTAGTTGTTAGACTCGCTTGCTTAACCTCGTCACTGCGAATTAACCCTCTATTCCGAAATCGAAGAAGCATTGTTTTTGCTGGGATAATAATGCTGTTGTCGGTACTGCTGATCGCCATAGTGCCACTGCTGCTGCCTGCAAAACTTCGTCTTTCGATAACTCCAATAACGAGAAGCCAGATTTGTCCGCATTTAATGTATTTCCCAACAGGAGGCTCCTGATTAAAGAAGACGTTTTTAACATTGTTCCCAATGATGCAAACAGGGCGACCTTCATTGAGATGAATTTGATGAAATAATGTACCACTTTCTAACTGAATATCAAAAAGGTTAAAATAGGTATTGTCGGTTCCGTCAAGTTTTATAGGACTACTAATATCACCTAGAATTGCATTGTAGTTAAACGTGATGATCGGGCAAACATCTTGTACGGTTGGAATGATCTGCTTAATCGCTTCTGCATCAAGCATTGTTAACCCCTTGGAGAATTTTTTCTTGCTCCCGTTAAGCTGATTTGCTTCCGATGCTGCTGTTGTTTTAGTGTCATTGCCACTTGCTTGATCTGCCTGCAAGATTGGTGTTATGATGATGTTGTTGACCCCAACCATCTTAATCTGATCAAGAATCTCTTGCTCAGCGCCATTGCCAATCGCTAACATGCTTATCACAGCTGCCACTCCAAAAATAATCCCTAATGCTGTTAGAAGTGATTTTACTTTGTTTGCAAAGATCGCTTCCACTGCAATCAGAACATTGTAGGAATAACGTTTGTAATAGGCTCTCAATTTCATGAATACAGATATTTTAGAACTTGTGCTTAGATCTTTTTGACATTTTTTATGGAGTCAGCACGAGAGGCTTCTGGTGAAACATTCTCTTGCTCCTTAATCTGCTTTTGCTTTTCTGCTTGCTCTTTATAAATCTCCCATCCAATCGTTTGAATGTCATCAGTTTTTTCAGGCTCGACTAATAAAATTGTCTGCCCCTTTTCTAAACCCTTATTGATAATAGTATAGTTGTCGTTGTCATCACCCATATCAATAATCTGTTTCACAATTTTGTCTTTCTTGAGATACACAAATTTTGTTGAATCTGTTTCAAAAACTGCCTCTGAGGGTATGTAAAGCTTATTATCGTAGGATCCAGTCTGAATTAAATTACCCGTAGTCATAGCCGGCTTAAGATCGCGATCACTTCCATATACGCGAATATCAACTTCGAATACTTTTGAATCACTCTTGGGCATTGGTTGACCAATATTTGCAACTGAAATAACTTCTCCTTTCAACTCTTTTCCAGGAAAGGCATCAATGGATAAAGTCACTTTTTGCCCAATCTTAATTTTAGCGATATCAATTTCATTGACAAATGTTTCGGAGATCAACTTAGTCATATCTGGAAGTGTCGTAATAACGGCATTCCATGGCGTTAATACCGACCCAACTTGAACCTTTACTCCATACCGATCCTTCGCATAAAGCACCATCCCTGGCTTAGGAGCTTTAATGGTTAAGGCATCATAAAGTTTTAAGAGATCCTCAACACGTTTCTTCTTCAGTCTTTGATCGATGTTTCGACGCTCCATTTGAGAGCTTAATTGCCTAATCCTCATCTCTAAACCTTTGACATTGCCTTCCAGCTTTCGCTCTACTTTAGTTAGGTCCATTTGAGCCTTTTTAATTACAGAAGGAGATTCGTAAACTGATTCTGCTAAGACTATTTTCTGTTCCTCTACATCGGCTTGGGAATTGACAATAAGGTCTCTGTAGTTACTTAAGTAAACATTCGTGTCTAATTTGGCATCCTCAATAACCGAGTTTGCTGTTTCTAACTCTAATCGCGCAGCCGTTAAAACCTCCTCAATTACCTTGTGATCTAGTGTTGCAATGTACTGACCTGAATCGACAACAGTGCCTTCCTCTACTAAGTCTGTGATTTTTATGTCGTATACACGAATATTTTGACTATTAAGTACTTCTGGAAGGATAATGTTTAAAGAGTTTTCTGATTTAAGTTGACCTGAGGTATGTATTTTAACCTCTAATGGACCTTGCAATACCGTACAGGTTATCGCTTCATCTCCAGCATGTTTGTTACCTTTCGAAAGGATTAGAATTAATGCGATGATTGCAATGCCGACAAATATTAAAACTTGCTTCTTATTCATATTAATTGAATGAACGTCTGAATGTTCAGGACGAAAATTTCTAATGACTTAAACCTTAAATAATACGACTGATTTCTTATGAAATTCATGCCTTAATTAAGATTGTAAATATACGAATAGAATTGAATAAATCTCATACTTGTACGTTAACGGAGGCTGTTTTACTCAGAATTTCAATTTGAAATTTTCCTTTTGTAATTTATCTTGGAAAATTGCGACTCCTAGGTTAAAAAGTGATAACGTAACTCGAACTTTTTCGTTTAAGAGTAACGATTCCCAAACAGTTTTCATCTCTTTTGATTCATGAATGCCAACAAGGAGTAGGACATCATTTTTACCAGGATTTTTCAGATGCTCATTAAGATGCTTTGTGGCTATTATAGGATCATTGGGATAATTGATAAGAATGAATTCTGGCTTCATGGGAGCGTCTGAATCTTTGGGTATATTTAATATGGTACTGATTTTTAATTCTTTTAACATTATTCCAGTTAACAAGTCTATTGGTGATTGGCCGCTAGAATAATAGACTGGCATATTGGCATTAGCTAATGCAAGAGCTGCTAGGTTATGACCCAGTGTGGGTCCAAAATGGATGGCTGATTGGGGTTTGAATTCTGAAACTAGACGAAATATTAGCTTCCGATGGCGCATTGAAAGATCAATTTTACAAAGCCCTTTAATCGCTCTTTTGGTAGTTTGTTGATTATTGGATTGCAGAAGTTGAATTGTTGAATCTGCTTTTAATAAATGGTTAGACGTTAAATCTAATTGTCTTAACAGGGTATATTCAGGATGTGATGTCTTACTTTCAATCACCTCTGTGATCAGCCTAAATAAAAAAGGAGAATGAATGCCATGTCCACCTCGATGTTTCGCATTTTTCCAATAATTCCAATAGCTCAGTAATCGATGCTTCATAATCTTGTTTTTGGTGTTGTAAAAATACGAATCTAATAGTTAGCTCAATTCAGTAGTTTGCAAAGCTATATTTTTCATGTAAGTTTGTTTTTATGTCAGGATTACTTTCACAAGAGATAAAATTTTTACCCGGAGTTGGGCCCCGCAAGGCTTTAATTCTAAATCAGGAACTGAAGGTCTTTACTTTGGGTGATTTAATCTACTATTTTCCTTATAAATATGTTGATCGTACTAAGTTTTATCTGATTCGAGAGATTAGTGGCGACTTACCCTATATTCAAGTTAAAGGACGTATCACGGGAATGGAGCTCCTAGGTGCTGGTCGAAATCAACGGTTAGTCGCCTGTTTTACTGATGGAACAGCGATCTTAGAACTTATTTGGTTTCAAGGGATCAAGTTTGTTAGTCAGACTGTAAAAACTGGTATTGAATATGTGGTTTTTGGAAAACCGACAGCTTTTAATAATCAATTTAGTATTGTTCATCCTGAAATTGATGAGTCCAATTCTGAGGCCTCCAAACAAACTGGGTTTATTCAAGCATTTTACAATACCTCTGAACGGTTAAAAAATAATTTTATCCATTCTCGCAACCTTCTTAAGTTTCAATATTCTGCTCTTCAATTGGTTAAAGGATCAATAATGGAGTCGATGCCAGCTTGGCTTGTTCAGAAGCTCGGGATGATGAGTCTTGAATTAGCTTTAATAAATATCCATTTTCCGAGTTCTCCGCAAGCTTTAAAGCAGGCAGAATATCGATTAAAATTTGAGGAGTTATTTTACATACAGTTGAAATTACTGCACCTTAAGGAAGATAGACACAAGAAATTTAAGGGTCACATATTTGAAAGTGTGGGGTCTAATTTCAATGATTTTTTCTATGGTCATCTTCCATTTAAACTTACGAATGCTCAGAAGCGCGTTGTGAAGGAGATTCGCAAAGATATGGGCACTGGAAGGCAGATGAATCGGCTTTTGCAGGGTGATGTTGGAAGTGGTAAGACAATGGTGGCACTGATGTCGATGCTGATTGCTTTAGACAATGGTTTTCAATGTTGCTTGATGGCCCCTACAGAGATTTTAGCGAATCAGCATTTTACATCTATTCAGAAATTTTTAGGAGAGATGCCCGTGAATCTGAAACTCCTTACTGGGTCGACAAAGAAATCAGAACGGGCAGTTATACATCAAGAATTGTTAAATGGCAGTCTGAATATATTGGTTGGGACACACGCCTTGTTGGAAGATATTGTTCAATTTAAGTCACTAGGACTCGTTGTTATTGATGAGCAGCATCGCTTTGGTGTAACCCAGCGAGCTCGTTTGTGGCGCAAGAATTATATTCCTCCCCATGTTTTAGTGATGACTGCAACTCCAATACCTCGGACTTTGGCAATGACCGTTTATGGCGACTTAGATGTATCTGTCATCGACGAGCTTCCTCCGGGAAGGAAGCCAATTAATACCGTTCATTATTTTGAGAATAAGCGAGCTGAAACCTATGATTTTATTCGTCAGGAGATAGCCAAAGGCCGGCAGATTTACATTGTCTATCCATTGATTTCTGAGTCTGAAAAACTGGATTATAAGAATCTAGAGGTAGGTTACGAACAGGTTTCGAAGGTTTTTCCTACTCCAGATTATTCCATTAGCATGGTTCATGGGAAGATGAAGCCTGCCTTGAAAGACCAGGAGATGCAGCGGTTTAAAAATGGGGAGACGCAAATTCTTGTTGCAACAACAGTTATTGAGGTTGGTGTTGACGTGCCTAATGCTTCGGTAATGATCATAGAAAGCTCTGAGCGCTTTGGTTTATCTCAACTTCATCAGCTAAGAGGTCGAGTTGGCAGAGGCGCTGAGCAGTCATATTGCATGCTTCTTAGTGGTTTTAAACTAAGTTCAGATAGTCGAAAACGGATTGAAACCATGGTTTCTACGAATGATGGTTTTGAGATCGCGGAGGTAGATATGAGGTTGCGTGGACCTGGCGATATCGAAGGGACACAGCAGAGCGGTATTGCTTTTGATCTAAAAATTAGTAACCTGGCTAAGGACGGTCAGATACTTCAATATGCTCGGGATAATGCTGAAACAATCCTATTAACTGATCCTTCTCTAGAAGAGCCACAAAATGATATTTTAAGAAAACAATTAATTGCCTTGCGAAAGAATCATTTAAACTGGGGATCAATTAGTTAGTATTTTTTTTGCTCCTTGTAGAATTTTCTCCTAAGCATGCTGAAACTGATTTAACGATATGTTCACAATTATGACCTGAAAATTGTTTTTTTCTTAGAACAAAAAACCTACTTTTGCCCTGCGAACCAAAATCATTGCATAAATGGACGAAGGCCCTACGGATATAATTATATTAACCTGATATCGAGGGATCGTTAAGCTACGTTTGCGCTCCTTGTAATATCCCAAAATAAAGGAGGTGCACATGACATCAATTACTACATTTTATTTAAGCCGAATCATAGGACTGCGTGCAACAGATTCTAATGGTCGTTATATTGGCGTGGTTAAGGATCTCTTGGTCGATGCCGATTCATCGAATTCACCCACTGGACATCCGGTTTTAAAAGGAATTAAATTAAAGACAAAACTCGGAGGTATTTTTTATTCTTTTCAAAATTTTCATGTTGAAAAGGTTAGAGGAAAGTTGAAAATTATCTGCGATCTATTACTAGACCTCTCAGTAGAAGAATTAAACCATAGTCTCCATTTAGCTGAAGCTGTCCTGGACAACCAGATTGTTGATTTGAATGGACGCAAACTCGTTCGCGTAAACGATGTGAGGTTGGTGACAATAAATAGTGAAACTTTTGCCGTGGCCGTTGATATTGGCATTGAAGGCTTGTTGCGCAGAATTGGAATTGTTAAACCCTTGATGTCTATCGCTAGTTTGTTCGGAGGCACAATACCCGCTAAGTTTATTCTTTGGGAAGATGTTGAAACGATTGATTTTTCCAATTATAACATTAAACTTTCTAAGAGCTATTCCAAGCTTCAGACTCTCCATCCATCTGATTTAGCCGATATTATCGAGGATCTTGGTCGTAAGGCTAGTGCTGAAGTTTTCTCTGCATTGGATGAAGAGAAAGCTGCGGATGTTATGGAAGAGCTCGATAAGGAAACTCAGCTTCATATTCTTGAGAGTCTTTCCATTGAAAAAGCAGCTGACGTCTTAGATCGTATGCCGGCCGATGAGGTAGCTGATATCTTAGATTCCTTGGAAGACGATAAGGTGGAGCTGTTGCTTAATGAGATGGAGAAAGACACTTCTCAAGAAGTTCGTGAGCTATTGGTCTATCCTGATCATACGGTGGGAAGTATCATGTCATCAGAGTATCTCTCCTTTAGCGAAAATACGACCATTGAAGAGGTGCTTACCGAACTTAGAACCAATCAGCCAGAATTTGAAACCTTATATAATTTCTTTGTAATTGATGAACAAGAAGTCTTATTAGCAACCTTCTCAATTCGTGATGTCGTGGTCTCTGCTCCATCTATTCAGTTGAAGCAAATTATGAAGCCTTCACCTGTTCATTTAATAGATTATCAGAAGATTAATGAAATTGCTGAGATTGTATCGAAATATAACTTATTGGCAATTCCGGTTGTTGATAAAAATAATGTCCTGAAAGGAATGGTTGTAATTGACGATGTCGTTGAAGATTTAATAAAGAAACGTAGGACAAATAAATAGTGGTTTAGGCATGGTTAAGAATAAGAAATCATTTTTTCAAAAGCTAGGGATCTTTCTAGCAATCCTTGGTCCAGGAATTATAACAGGAAGCGTAGATAATGATGCGGGCGGAATAACAACTTATTCTGTTGCTGCCGCTTTATATGGCTATAACCTAATTTGGACTTTAATCCCTTCTTTTATTGTGTTGGTCATTATCCAAGAGATGAATGCACGAATGGGTATTGTTACCGGGAAGGGGCTGGCTGATTTGATTCGCGAAAATGCCGGTGTCAAAATAACCTTTTTTATTTTTATCGGTCTATTGATTGCCGACATTGGTAATACAACTACTGAATTCGCTGGAGTTGCGGGGAGTATGGAGGTCTTTGGAGTGAACAAATATATCTCTGTTCCCATCGTTGGCTTTTTGATTTGGTTTCTAGTCGTCAAGGGGACTTATAAAATTGCTGAACGTATTTTTCTTCTGTTTAGCGTCTCCTTGTTGATGTATGTTGTTTCTGCCTTAATGGGAAAACCGCATTGGGCCGAGATTGGACAAGCCGTGTTGCACCCGCAAATGGAACTTAATGCGCAAAGTTTGGCTATGATTATAGGAATTATTGGTACCACAATTGCTCCTTGGATGCAATTTTACATGCAATCTTCGGTCATTGAAAAGGGATTAAAGATGAAACAATTTAAATACTCTTTGATTGATATCGTTGTTGGTTGTATCGCTACCGTAGTTGTTGCCTTTTTTATCATGGTAGCTTGTGCTTCAACATTGCATGAGAACGGGGTACAAATCAATGAAGCGAAAGATGCTGCGCTAGCTTTAAAGCCACTTGCTGGTGCTTTTGCTTCTCAACTTTTTGCTTTTGGTCTATTTATTGCATCCATATTTTCGGCCACAATCTTGCCTTTGGCTACTGCTTTTTATGTCTGTGAGGCATTCGGATTTGAGGCCGGTATTGATAAAAAATGGGATGAGGCTAAAGAATTTTACATCCTATACACCGGAATTTTAATTATTGGAGCAGCTATCATTTTAATTCCCAATGCACCGCTCATTAAAATCTCCCTCTGGACACAAGTTATTAATGGAATGTTGCTTCCTGTTGTGTTGATTTGCATGATTTTATTAGTCAATAATAAGAAAATAATGGGTAAATATGTCAATAAATGGTTTAATAACCTTATAGGTTGGTCGGCTGTGATTGTATTGGTTGTACTCTCTCTAATCCTACTGCTTTTGCCTTTGTTTTCGCACACAGCCTAAAGTGTTACGTCTTATTTTTTGATAATGCAATCATTTTATGGTATTTAGTGACTATTTTTGTCTAAAAGGTTAATCGATATGAGGTATATTTCAAAATTTCTATTGTGGATTACTGGATGGAAAGTTATTAGCGGTCTTGCTCCGGTACCTAAATGCGTTGTTCTTGGTGTCCCTCATACTTCGATTTGGGATTTTGTGATTTCTTGGCTTTTTTATAATTCTATTGGTGGGAAATCTAGTATAATTGTCAATAAAAAATTCTTTTTCTTTCCAACAAAATATCTTCTTAACTATATGGGAGCTATTCCATTAGATTTATCAAAAGGGGTAAGCTTAGTGAAGCAAATTGTTGTTGAATTTGAAAAACGAGAAGTGATGCATCTGGCTATTGCGATTGAGGGAACCCGCAAACCTGCAACAAAATGGAAAGGTGGTTTTCATACGATTGCAAGGGCTGCCAATGTCCCAGTATATTTTGCTGTATTTGATTGGGGTCGAAAAGAGGTTGGCATCGTGGAGCCGATGGTGCTAACGGATGACTTAACTGCGGATATGCTAACCGTGAAGAAATGGTATAAGCAAAGGGGAGTAGTGGGTAAACACCCCAAGAATTTTATCTTCGGCGATGGCCTTGACTAAATAAATTAATGAAAACTTGTGATAGTCTTCGTATAGCTCTTATTCAGAATGAATTAGTCTGGGAAAATCCAATTCAAAACAGACTAAATTTTGAGCAATTAATACTTTCATTAATTGGCAAAGCTGATGTCGTTTTTCTTCCTGAAACTTTTACCACTGGATTTACTTCTGCGATAGAGGAGCTGTCTGAGAGCATGGACGGGCCAACTTTGACCTGGTTGATTGAACTCTCCAAGAAAACTAAAATTGCAATTGGAGGCAGTCTTTATCTTAAAGAAAAAGATTTATATTTCAATCGTTTTGTATTCTTAACCCCAGAAGGCGATATTTCATTTTATGATAAACGACATCTATTTTCTATAGGGGGCGAATCCAAATGTTTACAACCAGGTGTAAGTCGAGTCGTTATTTCATACCTCGGTTGGCGTATTGCTCCTTTTATATGTTACGATCTTCGCTTTCCAGTCTGGTGCCGAAATAAATCTGATATCGATCTAATGATTTTTGTGGCTAATTGGCCAGAACCTCGTAAAGAAGTATGGAAAGTCTTACTTCGGGCAAGAGCTATAGAAAATCAAGTCTATGTCGCTGGCGTAAACCGAGTAGGGATTGATGGAAATTCTGTTAGTTACAATGGAGAGAGTCAATTGGTAACTGCAAGAGGAGAAATAGCTGAGCCGATAGCTAGCCTCGACTCTCGTATCTTGCTTTATGAATTGTCTAAATCACTCCTTGATGATTTTAGAGTTAAATTTCCAGTAGAAAAAGATGCCGATCAATTTTTAATTATCTAAGTCTATCTTTAATTTTCAGTCTTTAAAAAAGTCTTAGTAATTTCTATTTTGCTGATAATCAATATAGGATGAATGAATTTTTTTTTGGCTACCTTTGCGCATTAAAATTTAAATACGAATTATCTAAGAATTTCAAGAAATAAATTAATGATTACAGTATCAAATTTAGCCATTCAATTTGGCAAGAAACCTTTGTTTCAAGACGTTAACCTGAAGTTTACTCCAGGCAATTGTTATGGTGTGATTGGGGCTAATGGGGCAGGTAAATCAACGATGCTTCGCTTAATTTCTGGTGAACTCTCTTCGACCAAGGGATCTGTGACACTAGGGCCAGGTGAGCGTTTGTCGGTTTTGAAGCAGAATCATTATGACTATGAAGAATTTACTGTCTTAAATGCTGTACTGATGGGCCATTCTGAGCTTTGGAGTATTATGCAAGAGAAAGATGCTTTGTATGCAAAGGTCGATTTTTCTGATAAAGATGGGATGAAAGCTGCTGAATTAGAAGAGCGATTTGCAGAGATTGATGGTTGGAACGCTGAAAGTGATGCAGCTATGCTTTTAAGTGGACTCGGAATCAAAGAAGAGTTTCACCATCGCTTAATGAGTGAGATTGGAGGTAAAGAGAAGGTTCGAGTTCTGTTAGCTCAAGCTTTATTTGGAAAGCCTGATAATTTATTATTGGATGAGCCAACCAATGATCTGGATTTGGAAACTGTGATGTGGCTTGAGAATTATCTTGGAAACTACGAGAATACTGTTTTAGTGGTCTCGCATGACCGCCATTTCTTGGACGCTGTTAGCACCCACACCGTAGATATTGATTTCGGTAAAGTGCAATTATTTGCCGGTAACTATAGCTTCTGGTACCATTCAAGTCAACTAGCCCTTCGTCAACAGCAATCACAAAATAAAAAGGCTGAGGAGAAAAAGAAAGAGCTTCTTGAGTTTATCGCTCGGTTTAGCGCCAATGTGGCGAAGTCAAAGCAGACTACAAGCCGCAAGAAGATGATTGAAAAACTTAATATTGAGGATATTCAACCTTCAACACGTAAATATCCTGGAATCATATTTACACCAGACAGAGATCCAGGTAATCGAATTTTAGAAGTTAAAGGATTAAGTAAGACCATAAACGGAGAAGTATTGTTTAAGGATCTTGACTTTAGTGTTGAGAAAGATGATAAAATTATCTTCCTTTCGAAGGATCCTCGCGCCATGACCACTCTTTTCGAGATAATTACGGGTAACGAACAAGCTGATTCTGGCACTTATTTCTGGGGTCAGACGATCACAAATGCCTATCTTCCTATGGACAACTCGAATTTTTTCCAGTCTGATCTTAATCTAGTGGAGTGGCTGGGTCAGTATTCAAGTGATACAACAGAGAATTTTATTAGAGGTTATCTTGGTAAAATGCTTTTCTCGGGTGAGGAGATTTATAAAAAGACTTCTGTGCTTTCGGGCGGGGAGAAAATGCGTTGTATGATCTCGCGAATGATGCTTCGCAATGCGAATGTTATGGTGCTTGATGCGCCTACAAACCACCTTGATCTTGAGTCTATTCAGGCATTTAATAACACATTGACCAATTTTAAAGGTAATGTTCTGATGTCATCCCATGATCATGAGTTTATTCAGACCATTGCAAACCGTGTCATTGAGTTAACCCCTAAAGGGATTATCGATAAGATCACCGAGTATGACGAATACATATCTAGTGAGGAACTTAAGGAGCGCAGGGCTAAGATGTATAGTTAATAATCTCTAATTTATTTCTGTTTAACACCATTTTCCATTAGCTTTATTAAAAATTAATTTAAAATCAAAATTCATGAAAAAGCTTTATTATATCTTATTGATTCCATTTTTTGTTTCGTTTTACAGTTGTGATAACCGAAAAGCTGAAGTTGCTCGTCTAAAAGCACAGAATGATAGTCTTAGATCTGTTGGATCTGATAAAGATTCTAATATCTCTGAGTTCGTGGCCACGTTTAATGAAGTAGAAGCTAATTTAGATTCTATTAAACGTGTTGAGCGTGTAATCTCAATGAGCACCAAATCTGGTGAGGTTCAGAGTTCTCGTAAGGAGCAGATTAAAAGTGATATCGCCTATATCTATGACTTACTTCAGAAAAATAGAAAGCTGGTAGCCGACCTAACTGCTAAGTTAAGCAAGTCAAACCGTCATGTGGCTGAGCTTCAGAAAATGATCAATAACTTAAATAAGTCGATTGATGAGAAAAATACCCAGATCGCTCAATTGTCTGATGAGCTTGGCAAAATGAATATTGAGGTTAAAGACTTGAATGTTAAGGTTTCTAAGTTAAAGACTAATGTGAATGATTTAAGTGCTGACAATCAGAAAAAGCAGGCTGATATTGATGCCAAGACTGAAGCATTGAATACTGCTTATTATGTTATTGGTACAAATCGTGAATTAAAGGAGAAGAAAATTATCACGGGAGCCGGCGGCTTTATTGGTCTTGGTCGCACCAAAAATGTTCTTGCAAACCTTAATATGTCAGATTTTACGAAGGTTGATATTACCAAGGTTAATGAGATACCAGTATTGAAAAAGAAAGTTACAATTTTGACGACTCATCCAACAGGTTCGTATAAATTGGAAGGAACCAATTCAGTGGAAAAAATTATTATTTTGAATGCAAAGGATTTCTGGAGTGCCTCTAAAGTTCTAGTGGTTATTGCAAAATAAATAGGCCATTAAGATCGAAAAAAGGCCTGTGTCAAATTTGATGCAGGCCTTTTTTTATAGATTATTCATTGATTAAAGTGCAACTTTAAATTCAGCTTTACTATAGGTTATCTTTTCCGCCTCATACCGTTTTACTTCAAACTGCATCCTTTTCTTAAACCATCCAAAATTTCGGCTCTCCTTTGGCGACCACCCGACTTCAGCAAGGGCTGCAGCGCGAGGGAAAGTCATATATTCGACAAGCATAGGTGTTTTCATATAGGGAGTCCATAGATTAGCTTGAACACCAAGTATATTCCTTAATTCGCGCACTGATAAGTCTTTTGGTACTGGTTCGAAATTATAAACTTGCTCAAGTGTTATAAGTCCGCCAACAGCAAGGGGCTCTTCTTTTGGATTATTTTGGTATTGATCGAAATTGTAATATCTCCCTGGAGATAGAACGGTTAGATTATTTCTTTTGCTCGCTTTGTAAATTTCATCTTCACCTCGCCAAGCGATAACAACTCCTTTTGAAACAAGAGAATCTTGAAGAACATCATCCCATTCAGCAGTTTCTTTTCCCGCAGCATGGATGATATCACTCACTCTATTTCTAAAGTAATTGCGAAGGCTATGGGTTGCTTCTAAGCTGTCGTTTTGCACTATTTGTTGACATTGTGAGCATTTCTCCCATCTTGACTCTGGGCATTCGGCACCTCCAATATGAAAATATTTGCCGGGAAATAACGGCGTCATCTCTAGGATAACTTCTTTTATAAAGTTAAAGGTTGTCTCTTTTCCTGGGCAATAAACATCGCTAAATTGTCCCCATCTTGAGGCTACTTCATAATTTGAGGCAGTACATCCTAATTCGGGATATGCCGCTAGTGCAGCAAGGGCATGACCTGGCATCGCTATCTCCGGTATAATCGTAATGTAACGCTCTTTTGCATACGCTACAATTTCACGTATATCATTTTGAGTATAATAGCCGCCAGCTGATAAGGTATCTGAACGATAGGAATTATTAATGTGACCTATCATTGTTTTATTTCGTACCGAGCCAACTTCAGTGAGCCGTGGATATTTTTTGATCTCTACTCGCCACCCTTGGTCATCGGTTAAATGCCATTGAAGCGTGTTTAGTTTGTGCATGGCCATGGCATCTAGATATTTGAGCATGAAATCTTTTGGCATAAAGTGCCGACTTACATCAAGCTGTAATCCTCTCCAAGCAAAGCGCGGCGTGTCATTGATTTCAACTCCAGGAACAATTACCGAGGTGAGTTTTTTGGGCGTTGCTGGCATTAATTGTATGAACGTCTGCACACCATAAAAGAGCCCATTAGGCGTTGAAGCCTCAATTGTTACTCCATTGGATTGCACGTTCAGATGATAATCCTCTTTCCCGATTTTTAGGTTTTCATCAAGCTTTAAGAAGATCGTATTCTTATCTTTTGAATCAGAGATAATAATGTCGTTAGATAAGCCAAAATACTTTTCGATATGATTTGAAAGGTATTTTGCAATTTTGCGTAACTGATCGCTTTCATTATTGATTTCTATTCTAGTGCTATTCTCTAGGGTATATATTTCGTCAACATCTGCTGCTTGAGCAGGGAGTGGTATAATCCGAATAACAGGCCTTATTGGAGCATCTTTGCAGGACAATAGGAGTAGGAGGGAGACAAGGATTACAAAGACTGGTCGCAGATTCATTGCTGTTTTGATTTTTTACTTCTGTGATGCAAAGGTATGAAATTAATTATTTTTAGTCTGTTTTGGACTGAAAAGAATCGCTGCATTCAGAATGAATCCAATGATTATTAGCCAATTGCCTATGTTACTAAGGCCATTTATGCAATATATTTTCCCACTAACGGCTACAATTCCTCCAGTAATCATTGCTAGACTACTTTTTATTCTACTTGTTTTATATCCGAATATACCAGCAAGTGTTGGGATAATAAAAGCACCTGAAAACATAGACAAGGCAATTAGCAACGATTGAATAATTGACTGAACGCTTAATGCAAGTAAGATGCTTAATAGTCCCATAAGCAGCATTACAACTTTCGTCTTACTTACAGCCCCTTTTTTATTTAAACCTTTAGATACTTGATCACTTATAATCGTAGAAGCCGTGAATAAGGTGGTTGATCCTGTTGACATGACGGCAGATAAGAGGGCTGCAACAAGGATGCCAATACCCCAATCTGGCAGGTTTGCTAACATAACGGGAATTAGAGCTGATCCTTTGTGTTGGCTTATTTCTGGAAATTTATGAGCTGAGTAAACACCTAAAAAAGTTATGCAAAGCGAGAAAGGTATGAGTATCACTGCGCTGAAAAGAACACTTTTTTTAGCTGTCTGCTCATTTTCGGCACAAAATAATCGGGTGTAGATATCTGGTCCCACAACAAAAGCTGTGGAGTAGGTAAGTAAAAGAATAACTAAGTCAAAAGGTTGAAATCCTTTATTAAAAGGAAAGTTAAGCGGTGTTAGCTCAAGTGGAGATATTGGGTCTTTAAACAAGAGGTAGAGCGCCGTCATCATGATCCCTCCAATGATGAGTATCGATTGGTATAGATCTGTTTTTAAGACTGAAATTTGCCCACCGATTATCGTATAAAAGATAAATATTGCCCCAGCCCCCCAAACGCCAAGACTATAGTTTAAACCTGTAAAGCCAGTCATGATCTTAGCTGCACCAATAATCTGAGCCGAAATAATTCCAATCCAAGCTATAGCAATAATGGTTGACGATACGATCTTAGCCTCAGAGCCATAATACCCACCAATCATTTGGGGTAATGTAATCTTATCTTGTCGTCGCACATATTTCGAAAGAGGGACCAAGACGAATAATCCGATGGCTGCACAGAATAGGAGCCATGAAGCCGCCCAGCCTTGCGTAAAAGCTAAATCGGCTGTTCCAAGAATTGCTGAACTGCCAAGAATTGTGGCGAGTAATGAACCGGTGATCTGCCAGATATTTCCGCGCCTTCCTGCAACAAAATAGTCTTTATCTGACTTTATTTTTCGTGCAGAGAAGATTCCAATGACAAGCATTGAAACGAGATAAACAGCAATGATAATGTATTTTAACATGGTTTAGATCGGATAGATTTTGATTTATATAACTTCATAACTACCCATTTAACCAAACGGATTTATTGTACTTGTTTCTTTTGAATGCCTTAGTTTTCTATCTCAGTTGACTCGGTGGGTTCTGCCTCTTTCCGAAATGGTGGAAGAAAAACCCAGTATAATCCTCCAAAGGAAATTACAGCTGAAAGAAGAAAAAACATTAAGCTTAGGGCGATACAGATCTCATTATTAAGTCCTAACATTTTTGCACCAACTAGAAAAACCATCTCGCGCGCACCGATTCCCCCGATTGTAATTGGCAATGCAGTTGCAATGGCTGAGATAAAAAATAAAAATAAATAATCAAAAATATCAGTGGTTTGATGAAAAGCATACAGGATTAGGATAGCTGCAATAAATTGCATCCCTTGGAGTGCTATGGACCACCAGAACAACCCAGCATGAATATTTAGAAAGCTTTTGAAAAAGTATTTCAGGACGACAATATAAAATAGGTAGATCAATGGAATTGCAATCCAGACTTGTTTGCCATACTCAAGATGAAGCCCCGAGAGGTAATAAAGCACAACGGTAATAATGCCAATCGCAACTAATCCAGCAATGCGGTTAACGAGCATCGTACCAATATTCTTCTTGAGCCCATTTTTACGATATTTATTGACTAGATATACTTTGTATCCATCTCCTCCAATTCCTCCGGGAAGAAATAAGTTATAAAACATTCCCAGCCAAAAGAGTTTAATATTTAATGCTTGAGATAGATTTGCGCCCGTATTGCGAAAAGAGAGATTTTGTCGAAAGGCGGAAAAAATAAAAGAGATAAATAGAAGCACAAAAGCTGCAGTCAAATAATAGAAATTAGCTGCTGAAAATACGCCTAATACCTCTTTGAAAGATATCTTGGACATAACCCACCAAATGGCACCTACTGAAACGCCTAATTTTAATAAGTTGATGATTATTTTCTTAATCTTACTTTTCACAATCTAATCGTGTTAACTATAATCGAATAAATATCTTGCGCTTGTAAAGGAAATAACAAATTCCCCACATCGCCATCCAAACTGTCATGGATTGAGCCATCTGATACGGCAACTCTCCCAATGATCCAAAAAGTAAGTTGGTAAAGGGCCTCACAAGCGAGCTAACCCAACTGGTACCATTGGTATGCGCAAAGAAGTAAATGAACAACGGATTCATGCCTATGATAGCAAAGAACAAAGCAAATTTTTTGTACCCTTTTACATCCACAAACCAATACGAAAAGGCCAAGGCGATTAGGCACCATCCACCACTTATAAATACAAATGAACTCGTGCAGATATGCTTAATGATAGGGGTGAAGGGGCTTAAGGCATAACCGATAACAAGGCCTGTAACCCCTGCTAGTAATAAAGTTTGTATCTTTTTTTTAGGAGTCCATTGATTCATTAAAATTAATCCAGCAAGTACGCCCCAGATGGTATGTGCTGATGTGGCGATCGCATTAAATGAAACCCAATGACCGCCTCCTAATCTTCCAGTTAGCGCAAGATCAAACCACGATCCGAAATTCTGGTCAGGGGTAAAAGGTTGATTAAACCCTTCAATAGGCCAAAATCGATAAAGTAAATCGGCCAGAAGAATCAATGCAAATGAGACAATAAGTTGCCATTTTACAGTCTTGCGCAATAATAAGAAAGCGATGAAATAGGTTACTGAAAGTTGTGCTAAGACATTGGTAAAACGGAAAGTTATTTTTCCTGGTCCAATGCAGTAAAGTGCCCATCCGAGAAATAACAAGGAGACCGATCGAATTGCAGCATGGCGCAAGGTAGATGACCATGTGTCACCATTATTCCACCTTTTAGTCATCGAGAATGGCATCGCAACCCCCACAATAAACATAAAAAATGGTTGAATAAGATCCCAGAAATGAAGCCCAATCCATTCAGCATGGTCAAGTTGTTCGCCAATGGTTCTAATAAATGTCCCTTCAAAGAAAGGATTATTTAAAGTTCCAAGAAATCCAGAAAACTCTCCAATAAGCATAAACATAGTAAAACCTCGAAAAAAGTCAATCGACTGGATTCTTGCTTGCGCCGAAATAGTAGTGTTTACTGAGCTCATGGTATTTTTATTATCAAGTAATTAATCAAATTAAGCCACTTTTTAAGCGACAAACTAAAAAAGTGGCTTAAGCAATAAGGTTCTCAATGAAGACTTATCTTTTTTATCTGTAAAACTTATTTTTTCTTTTTGGTCAAATCTTTCAATCTGATACTTCTAAATTTCACAATTGATCCATGACCTAAGAATCCGATATGACCTTTTGCATTGAATAGTCCAGGATGTTCTTTGTGATCAAGAGGGCCATTTTTTGCATCTTCTTTAATGTCTCCATCTAAGATCACTGTTCCATTAAGGGTAACTTTGATTTTGTTTCCTTTTGCAACAACCTCTTCTGTATTCCATTGTCCAAGTGGTTTTAAGTAGCCTCTTTTTGCTGGCAGAATACCATAAACAGATCCGTGGTATTGGTATGGAGCAAGATTTGCATAAACTGGATCTTCATTATCTAAGACCTGGATTTCCATTCCTTGGTAAGCAGCATCTCCTTTTAAAGGAGCACGTATCCCAAGTCCGTTGTTAGCCGCTGGAGTCAATTGAAATTCGAAACGAATACTGAAGTCACCATATTCATCCGCTGTAAAGATATTCCCATGGGATGGGCCATTGTCTACGTGAAGAACAATTTCTCCATTCTCAGCATGGTAATCAATTAGATTGCCAGTCCATCCATCAAAGTTCTTACCATTGAAGAGTGCTTTGTATCCCTCTTTTGCTTCATCAGCTGGGACAACATATTCTTCATTGTTTAACTCTTTAACGTAGATATCACGGAAAGCTAAATCAGTGCCATGTGCTTGTAATTCAATTGCTTCTTTTGGAAAGATTGGATTTGCGCGATCCCAATAGTTTTCTAGCGTAACATTATCTACTACTAACTCACCATTTAAGTAAACCGTAACTTTTTCGCCAATCATTCTAACTCTAAAGGTGTTCCATTCTCCAACTGGATTGTCAGCTACTTTAAGCGGAGTCGAGCGATTTGTCTTGTTGTTGTATAATCCTCCCGAACCCACCTGAGCACCCACTTCTACCCGCGAAGTATCCCAGATTTGTATTTGAGGAGAACCACGTAGATAAATGCCGCTATCTCCTTTTTTTGTTATTCTCCAGTCAACGACCATCTCAAAATCACCATATTTCTTCACAGAGCAAAGGTTATCTCCAGCACCATTGAAACTGATAGTGCCATCTTTAGCAACCCAATTGCTTCCTAGTTTGGAGTTTGCCTCTGCTTGTTTTTTTGCAAGCTCTTCAGGGGTCATTTTACCTCGTGTTACTGGATTACCAACAAGCGCTTGCCAGCCGGTTAAATCTTTGCCATTAAACATTGGGATAAGACCATCTTCATAAGTCATCTCATCAAGGTAGTTTTGAATTCTTGTTCTATCATATTCACTTTCGCTGCCGCCTAAGCTAGTTAATGCTTTATTTAAGGCATTACGAACAGTTACACCTGATAGACCTTTTTTACCTCCAGAAGGTAAGGCAATCGTCATGACAGCCGAAGTGGCTTCTTCCTTGACATCTGGATCGTCTAAATAAGATGCTGCAGTTACTAAGGATAAGAAGGTTTTTACTTGACCTAAGGATCCAACTAAAAGTTGTTTGTCTTTTTTGTCCGTTGCATATGGTAAGATTTTGCGGTATTGCAAAAGCTTTTGATCATCCGGTAATTTTGAGCCCTTAATCTGACGAACATAGCTAGTTATAGCACTTGAAAGTTGCGATTCAGTAAGCGTTTTGCATAACTCATAAAGTGTGTTCGAAGCTTCTTGGTCTTTCCAAGCAAGCAGAGCCGTAAAGGCTGCATCATGGTCTGCTGCATTTTTTGAACGAATTAAATTCTTCATCGCTTTCAATGCTTTAGCTCCCCCGATGCTCGGTAGTATTTCAGTAATTCGTCCTATGTTTGTTGTTAACTCAATTTTTGATAACAAAGGTGCAGTCTGAGCATTTTTATCTGGGATTTCAGAAGCAATATTTACAATACCCTCTTGAATACTTTTAATTTTATCCTTATCATCAGTGGCATACAATAGGCTCAATAATTGATCGTAGTTTTTTGCTGATGCTGTGTTTTTCATCGCACCATAAGCCGCTGTTTGAATTGCTGCATTTGTGCTTTGGGTGTATTTGTAAATTTGATCAAAGTATTGTTTGCCTGATTTAGCCCCGATAATCGTAATGATTTCACTCTTTGCTTTTTCAGGCGCTTTATCTAATGCCTGAGCTAGTTGATCAAGCCCTTTGCTGTCAACTAATGACATCAATGCTTTTGTTGTAGCGCTTGGTGAAGTTCCTTTACTTAGTAAGGTTGAAAGCTCTGCAATTGCATCTTTTCCCTTCAGCTTGCTATAGGCTAAAATAGAGGCTTCACTAACCACCTCTGATTTATTTTTAAAGTGTTTTTTAATAAACTCTTCTGCAGAAAGATCCCCCTTCTTGCCTAACATCTCAATGATTTCAGCTTGTTGCTCTGGTTTAGCTTTTGAGGCTTTTGTAATCCAAGCCTTAACGGATGCCGCCTTACTTTTTGCTGCTAAATTTAGCACCGAAAATCTAAATGGCTTATCGTTATTGTCAAATGCATTTAGCAATTTCGCTTGAGCTTCACTCTCAAAGAAAAGCATATAGGTACTTAGTGCTGAAGATTTGGTGTGCAGTTGAGCTACCGATTGACAGCTGTTGATTAACTCGTCACACGCTTTAGCGCATAGAGCCAGATTGCCTTTTTCCCCTAAACGATTTGTATAAGATAGGAAAGCCGCAGTGGCATTCGATGGCTCATAAACGAATCCAGCTGCTTTCGCTGCATTTAAAAGTGGTTCATATGAATCTGCAGAAGCAATGGAGGCTAAGGCCGCTAATGAAACACGCTTAAGATTTTGGTTGCTTGAATTTATGTTCTTGATGATTGTAGCGTTGGCTTCAGTCACCTGAAGCACTCCCAATGATCTTACAATGGTAGTCAAAGATGATTCTTGCGCTCTCGGCAATGCATTTAAAAAAGCATTCTTTGCCGCTTCACTTCCAATCGAAGTTAACGCAAAAGATGCTGGCTCACATAACTCTGCGTCATTTAGATATCCCGCGATAACTATTACAGCTTTGTCTTTGCCAATTAATTTTAATTGACGAATAAAGAAAGCCTTAACTTCTGAATCTTTCGCTTTTCCTAAAGCAGTGATAAATGCAGATTCCGCAAAAACGCGAGCTGCTTCTTTACCCGGTTGGCTCGCATACCTCGTTAGACCATTTATTGCAAACACAAGAGCTGAATTATCTCCTTTTCCTGATGGGGTCATTTTTTCAGCCATTTGTTGAAATCCTTGGCTGCCTAGAGCAATAACATCTTCGGCTAGTTTGTCTCGTAATTGAAGATTGTTTGAAGGCATCTGAGCCATCAAGTCGGCAATCTTGGTTGTTATAGTTCTGTTTTCTTGCGCTTGAATGCTAGTTGAAACTAGCATTATTGTCAAGGCTAATACAAGAGAATTAAAAATTTTGTTCATTATATTAATGGTTTAAATCCTTTACCTATTGGCTTCGGATATCGTTTAAGATATATTAATGGTTAATGAAATATTAAATGGTTGTCCAAGGTGCTCGCATAGGCTGATGAATTAAGCGATTTGCCGCCTCGTCATCGATAAACACTTGTTTGTCTGGATCGAAATTCAAGGTCCTACCAAGTCTTACAGCTAAAATCCCCATATTGACTAAAGTACATGAGCGATGTCCGTTCATCTCATTTAAGGCAAATTTTTGTCTTGTTCTTACCGATTCAGAGAACGTTGTAATGCGTGGTTCTGGATCTGGAAGTGTTTCGATAAACTGTTTAATATTTGGAATGGTAGATTCAAAACCTTTGAAAATCTTTCCATTAGGTCCTTCGATATAGGCAGCATCTTTATCTTTGTTTTCGCCGTCAAGGATTATCTTGCAGCCATCAGCATAGGTGTATTCAATTCTACGCCATACGCCAACTGCATCCTCGTGTTGTTGAGGAGCATCCACTTCAACTTTTATTGGACTTGTATTGTCTTTACCAAGGAAGTATTGTACTGGATCGAGGTAATGTTGACCCATATCTCCTAAGCCTCCACCATCATAATCCCAATATCCGCGGAAGTTTGTATGTACACGTTTCGCATTATATGGACGGTGAGGTGCAGGACCTAACCAGAAATCATAGTCTAACTCTTCAGGAATTGGTTCTGGAGATAGGTTGGTCTCACCACGCCAGTAGAATTTCCAGTCGAAACCTGTAATTCCACTTACGGTAACCTTTAAAGGCCATCCTAATATTCCACTCTCGATCACTTTTTTTAATGGTTTAACATCGGTTCCTAAACCATAGAAATTATCTTTAAATCGGAACCACGTGTTTAAGCGGAACATCCGACCATGTTTATTAACCTCCTCAACAACACGTTGTCCTTCACCAATGGTACGAGTCATTGGTTTTTCGCACCAGATATCTTTTCCTGCGCGAGCAGCTTCAATAGCCATTAGACCATGCCAGTGAGGAGGTGTTGCGATATGTACTATATCAATCTCAGGGCGAAGTAATAGTTCGCGATAATCATGAAATGTAGCTACATCATTTGGAATTAGTGATTTAGCTAGTTGAAGATGTTTTTTGTCTACATCACAAATAGCTACAACTTTTGTTCCTTCATATTGAATATGACCGCGTCCCATTCCTCCGGTACCAATAATAGCTTTAGTTAGCTGGTCGCTCGGTGCAATAAAACCAGGTCCACCAAGTGCATGACGTGGAATAATCATCATTCCTGCAGCTGCTGCAGCTGATGCTTTTAGAAATGTTCTGCGATTAGGAGAATTTTTATCCATACTAGTTGATTGATTTGTTTGGAAGTTTTTAATATAAGGTAACAAAAATAAGATTTACTTGGTGATAGACAAGTGCATTTGGGAACTATTTCGCTCTTGGCGAAAAATTTATCGCAATTTCCTCCGTTAACTATTTTGGAAGTTAAAATCGGATAAATTTATGGACACTAAAATTCTTACCGGCTCTCCTCTGAGCCATCGCGGTATTTTGCAAATCGGCCTTTATCGCGGGGATGTACCATCTCTCTGCTAGGCCATGGCCATCCGCCAAATTCTGTTGCATTGTATTCTTCAAACGCTTCTTGGATTTCACCTCTTGAATTCATCACAAACGGTCCATATTGCACAATTGGCTCATCGATTGGCTTGCCTTGTAAAAGAAGTAGATGAGCCTCTGTATCTCCATTTTCTAGCTGGATGATCTGGTTTGGTTTCACCGATATGGCAACACCAGAGTCGACTTTCGTTTGATTGATTAGTAAAGAATTTCCAATATGAAAATAGAGCGTTCTATTCACTTGATCACTTGCAGAAGGTAAATTCAAAATAGCTCCTGGCTCTAATTTAATCGTCCAGACTACTACTTCATGTTCTGGATTAGAGGCCCAAGAATCGGGGGCATTAGGCAAAGCTTCCACACCATCCAAGGAACCAGCAATTAGTGTAACCTCACAAGTTTTTCCATTTGCATCTTTAGAGACCTGTTTAGGGATCTCTTCAGACCACAACATTTTATAGTAAGGAGGTGCAAATTTATTGGCTTTCGGCATGTTTAGCCAGATTTGAAATAGCTCTGCCGGATTTGGACCATCCTGGTTCAGCAAAGGGAACATCTCACAATGTTGAAGCCCTGATCCAGCTGTCATCCATTGCACATCACCTTGTCCAAAACGACCCGCTTGACCAATGGAGTCAGAATGATCAACAATTCCCTCCTTGACAATGGTAATTGTTTCGAATCCTCGGTGTGGATGGACTGGAAACCCAGGTATCTCTTGTCCATGGTACATCCGCCAACCATCTTTCGGAGTGAAATCTTGCCCGATATTACGACCTGAGAGTGATGCTGCAGGTCCCATTTTTTCATTTCCAGCTGGATAATGATCACGATGATGCGCACAGAAAAGAAATGGATTCGTTGTAGGCCACATAAAGCCAAGAGGCTTTATACTTAGAATAGGGGAGTTAAAGATCATTTGAATGCTGGCCAAGATAGCCGATTAGAGATGATGTTTGGAGTTGTGATAATGTTCACGCAGTAAATCAGCTCCGAAATCACCATTGAAATCGCGCCATACCGTATGGACATGGTTTGCATTATCTTGCGTGTTGTCAAATTCAATTAGAAATGTTTTGCCTTGAATACGGTAATAGTGTGGCTTGCCAGGTTCCGTTTCTCCACCCCAACCAAATCGAATCGTATTCATATCTTCAGTTGCAATTCGTTTAATTCGAGCATTGGCTAGAGCGCTAGGCATCGAAAGGAGATAGGCCGCAATAACCTTGTTTAGAATAATTTTTTGTGCTGGATTCATAGCGCTTGCAAAAATACCGACAGGCTCCATTGGTCCTACTTTCTGAGAATTGGTTGTTACAACCTCTGTAAAAGCTTTTAACTGGAAGATGGCCTTTTCTTTTTGCTCTGCCGTCAAGGAATGTATTAGGTCAAAGCCAAAATCTTCTTGGTCCTTAAGCAGTCTAGTCCCCTTTTTAGCACCCTCCTTAACCTCAGCTGGATATGCGCCGAAGAAAAATGGAGCGAAACCAATTTTGTCTTTTACGATCGTAAAGTTCAAAGCTAGATGATGACCGCTAAATTTAAATCCCCAGATACTATCTTGAGACGGTGTGCCATAAATAGATATGGAATAATTCTCAGGAATGCGATTGGCATTGGTAGGTTGCATCTCTTTTAATAAATATTCGAAATCCATGATATTCTTGCTTCTGGTATATCCTTCCTTGCTCAAATAACTTTGCAAAAGATGATGCACGTGCTCTTTTTGAAGACTATCTAAATCCTTCACCGCAATACCTGTTCTAGCCACCATCGCTGCCGGAAGGAAATGCCATTCGTAACGGTTCATATTTTCGAAGGCAAAAACAGCCTTCTTTTGTTGCGCTTCATTAAGTGATTTAACAAAAGCCATCGCTTTAGCAGATCCTGAAGATAATTCATTCGAGGGCTGAGCCATTAATCCTAATGGAAGGAGAAGTAAAAAGAGTATTCTCATCGGTTTAATTCTATTTGGTTGCTTTATTAGTCGTTTGTACACGCAATATTACATAATTTTTTAAGGCTTTCTTTTCCGAAAAGAACAGTCATTAAGAGTTGTTGGAGCTATTTCGAGTTAATAATAGCAAGAGCAGCCTTAAGTTGTTGGTCGTAAGCCTGTAAAGTCTGTCTAACGATCTCAATATTTTCTTGCGCTTCTTTCCAATTACGTTGCTCAATAGCTTCCCGTATGCCTGGCAATGTTTTTACTCCATAACCGCTGTAATAACCTGGAGCATAGATTTGATGCTTATACCAAGATCGTCGCGGTAGCCCTCTATCTTGGGTTAATTTCCGTTCTAATTGGTAAAAGATTAAATTGAGTTCTTGTTGCTTCTTAGAATCTAATCTCAACATCTTGCGATTTACTTTAGCCATTAAATCAGCATCTTTATTTAATTCGGCGAGTTCGTTTTCTAGATTCGAAAAATTTAAATAGGGTACATCATCTTTAATTTTAGGTGATTGATAAATCTTTAAAGGATCTTTTGCCAGCTCGAATAATCCCTCTCGGATCATTTTATTATCTTGTTCAGTCTCACTTCTACTTGCGTTTAACAACGATTTTATTTCGCCAATATATTCCGACAAGGTTGAATTGAAACTCGTTGTTTGAAAGGGGAGTACCTCCGCATTGGCCATCCGCAACATAATGCGTCCAGCAGTCTTACTTAGGGCGATCCCATATTTAAATCCTGGGTCTTTAAATCGAACAAAATGGGTGTATGTGTCATAAATAGAGTGGTATTCACCTCCTGGGCCCTCTCCGCCAAAGCCAATATTTAGTGACGATATTCCCAGATATTGCAGAAAGCCAGACCAGTCAGACCCTGCACCTAAAGCTCCTAGGTGTATGGTTTTATTCCCTGAGTGGGTTTCTCTTAAATGGTTGTCGCCACCTACCATTTCGGAGGCATATCTTCGTTCTCTGATACTGACATTCGTTTGAGGATCGATCACCTCATCGGCAATCTCATTAAAGAATGATGTAAGTGAATGTGAACCACCAGCACCAATAAATCCTCTGGAGTTTCCATCCGAATTTACATACAAAACTGCTTTTTCTCTCAATTCAATCTGATGATCTTCAGTCCATTCTGTAGATCCTAACAGAGCTGGTTCTTCGCCGTCCCATGCACAATAGACTAAGGTTCGCTTGGGTCTATGACCATTTTGTGCTAATAGCCCAATGGATCTGGCCTCTTCAAGTTCTGAAACCATTCCACTAATTGGATCACTGGCTCCATTGACCCATCCATCATGATGATTGCCTCTGATGACCCACTGGTCAGGAAACTCGCTTCCTGGTAATTTAGCGATCACATCATAGAGAGGCTTTAAATCCCAATTGAACGTTAGTTTTAGATGAGCTTTGCTTACACTCGGACCAACGTGATAGGTTATCGGCAATCCTCCATGCCAAGAAGGAGGTGCAACTGGACCAGCTAAAGACTGCATAAATGGTAGCGCATCCTCGTAAGAGATTGGCAAGACTGGGATCTTCATGATTGTTTTTGCCTCACTGCGATCTAATCGATTGGCCTCTTTTGTAGCTGCAACTCCTGGTGTTAAGGGATCTCCTGGCGAAACAGGCATATCCATCACGGATCCGCGCTGGACACCATTCTTCGGTCTAAATGCTCCATTGGGATAGACATCGCCTTCTGAATAGCCATCATCCTGTGGATCAGAGTAGATGATGCAGCCGACAGCGCCATGCTCATACGCAAGCTTTGGCTTAAGACCACGCCATACACCACCATATTTAACAATTACGATCTTTCCCTTCACAGAAACACCCATTCTCTCCAGTTCATCGTAATCATTTTGAGCACCCCGATTCACATAAACTAGTTCGGCGGTTACATCACCATCGGCAGAATAGGCATTGTACGTTGGAAGTTGTTCTGATTTTTGATTGGTGGTATTGTCTTCCTTCAGTTCTGGTTCTGTCAGAAGCGCTTTGTATGGTTTAGATCCCTTTAATTCTAAGACCCGAATATTTGGCGTTGGAAATAAGACCTGGTAGGTTGCAATCTCTGTTTGATAACCCCATTGCTGAAATAATGCTGCCATGTACTCAGCATTGGCCTTTCCTTGTTTACTTCCTACATGATGGGGATGGGAAGTTAGAAATTGCATCCAGGTATCTAAATTTTTGGCATCTAATTGAGAATCAAATATTGTTTCTAATTCTCTTTGCTGCTGGGTTTTTTCATCAGAAAAGCCACTTATTGTCTGACCAAATGCTATCGTATGGATTGATAAAGAGATTAGAATTAGTGCAAGATTTTTCATTTTATTCGGAATAGTGTTATTTAATACTGGATTATTTCACTAACCTGGAGATCGCTTTGAAAGATTCGGATTGCGATGTTCTGGTTAACTCAAAGAGGATCGATTCGTATCCAGAGGTCATGATCTGCTCATGCCGAAGTCGTTCGAGGGCTATTCCGACATTTGCTGATGAGCGTGCGGAAATGCAATCTGTAATGACGATAGGGGTGAAGCCTGCCTCTTTAAGGTCAATGGCTGTTTGTAAAACACAAACATGAGCCTCAATACCACATAGAATAACTTGTTTACTCTTATTGGTGCGCAGGAACTCCTTGAACTCATCTGACCCATAACAGCTGAAATCAGTTTTTTCAATTGCCGAAAAATCAGATATTAAGCTTTTTAGCGGCGCTAAAGTTTCCCCTAAACCTTTGGTGTATTGTTGTGTAAATACCAGTGGGATTTCTAAAACCTGCAAGCCTTGCAGCAAAATTTGAATATGCTCCAGAAGCGTCTCCTTCTCGTTCATCACTGGGACTAGCTTCTCTTGAATGTCAATAAATACGGCGCTTGTATTTTCTTTTGTGATTCGCATAATCGAATTGTTTTGGAACAGTTTTTTGATTTAATCGTTGTTGTTTTCGGTCTTAGCGGCTTTTGAAGAATGAAATTTCAAGACAGAAAAAATTCTTTTTCGAGCAATATAAAAGTCGTAAATCAGACTTCCACGATAGATCTCTGGATGATTCGTTTTTACACAAGTTTCGGCTAGCGATTTTCGCTGTTTTTTTAACCGTTTTAGACTTTTATAAAATCCAGCATGAGCTCTTAGAACGCTGAATACGGCTCTGAACTGACCTGTTAGTAAAAATTGAATGGCAGCCAAGCCATCAAGTATCATTCTGGTAATCAGTGTTTTTAGTAGCTTACCAGGAGCGAGGTTTTTGTAGAGTAGGAAAAGATTGTTCCGAAAGTTTAGATAGATTTTCTGGGTGCTGCCGTAGGCTAGACTTCCACCCCCTAAATGATATACCTTAGAAGCAGGTTCTACTTTGATTTTATATCCTAAGTTTTTGATCCGCCA
This sequence comes from uncultured Bacteroidia bacterium, assembly GCA_903897145.1. Taxonomy (GTDB): domain Bacteria; phylum Bacteroidota; class Bacteroidia; order Bacteroidales; family Prolixibacteraceae; genus JAAFHB01. The sequence goes on along the minus strand of CAIUAN010000038.1, from coordinate 129,290 downwards.
GCAAAAATCAATCTCTTCCATATGGGCCCAGAAATTTGGATCAAACCCTTGTGCCTCATGCCACAGGCTGCCGCGAATACATATAGCAGCCCCACTGGCCCAGAAAATTTCTGTTGAATCGTTGTATTGTCCAAGATCTACTTCTTGATAATTGATAATTCGTCCTCTGCAAAATGGATATCCTAATCGATCGATAAAACCACCTGAGGCACCTGCATATTCAAAATGGTTAGGGGATTTTAAGGAGAGTATTTTTGGTTGACAGGCACCAATTTTGGGATCTTGATCCATCAGCGTGACCAATGGATTTAGCCAATTTTCGGTGACCTCTACATCTGAATTAAGAAGTAGCAGGTAATCTGCTTTATTCTCTTTTAAAGCTAGGTTATAGCCATCTGCAAACCCGTAGTTTTTAGGCAGTCGAATTAATTTGACGGTTGGGAATTCATGTTCAATTAAGGCACAGCTGTCATCGGTTGAGCCATTATCTGCCACAACGATCTCAGCCCAGTCGAAATTCGAATGAGTTACAACTGAGGGGAGGAACTGCTTGAGGTGGGCACTTCCGTTCCAGTTTAAGATGACAATTGATAACTTCATAGGATAGAGTGCTTATTGAACGTCTTCTCTGGTATGTTTCCACCGTTTGTGCGACCATAACCAAAATTCGGGTCGGTCATTGATTTGCTGCTCTAATAAAGCCATGCACTTATCGGTAATTTCAAATTTAGGTGAATCTTTTGCTTGGTCAGTAATGAGCTCGCATTCACCTTCGTATTGACCTCTTTTAATTTTACGTGAATGCATAAAAACTACCACCCCATTTACTTTTTGAGCCACTTTTTCGGCCCCTAAAATTACGGGCGTATCTTGATTTAAGAAATTGACCCAGTGTTGTATCTCATATATTCGTGGTGTCTGATCAAATAAAAAGGCAGACATCGATGGGATCCCATTCTGATGATCTTCAATTAATTGTCTAAATGTATCAGCTCGCTCAAGTGGAATTGCTCCAAACTGACTTCTTAGGTTGTAATAAAACTTCTCGAAATTTGCATTTGTAAGCTTTTTGTAGATCGGATAGAATTTATGTGATGAGTATAACGCCCAGTTTGCATTCCACTCCCAATTGTTATAATGACCTAAGATCACAATCACTTGACGACCTTGATCCATGTATTTATTCAGCAGATCAGCATTGGTGTAGTGCACAACGCCTCTCGCTTCTTCTAAGGCGATACGATCAAAATACAACGTTTCAATAAATGAATCACAAAAATGGCGAAAGAACCTCTTCTCGATCTCTAATCGCTCCTGCTTAGTCTTTTGTGGGAATGAGTTGGCTAGATTTTCTCGAACTACTGACTTCCGATATCTGATAATATAGTAAGCAACAAAGAAAAATAGATCGGAGACAACGTAATGAACCTTTAGCGGAAAGCGCTGCATGATCCAAGTTGTAGCCCGAAGGAGATAATATCCTAATTTACTGATGCTTAATGTCATTATAAATCTTTGTTTTCAACAAAATACTGATGAATTATAGAGTAGAATTCATCGTAATAAGCTCCATTTGATGCCACTAATTCACCATTAAAAATGAATCCATCCGTACCATTAAAGTCAGAAACCTTGCCGCCAGCTTGCTTTAAGATTAATGCACCAGCGGCTACATCCCAAGGTTTTAAACCGTGTTCGTAAAAAGCTTCAAATCGTCCAGCTGCCACATAAGCTAAATCGGTTGCTGCAGATCCTAATCGCCTTAGTCCATGTGAGTGTAACATAAAATATCGCATCGATGCGATGAAGATGTCTAAGGTATCCATGGCTGAATAAGGAAACCCAGTTCCAACTAAAGCATCTGTCGTTGTCGCTGCATTGGTAACCTTGATCTCCTCACCATTCATATAGGCCTTACTTCCTTTCCATGCGTAAAAGCATTCGTTTTGAGTGATCTCATAAACAACTCCTATAACCAATTCCGTTCCCTCCATTAGAGCAATGCTTACCGCGTAGGGTGGTAGCCCATGAATGAAATTTGTTGTCCCATCTAGCGGATCAATAATCCACTGATAGTTGTCGGAAGTTCGTTCAGTCGTATCTTCCTCTGCTATAAAGCCAGAATCAGGTAGTAGTTCTCTGAGTTTTTCAATGATCTGAATCTCGGCCTGTTTATCGACATAGGATACGAAATTAGCTTTCCCCTTGACTTCAATATCTTTGATGGTAAATTTCTTTCGTTCAGCGGCTATAAAGGCGCCTGTGGTTTTGGCAATGGTTTGTACTTCGGTACAGAGTTTTTCGAGATCCATGTTTTTTTTACAAAAATAACGATTTATTTTTATTGACTTTAAAGCTAGTTTGTTGTCAAATTATCTAGTTTCTTGATCCTGAAATTACGGTAATGCCATAAAATCTATTTCTGGAGCTTTTCCAATTTCAGAACTCTCTATCCAACTATCTATACTTATGCCGGAATTAAAGAACCCGCAATTTTTTAGATAAAAGCCACCCTTCGCTTTCCCACCAATATAGTCAATTCGTGCCCCTTTTCTGGCAGTAGCGTCGGCAGTGAACTTCGCTTTTGTTAGCGGTAACCACGCACCATTGCGGGTGCAGATCCATTGATTCGAATAAATAGCTGAACGCGATTGATTTCCATTCTCCGGAATGAAATTCTCTAAAAATGAGTGAAGTCGTTTTAAAGTTGTGGAGGTCCTTGGACGATTAAAGGAGGCAATAAGTTGCCATTTATTAATCTCAGGGGCAAAGAAATAAGCTGTAAAATCGGTAGAGTTATTATCTGAAGGTACCCCCTGAAGTAAAAACCGATAGGTATTCCCAGCTTTCCAATTGAAGCGCAAATAACTCTGTCCTCCCGATCCTTCATCTCCAAAATTCCCTGCATATACTGATGGACCACGCTTAAGCAGCTTTATTTTCTGGTCCTCAGGGATGTCGTGGGGATTGTCTGTTTTAAATGGACTCCAAACTGAGAATAAGATCCTCCGCTCCGAGGCTGAATTCACTTGAATCCCAAAATAACCCTCTGCAAACCCTGCCGCCATAAAATAGGAGCCGATTACATCGTTTGATTTGGGAACTGTTACTTCGTTGTAGAACCAAATGGCCTCTTCCTGGGGCGGCATGGCATAGCTTAGATGCACTGAAGGACCGCGTCGGCCCCAATAAAAATCATCTTTGACATAATGGATACCCTCTAAATTGCCACTTACCACTACGTCGCTTATTTCACCAAATATTGATCCTGTTTTTGTGAGTCCTTGAATTGTTAACTTTTGATAGCCACCATCCTTAAATGTAAAACTTCCCAGCGCTAAAATTGTAAAGTCTGGATTACTAATTGTGATGTTTTTGCTAGTTCCATTTAGCAAATATTTAAGGGATGATTTGCCAAATGGGACCTTTATGCGAAGTGCGACTTCAAGGTTAGCACCCTTCGGACAACTGAAGTAGATATTTAGTTTAGTGGCTGGATTTTTCCAGCCACTAAGTCCTGAACTAGCTATAAATTCTGTTGTGTCAACTGAAGTTTGTTCTACCCAACAATTGCCTGCTAAAGGGATCGAACAAGTCGTTGAGGTATTAGATTTTCGTTCAATTACGGTAGTTTGCCCAATTAAAGATTGTGCAGCCATGTTTAGAAGTAATCCAAGACAAATGGCTAAACCGTAATTTTTCAATGATAGGTTATTTATATTGACAATGGTAAGCGACTGGCGCCTTTGCTTTGACTTTGAATTTTACATCTTTTGCTACATTGAATACGCCACCTTTGGGATAGCTTGTCCACTGTGTTTCGCCAGGTAGCATAACATCTAAGGTTCCACCAGTGATGGTCATGATCTCCACCGAAGAGGTTCCAAACTCATATTCACCTGCTTCCATAACACCGATGGTTGCAACTCCTTCTTCATTCTCGACTGCGATTGATTTTACGCTTCCTCCAAAATACTCGTTTACTTTTAACATGTTTGCTTTTTTTGTGATTTTTAAATTATTCTATTAGATGTGTTTGAACTTAAAGTAGGTTACTGGCAAGCTCAGCAAGGTAGCTTCGTTCACCTTTTACTAAGTTGATATGCGCAAAAATATCTTGCCCTTTCATCCGATCGGTGAGGTAGGCTAACCCATTTGACTGCATATCTAAGTAAGGTGAATCAATTTGTTGAATATCTCCAGCAAAGATCATCTTCGTCCCTTCTCCAGCTCTAGTGATAATTGTTTTCACTTCGTGTGGTGTCAGATTTTGTGCTTCATCGATGATGAAAAAACAATTCGATAAACTTCGACCTCGAATAAAGGCCAGTGGACTAATCACTAAGCGTTCATCTTTCTTTAGGTCTTCTATTTGTTTGTATTCGGCACTGTTATGTGCAAAGCATCTCTTTATAACAGCTAGGTTATCAAAAAGTGGTTGCATATATGGAAGTACTTTTTCTTCAGCATCACCTGGAAGAAAGCCAATATCTCGATTGCTTAGTGCCACGATCGGCCTAGCTAGCATAATCTGCTCGTAGGTTGAATGTTGCGCAATGGCAGCAGCTAATGCTAAAAGTGTTTTACCAGTCCCTGCCTTACCTGTTAGACTAACAAGTTTTATTTCTGGATCTAATAGTGCATTAATGGAAAAAGTCTGCTCTGCATTGCGAGGTTTAATACCGTAAGCAACTTTTTTATCGATACGCTCATAGCGCTGGCGAAAAGGACTATAGTGCGCTAAAACACTTGATTTGGCACTTTTCAAGATAAAAAATTCGTTCGCAAATGGAGCAGGAGAGATCCCCGCTTCTTCTAAAGATAAAAAATTGTCCTCGTATAATTTGGCAATCAAAGTATCGCTATAGCCTTTTATTTCACGTATTCCTTGGTGCAAGACATTGATATCTTGAACTTTGTCGTTTCGATAGTCTTCAGATTCAATGTGAAGCGATTTCGCTTTCATCCGAAGATTTACGTCTTTAGTGACTAAGACAACCTTCCTTTCTTTGTATTTATCTCTCAGGAATTCGGTGATAGCCAAAATGCGATGATCTGGTATATCTTCTCTAAACGACTCCTTTAGCTTATCCGAAAATGGTTTTCCTGTTTCTATTATTAGCTTTCCCTTATCTGTTCCTAAAGATATTCCGCCGTTAAATAAATCGTTCCCAACGATTTCATCGAGTATTCGAACAAATTGTCTAGCTTGAAAATTAATCTGGTCATTTCCTCGTTTAAATCGGTCTAACTCCTCGAGCACAGTAATTGGGAGAACTACGTCATTATCGTTGAAATGATATATGCATTCGTGGTCATGAAGAATTACGTTAGTATCGATGACGAATACTTTTGCTTTTTGCATTTTTGAAAGTTTTATTTCTGTCTAAAAATAGAAAAAATAGTTGCGCTTTGGCTTTTTGCCATGTGAATTTATCATCTTTGTAACAAAAAATTTGGCGATGCAAAATTACGAAGAGGTAATTAATTATTTATACGATCATCTTCCTTATTATCAGCGATCAGGACAGTCGGCTTACAAGGGAAGTTTGGACAATACTATCGTGCTGGATCAGCTATTTAATCACCCACATCAGAATTTTAAATCAATTCACGTTGCCGGAACCAATGGAAAGGGTTCGGTGTCGCATATGTTAACGAGTATTTTGATGGAGGCTGGTTATAAAACAGGCTTATACACCTCACCTCATCTGAAGGATTTTAGTGAACGCGTGAGGGTAAATGGACAACCAATAGATCCAGATTTTGTAGTTCAATTTGTCAATAATTTTCTAAAATTAAATCCGAATAATACCCTAGAGCCCTCCTTCTTTGAGCTAACCGTAATTCTGGCTTTTGATTATTTTTCGAAATGCCAGGTTGATGTTGCACTTATTGAGGTTGGTCTTGGCGGCAGACTAGATTCAACAAATATTATAAGCCCGGTTTTATCCGTGATCACGAACATCAGTCTTGATCATATGGGAATCTTAGGGGACACTCTTGGCAAGATAGCTTTAGAGAAAGGCGGAATCATAAAGTCGAATATTCCAGTTGTGATCGGGGAGACGCATCCGCAAACAGAGATTATTTTCAAAGGCTTGGCCAATAGTCAAGCAGCACCAATCTTTTTTGCGGATCAGATTTTACAGGCAGAACCGGTTGGAAATTTAAACTTTAAGACCCAGCATTTTCAGGTTAGCAGCGGTGGAAAGGTTGTCTTTAAAAATCTATCTTTGGATCTACTGGGTATCTATCAACGGAAAAATTTGAGTACTGTTCTGACAGCTGTCGAGCAATTGCGAGAACAAGGATTTACAATTTCCGACCAGGCTATTATTGATGGGTTAAATAAAGTCGTCCTCAATACAGGGTTGAAAGGACGGTGGCAGATCTTATCGGAAAGCCCATTGACCATTTGTGATACTGGTCATAATGAAGGTGGCATTCGAGAGATTGTGAATCAATTGAAGTTAATTCCTTATCAGAAACTTCATTTTGTGATTGGTGTGGTGGATGATAAAGACATTGCGGGAATTTTATCACTTTTACCTAATCAGGCTACTTATTATTTTACCAAGGCTAATATACCCAGGGCTATGGATGAAAATCAATTGATGAAACGAGCGGCATATTTTAATTTAATAGGAGAGAGTTATGAAACTGTTGAGCTTGCAATTGCTGCAGCTCGGAAGAATGCAAGTGTCAATGATCTTCTATTTATTGGTGGAAGCACATTTGTTGTGGCAGAGGCTTTGTCTTAATTTTCTAGTAATCTATTCTTATGGATAAATACATTGATCAGATTGTTAGTTACTTAACTGGTGTACTTCAGTCGTCGGCAACTCAGTTGTTTGTTTTGTTTGGCCCCTTGCTAATTCTAGCTCTCTTTTTAAATCTCTCAGCAACAATGAATGCTCGCTTGAGTATTCGTTTTTGGGGACGTGATCTATTTTTGTATGGTTTTGTCTGGTTGGGGTGTTCGATTCATGAGTTAAGTCATGCCTTTTTTGCCTTGATTTTTGGTCATAAGATCAATGAGATTTCACTGTTTAAACCGAATAGTTCCGGAGATTCCCTAGGTCATGTTATCCATTCGTTCAACAAGAAAAGTAGTTATCAGAAAATTGGCAATTTCTTCATTGGGATTGGTCCGCTACTAGCAGGCGGGATTGTCCTTTTCGGAGCGATGTTTCTGTTGTATGAGATTGATGTTACAACAATTTTTAAGTTTCAAATCTCCACCAGCGTTATTACCAACAAGGTAGTTTTCGAGCAGTTTTTAAATGCGTGTTGGACTAGTTTGCTCTCCTTTAAAGATCTTTTGCTTCCGACTAAAGGGGCTCCATGGTGGAAGATAGCGTTGCTGATCTATTTACTCTATGCCACTTGCAGCTCAATGACTTTAAGTAAGTCGGATGTTAAGGGCGCTTTGTCTGGATTAATGTGGGTAACAATCTACGTATTGATCTTTAATTTACTGACTTTATGGATAGGTGATTTTGCTGCCAAGTATCTTTCACAGGGTATGTTATTTATTACAGCATTCTATTTTCTTCTTATTGTTTCATTTGTTTTTAATCTCATTTTTATTGCGATCTTTTTTGTCCTTAACCTATTGAAGAATCTCTTTGTTCGATAAAAACGAAAAATCCCCCACTGAAATATTCAATTTCAGTGGGGGATTTTAAGCGTTTAAGGGGTTTTAAAATTGATATCTTACACTTAAGGCTAAGCTATTTCTTAATAATTCTCCATCGATAAGGCCGATTTCTGGTCTTGCATCCAATCCAATTTGAATCCCGACAGGAAAGACATAAGCCGATCCAACATTTCCATCAGCGGCTAAAAAAGCACCTTTAGTTGAATTGCCTCTTGATGACCAACTTCCAATTCTACCTCCAGCACCAGCAAACCAAATTAGATGATCATCAATTTTATAAGTCCATTGATAAAGACCAGTGATACTCCAGCTATTTTGATTCGGATTTGACGTTGTTCCTAGATCAACTTCTAAGCGATTAACGTCAGTTAGTCTATGTTGAAATGATATTTCAGTTCCAAAGTTATCACCTCCCCCAAGTCTTAATCCTATTGCATTATTAGAAAATTGAGCGTTTGCCAAGTTAAATGACAGAAGCATAATAGAAATAAAAAATAAATTTTTCATGATGGTCGTTTTAAAACTAAATATAACTCATAATTGCATCAAATATTATGCCATTTGAGGTGTATCTTAATTTCACCTATTAATCCACGATATAACTTTTGAATCTTTGGTAATGCAACTCCCATTTTGAAGCATCTTCTGGATTGAATACCGTTGTTGCGAATGATTCAGAAACCATCTTGCGAATGGCATCGAGTGACTCCACAGCACCCAAAGCCTTTGCTTGCATCATAATATTTCCAATAGCCGTAGCTTCGGTTGGTCCTGCATAAACGGTGAGGTTAGTGGCATTCGCAGCATACTGACAGAGTAGCTCATTATTAGCGCCTCCTCCAATGATATGGATCTTCTCTATGGCAATGGTGCTTACCGATCGAATAGCTTCAAGTGTGTAGCGGTATTTAAAGGCTAGACTTTCGAAAATTGTTCGAATCACCTCGCCATGATTCTCGGGGATTGGCTGTCCCGTTTTTTTGCAGAACTCAGCAATTGCAGTAGGCATATCACCAGGGTTAAGGAATTCGCGAGCATCGGGATCGATGAGACATTTAAATGGCTCCGCATTCAAACTCATGTCGACCATTTGAGGCCATGAATAATTTTCTGTTGAAGACCAGGTGCGACGGCATTCTTGTAAAAGCCAAAGTCCCATGATATTTTTCAGAAACCGTGTCGTTCCTTCAACCCCACCTTCATTGGTGAAGTTTAACTTCTGAATCTTCTCTGAGATAAGAGGATGATCACTTTCGATGCCCATTAATGACCAAGTGCCAGAGCTAATATAAGCCCAGTTGCGACCTGTTGCAGGTACTGAGGCTATGGCTGAGGCAGTATCGTGGGCTGCCACTGCAACGACGGGAATAGCGGTGCTTCCAGTCTCTTTTTGTACATCAGCCTTGATTGGTCCCAAGATGGTTCCGGGAAAGACAATGTCTTGCATTAAATTAATATCTACGCCAATGGCCTCGAAAAGTTTATTTTCATATTCTCTCTTTCCTGGCCTTAGAAACTGTGAGGTTGAAGCAATCGAAAATTCATTTTTCTTAATGCCACTAAATAGATAACACAAGGCATCAGGCATGAATAGAATGTCTTTTGTTATTTCAAGAAGCGGTGATTGATCTCTTTTGTAGGCGTGTAACTGAAATAAGGTATTAAACTGCATCAGTTGAATACCAGTCATCAGATAAAGTTCTTTTTTTGGAACAACTTTGAACACCTCTTCCATGGCATTGTTGGTCCTTAGATCTCGGTACGCATAGGGTAACCCGACAATCATACCATTCCGATCTAATAAGGCAATGTCGACACCCCACGTATCAACACCAATCGACTCTGGTTGAACGCCAAAATCTTGAATGCATTTCTTTAATCCGGTTTTTAGTTCTCCAAACAGACTAAAGATATTCCAGAAGTAAGAACCATTCAGTTCCACCATTTGATTTTCAAAGCGGTGAATCTCGGTTAAGCTTAGTCTGTTATTTGCTATTGTGCCTAAAATTGCCCTTCCGCTGGATGCTCCAAGGTCAAAGGCTAGAAAACTTCGTATTGTCATTCGGTTAGGTTCAAAATTATAATTTTGCTAAATAATAAGTTAAATAAAGGTAGTGCAAAGATAACTCTTTAATGTTTTCAGTCTTAGGTTAGATTGAGCTAATTGATTAAAGTAGGTTAAATGTTTTGAAGATATTTAACTCAAGAGATACTCCACAAAGCCATCCACACAGGAATTGCAACAATGCAAACTGCATAAGATATTAGCATCAGGCTTCCACTTTTTTGAGCATCGCCTCCATAATTGTTTATCTGTATCAGAGTTGCAATGGCTGGGGGTGACACCGCTTGGATTAAGATCACATCACTCATTAAGGCATTAGATGATTTAATGTTGAATAGCAACATCAGGATGAATGCGGCAAGAGGGATGACTAAAAATTTAATTCCAATCACTCGAATCGTATCTGCAAACGATGGCCATACTTTTAACGAGATACCTCCGAGCACTGCGCCGAGTATAAAGTTGGCTAATGGAACCGTTGCGGTGCCAGCTAGTTCAATGGCATTTAAGGCTATTTTGGGAATGAAATGGTCGAATCCTAATAACACCACTGAAATGCCGAGTATATTGGCTATAAAAGGTGGAGTAATCCAGATTTTCCAGGAGAATTCGAACGTATGACCCCCCGTATTAAGGTATTTTCCAACACTCCAAAGTATTGGATTAAGTCCCATGATGATTAAAAAGGTGTAAAGGGCATAAAGGTCAAACTGTTCTGGATATATGGCTTGTCCAAGTGGAAGTGCTAAATAGCCTGCGTTTTGCATGCTCGCAAGGGGCAATAGACTTCTCTTTGCAGATAGATCTTTTATGAAAAATAGCAATGAAAAGATTATACCAATTGCTATTAAGCCAATGCCCACTAGTGGCAGAACCCACCACATTGGGAAGGTTGATGGATTAAGGGATCGGATGATCTTCGAGAAGATCATGGCAGGCAGGAAAACATTCACGATTGCTAATGTCAACCCTTTTACATCACTCGCTTTGAAGATCTGCTTGCGGACTAAAATTGCCCCAGTTAAGGCAATGAGTAATACTTGAAGCAGGGCAAGTACGTTATTTGATAAGGTGGTGATAAAGATCTCAGGCATTCTTATTTTTTATAGAAGAAATGGCCTGTGAGTAGCAGACCAATAAAGACAAAAACGGCAAATAATAAGCTGCTTGCGGCTAGCTGCATGCCTCCAGAAATAATGTGCCCACTGGTGCAACCTCCTGCTAGACGAGCGCCAAAAATAAGTATGAAACCTCCAACCAAAGCCCAAATAATACGTTTGGTTTTATTATCCCCTTTATATTTAGACCAGTTGTCAGCGATGAGCTTTATTTTAAAATCTTTTCGTAAAAGTGAGATTGCAATTCCTGAAATAAATGACCCGGCAAGAAAAATTACTTCCCAGCTACCTGACTTAACACTTTTTGTAAAGTATTCACTTTGAGTATTTCCTGTGATTAGGTTGGCAAGATAGGGATAGGCCGTCGATGCTCCCAGTTGCCTGTCCATGCCACAGGTTAAGAAAAGTATGGCATTTAAAATCGCTAATCCAAGTCCAGCCCAAATCCAAGTCCGATCACTTACTTTTTCTAGCTTATGTATCCAGAATGAAATTCCAATAAATAGTGCTCCGAAGACCAGAACTAAAAAGTAAAATACAAGTGTATTCCCTCCTGTTAATGAATTAAGAGATATTACTCCAAGGTCTGGGCCTGTTAAGCTGCTGATGTTTGGAAGAATAGCTGTATAGAATAAACCGCCTAATAAACCACCTATTAAACCAATTCCGGCATCAATTGAACCTTCTCCAAGGGATACAATCATGGTGCCAGGGCAATATCCAAGAATGGCCATTCCTGCACCAAAAATTAATCCGCCAAGTATGACTCCAGTTAATAAAAGAGGCTTAACATGGTAAGAAGCCAAGTTGAAGTTGATTTCTAGATTAATTAAGATAATTCCAACTCCAATAGCAAAGGCAATAGCTTTAGCCACTTTATAGTTTTCGAGCAAGGCCATACCACTGATGGTGTCAAATTTATTTAGTTTGGCACTTTGCAATAGAGCGCCAAAAATAAAGCCATAGAGTAGGATCATAAGTATGTTTATTAAGGTGGGTTAATAGATCAATTTCCGACAAATATAGCGAAATAAAGAGGCTGTTTATTCAGAATAATCGGTGTTGAAGTGTAAAAGTTTAGTTGAAGTATTCGATTTTTTAATTTTAAAAGCCATCTTTGTAACATTATTTCACACAAATTTACATCTGAATATGTCGCAACAGCAAACCAACGGAAGCCAAGTTACTAATTATCAAATTGATGACAGTGGTTTTAGACAGCGTTTAGAAGATTTTAAAGCTTCGATGAATCGCGCTTTTCATCAAATTGATAATATTGATGAGTTTTGTTCTACACGTGGCTTACCACCAGCGGTTTTGGCGGAATTAATGTCTACCAATCCAATGTCTTTGTGTATCCCAACTCAATATGGTGGCTTGAATGGAGATGTAAAACACAATATTGCTGTAGTTTCTGCTGCTTCATACGAATCTCTTGCCTTATCCTTGACGTTAGGGATCAACAATGCACTGTTTATTCAACCATTTGCGAAATATGGTCAGGAAACGGCAAAAGTTGAAGTGTTTAAGCGATTCTTGAATGATAAAGCTATGGGTGGTTTGATGATCACTGAACCAGATTTTGGTAGTGACGCTCTGAATATGATCACATCCTGCACGCAGAAAGAAGATGGCTCTTATCATCTTAAAGGGAAGAAACATTGGGCTGGACTTACTGGTATGGCTGATTTTTGGATTCTTACCTCAAGACGTACCAGCGAATCGGGTAGCCTAATGCGTGATATCGAGATGTTTGTTTGCGATGTACATGCAAAAAATCAAAATATTGTCGTTGAGGAGTATTTCGAAAATTTAGGTTTATATCAAATTCCATATGGCCGCAATCATATCGATGTGATTATTCCTGAGGAGAAAAAACTTATACCAAAAACAAATGGTATTCAGATGATGCTTGATCTGTTGCACCGCAGTAGATTCCAGTTTCCTGGTATGGCATTAGGATTTGTAAAACGAATTCTTGATGAGGCTATTACACATGCTAAATCACGGTTTATTACTAATAAACATTTATTCGAATACGATCAAGTTCAACATCGTTTATCTCGCTTACAAGCTAATTTCACTATCTGTTCAGCTTTCTGTTTACGATCGGGTGAGATAGGTGGAGTGGAGCACGATTTATCGCCGCTTGGTCTTGAAGCCAATATCACCAAGAGTGTAACTTCTGATTTAATGCAAGAATCGGCACAATCTTTATTGCAATTAGTTGGAGCAAAGGGATATAAGTTAAATCATATTGCGGGTAAATCAGTTGTGGATAGTCGTCCATTCCAGATCTTCGAAGGGTCGAATGATATTCTTTATAACCAGATTGCTGAATCAGTTCTTAAACTGATGAAAACTGCGAAAGAGAAAAGCTTCTATACCTTCTTAAAAGGATATGCCGGCAGAGCTGCTGACAGGGTTAAGGAACTAGTAAGTTTCGATATTGAAGCTCCATTTGCTCAACGCAAACTTGTTGAATTTGGACAAGTGATGAGTCGAATTGTATCGCTAGATATGGTTCTTTATTTGGAAGAAAAAGGATTTAGAAAGGATTTAGTTGACAATGCATTGCTTGTATTAAAGCAAGAAATCTCAACCATGATGAACACATTCCACTACGCAAATGCTGCTGTTGTGGTTGCAGATTATGAAGAGAAAAGCTTCTGGCTTGATTTCTAATTTGTCGAAGGATTTTACTGTGACCTATGTGCCTAATGTGTTGAAAAGAAAAAAAGAAAACACATAGAACACAATAGGGAAAAACACAATAGACACAGTAGATTCTAATGTGCTTTCTGATGTGACCTATGTGCCTATGTGTTGAAAAAGAATAATGAAAATAAAACACAATAGGACACAATAGAAAACACACACAATAGACACAATAGATTTTAAAGTTCCTTATTGAGTTATTGTTTATATTGTCAACTAAAATAATTGAAAAGCTTAAAGCTAGTTTTCTGAAACTGGTTTTAGGCTTTTTAAGTTTTGCACTATTTGTTACTAGCACAGCTATTTATTATCTAAGTTTTCTCTGTCTATTTGAAAATATTGATATGTTGTAAAACATTTCTAATAAGATAAAGAATTAATTATCTTCGTAACGTTATCGTACACGGAAAAAATATACGCCTATTCATTAACAATTTAAAATAGTACCATGTCAAATAGAAGAGAATTTATTCAAAAATCCGCAATTGGTGCCGCAGGTCTAACCATTGGTGGTGTGGGCATGACCTCAAAGAGTTATGGTCGAATAATTGGAGCAAACGATCGGGTTCAGGTTGGAATTCTTGGTTTCTCTGGTCGTTTTGAGAGTGCTTTAGGATTAGCTTTTCAGAAATATTCGAAAGAGATGAACTTCGAATTTGTTGCTGTTTGTGATATTTGGAACAAGCGTCGTCAAGATGGCCTTGATTGGATTAAGAAACACAATGATACAACGGCAGTTGGTACTCGTAATACCGATGAGTTTTACAATTTAAAACTTGATGCAGCCATCATATCAACAGCTGACTTTCAACATGCAGTGCTTTGTGGACAGTCGGTTACGGCAGGGATGCATGTTTATTGCGAAAAACCTTTTGCTGAAACGATGGATGATGCTATCTATGCAAAGAAAGCAGTGAAGGATAGTGGTAAAGTTGTTCAGATTGGGTCTCAAAGACGTTCTGGTCCGAATTATCAAGCTGCTCATGATTTTATTCAAGCAGGTAAGTTTGGTAAGATATGTGCGGTTGAAATGACTTGGAATGTCAATCAGCCAGGTCGTTGGCGTCGTGCCAAAGAGGTCGCTTCGATTAAGGAGTCTGATACCGATTGGAAACGCTTTTTGTTAAATCGTCCTTATGAGAAGTGGGATCCACGTAAATATTTAGAGTTTAGGTTGTTTTGGCCATATTCTTCAGGTATTCCTGGTCAGTGGATGTCGCATCAGATCGACACGGTCCATTGGTTCTCTCATCTTCCTCATCCACGTTCGGTGGCTGCTAATGGAAGTATTTATGTTTGGAAAGATGGACGTAGAAATTTTGATACCATGAGCGCGGTATTTGATTACGGTCCATTAGATAATAAAGAGGAGGGTTTCCAAGTTATATACTCGTCTCGTCAAACCAATGAGGCTGGTGGGGTTAAAGAGTGGTATTTCTCCAATGGAGGAAAGCTGGATTTAGATACCAACAAGGTTACTTCTGAAGGGGGATTAAAAGAGAAATATGCCAAGGATATGGGCTATAAAGAGAATTTGCTTGC
Organism: uncultured Bacteroidia bacterium; assembly: GCA_903897145.1. Classification (GTDB taxonomy): domain Bacteria; phylum Bacteroidota; class Bacteroidia; order Bacteroidales; family Prolixibacteraceae; genus JAAFHB01. Next base: position 114,184 of record CAIUAN010000038.1, on the reverse strand, counting down.
AGAGTTTTTACTTCCACAAGAGAAAGTGGAAACGAACTCAAATACTGGTGCAGACAGTTTAACTAATGCGCATATGAAGAATTGGATGGACTGTGTCCGTGCTAATAATCCAAAGACTAACGCTCCTGTTGAGGCTGGCTATAGTCATTCAATTGCTAATATTATGACAACCGCTGCTCTTCGTACAGGAGAGAAAGCTACATTTGATGAGAAAACTCAACAAGTAATGGCTGGCGGTAAAGTTTTTAAATATTAGTCGTATTTCGCATTCAAGCATAAAAAAAGACGCAGCGATGCGTCTTTTTTTATGCTTGAATGTTTTCATGATCAGAATTCGAAGGTCTTAATCTAATTTTTTGTCGTCGTTAAACATTAGCCTATTAATTATTGAATGACCTCGATGTGATAGGTCCCTTCGGTCAATTTAATATTTGCTGAATTCAAATGTTTAACATTTGCCATTTTCGAATTCATGACTAAACTTATACTTTTAAATTTATCAAAAGGCAAGGAAACCTCTGCTTCCGAACTTTTGGGAATACGAATCTTAAACACTGTTGCCGAAGGAGTTGTTTTCTCCCAATTTGATGTTATTAATCCTTGCGGTGATTTATAACTGCAATTTACATATTTTAGATCTTTTGGAAGAAAAGGGGCAATGATGAACTTTTTAAATCCTACTTGATTTTCAGTTTGCCGAATGCCACCTAACCATCTGTAAGACCATTCGGAAACAGTTCCAAACATAGGATGACAATTTGAATAAGTATCTTCGCTTTCTTTCCAAGTTTCCCAAAGGGTGGTGGCCCCTTTGTCGATCATAAATCCCCATCCCGGATATTCTCTCGAATTTACGATATCAAAAACTTTATCGGCATAGCCAGCTTGTGAGAGCGCTTCAAGAATATATTTAGTTCCAAAAATACCGGTCGTAAAATGACCATTTACGCCATTTTTCAGTGCATTCAAAAGTGAGTCTGCTGCTGCTGGCTTCTCTTTTTCTGGGATAAGATTATGGTACAGAAGTGTCGCAAAAAGTGTTTGCTTATTTATTGGTGGTTTAATCGGGGCTTTCCAAAATATATTGAGTAGTTGAGGTGGGGTATTTTTCTCTAAAAAGCTTAATAGCTTATCTAGCAGTGTTTGACTTTTAATCGGTGATTTAATAGGACTTTGCCAAAACATACTAACTAACTGTGATGCGATATTTTTTTCTAACTCCCCAAATTTTAGTTCGTTTGTTTTATCTTTTTTCAGGGTCGCAAACTGCTTCATAATATGAGCACATTGCAGGTAATGACTAGTTCCAATTAGTTCTACAGGTACAGGTATCATGGATTCGTGATCAGCTAACCCTTTGTGGACCATGCTGGTAGGATGAATTCGTGCCACCTTGTCCATCCATTTTAGGTCAAAGTCATACATCTCATTCACAATTGCGGTATCGTTGTAATATTTGTATAGGTTGTATTGTGTGGTAAGAAGTGCTGATTCCCAGCTAATTCCGCAGTATTTCATCACAAAAGGCGCTACATCAACAAATGCAGTATCCATCACTACGTCAGTCCAATCGTAAATCGTCTTTCTGTAAAATTGCTGCATGTTGTAGTTGCAGATAAAAGATTCGCTTGTCGCGTTTAGGTCACCTCCATAACCAAATCGTTCACGTCCTGGACAGTCCGACTGCACACTCATTAGGTTATTTACAAAAGTTTGTCTGGTCGCATTTTGGATGGAATTAAGCAATAAAGATGAGGAGTTAAAAGTACCATTGGTTTTTACATTTGTGTGTAAAACAATCCCTTGGATGTCAGATAATTTAGGGGCTAGAGTGAGACCAGTGATTTCGATGTATCTAAAAACGTGAAAAGTAAATTGAGGGCTGTACCAGACTTCTTTCTCTTTCCCAAAAATATATTCGTCACTTTGCCACGCAATGGCTGGTGCACCGGGACCACCGCGACCTTGTTTTTTGATTTGTCCACAAACCGCCGTCATTGGATTTAATTCTCCGTTGGTATAGATTCGCTCTCCAAATCGGAGCGTTATTTTTTCTCCTTCCTTACCTCTAAGTCGAATTTTATAAAGACCAGTATAATTTTTACCCATATCAACCACATAAACTTGAGGCTTTGGAGTGGTTATTTTAATGGGTTTTTGAAATTCTGTTTGGTGTATAGCTGGAAAGAAAGCTTTCTGCAGATTTCCACCTGGACCATCTACTACGCTGGCATTCGTCCATGATTGATTTTTAGTGGACACTTTCGACCAGTTGTTTAGCTTCTTCCGTGCATCATATACCTCTCCTAGGTAAACGCTATTTCGTAGGATCGGTCCAGTGGCAAATTTCCATGATGAATCGGTATTAATCGTCTCTTGGTGACCATTTTTATATATGAGTACTAGTTTAGCAATAAACGCGGGTCTGCCTACTGACAAAGTCTTCCTTAGATTATAGGTGCCCCACATGCGAAGGGGTAGAGGATTGTAAAATCCATTGCCGATCGAAACAACAATACTATTTTGATCAGGTAAAATCTGAGACGTAATATCGTAGGTTGAATAGTATATTCGTTTGCTGTAGGTAGTCCAGGCGGGATCTAGAAAACTTTTTCCAATCTTCTTTCCATTAAGTTTTGCTACATAATACCCTGCTGCAGTAATAAATAGCTTTGCTGATCTCAATTCGCCAGCCACCTTGAACGTCTTGCGGAACTCTGGTGCAGCATCATTTAAATAATACAAGGAGTCGGAACTTGGAAGTGGCTTATTGTCCCCAATCCATTTTGCTCCTGCTAATTTATTTGGATCTGTGACTTTATTTGTCGCTAGACTAAAGCAGGTAAGGCTTCCAATCAGGCCAATGGCAAGAGTTAAATACGCGGCTTTAGCATTCATGATTAAGTATTCGTTGTTGGTGGCTTGAGGTTCTACTTATCAAAATTTGGGATATTCATCGGTTCTCCATTTTTCAAAGCCGACTGGTGGGCTATGATTCCTGGTGCAGTGTAGGCAAGTGCTTCATAGATGTTAACTTTGGGCAGGCGCTTGTGAATGAGCGAATCGATAAATTCGTGGGTTATAAAGCTATGTGAGCCGTCGTGCCCTGAGTCATGACGCATTGCCTCCGGTAAAAGATCAGTCTGCCACCACTTCGGTTGAACGTATTTTTCTGTAACGTTGGCTTTGATTTGAAATCCGCCATCATCTTTTGCATCGGTATCCGCAATTTTGACTATGGTATGTGCGCTGGATTCATTTGGCGAAGAGATAAAACTCATCTTAGTCCCCCTCCATTCAGCTCTTTCAGCATTTATAAGAGCTCCCTTCCAATTTACTTCAACTCTAAAAGGATGATTTTTATCTGTTTGAAAGAATGCTGTTTCATTCCAGAAAGGGTTCTGATATGGATTGTTTTTTAACATTGAACTATTGTCTCCCCAGCCTAAACCACTCACACTTGCAAGTCTCTCACCAGTCACAGATACCAGAAATGATGTGCAGTGGGTTGGATATAAGAGGGGAGGTAATCCATGGCGCCAGGTTGGTTTTCCATCTTCAAACCATAAGGTTTCTAGTCCTGGATGGTTGTACTCGGCTGCTGCACTAAATATCTCACCAAAGCGTCCTTCTTCATGGAATTTTCGCACTGAAATGGTATTTTGTCTGTAGACACTCGTTTCAGCCATCATATAGGTTAAGCCTGTTCGGCGCACTGCCTCTCTAAGCTTATAACAGTCTTCAATGTTAAGAGCCGCTGGAACAGCGCACAATACATGCTTTCCGGCCTCGAGAGAGGCTAGCACATGCTTGACATGATCTGGAGCTGGAGTGGCAATAAATACGGCGTCTATCTTTGGATCATGCAATAGCTTTTCTAAGGATTCATAAGTTTTCGAACACTTGTAGGCCTTCATCAAATTCTCGCGTCTGTCGGCACGCAAGTCACTCACTGCTTGAACAATGCAGTTTGGATGCTCATGGAATTGGAATCCAGCGCCAAATCGGCCACCTACAATGCCAATTCTAATTTTCTGATCTGTTTTCGGCAAATAAGCACCTGCCATATGGGGCAGTACCGTTAGTGCAGTAGCACCTATTCCTGCATTTCCAATAAATTTACGACGACTGTTTGGTGATTTAAAATCCGAATTTTGCATGAGTTATTTTTTAGGACTTACGTAATCCATTCTAAATGTGTAGCTTCCAGAACCAATCTTAATGAAGAATTTTCCATCTCCATTTTTTTGCACGGTGATTTTTTTGCCATCTTCTGTGATCGAACCTTTTTGTGTGGTTGGAAAGAATATGGTTGCTGAGGTGTTAGCAGGTATTTCAATCTTCATCTCTAGCGCAGATGCCTCTTTTTTCCAATCGCTTTTTATTAGCCCATAAGGTGAATGATAGCTCGATTTCACCCAGGTAAGATCACCTACGATCTCTGGTCTAATAACGATATTCTTAAATGAAATACCTCCTTCATCTTGCTTAATGCCACCTAATCCGGTGTAAAACCACTCCATTAAATGACCAAGCATCAAGTGATTATTTGATACATTTTCTAATGCTGGCCATGATTCAGTTAAGGCTGTGGCCCCCTTTTTTAGTTGAAAACCATATCCTGGCACATCATTACGGAAATTCATCTCGAATAGTAATGGCGAACAGCCATTTTCCTCAAGTGCTTTCACTAAGAAGTGAAAGCCAATATCACCAGCTGTAAGTGCTTTTTTCGAATCGTTTATCGATTCCACTAAAGATTTTACTACGTTTTTGCGCTCTTTTTCATCCACTAAACCTACATATAATGGCATGGCAATAGCCGTTTGACTCCCTGTTGAATAGGATTTGGTTTTTTTGTTGTAAAATTTCGCATTAAATGCTTTTTTTACCTCATTGGCTAAATCATCAAGCTTGGTCGCTTCTTCAATGTTTTTAGTAGCCCTGAGCATCTTGGCTAAAAGAATAATATCATAGTAATAGATTGCTGTAGCAGTAAGTGCTTTGGGCGTTAATTGTGCTTCGCCAGGTGGCTTAGGACCAAGGTCAACCCAGTCGCCTAATCCATAATTAAGAATATGACCATCTGATTTTTTATCGAGGTAATTGACATATTTCCGCATCATCGGTAATGCCTCCTCCACGACACTTAAATCGCCATACCATTGCCAGAGCATAAATGGTAAAATTACTCCTGCACTACCCCATTCGGGTGAGTCCCTAAATCCTCCAGAGAACGGGACAAATTCAGGTGCAATATCAGGCACTAATCCCTCTGCTGTCTGCGCATCTATCATATCTCGAATAGCTTTGCGATAGAGCGGGTAAAGGTTGTAGTTGTAAAACATGGAAGCACCCATTAGATAGGTCTGCTCTAGCCATCCTAGTTTTTCACGATGAGGACAATCAGTCACAACACTTTGAATATTACTTCTTATTGCCCAGTCAATTAGTGTGTTAATTTGATTGAATAAATCATTTGAACAACTGAACTCTCCAACTCTTGGGGCTGAATTGCAGGTATGTAGCAGCTGCATATTGATAATCGAAGGTTTGTATTTACCTGGCTTTTCTGAAGCTGGAGCCCCACCTTCCACCATGACATAACGAAACCCATAATAGGTAAATTTTGGCCTCCAAGTCTCCACACCTTCGCCTTTTAAGGTATACGATAAGGTATAAGGTGTGCCAGAAGCTTTTTGATTGATCTTACGATCTGGCGTGATCAATTCTCCAGGGGTCATCTTGATGATTGAGCCTCTCTTGCCTGTGACCTTTAGTTCCACAACACCAGAGCAGTTTTGACCAAAATCATATAAATATTTCCCTGGCTCTGGGTGTTCAATATCTTTTACATTGATCGTTTGGTGGATGGTAATTGGGTTGTCGGTTTCGCTGCTTAGCTCCCCTTTCGGTTCAGTAGCTACAAGTGCTGACTTCCATTTGATCTCTTTAAAGTCGGGCATGTTCCACCCTTTTTGCTCTGCTCTCGCATCATAATCTTCACCGCCATAAATGCTTGAATAAATAATTGGTGAGGGAGTGCATTTCCAGGTATTATCTGAGACTATGGTTTTTGATGATCCATCGGTATAATTAATTTTAAGTTTGCTGATCATCGTAGGATAACCATAGGCAATGACCAATTTCCGGTAGCGCTCCCGGTTGATATTGTAAAAACCATTTCCAACGATCACACCAATGGCATTATTCCCCAGTTTAATTTTTGAGGTTACATCGTAGGTGTTATACAGACAGACTTTAGTATAATCAGTCCAGCCAGGCGTGAGAAAGCTTTCTCCAATTTTTTGTCCATTAATTGAAGCTTCGTAACTGCCCAGACCACTTATGAATAGTGTTGCATCTTTAATCTCTTTTTCGGCCTTGAATTCTTTTCTGAATAGTGGGACTACACTTCTTTTAACTGCTTTATTACCTAGTTTCTCTCCGTCCCCCGGAACCCCTGGGACAACCGTCATATTTGTAGGAAGATTCTCATAACTAATCCAGGTTGCTTTTTCCCAGTCGACATTCGATAATAGCCCCATTTCCCAGGATGCCGGTTCACTCCATGCACTCTCTTTCCCTTTTTGATTAAACACTTTAACCTTCCAAAAATATTTTTTCTCTGGATTCAAGGGAAGACCATTGTATACGATTGTGTTTGATTGACTTGATTTTACAACTTTAGAATCCCAACAATCGCCAATTAGGTTGGTTAGTTTATCTAAGCTTTCTGAAACTAGAATCTGGTAAGCCGACTGATTGAGATCCCGATCTAACGAATGAAGCTCCCAGCTTAAAAGTGGATTTTTAACAGCTAGACCAATCGGATTCGTTTTCGAGTCGCATTTTAAATTGGCAGCCGAAAAATGACTCTGAGCAAAATTCGTAAGGGTTATAAAAAGCGCTATTATGAAAAGGTAATATTTCAAACGGATCATTTTGGGTTAATAAGTTCTTTAAATAGTTTAGATGATACTTTAAACGCAGTGCCGTGTCTTGTGCCATCCGGAAACTTAATTTGGTTGGAAATATCTTCCCAATCTGTTAAGTTTTTAGATCTGACGGCTCCATAACGATGCTCTGTATACCTATCAAAGTAAACATAAACATAATCATTTATTTCGATTGCCGTTGGTCCCTCTGCCCAATAATTGCCTGTTATTGGCTCAGAAACTGCCGTGGGATAAGGTCCTGAGGCTGATTTTGAAGTGGTTAACCTGATGTTTTTCTCTGGCGGATTTGGATTTTCATTCTTTAAAAACAGATAGTAGCTTTTATTTTTGGGTAAAATTGTCGCATCTATCACACTGAATTTTGGATTAAACAACATTCGTGTCGGTGTATAGGATTTAAAATCAGTCGTTGTGGTGCAATATATGCGATGGTTTAAACCTTTTTCTTGTTTCGAATCGTCTATTGGACTATGACGATCTGATATGGTAGTGGCCCAGAAAATTAAATAGTTTTTAGCTTTAGAATCGTAAAATATCTCTGGTGCCCAGCAGTTCTTCGCTGTGGGCTCGTGGGCCATCACTGGAATAGCCTTTTGCTCCGACCAATGAATGAGATCTTTGGAATGCGCAACACCAATTTGTTTATCTTTCCAACTGCAGGTCCATACCATATGAAAGATTCCATCTGGACCTTTTGTAATGCTTGGATCACGCATTAGTTTATCAGGTCCAACAGTCGGTGTCAGATAAGATTTTCCCTGATTTAGTGCTTCCCAGTTTAAACCATCTTTGCTATAGGCCAAATGCAATCCATCTTGTCCATTATCGATGAAATAAGAAAATATTAAAACCTTGTCTTTGGCATTCACTTGCAAGGAAAGACAGGTTAAGAGTAGTAATAAATACTTCATGTGATTGTTCGATTTGATATTGGATTAATGATACTACTTGACTAAAATAGTCTTAATAATTAGAATTTATCGTATTCCTTTAGCTGAATTTTCCTTGTCATAGCACTCTCTTTGATCAATCAAACTTAAATATGCCAAGTTAAACTTCCTAAGATCAGTACCGATATCCTGCCAACTATGAGGTTGATACAAATTACTTACTTCTATAATAGAAGGGTTTGCAAGGTTTCATGAAAGGCTTAGTTTATTTAAAAACAGTTGTTGTCTTTGATTTTTAGGGTGTAAAGGTCCGAAAGAAGTATATTTGCAAGGTAAAATTAAAATCAATGACTGTGCGCTACTTTATCCATGCAGCTTACAATGGAAATAACTACCGAGGATGGCAAAAACTCCCAGGTATAGTTAGTGTTCAGCAGGTTCTGGAAACCATGCTTAGTAAGCTGTTAAAAGAACCAATTGCAATTGTTGGTTGTGGCCGGACAGATGCTCAGGTACATGCTAGTCAGTTCTTTTTTCATTTCGATTTATCCAAGAAACTGAATTTTGATCTGTTGTTTCGTTTGAATAAATCGTTGCCTCATGAGATTTTAATCTACGATGTGATTCCGATGGACGGGACAACACATGCCCGCTTCGATGCGGTAGAGCGCAGTTATGACTATTATTTACATACGTTTAATGATCCCTATTTGCTAGGTTTGAGTGCCTATTATCCGCTAGTTAATCCTAAGCTGTCTGAAATTAAACAGGCCCTAGCACTGCTCACAAAATTTAACGATTTCAAATGTTTCTGCAAATCACCTTTGAAATATGAGCACACTATCTGCTATCTTTCAAAAGCAGAATTTTATACCAATGCCGATCAGACCATTCTCCGATTTCGATTTACTTCGAATCGTTTTTTAGCTGGTATGATTCGAATAATTGTTGGTAAGCTCATTGAGATTGGCAATGAAAAACTTTCTGTGGCTGATTTTGAAGACTATTTAAAGCATAAAATTACCCCGAAGACGATTGTTCCTGTGCATGCGCAAGGTCTATACCTCTCAAAGGTAACTTATCCATACCTCGATCTTCCCAATCGTTCGGTACTGGGAAATGTACTACTCCAGAATGTTAATTTACCTGTCTAGTAGTTATCGACACGATTTCTAATGTTTCTTCATCAGCCAAACTTCCGACGCAATAGTTCCCCAGCCTCCTGAGTTTCTCCATTGCTCAACACTTACTCGATCACCATAGCCCACATCTGACGCACGTTCTAAACGAATCGTGAGATCACCATCAGCAGTCGCTTCCATAGGGATGTCATACGTAAAGAAATCAGACATTTGCAACGGTAATTCTACATTTTTAGCAATTGGGATATTGTCGGCATAAATAGTTTCAGATTTTTGATTCATCCGCATGGCATAGCGTTCTTGAAACCATGGTCGAACGAGCGTAAAGCGAATTTTATAAGCCGATTTTGGATCTAAATTGCTATAGTGAAGGGTTAATCCTTGTTTTTCATCTGACGTGTAATGCATTGATCGCTGTGAGGGTCTATTCCCTTCTGATAGCATTTGAGGCACATAAGGCTGTCCATGGTCATAAACAGAGCCTGCTACCAGATGAGGTGCAATATTGTATGTTCCTAAGTTGTCATAAAACCCACCAGGGCCTGGATTTTCATAATCCACGATGGTTGAAAGTAATTCTTCTTTTTTCTTATTATCTGCAGTTTTTGCCCGTTCTAATTGGCGCTTTAGCCAGCCCAGACCAATAAAATCATGCTTGAGATTATAGAGTCCTTCACTGCGTTCTCCAAATAGTTTATTACTTACATCACTAAGCTCTTTAGCTTCTTCTCTGAGATCGCTCATCTCTTTTGTTTCGGGTAGATCAAATAATGTAAGTGCTTCTTGGATTCCATTTTTTGTGTTACCACTTTTTATCGATTCAGATATCAGTTTCTCAATCCGTTTTTGCAAATGTGTTTGTTGAATAGCACTAAGCTGGGTATATCTGTCTAAGGCCCCTTTTTGCATATACAAATGCCATAGCCAATCTTGATCCATGATCTCTTTTGGCATCAATCTTCCTGCTTGTTTAACTAAATCGTAGTAGCGTTTGATACCTGCTTTCGTTGGCATTGGATTATCCGCTTGTTCAGTTAGGTTATCTTCAAGAATATATAATGCTTTAGCCATTAAAGGTGCTGCCTCGTTGCCAAACCAGGTATTGCAATAATCGTTCACCACTGCCTCCAAACTCGTTCGCGGAGCCCATAAAAGTCGTTGCCACATCCATTGGTTAAAATGATCGTGACGGCCACTGGAATGGGTAATATCTCCAACACCATAAGGCATTAAATCATTGAAAATTCGGTAGTAATTTTTTGGACAAGCATAAAAAGAGAGACGGTCGTAGACCATGGTTAGATATTGGTCCGGACGACGTTCGTAGATGTCATGACTCCAGTGAGGAGGTAGATTGCCATCCCGGTCTGGTCTTGGATACATCTGGATGAACGCATGTTGTGCATATCTCCAGTGAGTTATTTCGTTGTAATATAGCAATTTTACGTTTGGTGGTAATTGATGTAAGATCTCTTTTGGATAAAGGCTATATGGACCATATCCTGGATACTTGAAGAGATCCATTCGGTGGGTTTGACGCTGACCAGGCTGCCAAGAGGTCGCATCTGATCCTGGGCCATATCCCCAAGCCCACAACCAGTCGCTTGGGTTCTCTTGTAAGTATTTAAAAATAGCGTTGTCGTCGTTGTTTTGGAATTTTTGATTGGTAAAATAAACCTTGGTCTCTGGATGATATTTATGCACGATTGCAGCCATTTTTTCAACCGTCTTAATGAAAATTAGTCCGTATGGCTTGCAACGATCACATTCACATCCACCACCATCACCACCCCAGAATTTGACTAGATCAAAGGCAGGTTTATCTTTGAAGAATTTGTCACATAAATCAAGCATGTACTGATTTCCTTCTGGTACCGATAGACAAACATACCCAGTACGTCCGATCGATTCTTTTGCTTCCCAGGCAGCAGGAACAACCTCATTTAAAGCGGTATTTGGACCAAACTCACCTTGAGTCATTAGTCCGTAAGATTTGATGAAATCAAATATTGGGCCTGCATCTGTTGAGAAGATGTTTGCTCCTGCCAAGGCATAATCTAAAATTACCCGATGGTATTCTTTGTCGGTGTAAGGTCTTGCTTTGCCAAGTTTTAAGGCAATGTGACTCTGTTGTACTTGGGTTCCTCGGATCTCAAAGGCGGGAGCCGTTCTGACTTCAATGTTGTCAGGAAGCTGAAGAACACCATTCCGAATGTTCGCTTGTCTGAGTATTTCACCTACAGCATAAAGGCAGCCTCTTTGATCAACGCCTGCTGCGATTACAAGGTTTTGATTCTCTAGTTTCTTAAGCAAGAATCCCTCTAGTCCAGGCTCAAGATTTGATAAGGGTGCAATCTGCTGTTTTGTAAAAAAATCTTGGATCGATTTGTTGGCTTGTGGAATGCCAATAGCGATCAGCAGCGTTTCTTTTGAAGGTAAGGGGGCATTGTTTTCTTCCGTTGTTTGAACATCTACAACTCCAGCCTCTTTAAGTCGATCGGCTAATAGGTTTACAATATTAAGTTCTATTTTATTCTGACCTGAGGCATGTTGGATCTTAACTGATTTGTATTCTGCTGCTCGTGTGAAGCTGTAGGAGAAAAGAATACTAGTTAGAAACCCGATATAGATCAGATAATTAAAAGATAGTCTCTTGGCTGTTTTAACCTTCGTGTATGTGTTCATTTTATAAGTTTGGTGGTGTTAGTTGCTTATAATTAAGGTTCTAAAAAACAAATTCACTTCTAACCAGCAATCAAATGAGAGAGGTTAGAAGGGAACTATTAGAGTAATTTAGTGTTGCTTATTTTTTTACAGCTAGGGCTGCTTTGCAATAATCTAGACATTTAGCTACCTCTTTTACTGCGTCAGAATTTGCAGGGACAGTATATTCTAGTTCGATATCGCAAGTGATAGGATATTTTTCCTTTTTAATTAGGTTAAGGATATCAGCAATTGGCGTTTCACCTTCACCCCAAACTTGGTTTTTGTTTGGTGACGCAGCCTTAGGGCCAGTTTTGTCTTTTAAGTGAAAACTGATAATGCGGTTATGAAGTCGTTTGATCAGGGCAACTGGGCTTTCACCTGTTGCACCAAAATAATGACCGCAATCAAGGTTTAGCATGATTTTTGGACCCTTCGCTAAGACTCTGTCAAAGCTAAATTTAGGATTTCCAGGTTGACCATGGTTGTGAAAAATAGCATATAGATTATGTTTCTCCGCAAATGGGGCGAAGCGGGCAGCAGCATCTTCCGAAATCTCAGAGGTAATGCCTTGCGCGCCTAATGCTTTACAAGCATTGAATGCATAGTCGATCTCCTCATCAGACCATCCTGCGTCGCCTAGTTTTAAAATATTAATCTTAATCCCATTTGAATTGAAAAGTTTGCGGGCTTCTTTGAATTTATCCATAGAAACGGTTGAACGCCATTTGCGAATAACCTGAGGATCGCTGCTGGCAGGAATACCAGCAAATTGTTCTACCGCACCACCCATAAGTTCAACAGAGCTTAATCCTGCTTCTTTGGCCGCGTTAAGCATTCCCTGAAGAGTTTGATCTGGGATGCTACGAAAACTATAGGTTATCGTTCCAATTTGAACACCCGAAATTTTAGAATTTTGTTTAGAAGCTGCAAATAAATTGGTTTGAGCACTAAGGAATAAAAGCACCATCACACTAAGTTTAAGCGCAGTTGAGATTCGATTTTTAGTTGTTTTCATAAGTTGATTTTCAAATAGTATTAGTTGTGAGTCGTAAAAGTAAGAAACCTTTTTAATATTTTATTAATTAGAACGGATAAGATTAAATGGTTCTTCTAATCCATAATCCATCAAGAAATAGGCGGCACTATTTGGGGCTTTATCTGGAGCCACATCCCAATCTCCAGGTCCATTAATCCATCGCTCTCTGTCTTTATAAAAATAACCGAATGTGTTTTTTAGACTGCCGATTACTTTAACCGTAATCTCGTTTTGTCCAGGTTGAATATTTTTCGTGAGATTTAACTCGTACGGCGGATAGGCAATGGCACCTGCTTTCTTTTTGTTTACATAAACTTCAGCCACCACACCATTCCATTTTTTGAGCTTTAATTTATAGGTCTCATTGGATTTAGCGGCTTCGAAAGTTTGAGAATAGGAGACATTTTGGGAATAAAATGGATAGCCCATTGTTTTCCAGGAGCCTAGTTTAGTTATTGATCCCGTTGAAATTTCAAAACCTTTGGCTAATGGATTTAAAACAAAATCTCCGACGATATAGGCTGGCATAAGCTCTGCATAGACCGACATCTTTTGTGCTTTTAATGTTAAGGTGTTTGAACCCTTAAGCACTTTATCTCCAATTGGACTCTTGAAAAATTCTCGGTCTATCCACCATTGACTTCCTTTCTCAACTTTATGACCATTGACTAGCACATCCCAAAGTTCTGGTCTTTCAACAACGACTGATAAGTTTTTAATTGTTTCGGTACTCGCATTTTCACCAATTGTAAAGTGGTAGTTAACTTCAAATCCGGAGTTAACTTTGAAAGTGTCAAGGGCAATATAGTCTTGTTTATATTGAATTTTGTGTTGCCAAGGATTACCCATTTTAAAGCCACTACTATCATAAAGAGCATGCATCCCTTTCATAAAGTAGACCTCCTTTAAATCAATATTTCTTGCTTTAAGATCCAAGTAGTCGAGTACTAGAACATTTTCTTTATCCGGATGTATTGTTAAATCACCATTTCCTACTACCACTTGTTCTTGAACTGGAGCTTTAGGAATTGGATTTTCACCGATGTTGCTATTCGATAAGTAATAAAGCTCACTGCCAATAGGAGAGATAGTTACTTCAAATGTTAATTGCCCATCCACCGATTTCGTTGGGAGTCTAAAACATTCTCCGGTCAATAAATCCATTTTAATCAACGATTTTCCTTTGGCCTTTATTTTGGCTGTTGTCATGTCATAATTATTCGAATTCACAAAGAATAGCATTTGCCCATCTTCCATGATTCTGCGCTGGAAATACAGTTCTCCAGTTCTTGGATCGCTCTCTTGTATTGAAAAATCAGGATCACTCAATAAATTTTTTGCACTTAACTCTTTAGTCTCTTTTGCAAAAGTCCATTGGTTGGCGTATTTCGATCTTAAAGTGTTTACTGTCGTTGATTCTTTTCCGTCAAAATAAGGAATACTATCCGCGAAGCTTAAAATCTTTCCACCTTTTTCTAAATATTCGGTGAGTAATTTGTAGGTGTTTAGATCTATGTTCTGCATCGTTTGTGGTATTACCACAAGATTATAGGAGCGCTTGCCAACGACAAGCGTATTCTTGTTAACTGATCCAATAACTTTAAGCACATTTTCAGAGCCTAGGTCATACTGGTAATGATTTCGTTCTAAATCATAGACGAATAATCTGAAATCTCTTTTAATGATCTCTGGAGTTGTATTCTTTATTTTTCTTCCAAAATACATCCATGAAGTTGTATTGGGTTGAAGTACTAACGTTTTATTAATCTGTTCTCCAGAAGCAGTTGCCATGGAGATGCGTCCGATGTAATCGCCCATCATCTTGTAGTTCTCCCACCATGGTTCGTGATAGGTAAATGATGGGGGATAATCAAATTTACGTACCCCTTTAATGGTATAATAAGCTAAATGTTGATTGACGAAATTTACCCCTAAAACGACCTCCCAGTCGACAAGTTTCTTCAGATTTGAGAATGGTATTTCCCAACCAGCACCGCCGTAAGTCTCACTAAGCGTTCTTCGGTGACCTGCTTGATTAGCTGAACTTTGAAGTTCTCTGATTGCTCGGGTGTTTCCAAATTGAGCCCCTTGACCCTTTGGCGTATAAACATTACCAAGCATATCTACGCCAGGTTGTTGTTGATACAGATAGTTTGATGCTTCATCAAAGCCATCTGTAGGCATCGGCCAACCATGCTCCCAGAAATGCCCCGTCAGTTTTAATCCAACTGATTCGCAATATTGGGTGTAGGGTTTGATAAACCTATCGACAAATAATTCATTAAGAAGCTCATAATAATCATGACGGACTTTTTTCCAATCTCCAACTTCATAGACGATTGATGGCAGTGTTATTTTCAGGTCATAACCCCACCTTTTTTGAAATTCATCGAATAAATCAGATGTCCAGCGCAGATCGGTATTTTTACCCATTGCAGCTTCTAAGTTGGGTTCGTCCGTGAAGATGCCCATCAATGTTTTGCCAAATTCATCTTTGTCGTATTTTTCATATCCTCTCATGGTGATCTCAATGAATTTTTGAGTAACACCTTTATGTAATAAGTCAACATAAGGGTTGTTTCCTAACCAATACGATTTTTCTGCGTAGGTTTTTTTGAATAGATAGAAATCACCCTTTGACCCTACGAATTGATCCTTGTTTTTGGTGATATCTGTAAATAGGTTGTTTTCTAGTTTTATAATAATATCATATTTTGCGGTGTCTATCTTAAGAATTTCTTGTTTTTCGCAACTAAATCCCGTCCCATGATTATAGGATTCAGGCATTTGAGCTGCCACATGACCACCAGCAAATCCGCTAGGATATGAATTCTCATCATAGATCCACACTTTCATCCCGAGTTCTTTCCCTTTGCGGACCGTATAGTCAAACAAATGATGCCAATCTTCTGAGATATATTCAGTCAAAAGTCCAGGTCGAGGATGAACAAACACTCCGCCTAATCCACCTTCTTTGAACTTCTTCATGTGAAAATCAATTCCTTCCTCCGTAATTTTATCGTTCCAGTCCCACAGCGGCGCCGTTCGATAGTCCGATGGTGGATTTAAGAAATTGCTTTTGAATGTTTGATAATCTTGAATCCCATCTGTTGTTGGTTTCTGTTTACATCCAACTAATAGTAAGACAAGAGAAATCAATTGGAAAAACCGAATCAGATTTTTTTGTTTCATAGCAGTTTAGATTAATTTGTTTGACTTAGGAAGAATTATATTGAGATCATTTTGTAGAATATTCTAACAAATCTGAACCGTTTTAATGCCTAGTATTTGTCCTAGTTTGTCAATTTTTTCTCCGATGTGACCCAAACCAATAGCACAGTGGTGTGCTGGCCCTTGTCGGGACCAATCGTTAATGAACTGTTTTGCCCCGATAGAGAAGCGGTAACAACTGTTGGTATTCCCTATTTGTAATACAGGTCCATCAACAGATTCACCTTCTGCAACGAGCAGAATTACGCCATCTGCAGTCTCAATAACAGAAAGTAGTGTTACTGGTCCATGTTTTACGGTCATTTGAATGGATAGTCCATGGCCTGGTTTTCCATGATAGACTGGCAAGGGCACCAAATTAACTCTACCTTCAGCAATGGCAAAATGAGCTGGACCATCATGACCTAACATCACCATATTCTCTTTAAAGTCCATTAGGTAGAATTCCGAGAATGAACCACCGGCACCAAAGGCCGACATGATTTTCATGGCATGAGCATTTTTAACCTCACACTCACCTGCTACCGGTACCCCTTTGCCTGTTAGTAGCGTATTGCCAGCGATCACGGAGGTTACTATATTTTCGTAATCATTGCCTGCTTCTCCTTCATAGTAGTAGGCTAACGAATTTAATTTATGACTATCAATTAACTTGTCTAAGGCAAGCGAGGTTTGAGCAGCACGGGCAAGTTCGGATGACTCGCAGCTCGGTGAAACAGCAAATTCGGAATTAAACTCTTTCAGTTTTAATTCGATCTCTGCTTCGGTAACTTGATCTCTGTATTTTTTTAATTCGCACATCTCCAACAGCTCGAAATGAGTGCCAAAAACAGCTGACTGTTTGGTCATATCAGTATAAACATCCAACATGCCTCCATAGTAATGCCCCAATACTCCTAGTCTGTTGTTTCGCATGACTACAGAAACATGAGCTGCCTCAGTCCAACTGCGAATTTCTCGCCAGGACTCTTCATCCTGAAGGTAACCTGTTACGATATCATATTGAATGTTTGATCGATTGAACACACTCGCAATCTCAGGGACTGAGCAAGCTTGACAATTTTCCAACCAGATGCCGGTCATTTTTCCACGATCGCCTAATTTATTAAAAGCCGTGTAGTCAATTTGTGCAACCGGTTGCAGATTAAGAATAATGACTGGTATTTTCAATCGCTGCGCAATAGGAAGTACGGTAGACG
Source organism: uncultured Bacteroidia bacterium (assembly GCA_903897145.1). Taxonomy (GTDB): domain Bacteria; phylum Bacteroidota; class Bacteroidia; order Bacteroidales; family Prolixibacteraceae; genus JAAFHB01. Next base: position 97,021 of record CAIUAN010000038.1, on the reverse strand, counting down.
AAAGGGCATAGGTGGAGACGTAAAGGAAGATCAGTTCAATGTCTTGAGTTTTGAAGAAGTCGGCTGTTTCACGAGCTTTTTCGGGATTATCGACCATCCCAGCATCTATTACTTCAACTCCAAAGGTGGAGATTTTAGCGCTTATCTGATTTTGATAATTTACAAGTTTATCGAGTAATCCATCGAATTGACCCCAATAAGTATCGAGTCCAATGCCAAACAATCCGACTTTAGTTTTCATCTGTTTCTGATCTATTTTATGATTAATCTGTATTCTTAAATTTTATCGATGAAGGTAAGCTAAATTGGTGATTTTATAGTCATTTCAATTAATTGCTTGTTGCACCTTTTTTCAATGGCCTGCCTAATCCTGAGTCAAGTTAGAAATTATAACAAAAACAAAATTGATCCTCAGCTTTTTAACTTGAAATTATGGTTTAGTCAAAATCTGAACCGGACCTAATAGTCCAGATTTTAAAAGATCCATCTCTTTTTTATAGTATTTGAATGTGGTGAAGGTATACCTGCCCGATGTTCTTGGCTTATTCTGAGTTAACCATTCAGGCCATTCTTTCCCAACGATCCCATCATCTGGATATTGATCATCCCCGATTAATCGGTTTGACCAAAGATTGGCAACCTCAATTTCTACCTGATTTACCCCCTCTAAAACGGCATCTGAGATATTTACTTGGAAGGGAGCTGTCCATACCACACCTAAATCTTTCCCGTTAACCCGAACGCGAGCCATATTCATAACCTCACCTAGTTTAAGTATTAACTCCTGTTTTGCATTTTTAATTTGACTTTCTTTTAGATTAAAAGTATTGCGATAGGTTGCAATACCAGAGTAATATTTAATTCCAGGTAAAGAATTCGTGCTCCAATCTTGAAGCTTGTCGAAAATAATGTTTTTTGGACCTCCCCATTTGGGATCAAAACTAACACTCCAAGGTTTTTGTATTTCTTCCAATAGTTTTGGTGTAGTATAGTTTTTCGTGACTAATTTCTCTTGTTTTAATTGAGGATTAAAAACAACAAAAAAACTTTCGTAAGGCTCAAAGTGAATAGGTATTTGAACTTGATTATCTAGTTTTTTAATCTCCGTAAGCTCCTTGCTGGTCCCTGTCATCGGATTCCAAAGTTCCGTTTTCCCACCTTCACTTCTAAAGGTTAAGATTGGATCAATGGCTCCATTGGATTTATTGGCAACAAAATAGATATCATTGCCGTCTAGTTTTCGATGGGTATACCGAACTGGTCCTGTTGTTTCGAAATCTGGTTTTAAGGAAAGATCTTTTAAAATTTTAATGGTCACCTCATAATCTGGATATAATTCTGACGTTTTTAAATTAGAAAATGCGCCTCCCCAGTAGATATTACCTTTGTCAACTGATATTTTTGTCACCTCTTGTGGTGCATCAAACTTGCCCCATAACATTAAAGCTTTTAATCCTACCTCCTGATCACAGTCGGGATAGTTAACTAAACTAGGTGATTTGCGAGGTGGGTTTCCAATTATTATGGCCCCTTCAGATACTAAGGATTCAATTTTTGCTAGCAAAACTGGCGTAATTGTATGACTGTTAGGTAAAACCATCAAGCTGTAGGCTGCGCCAGATGGAAAGACAATCTTATGACCTTCTACCTTTGCTGTCATGATTTGCGAAGGAGAGCAGCCATCGAAATTATAGCTTCTCCGATCAGGCATAGGTTCTTCTCCCGTTAGCGCTGATGCTGGTGCTCGAAACACATGAGGCGCCCCCTCCGGAGTCAAATAAAGGATGTCAGCCACTGATTGTCCTTGTTGTAAGGTATATTGACATCTTGTAATATATCGGTGATAACCATCAACCATGGGCCACCAAGTCTGATTCCTATCCCAGTGAACACCATAAGGACCCATCGTTGCCCCGGGTTTCAAGCTGTCATTGAGAAACTGATGTTGGAAGGTGTGGTATACAAATTTGTTTACACCTGAAGCAAAAGCCCAGTCGCCTTGGTTTTTCATTGTTCCTGGATATTTTTTCCAAGCATCATAACCGGCAGTAAACGATTCGGCTGCCACTACAGATGCCCCATTGATATGTGCGATGGAAGCGGCTTGGATGCAACTAAAAGAGGCGTTAAACCCATAGTCCCAGCTCCAAAATTCACACATGGGTATATCTGCTACTGCACCAAGCTCCATGTCAGCCGTGGGATTCATATCATACGGTTCAATGGAAAAGTTTAAATTGTATTTCTTCCCATACTTTTTAAGGTGTTGAGCATGGTTTTCGATCACGAGCTCTTGGCTCGTTAACCGTAGATCCCATAAAAATCGCTCACTGTTTTCTAAGCTTTCCAAAATCAATCCAGTATAAACAGGGTAGAAGGGTAGAGGGTCATAACCTCTACGTTTTATAAATTCTGCTCTGAAATTTGGAGTCCAGTTTTGTGATCCCATCTCCCAGCTATCCATATGTAAGCTTTTTAATCCACCTGCCTTATTTTTGTCCGGTATTCCAGTTCTTTTAAACAGTTTTCCTGTAAAGTTTGCTAGGTGATCGTTAATTGCTGTGGTATCAAATTTATCGGCCTCAAAGCCAAGACCTGGCAGGGGTGCTGGCCTTGTGATTGCACCATTGTTACGGCTGCCAAAACGCATGATCGTCCAGTTTCCTTTCGGCGCCTTCCAATCTAAAGTGCCATCAGGTTTCATGAAGCGTGTGATATCAATTAAATTTCTCTGCTTGATGATTGCACTCTCTCTGGGCTCGTTATAGTTCAGTTGAGTTGGTAAAAATTGTTTAGTGCCTGGTCGAGAAGTGTAAGGTGCTCGGTAATAGAGGGCCTTCTCATCAATGTCAATTACTCGTGCTGAATCTTCTGGCGACGGAAATGCCAGCACCGCAACATCTTCATAATAATTAGTTCGTTTTTCTATTAATTCGGCACCTAAACCTTTCTCACCAAAATAGGGTGACCTATTCAAAGGTTTTGGAAGAATTATGGGGGACTTGGTTTTAGAAGTTATTTGCGTGCTTGAAGCGACTAAATGTTGCATCGACTGGTGTCCGCTGACCCATGGACCTCCACTTCCCGACCATCCTGGTCCAACACCCAATGTAATGGTGATGCCTAAACGTTCAGCTTCACGAACGGCATGGACAAATAAATTTTGCCATTGATCACTTAATAAATCAACCTTGCCTCTCGGTACACCCACGTTAACCTCTAGAAATAATACATTTCCAATGCCAACGGCTTTCATAGATTCTAAATCAGCAGTCATCCCTTCCTTAGACATATTACCATCCATGAAATACCAGTATACGCCTGGTCGAGCAGAATCTGGAGGATTTTGAAAGTTTTTTAATAATGAGGTATAGGAATTATCTTTTTTAGGGTCATTGCAATAGGCTATAGATGCGCTGTAAAATAAGACCAGGATTAGCAACAGGTTTTTCATAAAGTTTGTGTTTTGAATATATCGCATTTAATTTATTTAAAGACACTCTTTATCGCTTTAAGGTATCCGAATTTATTTTTGGTGTCTGGTTCAAGATAACTTCCCTCGCTCCACTCGTTCCAAGAGTTTATGGTTATAATTCTTTTACTAATTGGATCGGCTAACATCCTATCTTTTGTCAACTGTAATGCTTTTTTAAAGTTTGCTGGTGTGTTGTTGCCTATGGTATTGGTAAATGGATATCCAAAATTTCCCCAAACGGAAGCTAAGTCACAACGAGGTGTGGGATCCCAACCCATCGAGACATTGGGATAATAGGGGACATTAAATTCAGTGGATGCTTTATCCCAAAATTTAAAATAGGTATCGCGTGCTTGGTTGTAATCCGTTTGCTGGTCAGGTAAGGCCACGTGATGGACCCACACATAAGAGGTTGCCGAATCAAACCCTAAAAGTTTAATTAATTCTGGATAGTTGGCTGGAACTTTTTCAACGGGCAAGATGGGGCGTCCCCAAGCTACGATATTCCAATGTATCCCTTTTAGTCCAGCTTGAATGGCTTTACTGTTTAATCGTTCCATGGCCGCTTTCGTGGCCGCAACACTTCCAAACCCATCCATGAATTTTTGAATGTCATAGATAGAGAAATAAGCTTTGCCATCGATTTTCCAATAATTGGACTTCGTGAAATATTGCTTGATTATTAGGTCCCCAATCTCTTCAAACCGTTTAGCCGAAACCTTGCCTGGATAGAGTAGTTTGTGTTTTGCCCCAAGGGAATAGGGATGGATATCTTCCCAGTCGTGGTTGGCCCACATAAGTGCGAATTTTACATCGTTCACATTTTTGGCCTTTAGAAACCCTTCGTCTAGACACTTATTTAGAAATGGACCATCTTCATACATGTACCAGTCGAAAATAAGACAGTCCACATGATTGTCCTTTGCAGCCTTGATTTTTTGTTCCATCACCTTGGGATCTTTCTCGTCGGTGTATCCCCATAACGGAGTTTTCGGTTGATCGTTGCCTTCGAATCGTGGCTTTGCCGCTTTAATTAATTCCCACTCCGACCAATTTAATCCTTTGTTTGCAATGTTTCTAGTATCATTGGTGTGGTAGTTCGGAAAATAATAGGCCGCAATAGTGAATTTATTATAGGAGTCAGCTAGTCCTTTTTCTTTGCCTGAAATAGCGAATGCAATTGTGGTAGATACCAGTGCTAGTGCAAGAGTTAGGATTTTCATCGTCAGAGCAGATTGATTTTTTGAGCTGAGTATTGAATGAGTTAATCGATCCAATCAGGATCTTCGATTTTGGCGTTGTTTAGTTCGGTAAAATTAAGATGCAAGGTAATATTTTATCCTTAGTTTAAGCGATGATTTAATGTAAATGACCTATGATATATTCACTATTTATTCAATTTTATTTCATTATTTCCACTAAGTTTGCACCACAAAATTAGTTATGGGATTAAAAGAAGAAATACTACGCCGGAGAACCTTCGGAATTGTGAGTCATCCTGATGCAGGAAAGACAACCTTGACAGAGAAACTTCTGCTCTTTGGTGGGGCTATTCATGTTGCTGGCGCAGTTAAAAGTAATAAGATAAAAAAGGGAGCCACCTCCGACTTTATGGAGATTGAGCGCCAACGTGGTATCTCGGTAGCTACCTCGGTAATGGGTTTTGAGTTTAATGGATATAAAGTAAATATTTTGGATACGCCTGGCCATCAGGACTTCCAAGAAGATACTTTTCGCACCCTCACGGCCGTTGATAGTGTAATCATTGTTGTTGATGCGGCTAAGGGTGTTGAGCCACAGACCGAGAAGTTAATGAGTGTTTGTAGAAGTCGTAAAACACCTGTTATCGTTTTTGTGAATAAAATGGACCGACCGGCCGATGATACGTTCGATCTATTAGATGATATTGAGAAACAACTGTTAATAAAAGTTAGACCTTTGAGTTGGCCGATTAACAATGGTCCAGATTTTAAAGGCGTATATAATATTTATGATCAAAATCTAAGTCTGTTTGATCCAAGTATTACGGATATCCGAAAGGGAATAAGTTTTACAGATATTCAAAGTCCAGACCTTGAAAACTACATTGGTAAAGATGCAGCTGTTTTGCGTGATGAGCTTGAAATTCTTTCTGAGGTTTATCCTTCTTTCGATATTGAACAGTATTTGGCAGGCGACCTAGCACCTGTATTCTTTGGCAGTGCGCTCTATAACTTTGGTGTGAAAGAGTTGCTCGATACCTTTGTTCGTATTGCACCTTCTCCTAGAGCTAAAAAAGCGGAGGAGCGTATAGTGAACGTTGAGGAAGAGACCTTTACCGGATTCGTATTCAAAATTCATGCGAATATTGATCCAAACCACCGGAGTCGAATTGCATTTGTGAAGATCTGCTCTGGAAAGTTCGAACGTAACAAGAATTATCGCCATATCCGACTTGGGAAAGTCTTTAAATATTCTAGTCCTACAGCTTTCATGGCCGATAAGAAAGAGGTCATTGATGAGGCTTTTCCTGGTGATATCATTGGTATTCCAGATACTGGAAACTTTGTGATTGGAGATACGCTTACGGAAGGGGAGATCCTGCATTACAAAGGAATTCCATCATTCTCGCCAGAGATCTTTCGATATATCGAGAATGCTGATCCAATGAAATCGAAACAGTTGGCAAAAGGTGTCGATCAGTTGATGGATGAGGGTGTTGCTCAGTTGTTTACGAGTCAATTAAATGGTCGTAAGATCATTGGAACCGTGGGGGCTTTGCAGTTTGAAGTGATCGAATATCGACTGGAGCATGAGTATAATGCGAAATGTCGTTGGGAATCACTTGCCCTTTATAAAGCATGTTGGATCCAAGGAGATGACAAGGCGATGTTAGAAGATTTTAAGAAGCGCAAATACAATAAGATGTCAATCGACAATCATGGCCGTGATGTATTTATGGCTGATTCATCCTTTATCCTCGATATGGCACAGCGCGATTTTCCATCTATCCGGTTTCATTTTACTTCCGAATTTTAGGTTGATCGCATAATTGAGCAGATACTTTTGCCTTTTCTAATGGATCTCACTTTTGTTCAGTTGATCTAATAGAAGCATCTTCTCTATGGCATAAGCTTGTGTTTTCTCTGGGTCTTTATGGCTGAAAATCATAGGTGTTGACTTGATGATTGTTTCTAATAGTTGAACTAGTTCATTGTCCTTTTCTTTGAAACTTGCATCGTTGCTGATCAAATGCTGTTCGGTAAGTTCGCTCTCCAAGTCATTTAGTTTCTTAATGAGCGTCTTAAAATCACGAACTAAAAGTTTAACAAATCCTAAGTCGATTACCTGATCAACGCTTTGCTCAAATTGCCGAACTAAGTTGACACTTTGTTGCTGGATGTCACGAATGTCTTTTTTTTGAAATGCAAGTTCAATATTTGCTAAAACTGGGTTTAGCTCAGATCGGTTTTTTAGGCTTGAGTTTTTTTGTATGAAATGAGCGGTGTGGTTTAATAGGGGCTTGAAATCTCCAAGTAGCTTCTCTATATTTTCTTTCTCTTGAGTCGTTAGTGTATCGATGGATATTGTTTCCAGTCGCTTTGAAAATGCTCGAATCTTTTGTTCAAGATCATTAAGTGCTCGTCTATTTAACTCAGACGTATTTTTTTCAAAAGAGGACAAATCCTGTTTGTAATAGCTAAGGATATGATCTGCTAGAATTGGAATATCAGATCTGTTGATTCGATAATTGTTAGTTTTCATCCTTTTAATTTTTGAAAATTAGTTATAGATACAACCCAATTAAGTCAAGAACTCTAGCAATTACATTTGATGGCCTTCGGCTTCATCGTAATTGTTTTTTTTTAAAGTCGCTGCCTAAGAGATGCAGCAGAGAAGATTTTTAGGAATGGTTTATTTGCTTGGCTTTGGGCAAATATGAATTGAACGAATTTAGTCTAAAATGAAGCTAAATCCAAATTTATTCTCACTTATTTTTATACTTTTAAACAGTTTTTTAGGATAATAGTAGATCCACTTAAACAATTCGCGTTAGGATGGGTTATTGTAGTATAAAAGAGAACGCAATGAGGTCTATTTTGGTGTTTTTGGCATTTTTAATGCCGGTGGTTTTTTCTGAATTAAGAGGTTCAACCCGTAATAGTAATACAATGGATAATAAGGATAATACGACAAAAATAGCAGTTTTTGCTGGTGGATGCTTCTGGTGTACGGAGGCTATGTTTAGTCAATTAAAAGGTGTGCAGAAAGTTGTCTCAGGGTACTCTGGAGGCACCGTGACTAACCCTACTTACAAAGAGGTTTGTACAGGGACTACCGGTCATGCTGAATGTACTCAAATCACTTATGATCCACATCTGGTCACCTTTGCTCAGTTGTTAGAAGTTTTTTGGGCGACCCACGATCCAACAACATTAAACCGCCAAGGTGCAGATGCAGGAACTCAATACCGTTCGGCTATCTTTTATACGGATGAAAATCAAAAAACGGAAGCACTTGCCTTGAAAGCAAAATTAGAGAAAGAGAAGATCTGGAGCGACCCAATTGTAACCGAGATCACTCAATTTGAGAAGTTTTATCCAGCCGAAGACTACCATCAGTCCTATTACGTGAATAATACCAGTCAAGGTTATTGCAGAATTGTAATCACCCCTAAGGTGGAGAAATTTAGAAAGATCTTTGCAGACCGATTAAAAAGCAAGTAGTCTTACGTGCTACTTAGTTGGCAGGATGCGATCTTTGATAAGCGCCAAATCCTGCTTGAGTTGGTTGATTGTATAGGCTAGATCTGCGGAGGTGACTTCCCCTGTTGGCAACTCTTCGCTGATGTAGTGGATAAACCGCCAGATCTCCCGAATCTCAACAACTGGCAGCTCGTATGGTTTATAGGTTGGGTTTAGAGAGATAAGGCCAACCTTGCCCGTTTTAATCATTTTGTTTTCTATGATTTTAAACACAATACCTTCGTCGAGCGTCAAGACGATATAAGCTTCCCCGTCTTTTATATTCTCCCAGTCTTGCACGAACTCCCCCGTTATCCAGGCTCCATTTGGGATGGGGAGCATCGAGTCTCCACTAACCTGAAAGGTTCTGTATTTTTTCTCGCGTGAGAGAAATGGAAGTTGAAAGACCGGTAACTGACCTACAAACTCAGGATTTGCAAACCCTCGGGTATAGCCTGCTTTTGCTTTCTCGTTGACTAGCTCTATGTTGTCTTGATTCGAGCTGTCTACCGTAGTGGTCAAGACTCTCAATTTAGAACCCTTCACAAATACATCAAACCCATTCTCTAATTGCCGCAGTTCACTCTCTTTTAATTGCGATAAGTCAACTTTAACCAACGTGTCAATAGAGATTCCAAAATAGTCGGAATAGGCAACCATCTGCTGGATGCCTGGTTGCGCGACACCATTCTCGTATCCACTTAGCGTGGGTCGCTTCATCTTTAGCGCAAAGGCTACCTCATCTTGCGTACGCCCACGTCGCTTGCGCATTAACTTGATATTGCTGTTAAAATACATCGTGTGATTTATATCGTTTTTTGATAATCTTATTTCTTCTGTTTATTGTTTTTCTAAAATAATGATTATATTATAATCGAAATAATGATTAAAATATGATCAAAGTTAACTCTTTTTTCTTAAAACAACCTAGTCAACAAGAAATAAATTATCGGTTATGCAGGAGATTGGTCAGCAATCGAACAAGACGATCGTTCATTACGACCTTGACACTTTTTTTGTGTCGGTAGAGCGGTTGCAAAATAGTCAGCTCATAGGGAAGCCCGTGATTATAGGAGGTGGTTCAGATCGGGGAGTCGTGGCTAGCTGCAGTTATGAATCTCGGCTATTTGGCGTTCGCTCTGGAATGCCTATGAAATTGGCCCGGCGTTTGTGCCCCGAATCTTTTCTGATTCGAGGCGATATGGAGCGTTATAGCCATTATTCTAATGTTGTAACACAGATTATTGCAGAACGAGCACCCATCTATGAAAAAGCGTCAATCGATGAACATTACCTTGATATCACGGGAATGGATCGTTTCTTTGGGTGTATGAAATGGGCTCAAGAACTGCGCCATACCATTGTTAAAGAGTCTGGTTTACCCATCTCTTTTGGCTTATCGGTGAATAAGACAGTCTCTAAAATTGCCACTGGAGAAGCCAAGCCAAGTGGTGAAAAAGAGGTCCCGCAAGGTGTTGTCAGACCATTTCTTAATCCGCTCTCCATTCGTAAGATTCCGATGGTGGGTGCTAAGACCTATTATCTGCTACGTTCCATGGGAATCGAAACCATTCAGATGCTGACAGAGATCCCAATAGAGATGATGCAGCAGGTATTGGGTGAGAATGGGACTCTGATGTGGAAGAAGGCTCATGGAATAGACAAGACACCCGTAAAGCCTTATTCGGAACAGAAATCGATGAGTACTGAGCAAACTTTTGAGCACGACACTACGGATGTTTATTTTCTAGAGCAACTCCTTGTTGGAATGACCGAAAAGCTCGCTTTTCAACTTCGGAAACAACAAAAAATGACCTCCTGCGTAACGGTCAAAATTAAGTACTCTAATTTTGATACCTATAGTCAACAGTTGCGTATTCCTTATACTCAGTTTGATCATACACTGCTTGAAACAGCGAAAGATCTTTTTCGCAAGCTTTATCAACGACGCATGCTAATTCGACTTATTGGCGTTCGCTTTAGTCACCTGGTTAGCGGCACTCAGCAACTTGATCTGTTTGAAGATACTTCCGAGCGGGTTAGCCTTTATCAAAGTATGGACCAGATCAGAAGTCGATTCGGCTCATCGGCTATCCGTAGGGCTTCTGGATTGGCCGTTCGGCAGGCAATCGACGAGATGAAAATGGCTGCCCCGCCAATTTCTTCTAGTCCCTTAATAGTCAATCGAAGATATTATTAATGCCAAACTCATGCAATGATGATCTTAATTATTTGATTGTATTATGTTATTCTCTTGTCATACCTATTATAGTTTGCGTTACGGGATTATGGATCCCGAAACATTGGTGTTGGAGGCGGTAAAAAATCGTCTTTCAGTGGTCATGATGGCCGATATCAATAATACAACCGGTATTGTCGACTTTGTTAAAGAGTCATTCAAGCAGGGAATTAAGCCCATTGCTGGAATTGATTTTCGCAATGGAGATCATCATCTGTATACGGGAGTAGCCCGAAATAATGAAGGTTTTCGTGAGCTAAATGAGTTCTTAACTCTTCATCTGATGCAGAAAATTCCTTTGCCTGAGATTGCACCCTCTTTTAATCAGGCTTATGTGATTTATCCTTTCGGAGAAAAGGATGTCAGTGAGCTGCGAGACAATGAATTTATAGGGGTTCAGCCAGCGAATATCAATCGGCTTCGTTATGTCACGACAAAAAACCATTTTCATAAACTAGTCGTTTGTCAGCCTGTTACATTCTGCGGAAAATACGATTTTTTGCTCCATAAACACCTGCGTGCGATTGATCATAATTTGCTGTTGAGCAAGATTACTTCAACGCATATAGGGTGCGAGTCTGATCTGTTTCGTTCGTTCGATGATCTACTGATCGCGTTTGCTGATTTTCCAGAGATTCTGCAAACCACCAAGAAGATGATCGACGATTGCTCAATTATATTTGATTTTAAGTCGATTAAGAATAAACAGTGTTTTACTGGAAGTCGCTACGATGATAAATTATTGCTTGAGAAACTGGCGCTAGATGGATGGAAATACCGCTATGGGAACAATCCAGAAGCTCTTAAAAGAGTGTATCATGAGCTGGCAATCATTGATAAGCTTGGATTTTCAGCCTATTTCTTAATTACCTGGGATATCATTCGATACTCGATGAGTCGTGGATTTTATCACGTAGGACGAGGTTCTGGAGCAAACTCAATTGTTGCTTATTGCTTGAAAATAACCGATGTCGATCCGATTGAACTGAACCTTTATTTTGAACGCTTCTTAAATCCAAAGCGAACTTCACCTCCCGATTTTGATCTTGATTTCTCGTGGCGCGACCGTGATGATATTCATGAATATATTTTTAAACGATATGGAAGCAAGCATACCGCCTTATTAGGGGCCATGAACACCTTTCAGGGTAAGTCGATCTTGCGAGAGCTGGGCAAGGTTTATGGGCTGCCTAAGTATGAAATTGATGCCTTGGCAGAAGAGACTCGAATGGGAAACACTGAAAGTCAGATTTACAAGCAGATTTTTTCGGTTGGATCATTGTTGCAAGGGTTTCCAAATTTACGCACTATTCACGCTGGGGGAGTATTGATTTCAGAAGAGCCAATCACTTGTTATAGTGCATTGGATTTTCCACCCAAGGGATTTCAGACTACGCAGTGGGATATGTATGTGGCTGAAGATATTGGATTTGAAAAACTTGACATCTTAAGTCAGCGAGGTATCGGGCATATCAATGATAGTGTTGGTATTATTCAACGGAATAGAAAGATTAAAGTAGATATTCACCAGGTTAATGAGCTTAAAAATGACCCGAAAGTTAAGCAGCAACTGAAAATTGGGGAGACGATTGGGTGTTTCTATGTCGAGAGTCCGGCGATGCGTGGCTTGCTTAAGAAGCTACATTGTGATAACTATATCTCTTTGGTTGCTGCGAGTTCGATTATTCGCCCTGGAGTGGCTAAGAGTGGCATGATGCGCCAGTATATTCAACGCTTTCATCACCCTCAAAGCTTTATTTATTTGCATCCTGTGATGAAAGAACAACTGGAGGAGACGTATGGCGTGATGGTTTTTCAGGAAGATGTGCTTAAAGTATGTCACCATTTTGCAGGTCTTGATCTGGCTGATGCCGATGTGCTTCGTCGTGCGATGAGTGGAAAATTTCGATCAAAGCAGGAGTTTCAACGCATCACGGATCGCTTCTTTGATAATTGTCGTGCCTTAGGTCGTCCTGAAGAGACAGCCAAAGAGGTCTGGCGACAGATTGAGAGTTTTGCAGGTTACTCTTTTTCAAAAGCTCACTCTGCTTCCTATGCCGTTGAGAGCTTTCAAAGTCTTTATCTTAAAGCCCATTATCCACTGGAATTCATGGTTGCGGTGATTAATAATTTCGGCGGATTTTACAGATCATGGGTTTACGTCAATGAAGCGAAACGGTGTGGAGGAAAAATAGAATTACCTTGTGTCAATAAAAGCTTTGATCAGACAACTATCTATGCTGATCATATCTATTTAGGATTTAATCTGGTTGCTAATCTGGAGCAAAGTTTTCAGCAGAAACTTGTTTCTGAACGTATGCAAGGGGGTGAATTTCTTTCGCTTGAGGATTTTCTGCGGCGCATTCCTGTTGGTATCGAACACTTAGTATTACTGATTAGGCTTGGTGCTTTTCGATTTATTGCTAAACCAAAGATGCAATTGTTGTGGGAAGCACATATGCTATTGAATAAGTCGGCTCCAAGTCGGTCGAATCAATTATTTGACCTCCCGTCGAAAACGTGGACCCTGCCAAGCCTGGATCAGTCTGCTGTTGAGGCTGCCTATGATGAGTTTGAATTGCTCGGCTTTCCCGTTACGATGAGCTGGTTTGACTTGTTGCAGACTCGTTTTCGTGGCGAGGCTTTGGCTGCTGATTTGGTTGGCTGCGTTGGGAAAAAAATCCGAATGGTTGGTCTCTTGGTGGCCTTGAAATATGTCAGCACTTCGAAGCACGAATTGATGTATTTTGCAAGCTTCTTAGATTGTTCTGGTGAGTTTTTTGAGACGATTCATTTTCCTTCTAGTCTAAAGAGATTTCCCTTCTCTGGCAATGGTGTTTATTTAATTCTTGGAAAGGTTGTTGCAGAGTTTGGTCATCCGTCTATCGAGGTAGAGAAGCTGGCTAAGCTTCCGGTGCAGGGTGATCCAAGACGATAAGTTACTGTCTAATCGTGCTATTGAATTTAGTTTTGTAGTTGTCACCAATAGGGATAATCGATTTTCCGATTGCGATTCTATTGTTTTGAATCGAATCGATCTTTGCTAAAGAGATGATAAAAGATTTGTGTACTCTAACAAATCGATCGTCAGGCAATAGCTCTTCGAACTTTTTCAAGCTGTTTAGTGTAACGATTGTCTTGCCCGTAATATGCACTTTGATATAATCCTTTAATCCTTCGCAATAGAGAATATCATCGAGATCTATTCGAATGGTGTTATAGCCTGTCTTAACTAAAATGAAATCAAGATTTGAGTTTTTATCGTGACTATTTGAGGTCCCACTCAATTCGTTTAGCCGGTGCATTTGACTTGCTTTATTTACCCCTTTGAGAAATCGATCAAACGTAAGTGGTTTTAATAAGAAGTCTGTGGCATCTAAGTCATAACCAGTAATAGCATATTTGCTATCTAAGGCCGTAAAGATGATCTGAGGTTTGTTTCTAAGGCTTTTTGCAATTTCAATACCTGTGATCATGGGCATCTCAATATCTAAAAGAACAAGATCCACCGAATGTGATTGGATGAAATCAAGACCTTCAAAAGGATTTGTGAAGCTTTTCAAAAGGTTTAAGAAAGGCAGCCGCCCAACCATCTCTTTGAGGATTTCAACAGAACTCTTTTCGTCATCAATAATTATGCAGTTCACCTTGATAAGCATTTAGATAATACAACGCTCAAAGATAACAACGAAAACCATAAAACAGCAAAGGATAATCATACTCTTATCACCTAGAATATTTTAGTATCCTTCACAGCAAAAAAAAAAATCGAATTTCATTCTTCTGAATAAAATTCGATTTTTTTGATCCTATTTTTGTGCGGATATTTAGTCACCCACAACTAATGAATCGAAAGGGTGGAATTCCCAAACATCATTGAAATATGATCCTCCGCTTCTGCCAGTAGCAATGTAGGCTTTGTTGTTAATCGTGATGCTAACTGCATTTTGACGAGCACTACCTTCAAAATCTGATTTTTTAGTCCAGTTGTCAGCTGTGAAGTCATATTCCCAACAATCTAAGCGAACACCAGCATTGTAACCAACACAAATATACGCTTTAGTTCCAAGAACAAATGAACAACCATCTGAGCGAGGAACAGTCCATTCTGTGTTAACATTAAGCTTAGCTTTTTGAGTCCATGTTGTAGTAGTTGGATCATACATCCAAAGGTCAATAAGGCACTGACCATTGTTTGCGCCAGTTGTTACATAAGCTTTACCATTATAGGTAAAAGCCGTTGCTCCCATTCGGCCATCGCCACCCATACTGGCAATTTGAGTCCATTTATTAAGAGCCGGATCGTATTGGTAGAAATCTCTCATGTTATTATCATCCATCCCTTTTCCTGTGCCAATATAGCCGAAATTACCTAGAGAGAATCCAACACCACCATAGCGCGACTTATCATCAATTCCAGTGCTATCAGCGAAGTCAGCTTTTTGAGTCCAAGTATTGTTTGCCGGATTAAACTCCCAAAAATCTTTAAGCTTAGTAATTCCATTGTATCCACATCCAAGGTACGCTTTTCCATTAATAACAAAAGATACAGCTCCGATACGCGGTGATCCTGGAAAATCAGCAAGTCTTGTCCAGAAGTCATGAGTGGTATCCCACATCCAAAAATCTTGCAAGTAATAGTTTAAGGCAGTATTTGTTTGAGCACTATTAAAACCTAATCCCAGATAAACTTTATCTCCGATTACAAATGATACTGCATTTCCCCTTGAAATTCCTTCAAAAGAGGATGCCGCTGACCAGTTTCCAATATAAACCGTTGCACTTTTTTTGCATCCAAGAAAAAGCACTAGAACAAACATTACCAAAAATAATTTTTTCATCAATTTACAATTTATAAATTTCAAATTTTAAATTTCGACAATGCGTACATTTGTATTGTCTTTAAAGAGGTGTTTAATATTTAATTGTTACTCCTTCTACTTAATAAGGAGGCTCAAATCTAAGATAGGCTA
The DNA here is from genome assembly GCA_903897145.1 of uncultured Bacteroidia bacterium. Lineage (GTDB taxonomy): Bacteria > Bacteroidota > Bacteroidia > Bacteroidales > Prolixibacteraceae > JAAFHB01. The sequence goes on along the minus strand of CAIUAN010000038.1, from coordinate 81,610 downwards.
GAGAGTTTTAAAAATTAAAAAGGATAAATAGGCCATTTTAATCGATATATAGCTTGTTTTAATAGATTTTATATTTTGCAATTTTTTTTATGTTTGTTTTATTTCTTGAAATTTATCATAAAATACTGATAAACAACAAAAAATAAGTATTTTTAGGTTTTGAATATTTTTATTCATCGGTAATAATGTCTTTTTGGTATAATAAATTAGGGTTAAATGAAAAGTTCAAATACTTTCGCATCAAAAAATATGGAAAGAAGTTTTCGCATTGTTGCTGTGTTTTTGTTGGCGGCCTCTCTTTTTTCTTGTAATTTCTCTAAAGTTGAAGATTTTACCTTAGGTAAAGATTTTGTTAAATCGACTTCCGGAGTAATTATGATCGATACGATGAGTATTGTCGCTTCAACGGTGCATCTCGATTCGATTGTTACAACTCGTTTGCCACATCTATTGGTCGGCGGTGAGTCTAATAGTTCTACAGGGAGGGTAACCTCATCTCCCTATTTTCAGTTTGCTAACGGATCATTTCAAAGGGATTTTCCAAATACGCTGATCTATGATTCCATCGTTATTAAATACAACTACGATAAGTATTATATCGGAGATACCACAAAATTAATCTCTTTCTCGGTCAAACTTTTAGATTACAAACAGGGTTTTAACTCAAATGGATCCTTGTATAATATTTCTGCGTTCACGGCTAACTCTGATGGTCAGTTATATAATTCCTCTACATTTAAACTTAAGGCAGGAAGTTTAGCTGAACCTAAGATTTATCCATATCCACTTTCAAAAAAAGATTTCTACTTGCATCTCTCCGATACCTATGGGAAGGAATTATTTGATAAGATTCTAGCTAAAAATGATTCATTGGAGAGTAATCAAAACTTTCCAGTATTTATGCCGGGTGTGGCTTTTATTTCTTCCCCAGACGTTAACAATACAGCTGTTGGAATAGCGCAAAGTTCACTTTCCTTGAGGGTATACTATCATCAACTTATTAATCCTATTGAAATTTCCAATAAAACATATTTTAATTTTCCTGTGAATACAAGTGGTTTGTGGTTTAATCAAATACTGTATAATAGCCAAGGGAGTATGCTTGGGAATATTAGTCAGATTAGAAATAATATTACTGGAAATGCTGAAATTTCTAGTGCAAATACCTACAACCAAACGATGGTTCAAGCTGGAAGTGCATTGTATACCAAGATAAGGATTCCTGGAATACAGCAATTTAGAGGCTATGCCAAAAATTTGGTCTTAATCAATGCTAGGATTCAGCTTGTTCCAAATCCTGGCTCCTATTCTATCACCAATCCATTACCTGATAGCTTAGCAGTTTATGTCGTTGATCGTCGAAACGTTATTTCTTCGCAATTAGCTACGTCAACAGGTGGTAATATTTTTGCACTAAAATATGTTCCAATTGCCTCCGATGAGCAACCATACTATGTGCTTGATGTGACTTCATTCTTTGAATCGGAATCTGCGGCACAAAAAACAACTGGAAACGCTTTAATGATTGGAATGTTGAGTAATAAAGTGGGACAGACCTTAAATCATTTTTCATTTTTTGGGAACTCTAATAATAGGAGTCTTTTTAAGATGAATATATATTGTTATGTCGATAAGAGCAATTAATTTCTTGTATACATTTTTAATCTTCCGTCAACTCAATACCTATTTAATATAATTTTTGAATGAGAAGGATAGCCTTAATAATCATATTTACACTGTCTGCTTTTATTTCTTTTGGACAGAATAACACGAATTCTCCGTATTCTGTTTTTGGGATAGGCGAACTTGAGACTTCTGATGGGACTAGAAATTTTGGTATGGGTGGAGCTGGAAATGCTTTAAGGTCCGATATCTTCATAAACCTTGCTAATCCTGCCTCTTTGACAGCTTTGCCACCTCAAAGTTTGGCCACTGACGCTGGAATAAATATGAGATATACCGAACTTAAGAATAATATTAATTCAGTTAAAGTACTTAATGGAAACCTTAGTTGGGCCGCATTGGCTTTTCCTATCAATAGAAAAATTGGAGTTAGCTTTGCTTTAAATCCTAAAAGTAACGTAGGCTATACCATTTATAGCACCAAGAGTCTCGATGGAACTACCATGAGCTATCCAGTGAAATATTCGGGTAATGGAGGTTTAACTGAAGCATCCTTCTCAATAGGTGTTGCTGCTGCGAAGCATTTATCTATCGGACTTCGGTCATCTGCAATTTGGGGTAATATGATGGAAACAAATGTTGATCTTCCTCCTATGGGCTCTACAATAACTAGAGTTGATAACATCAACTACATCGGCGCAACCTTAAAACCAGGTTTTCAATATCATACTAAGCTTAACGAAAAGACTTTCTTGACACTGGGAGGAACAGCCGAATTAAGTAGTTATCTGAATGGGTCTTCAAACTTATCCGTTACTTCCGGTACAACATTAGTTCTAAGTGAAGTGAACAAACATAGCCAACTTGAATTGCCTTTTAAAGGAGGACTTGGTATGTCATTGGAGCTTGATAGGAAGTACATTGTCGCAGCTGATTATACTCGAAGTGATTATCGAAAAGCATCCGTTAATTTAGATGTAAAAGGATTGGCCGTAAATGAGACCTACCACGTAGGCGTTGAGTTAGCACCGAAATATGATATTCAACGATTAGGACAAGTTAAAAGATATCGTTTTGGTGCCTTGTACCAAACAGGTTACCTTGTTGTTTCAGGGGTTCAGATAAATAGTTATGCCGCTACATTTGGTGTTTCAATGCCAATTCGCAAAGATCGTAATTCCTTGAATATTTCTATGGAAATAGGCAAACAAGGTTCTCTTCAGAGCCAGTTGATCCTTGAGAATTACTGTAAACTAAATCTTGGATTCTGCCTTTGGGAGCGATGGTTTATTCCACGTAAATACGATTGATCAAGCTGTATAAATCTGTTATTGGTCATCCTTCGAACTTAAAAAGATTAAGTTCAACAATCTATGAATTAATTTGTTTGAAAAATAGTTGCCAGGGCGATTATTGCAATAACCAACCCAACAAGACTAAGGATTGATAATGGATTCGCAAAATTTACCGTCCAACCCATTCCTTGCATTCTCTTTGGCGGAAAAATTCGCCGATCTAATTTATTGAAATAAAATATCCCTAGCTTCCAATTCTTTGGGTCATTGCGCCAGATCTCATAAGTTTCTTTGTCTGGTTTGTTAGTTGATTTCATATTGATTTATTTTTGTTTCACTTTGGTGATCAATAGAATAAATTAGAAATGCAAAATAACATCTAATTTTCAGAATAAGTAGCGTAATTTTACCAACCTGACAGTTGATTGTTACGAACCGAATTTCAAAATATTATACTTAATTCGAAACGATGAAAGAAAAATGGAATGAGCGTTACAGTCAGGTTGATTTTGCCTATGGTGAAACCTCAAACGAATTTCTTCGCAGTTCATTAAAACATATACCAGTTGGGAAAATTCTTTTTCCGGCTGAAGGAGAAGGTCGTAATGCTGTTTATGCTGCCACATTAGGTTGGGACGTCTTTGCATTTGATATGAGCGAGGAAGGAAAAAAGAAAGCTCAATTACTAGCAGACAAACACCAAGTATCAATTGATTATCAAGTAGCCGAATTAGATCAGATCTCATATGAGCAGGATCAATTTGATGCAATAGCGCTTATTTATGCCCATTTTTCCGCTGCCACAAAATCTGATTGCCATCGTGTTCTTCAGTCTTATCTTAAGCAGGGTGGACTTGTAATTTTTGAGGCGTTTAGTAAGAACCATCTTCCGTTGCGCAGAAATAACCCATCTGTTGGTGGCCCTGATGATTTAGATATGCTGTTTTCAATCGAGGAAATAAAATCTGATTTCGATAATTTTGAAATTATTCAGCTTCGCGAAAACGTAATTGAACTGAATGAGGGTCTATGCCATGTTGGAACTGGATCTGTCATTCGATTTGTGGGACGAAAAAAATAAATATAGAATGGAAGCGAATCCAGAGCTATTTAAAACGCTGTTAAATCAAGCCGTTTACGACTCAGGGCAGGTAAAAAGCTTTCAAGCTGGAACTACCATTTTAAATGTTGATGCTTACATTAAAACCATACCAATCGTGCTTTCTGGCAGTATTAAGGTTATTAAGACTGATGCTGAAGGTCGAGAGCTGCTTTTGTATTACATTAAACCTGCGGAGAGTTGTATCATGTCGTTTTTAGCTGCTTTGCATAACGACACCAGCAAGATTACTGCCATCATTGAAGAAGATGCCGAAATATTACTCATTCCTATCGCCAAGGCTAGCGAATGGATTCGAGAATTTCCAGAATGGTCCGATTTTATTTTTACTCTTTATCAAAAACGGTTTGAAGAGTTGCTCGATGTTGTTAATTCAGTTGCTTTTCAGAAAGTCGATGCTCGGCTATTGACTCTACTTCGACAAAAATCCATTTTATTTCAGTCTAAGGATATTCGTGTGACGCATCAACAACTCTCCGATGATCTTGGCATCTCACGCGAGGCGGTTAGTCGAGTCCTAAAACAAATGGAGAAAGATGGCCTAATCGTCCTTTATCGAAATAGAATTCAGCTTGTGTGATCTATATCACTGACAGTTCTTGTTGGTGTCCCTATTTTTGCCTCTGAAATTAAACTTAAATGATTCTTTTGAGATTCTTCCAATTCTTAAAGAGTTCAAAGTTTGATTGTTTCGTTGTTATTCATCTAAAAAATAAACAATCATGTTTGAATCAATTAAAAATTTATTCAGCACCGAAAAAACGGATTATGCTCAGCTTGTGAAAAATGGTGCCCTTATTATTGATGTTCGAAGTAAAGGCGAATATGCTGGTGGGCATATCAGTGGTTCAATTAATATCCCAGTCGATCAATTGGCCCAAAACATAAAAAAACTAAAGGATAAGAAAAAGCCAATTATTACTTGCTGTGCTTCTGGTATGCGCAGTGCCTCAGCAAAGAGCATACTGTCTTCAAATGGCATTAATGAAGTTTATAATGGTGGTGGATGGTCTAGTTTACAATCAAAAATTTAACCCCATGGAACCACATTTTTATAAGGTAGACGTAAACTGGAAAAACACCCGTATGGGTCAGTTATCATCGCCAGAAATAGGATTAGCAGATGATAAGACTATTATTGTAACTACTCCACCTGAATTTCCGAATGGAATTGCTGGATATTGGTCGCCTGAACATCTCTTTACAGCCGCTGTTAGTAGTTGTTTGATGACAACTTTTCTGGCTATTGCTGAAAATTCGAAATTGGAATTTGTTTCATTTTCGTGCAAATCTAGTGGGAAGCTAGAGCAGATAGAAGGAAAGTTTCTGATGAGTGAAATTCTTCTTGAGCCTACCGTCGTACTAAAAGATGAAAAAGATAGCGAGAGAGCTGAGCGTGTGCTTCAAAAATCGGAGGCTGCTTGTTTGATTTCAAACTCTATAACTTCTAAAATTAACATGGTCACAACAATTAAATTCTGACCTGTTAGATTTATGAAAAAGGCTATTCCTACTATTGTTCGGAAGTAAAAAAGTTGTTAGTTTTAAAACAAACTAATAACTTTCTACTCATGAGAAAATTTGTATTGATTTTAATTCTTATAGTGCCATTCGGCATTGGATTAATGGCTCAGAATTCAGCATACAATGGGATGCAAAATGGTCTTAATAACTTATATCTGCTCTCTAATGCGAAAAGTCGCTCCATAAGTCCAGAGAATTTTACTGGAGAGAAAGGTCAAGGAGGTATGGCCAAGCTTGGTGAAGGGGCGGCTTCTGATGCTGCCCGTGATCTTGGTCAAGGGTGGAAAGTAAATCCATATGTCAACATAGCCAAAGGTCAGACCTTCACACTTGCGCAGATTGATGGTGAAGGTTCAATAGAGCATATCTGGATGACTCCAACCGGAAATTGGCGTTTTTCAATCTTACGAATCTATTGGGATGATGAAAAGGAGCCTTCGGTAGAATGTCCAGTTGGAGATTTCTTTGGAATGGGATGGGGGCAATACTCTCCTTTACAGTCATTGGCGGTCTGCGTAAACCCTGGTAGTGCTTTCAATTGCTATTGGCAGATGCCTTTCCGCAAGAAATGCAAGATTACGATGGAGAATATTGGGGATAAACCAATGAGTGTCTATTATCAAATTGACTATAGTTTGACAGATGTTCCACAAAATGCATCCTATTTTCATGCTCAGTTTCGTCGGACTAATCCAATTAAATATAAAGATGTATATACCATAGTTGACCAAATAAAAGGTAAAGGACAATATGTAGGAACTTATTTGGCATGGCAATCAAAAAATAATGGCTGGTGGGGAGAAGGGGAAATAAAATTCTTTATGGATGATGATAAAACTTTTCCAACTATTTGCGGAACTGGTCTAGAAGATTACTTCTGTGGATCTTATAATTTTGATCGAAATGGAAAATATACGGAGTTTTGCTCTCCTTACTCAGGTTTGCATCAAGTTATTCTGCCAGATGCTGCCTACCACCCAAGCTTGCGATTTGGACTCTATCGTTGGCATATCACCGATCCAATTCGGTTCGAAAATAATTTGAAAGTTACCATTCAGGCCTTGGGATGGAGAAGCGGTGGCCGCTATCTTCCTTTGCAAGATGATGTGGCTTCAGTCGCTTTTTGGTATCAAACTGAACCTCATCAACCTTTTCCTAAACTTCCTTCGAAAGATGATTTAGAGGTTAATTAAATTAGTGAATTTAGATTGACGTGTGCATTTGACCTTTTCTAAGGTAGGATTCACACGTTTGTTTTGCTCCAAAATCAAAGTAGAAATTTTTGCGATAAAATATCGTGAAAAATTGAATGTCTACATGGCTAAATCATCAATGATTTAGTATCTTGCCGACGATTAAATAACTCGATTTGTAACTAACCATCGGGTGGTCAGATATAAAGCTAACTAAACTTATAGAATAATTATGCAAGCATTATTAGGTGTTTTCTTTCACTCGATTGGCGGGTTTGCGTCGGGGAGTTTTTACATGCCATTTAAAAAGGTAAAGACTTGGGCATGGGAGAGTTATTGGATTATTGGAGGGCTTTTTTCGTGGTTAATCGTTCCACCTCTCGCCGCATGGTTTACTGTTCCAGGCTTTGCAGAGATCATACAAGCTACTTCATTCGGAATCTTAGCGATGACATTTGCTATGGGGCTTATTTGGGGTATTGGCGGCTTGACTTATGGTTTAGGTGTGCGATATCTAGGGATGTCATTAGGAAACTCTGTAACGCTTGGGTTTTGCTCCGCTTTTGGGGCATTGGTTCCATCAATCTACTATAGCTTTGTTCAGACCGCTGGTAAGGTCTCCTTTACTCAAATGATTTCGCATTCAGGAGGTCAGCTGGTGCTATTAGGTGTGGTTGTTTGTCTAACTGGGATTGCAATATCTGGCCGTGCGGGAATGTTAAAGGAGAAAGAGATCTCTGCCGAGGCTAGTCAAGCAAGTGTAGCTGAATTTAGCTTAACTAAAGGTCTCTTAATAGCCGTTATCTCTGGGATATTAAGTTCGTTTTTTAACTTTGGAATTGAAGCTGGCAAACCAATGGCTGAAGCCGCTGTTAAGGCTGGATTTAACCCATTATTCCAAAATAACGTAACCTTTGTGGTCCTATTATGGGGTGGCTTAACCACAAACTTAATCTGGTGCATGATCTTAAACTTTCGCAATCATACCTTTGGTGACTATACCAATATAAAATCACCTTTGGCGTCTAATTATTTCTTCTCAGCATTGGCTGGAACGGCATGGTTTATGCAATTCTTCTTTTATGGAATGGGAGAGAGTAAGCTTGGTAATGGTGCTAGTTCTTGGATTCTTCATATGTCAACAATTATTTTAACGGCTAATATGTGGGGTTTCTACAATAAAGAGTGGAAAGGCGTTTCTAAAAAGACATCTCGGACGATTGTCGTTGGAATTGCTGTAATATTGCTTTCTGTGTTTATTGTGGGAATAGGCAACTCTATTCAATAGCGAATAATGAAAAGATTTGCATTTAAGATGCAGCTTAAAGAGGGTTACGCTGCAGAATATCGCAAGCGTCACGATGAGATCTGGCCAGAGATCAAAGAGCTTTTAAGGAGTTCTGGAATTTATGATTATTCGATATTTTTTGATGAGTCATCGAATACGCTTTTTGCTGTTCAAAAGCAAGAAGGTAATATCTCATCACAGGATATGGGAAGTCATATTATAATTGAAAAATGGTGGGCCTATATGGCGGATATCATGGTTGTAAATCCAGATAATTCGCCTGTTATGTCTGCGCTAGACGAGGTTTTTTATTTAGAATAATAAGTTTAAACGAATCGGTTATGAAAAAGGAATTTGTGCTTCGTGCATACGAGTTGGCTAAAGAGCAATATGCATCTTTAGGTGTTGATACAGATGCCGCAATTGCAAAAATGAAAGATGTCAAGATCAGTCTTCATTGCTGGCAAGCAGATGATGTTGGTGGCTTCGAAAAACCTGATTCATCCCTTGGAGGAGGCGGTATTCAGGTTACTGGAAACTACCCTGGGAAAGCTCGTTCGATTGTTGAAATGAAATCGGACTTGGAAAAAACGATGTCGTTATTGCCAGGCAAACAACGCTTAAACCTGCATGCTATCTACGGCGATTTTGCTGGTCAACTGGTCGATCGTGATCAAATTGAATTAAAACATTTTCAAGGCTGGATAGACTGGGCCAAGAAATTGGATATTGGTCTTGACTTTAATGCCTCCTGTTTTTCCCATCCAAAATCAAATGATGGGTTTACCCTTTCGAGTAAGAACGAATCAATTCGTAAGTTCTGGGTCGATCATGTTAAGAGATGTCGGCAGATTGGTGCAGAGATGGGCAAGCAACAAGGATCTCCTTGCGTTCATAATTTATGGATCCCTGATGGATCCAAAGATGTGCCTGTCGATAGAGGCGGTCACCGTGCGATCCTAAAGAAATCACTCGATGAGATTTTTGCTGATAAATACCCGAAGGAATACCTTAAAGATGCAATCGAATGCAAGCTTTTTGGCATCGGTTCTGAAGCAATGGTGGTCGGCTCACATGAGTTTTACTTAGGTTATGCGATTCAAAACAATACCCTTCTTTGTCTAGATAATGGTCATTTTCACCCGACAGAACAAGTAGGCGATAAGATCTCATCATGCCTATTGTATTTAGATGAATTGCTTTTGCATGTAACTCGTGGTATTCGTTGGGATAGTGATCATGTGGTCACTTTTAATGAAGAGATCATGTTAATTGCTCAAGAAGTTATCCGTTGCAATGCGCTTGGTCGTGTCAATGTGGGCTTAGACTTCTTTGATGGCAGTCTAAACAGAATTGGAGCCTATGTCATCGGCACGCGAGCAGCGCAGCAAGCTTTTCTTTTTGCACTCTTAGAGCCAACAGAAATGATTAAACAATATGAAGAAAAAGGCAAAAGTTTTGAACGCCTTGCTTACCTAGAAGGACTTAAAACAATGCTTTTTGGAGCTGTATATGATAAATATTGCTTAGATAATGGAGTTGCCGTTGGCTTAGATTATGTGGCTGATATACAAGCGTATGAAGCTAATATTCTTAGTAAACGCTAAGCCGTCGTATTATCAAAATAATAGGTCGCTTTATTGCCACTGAAAAAGGTAACTTTAACTATAATCACTAGGGTGTGGCAATAAAGGATTTTAGCATGAACGATCAATTGCAATTGGCTTTTGATTTTGTTCAATTTACAGGAAAAAACGTTTTTCTAACTGGAAAAGCTGGAACTGGAAAGACTACTTTTCTCCACCAACTTAAAAGTAATTCTCATAAACGGATGATTGTTGTCGCACCAACAGGTGTGGCAGCAATTAATGCCGGAGGTGTAACTATTCACTCCTTTTTTCAATTGCCTTTCGGACCTTTTGTCCCTTCCGAAAAGGTGCCAGCAGCGAATCTTCAGCGCTTTAATCGTGATAAAATTTCAATCATAAAGAGCCTAGATCTTTTAGTGATTGATGAGATCAGTATGGTGCGTGCTGATCTTTTAGATGGCATCGATAGTGTACTTCGTCGTTATAAAAATCGCAACTTACCTTTTGGAGGTGTTCAACTGCTGTTGATAGGTGATTTACAACAACTTACTCCAGTAGCAAAAGAAGAGGAGTGGAGATTGTTAAGCTCTTATTATGAGTCGGTTTACTTTTTCAGCAGTTTGGCCTTGAAAAAGACCGACTATGTTACTGTTGAATTAACCTATATCTTCCGACAGCAAGACGAGAAGTTTATTGGTATCCTTAACAAGATTCGGGAGAATAAGTTTGATGCAGAAACTTTAGCTGCACTCCATGAACGCTATGTCCCAGGATTCAGCGGAAAAGATGGAGATGGGTATATTCATCTGACTACCCATAATGCCCAGGCTCATGACTTAAATAGAGCTAAATTGGAATTGCTAACCTCGAGAGTTCATTCATTTAAAGCTCGTATAGAAGGTGAGTTTCCAGAACACTCCTTTCCTGCAGATCTTGAACTTCATTTAAAAATTGGGGCTCAAGTTATGTTTGTCAAGAATGATTCCTCAAGAGAGAAGCTTTTTTATAATGGGAAAATAGGAATCGTTACAGCTATTGATGAGGATACGGTTCAGGTTCGGTGCGCAACCGATAAAGAAGATATTGTTGTGGGACGGGCAGATTGGGCAAACACCAAATATTTTATCGATGAACAGTCGAAAGAGATTAAAGAATCAATCATCGGTTTGTTTAATCAAATTCCATTGAAACTGGCTTGGGCCATTACAATTCATAAGAGTCAAGGCTTAACTTTTGAGAAGGTTATTGTTGATGCAAATGCTGCTTTTACACATGGTCAAGTCTATGTGGCATTAAGTCGCTGTAAGACCTTAGAAGGGATTGTTCTTAGCACTCCTATTGCAAATCAAAGCATGAGTAGTGACCAAAAGGTTACTCAATTTAGTTTGGAATTTCGACAGAATCTTCCAGATCAGAACCTTCTAGATCGGTCTAAATTTGAGTTTGAACGCCAGTTAATCCTTGAATTATTTGATTTTAAGATCTTGATTCGAGGTTCATTGTATCATTTAAAATTAATTGAAGACCACCAAGAGAGTGTTCATCCTATTTTAAAAGATAGTTTACACGCAATCAATACTTTTGTTAAGCAAGAGCTTTATCCAGTTTCAGAAAAGTTTCAAGTTCAATTAATTGAGTTGCTAACAGCTCAAAGTGACCTTAAGGAGAACCATGCATTGCAGGTGAGAATTAAACAGGCAAGTTCTTATTTTACTGAAAGACTAGAATTAAATCTGTTATCAAGATTCAGAAATATAGATATTGACATTGATAATAAGACGGTTAAGAAATCACTTGAAGAGGCATTTGCAAAATTTGTGCAAGAGGCTAATCTTCGTCATGCCTGCTTATTAGGTAGTCTGAATGGCTTTAGTGCACAAGGGTATCTGGAATGCCGTGCGAAGGCTTCGATAATGATTGAAGCTAGATCAAAAATAAAATCAAGTGCCACAGTTGGAGTCACTTCAGCTGAAAATGCTCAACTCTATAAATCACTAAAGAGTTGGCGTAATCAAAAAGCCTCAGAGTTAAATGTTGACGCCTATCTGGTCTTGCAACAAAAGACCTTGATAGAACTTTGTTCGAAGTTGCCACGATCGGTTGCAGCTTTAAAAACTATCAAGGGTCTCGGCGTGAAAAAAATAGCTCAATTTGGGAATGAGATTATTGCGATAATCAGTTCTTATTTGGGCGATTCTGCCGTTGAGGAGGAAATTGCAGCTGAGGCTAAGCATGAGCAAAAAATAAAAGTGGATACGAAGCTTCTCTCTTTTGAGCTGTTTCAGTCTGGCAAATCTATTTCCGAAGTCGCATTAGAGCGTGGATTATCATCCTCGACAATTGAGAGTCATTTAGCACATTATCTAGCGCTCGGCGAAATCGATTTAACTAAACTAGTGTCTAAGGAGAAAATCGCGACTATTTCTAAATGGGCATTGACGAATCGATCGCTGAGTTTGGCGGCGGCTAAGTCTGGCTTGGGAGAACTTGTCACCTATTCGGAAATTATTTTTGTTTTTAAGTACCTTAAAAATAACGAGTCATTTATTGACTGAGGTTTTTTCATTATTTTTATGACTTGTAATTAAACGATTAAAACTAAACTTAAACTGCTTGCTATGCGCATCTTTATAATCCTTTTGTTCTTAATAATTTTTTCAAGCTCTTATGCTAATTCGAGTACTCAATTAGCTGAGGTGGCCATTATACCAAAGCCTTTCTCCGTAGTTTCAGGGAAGGGCTCCTTTGCATTAACAGATAAGTCGAAAATTTGTGCTGTTTCACACAACATCGAAGTGAATAAAATTGGATCTCTTCTTCGCAACAAACTAAGGCCAGCAACAGGATTTATGTTGCCCTTAATCGAAACTGCAGATCAAAAGGGAACTGGTAATATTTACCTTGTTTTATCGCAAAGTAGTATTTCTGCACTAGGCGATGAAGGGTATCAATTGACAATTACTCCTGACAGAATAGAGGTTTTAGCGAACAAATCCGCAGGCCTTTTTAATGGCATTCAGACATTAAGACAACTATTTTCAGATAAAATAGAAGCGTTAACTCATCAGAGTGATTCATGGATTATTCCAGCTGGTGTCATTCGCGATTTTCCCGAATATGCTTATCGGGGGTTTATGCTTGATGTCGCTCGTCATTTCTTCTCTGTTGCAGATGTAAAACATTATATTGACTTGGCATCGATGTACAAAATGAATGTTTTTCATATCCATCTATCGGATGATCAGGGTTGGCGGATTGAGATTAAAAAATGGCCAGAGCTTACAGCCACAGGCAGCAAATCTCAAGTTGGTGGAGGCAAGGCCGGTTTTTATACACAAGAACAATTTCGCGATATCGTTCAGTATGCAGCCTCTAGAAATATCACTGTAATTCCTGAAATCGATTTGCCTGGTCATACCACTGCGATGCTGGCAAGCTATGCACAACTGAATTGCGATAATAAGGCAAGAGATCTATACACTGGTACGGAAGTTGGATTTAGCACCGTGTGCACCTCCAAAGAGTCGACCTATTCTTTTATTGAAGATGTGCTAAAAGAGATTTCTGCAATGACCCCTGGTGCCTATTTGCATATTGGTGGAGATGAGTCGCACGTCACTAAAATAGAAGATTACATTCCATTTGTAAATCGGATGCAAGTTATTGTTGCTAAGCTAGGTAAGCATGTCATTGGTTGGGACGAGATAGCCCTTTCTGACCTTAAGCCGAACTCTTTTGTGCAGTATTGGGGAAAGGCTGAAAATGCTGTCCTTGGTGTTCAAAAGGGGGCTAAAGTGATCATGTCACCTGCTATGTATGCTTATTTAGATATGAAATATGATTCGTTAACTACATTTGGTCTTAATTGGGCAGGTTATCTTGATGTTCAAAAGAGTTATGATTGGATTCCTGAAAGTATTGTCCCTGGTATAAAGAGAGAAAATATTCTAGGTGTGGAAGCACCTATTTGGACAGAGTCTATTTCAACGATGAAAAATATAGAATATATGGCATTCCCCCGTATTATTGGGATTGCAGAGGTTGGATGGTGCTCTTCATCTAGACGGACATGGAGTGAGTATAAGCTGAGATTAGCTAAGCAAGGCGATCGTTTAAAAGTTTTAGGGGTTAACTATTATCCTTCAAAGCAAATAGCTTGGTAATAAAAGGTTTAATCCTCTAATTCTAGTTTTGTGGAGGTCTCGTGGGCTTCTCCCGGCGCTAGTTTTATAGTGTTTAATAAGGCATTAACAGCTTCGATACATACAAAATTCTTATAGCCATCATCAGGCATGTCTTTTAAAGATTGACTCTTTTGAGATCCTGGATTCCAGACTGTGGTTATCAGACTTCCTGTTTTATGAATACGAATGGTTCGGTTGTGATTTGGATCGACTAATGAATAGTACCCAGCAGTATTGGAGTAGTTTCTATCAACTTCTTGATTGATTGTAAGCTTGGCTTCTTTTTGCGTGTGCATGATCTTTTCAGAATCCTCTTGGTACAAACAGTCCTGTAATCCTAAAATTGCACAATCCTTAATCTCCTTAACTCTTAGATAGTTGTGAAGTGCGCAGCTATATTCAAATGGAAGATCAGATTGATTGGTTACTTTCAGGGTTATAGTCAATGTCTTCCCTATTAGAAAGGTCATCTCAGCCAAGAAATCAAATGGCCAGTAAGATTTGGTTGCTGGTGAAGACTGTAGTCTAAGTTTGACTTCTATTTCATCTTTAGATGTTAACCGTGTTTCAGCTAGTTCCCAATTTGAAATTCGGCCAAATCCATGTTGAGGTTTGGACTGGTCGGATGGATGCGGTCCAAACCAAGGAAAGCACACGGGAACCCCTCCTCTAATTGCTTTCCCTTCCGTGAAATAACTATTCGGACTAAGCCAAAGAATATCTACTTCGTTTTTTGGAGTATAGCTGATGATTTGAGCGCCATATAGGGAGATTTGAGCATCTGCGAAGTTGTTCGTGATGTTTAGCGAAATAATTTGATTGTCAAGCTCTATAAGGCTGAGATGGCCAGGAATAGAAAACTTAGCGTTTAGGTTGTTAATATCCATCATGGAATTAAATCGATTTTTTATTTGCGAATATGGTTGTATAAAAGGTAGCCAAAACTTACTTGTAAGTAAAAGCGTGGATCACTATTGCTATAGTAGTTTAGAAGCAAACTGGCGGGTCCAAATGGGGTATGGTAGACTAGTCCACCACTGCCAATAAATGCACTCGAAGTAAATAGCTTATCCTTATAGATAGGCATTTGGTTTAGTCCGCTTGTAATCTCTTTAAAAGGTTGGAAATAGTAACCTTCAAGTCGAAAGTGCGTATTTGAGGTAATAGGTAAAATAGCTTTTAGACCACCTGCGATAAAATTATTCGATCGAAGATAGGGTATGTAACGCATCGAACTATTTACGGTAGGAGAGTAGGCTTGTGCTGCTAGTAAGGTTGAGGTATAATTATGAAATAAGGGTTTGTTTGAGAGGTACGCATCTGTAGATATTCCAATATTAAGCCATTTAAAGCTCTTGATATATTTTTCGTAGTTTAGGTTTAGCTCCAAGTAATTGTGCGCTTTTTTATAAGAATCATTAAGCGGAATTAGCGATCCTGGCTCTTCCTTCTCAGAGCCAAAAAGGTAGCCCAATTCGATGTTTAACATTTTCCCTTCAGTTGGATATTGCTTTTTATTAAAAGCTTTAGTCTCGAACCTAATATGAGCATCACCTGCCGTAAAGGTTGTTTCATCTGGCGAATCGCTTTTTGTATAGTTGATAGTCTGATAGTAGGCATCTGATTGATTTATGAAATCTAAACCAACATCCCATTTTGAAGTTGTTTTGTCAGGAAAACTAAGGTTTAATTGGATCTTATCATCATTGCGGATGATGTAATGAGAAAGATTATTTTCAAAAATTAACTGTGTTGCACCGGCGAAAAAATCGGTACGATTTTTAATAAAGTAGAGTTCCAAGGAGACTGGATGTTTGGTTGTAAAGTTAAACCGTGTTCCAGCCATGATGGAACTGTAGAATTTTCCAATATGTAAATTTGATTGAATTGTGATGGGTTGATTGTTGAATAGGCGATAATCTAAGCCTATATAACCTTGATTTACATCAGAAAGGGAAAAGTACCCGCCAACACCTACTGCAAGCGGTTTTTTTTGCTCAGCTTTGAGTTGTAGCTCAAATAAACCAGATTCTTTATTGAAGTCTGCTGTGGGTAACAATGATTTGATTTTATCGTCTGCAAGGATCTTAAAGTATTCACCTCTGAGTTCTTCTAAGTCAATAACTTTTAATTTATGCTGGATCGAATGGATAATGTAATGCCGTTGCGATCCATCTACTCCCGAAACTTGAATGCTGCTGAATTTCAATGTAGGGCATTTACTTCTAAATTCTTCGCGCTGACGATTTAATTGTTCAAGTTCTCTTCTGCTTTTTATACGCGATTTAATTTGTTCGATCTGTGCCATAGTGGCGTCATACCCCTCTTTTTCTATTAGCTCTAATTGTTCGAAGTCGAAAAGTTCAATATGATCAACCGGTGACTTTATAGTCAGTCCAATACTGTCAGGTATGGTGTAGTTGGATTTACGAACGATCATGTTTTCAAGCTGCAACCTCAGGTCATCCTTAGGTGGCTTGATATTTTTAAATCCTACTGCGCTGCCAATCGTAAAACCTGGTTTGAAGTCTTGTAACATGACATCACTTGGAAAATTATTTACGAGCCCTCCATCAAACAATAATACACTGTCGATCTCAATGGGTTTAAAATAAAAAGGGAAAGTCATGGAAGCACGAATAGACTCTCCTAAGTTACCATTTCGAAAAACTACTTGCTCGCCACGATAAATATCTGTTGCGACACATCTGAAAGGTATAAATAGGTTGTTGAAGTCCTTTTTTGCTAAAGCATTTGCTGGACTGAAGAGTTCCATAAAGCCAAAATCCATTTGACCAGATGGGACAATATTTGTGGGCAGGGCAAGCTGAATTTTGTCCTCTTTTCGGACGAAATCAAGATCTATAAAAGAGGGGTTTTCATCAAGTTGCTTAAAGAAATAAACATATTTAGGTGGTATCTCGCCCGTAGACCAAAATTTAAAGTCTTCAGATTTAAATAGCGTTTCCATCTCTTCTGGTGAATATCCGGCAGCATACAACCCGCCGATAATAGCCCCCATCGAGGTTCCAGTAATATAATCAATGGGGATATTATTCTCTTCAAGAGCCTTTATCACGCCAATATGTGCCAGTCCTTTTGCTCCACCACCGCTCAATACTAGTCCTACCTTCTGGCCATAGCTAGAAAAAAATAGAAAATAAAATAGGCTTATCAGTATGGCTTTTTTAAACATTTTAACTCGAGAATTTTGATGATCAGTGGTCGTCAATTTTATGTTTTAACGATTTGAATCCTTCACCTAATATTTCACTGGCATCCATGATCACAATAAATGCATTCGGATCAATAGAATTGACAAGTTCTTCTAGTATAGCGACCTCTCGTCGGTTTACCACGGTAAATATGACTTGTTTTTCTGTGTTTGTATACATTCCTGTCCCTTTAAGGTAGGTGCCACCTCGTTCTAAATCTATAATTATTTTATCTCGAATAGTCTCGTGCTGATCTGAAATGATAATCAAGGCTTTGTTATATGTTGCACCCTCCAAGATTAAATCGACCGCTCTGCCAGTGATATAGATAACGACAATGCTATAGAGAGGGATCTGCCAATCTTTAAAAGCAGCTAATGCAATGAGCACAATCGCTGAGTCAACCCATATGATCATTTGTCCGATTGGTAGTCGAGTTTTCTGATTCGCCAACATGGCAATTATATCGCTTCCTCCGGAGGTTGCTCGTGCTTTAAAGATAAGTCCTAAACCAAGGCCGGAGAGTACGCCCCCATAAATACAGGAGAGTAATACGTCGTTTACTAGGGGAGCATCACCGATAACACGCATATAGGTGATAGCGTCCATAAATATTGAGGAGGAGACAAAACCGTAAATGGTCTTAGTGCCAAAATTTCTTCCAAGAAATTTAATGCCTAGGTAGGCAAGTGGAATGTTCGCAATTAAATTAAATAGGCCTATTGGAAAACCATCAGCCCAGATTGACATCCCTTTGGTAAGGTAATGTAAAATAATGCCAAGTCCGAACACACCTCCAGGTACAATTTTATGAGGAGTGATAAAAAAAACATAACCTAAAGCCAGAATAAATGATCCTGCTGTAATCAAACAATAGTCGACTAGCCATCGTTTGGTGAATAGTTTCTCCCTGGCGAAAAAAGCCATAGTTAACAGTTATTTTTCTTTAAAAATAACAAAAAAAAGGTTCCTTTTTGAGGAACCTTTGTAAGAGTTGTTTTTTAGAATCTTTTTTCTTTGATCCGGGCTTTCTTTCCGGTCAAATCACGAAGATAATATAGACGTGCACGACGCACACGTCCCATACGATTTACTTCAATGCTGTCAATAAATGGTGAAGTGAAAGGGAAAATTCTTTCTACTCCAATATTGCCAGACATTTTACGTACGGTAAATGTCTTTGTTGTTCCAGTGCCTTTGATTTGAATTACAATACCTTTGTAGTTCTGAATTCTCTCTTTAACACCCTCGACGATTTTGTAACTAACCGTAATGGTGTCACCTGCGTGAAATGTAGGTTGTACTTTTTGGTCACCTAAAAACGCATTCTCTGCAATTTTAATTAGATCCATTCTGCTTGTTTTTATCAGTAATATTAACGAACGCAATATTCACAGTGTCTAGTTGTTTGCTGTCAGAGATTACGTACGGAACGAGGCGCAAAAGTAGATAAATTTTCCAATATAAAACAACTATAACTTAAGTTTTTTACGTATTACTTCTGGAATGGCTGCTTTATTGACCATTATAGCCGTTGTTTTATAGCGTAAGTAGGGCTTTGAAGCATAGAAATAACCTTTGTATTGGTTGTAATCACCCCATGAATTTTTTACTTTGTAATAGGTCGTACCATTCTGATCAACTGCTGTCCCGATCAAATGTAAGGCATGGTCGTCGGTAGTCTCTAAGTTATCAAAAGCGACCTGTCGAATCTGCTGCGTAATCTCTTGTTCTTTGCCAGGTTTTTCGAACTTGTAGAAAGTATCGTCTTTTTCTTTTTCCGATAGACTATCCCATTTGGCTACTTCAACTTGATTCATATTTTTAGGTGTCTTATCTGGCACTACAGCAATCCCTTTTTGAGAAGTGGCAAATCCTTTGTCGCTCACATCTGCTGCCCATAATACTGAATAACCATTATTTAGTGAATAATCGACAATCTCTTGTAACTCATCAAGCGGAATATTGTACGATTCACTCCATAACCAGTTATCTTGAACCTCTAGGCTAAATGTTTCGTAAAATGGGTGATGAGTAAAGGAGGTAATCTGTACATAGTTTTTCGAATCTATTCCGCAATAGTCTGTTGCAAATGATTTTGGCGTATAGGTTTGCCCTTTGTATTTAAATGTTTCTGGTAATTCCCCAAGATAGGTATCGATTGTTTTGTTAAATGCTTGGTCCCAAACAGGAGAAATTTTTCTGCTTTTATTTTCAACAACACCTTCTACTATTTTCTTTAATACTTCATCCATCTCACCATGTGAATGCTTCTCTTCATTGTATTTAATGCCATGAAAAGCACTCTCTGGGACTAATCCATATTTGTTAAGTATATAGAAATCATCGTACAGCTCGCCTCCTGAACCAAAATTCATCTTTCCTTCCATCCGGACAAATTTCTTAGCTTTTTCGCGGTAGCAGAGACTAACCTGAAACATCTCCGATAAATCAACCTCAGGCTTGCCCATCCGTAACATCTCTGATTCAAAGAACGACATGCCCGCAAAAGACCAACAAGTTCCTGTTTGAGATTGGTTTTTTACCGGAGTGTGCGCAATCTCTTTTGTTGTGGTGAATTTATAACTTCCATCATCTTTGACTTTTGCCAAGACTGGGGTGCTAATTAGATATATGCCTAGGAAAAGCAGAAGCAATTTGTTGATTTTCTTGTTCATAGCTTTGGGACTTAAAGTAATGTTCTAAAATAAATAAAATTCGTGGATTATGAAATTTATTTGCTTTTGTAATTATTTTTTTAACTGAAATAGATTATTAGTATTCATTTCCAACCCTTCATTGATGATTTTTTGTGAAACTATTGTAGACTTCGTAGTTGGTATATATCCAATAGAACCAGTGGTTATATAGTTTAATGCCGCTGTAAGGCACCCATCTGAAGCGATTCCCCAATCTTGCATGGCATTGTCACTTACGGTGAAATCGACCGGAATACCATCATAATAATCGGTGTATCCTTGAGAATTCACATTCTTAAAACTTATTGGGGCTACCGCGAGGTTTAATTTGGTGTCGCCTACAATGTTCATTCCTACAGGCTTCCCGTGCGTTGCTGATCCGATAAGCTTCATGTTTAAGTATGGTTTAATACCCGAAATAACTACTTCGCTTGCTGATGCTGTTGAACTTGAGGTTATCACCACAATCTTATCTAAGGCTAAGCTGTTACTCTTAATGCTGATTTTACTGGTGAAGCCCAGATTCGTATGTTTATTGTTGTAAATTAGCGTGTTATATATCTTATCTTTATTTAGCTTTCCTGCTAAGAGTGCGACTAAGGTATCGGCGCAATCTAGCGTACCTCCACCATTGTAGCGTAAGTCTAGTATGACATTTTTTACTCCACTACTAGAAAAAGTATCAAAAACAGCATTTAACTCTGGAACTGAACTATCCAAGAATTCATTAAAAACAAGATAGCCAATTTTTTTGCCTGGTCTGTCAAAAATTGTTTGATAGAGAACTGTGTTCATCACTATGGCTCCTCTTGTCATTGAACTGCTAACTAGTAAGCCATCATTTTTTATAAATTCAAATGTGTTTGTACTGTTTGCTAGGTTCCAGTTTAATTCTGAGCTCGACATCGATGAGACTAACTTACTATTGATGCTTTTTATCTGCCAACCTCTTTTTACGCCAGCTTTACCCATCGCGCTATTATTGTAGACATAGAGTATTCTCAAGAGGTTTTGACTGTCAAATGCTAAGCCAATGCCATAACCAGTTGTGACTCCATTTTGCAATAGATTAAATAAGTCATCGTAGTTCATTGTAAAACTCCATTTATCTAAAGGATATTTTACTTTGCTGATATATTCTGTTGGTGTTTTTATGCTGGCTAAATTAACGGATGGCATCAGATCATACCATAAATAAAGATCATTAAAGGTATCTGCTGTGTATTTCACCAAAGGGTCAACAGTCTGATTACCGGTAGACGAATCTTTCTTACATCCTAAAATTAGCAGGAGTAGGCTTAAGCAAGTAAGGTAAAGGGTTTTGCTCATTTTTAGATTGAAATTAGACAGATTGGTTCTTTCTGACGGTTAGCAAAAGTCTAATTAGATAATACTTAATCTTCTTTTTTGGGATAAGCACTTCTGACATGATAAATATTAAGCAGCTTTTCTAGAAAAATTCCTTTCAGCTGTGAAATATCTTTAAATGTTAAGGGAGCATTTTCTAGTTGGCCTGCTTTGATCTTGGTTTGGAAGATCGATTCAATAAGCGTGGTAAAGCTGTCATGGTCTTTCTGGGTTAGACTTCTCGATGCCGCTTCAATGCTGTCGGCGAGCATGACAACGGCCGTTTCTCTTGTCGATGGGATTGGTCCATTGTAGGTATAGATTGCTTGGTCGACCTCTTTTCCAAAACTATTGTTAAGAGCCACATAATAATAACTGGTGACTGTTGTCCCATGATGGGTTTTTATAAAGTCGATCAGTTGTTCCGGAATTTTATGTTTATGCGCTAATTCAATTCCATAGACAACATGATCAAGAATAATTTTTGAGCTCTCTTCTGCTGTCAGTTGGTCATGAGGATTAGTGGCAAATGATTGATTTTCTATGAAATACATGGGATTTTTCAGCTTGCCAATGTCGTGATAGAGTGCTCCAGCCCTTACTAACAATGGGTTGCCTCCAAGTCGCAAGATCGCTTCCTCTGCAAGGTTGGCTACTTGCATCGAGTGCTGAAAAGTTCCTGGTGCTTCTTCGGCTAAACGGCGTAATAGTTTCTGATTTGAATAAGATAACTCTATCAGGGTAACATCTGAAACAAATCCAAAAGTTTTCTCGATAACAAAGACTAAAAGATAGGTAATCAAGGTTAGTGCTGCATTGATGGCGAACCATTTCATCATGTTCCAGTCGATAGCTGCCAGATTTGCTTCTTGAATCAGTGAGATGCCAATGTAGGTTATCGCATAAACAAAGAAGATGATTATTGAGGTGAGAATAAGCTGCGAGCGACGTTGTAATTTATTTTGACTAATAACAGCAATGCTTCCAACTTGAATTGTTAAAAGGATAAACTCATATCCATTGGGTACCATAAACCCAACGATTATTGCTGTGATGGTATTCACAAAGATTGCTAGCCGTGCATCTAAGAATGTTCGTATGATTAGTGCTAAGGCGGCAAAAGGGACTATGTAAATTGGTATGCTGTTGGATGTAATAATAATTCGACAAAACAAAATCATGATAATCATCATCACAAGTGTGAAAGTGATATCTCTTTTGGAAT
This sequence comes from uncultured Bacteroidia bacterium, assembly GCA_903897145.1. Taxonomy (GTDB): domain Bacteria; phylum Bacteroidota; class Bacteroidia; order Bacteroidales; family Prolixibacteraceae; genus JAAFHB01. The sequence goes on along the minus strand of CAIUAN010000038.1, from coordinate 59,308 downwards.
TTAGTAGGTTCCGTCTGATATTGTAAATAAATAAGAAAAGCGTTAGCAATAGAATGCCAATAAATATTGCTTTACCTATAATAATTAGGTAATATTTGGTGAAGTCGCCTCTGTTTTTTTCGGAAGCTGTTCGCAAGGATTCTAGCACGAGATAAGTTCTTGAAGATACCACATCACCTTTTGAAATGATGCGTTCACCTTCTTGAACTACGCCGTGAGTTGTTGTTAGGTTTTCAAGTATTTTTTGTTTTTCAGCTTTAATCTTCTCTTGGTCATACGAAAGATTGACGGCCAAATAATCCTCAGCCTGAAACTTTTGAATAATCTGCTTAAGGTCTGGATCGCTATTTTTCAAAAGTTCTAAGGCCGTTGTGACTTCTGCGTAGGCTGTTTTTAACGAGTAAAGATTCTTTTTTTCACTTGGCTCCGCGACATTATTTCGAATAATAATGACTTGGTTTTTATTTGTGTTTGCAATAGATTTCCCAGAGTTTTGTTCAAGAATTCCTGTTTGGTATATCTTTTCAAAAAGTGTGATTACCTTATTTTTAACGATTCTTGGATAGAGGATTTCGGTGTTTTCTTTCAGAGTTATTTCGTCTATTTTGGCTGATAAGGCTTTTATCTTTTCTTTTCCAACGGTATCATGAAATACAACATAAGGAGATAAAGATTTAAGGAGAGAATCGCGCTCTAATTTTAAGGTCTGATCTGTTTTTTTTATGGCAAAGTCAAATGGAGCAATTAATGTTGAGTGCATCCATGGTCTCCCTTTTTGAAATTCATAGCGAAATCTACCCTCTTGAGGAAGAGCAAAATAGATAATAAAAGATGTGAAGACAAATATTAACGTCAGATAGATCGTATGCCAGTTTTGAGATTCAAACCATTTCTTATCCTGTTGATTCATAGTTTCTGCTTTGTTTCTGTTCTATTCAGCTATCAATTAATTTGTATCTTTGGGAATAATCAAAAGTAGTTATTTTTTAATGAGATACGGAATCTCCAACCTCAGCATTGTTCCCGTTCGGTCAGAGCCTCGTGAAAAGAGTGAAATGTGTACGCAAATACTTTTTGGTGAACACTATACTGTTCTAGAAGAGAATGATAAATGGTCGCAGATAAAGCTTGGTTTTGATGGTTATGAAGGGTGGATTGATCGCATTATGGTCAATGAAGTGGAAGAGCAAAGTTTTTTACAATTAGAAGAAAATCCGGGCATAGTTACAACGGATGTGTTCAATATTGTGCAATTAGATGGGGATTATGCTAATTTTTTAATTGTTGCCGGTAGCTCCTTGCCTCACTTTAATCCTATAGATAGGTCTTTTAAGATTGACTCAATAGGCTATACCATTCAGGGAAATAGCATCAATACTTTGCCTAAAACTGTTCGAGAGGTTATCATCGAGAATGCCCTAAAATATTTCAATTCACCTTATTTATGGGGTGGTCGTAGCCCATTTGGTATAGATTGCTCTGGCTTTACTCAGATCTTGTATAAAATGGCTGGGTTGCATATTCCGCGTAATTCGGTCCAACAATCGATGTTGGGCGAAAACCTTAGCTTTGTCGAAGAGGCTCTTCCGGGTGATTTGGCTTTTTTTGATAGCGAAGACGGTACAATTATCCATGTAGGTATCATCTGGGAGAAAAATAAAATTATCCACTCATCAGGTAAAGTTCGAATCGATAACGTGGATCACTTCGGTATTTATAATATCGATACGGGTCGATATACTCATCAGATGCGTTTGATGAGACGTTTGATTATAGATTAATCTATTCACCTAAACACTTCAAGCATGGAACATACTCAGCTTGTAGGTTATCTCGCGGCAATAGTAATCGTCTTGTTTATTGTTTGGCGAAATTCTTCTAAATCAAGGGAAGATAAGTAGACTAAAAATCTTTATTAGCCTTCCTTGATATTTGCATGTTTTTAAAAATAAGACTTATCACCTTTTAACGATAGCAGCTCTTAAGCAATGTCGTTGTTGCAGGACCTTCGTTGAATAGTAAATCCAAAATACTTAGGTTCGGCACAAATCCCCATTTTTCATTAAATACCTGATGATACGGAATTGGCGTAAAGCTTTCATCGGGATTTTGTTTACTCAACTTTGGGTGTATTAGATACCTGAAGTCATCCATGTCAGATGGGATATTTTCTTGCGTGGTGAAGGTCTGTGTATACTCAATTTCGGTTTTAATATTCAGTAATTTTAAAATCACAGCCTGGATCTCATCATTAAAGTCAAGTAAGAAGTGCCATTTTCGGCTTTCGAAAAATGGCGCTAAATCATCGGCATAGTATTCAAAAAATGGAGAGTTGTTATAGGCAGAGACAAGGCTTCTCCAATGCATTTGTTGCCAATTGTAGTCAATTGAAAGTTGCTGTTCTTTGATGGGTCCTTTTGCACTCGGTCCATTTATAATAGGAATGGTTAACGGCAAAGGTCCATTAGCCGCAAGGATAACTGCTCTATTGCGGTACGACTGTTTTAAATAGTTTTCGCAATATTCGATGTATGCCTTTTGATGAATAACTAGTTTGGCATAGTACTGAATCGGCGCAAAGTAAGCAGTGCTAAGTATTACGGTTGAATTCATTCGATTCGTCTAATAGTCAAAGAATTTATTTCCAGTTTCACCCTCGATTGTAATTTCCTGATTGATAGGGCCATTTTTGTGAGTCATGATAGGTTCATGCTCGATGTACTGGTCTTCTAGCTCTTTAAGTTTTGCTTGTTGTCTTTTGATCTTATTCTTCAAGCTAAGCTTGTCAATAAAAGCAAAAGTAGCTGCAATAGAGACACTAATGACTACTGAAATCATAATTAAAAGTGCCAAGGAAACCTCTGGAAATTTCAACCACAAAAACTTAATTGGAACCGTCAAGGTGTTTTGAAGTGCAAAAATAACCATGAAAGCTCCCAGGATTATCCCTGTTACTAATCCTCTTTGCATCTTATTATAGGTTTAATAGTTTATATCAATTGATTTTCTTTTTAGGATCAAGTTTAACAATGCTTGTTTCTCCTGTATTTATTTCAACTTTCTCATCGTCCGGAGCATTGTAATCGGTTCTGAAATATATGTTGTACGCAATGCTATTTGGGACCACTAGTTTCATCGATTTTAGAGGTGGCATAACTATTTCCTTTAAATCAAAATAAGTCGAATCTTTCCATTGCCAATCGGTCACCATGTTCACAAATAGAGTGTCGGCTGATTGATTGACAAGTTTGAGCCTTCGATAAGCTTGTTTCTGAGGGGTGAAGAATACGACGCCCGTAAATAGCGATACTGCCGCTGCCCCAGCAACTAAAATTCCTTCACCTATATTGACTCCTGTTCGATGTTTCCGAAGGTTTTTTTGAAGTTCTATACTTTTCTGATCTGTCAGATACGAGGAAACACGACAGGCACAAAGGTTTAATGCAATGCAAGTAACTAGTAAAAATCGGACACTAACTTTCAGCTGTTTTATCATTGATAAATTAGGTATAAAATAAAAGTCGACAATTCTCTGCCGACTTTTATTTTGAGTTTTACTTAAGCTATTTTACGCTCATGAAGAAACGTTCCCATCGGATTTTAGATAAGAAACTTTTGTTTTTATCTAAGGAGAGCCATACAAATGAGGCTTTACCCACGACATGATCCTCCGGAACAAATCCCCAATATCTGGAGTCTGCGGAGTTGTATCTGTTATCACCCATCATCCAGTAATAGTCCATTTTAAAGGTATAGGTTGAGGCAGGTGATCCATTGATAAATATCTGATCTCCTTTTATCTGAAGGTCATTCTCCTCGTAAACATCAATAATTCGTTTGTATAAAGGAAGATTGTTAAGGGTCAGATTGACAGTTGTACCTTTTTTAGGTATCCAGATGGTGCCATAATTATCGAGGTTCCAATTGAATTTAGGATCGTTAGGAAACATAGCAGGATCACTATTTTCTGCTGGCCAAGTTACACGCTCTTTCGACTGAATAAACTTCATGCCATCCATCTTCTTCGCTTGCTCAGTTGTTAAAGATAGGATATATCGTGAATCAGAACCTTCAATATCTGCTCTGTTAATATCCAACTTCTCTAGTGCTTCTGAACTTATTGAACTACCAGAAATTGTGATTAAATATTTGTACTGTATTCCTGGAATCTCTTTTTGAGCTTTTCCATTCACATAGACTTGTCCTTTAACGATTTTTAAAGAGTCTCCTGGGATTGCAATGCAGCGCTTGATGTAATTCTCCCTTTTGTCAACTGGACGATAAATAATATTCCCGAACGTTCTTTGGTCGCCCCAGATTCTATTTCTAGTATATGATCGTACTAACTCATAGTAACTACGTTCTTGCATATTCACCGCTACAGTATCTCCTTCTGGAAAGTTAAAGACAACAACATCGTCATTCTTTACTTTAGTCGTTCCTGCAATTCTGCGATAAGGATCATGCACCATGGTCGAGAAAGATGGTGTGGTACTCGAAAAAGGCATCGTGTGATGAACAAAAGGAAAGGAGATTGGTGTGTTTGGCATCTTCGGACCATAGGCGGTCTTGCTTACAAATAGATAATCTCCAACCATCATGGATCTTTCCATTGAAGAGGTAGGGATTGTATAGGCTTCTATGAAGAATAGTCGAATAAAAGTTGCTGCAATGACGGCAAAGATGATTGCATCAATCCATTCCACAACTTTGGTTTGTTGTCCGTCTGGTGGATTTTTTTTCTTCCAGAAAGCCCAGTGAACACGCTGAGTAATGCTTGAATCAAAAATGATAACAAGTCCAATTAACCACCAGAAATTGTTAAGCCAGATAACCCATAGTAGATATATCGTTGCCACAAGTCCAAACCTAAACCACTTATTTTCGAGTAAATTATTCATTGTTAATTATTAAAAATTTAATAAATCTGTCATCGATAAAATACCCTTGCGAGTGGCGCTATATTCAGCAGCTAAAACCGCTCCAAAGGCAAATCCTTTTCTGCTGTAGGCGCTATGCGTAATTTCGATAAAGTCTACATCCGAATCATATTTTATCGTATGTATCCCAGGTACTTGACCTTCTCTTATTGGATGAATATGTAATTCTGAAGAAGATTTCGGACTGTCGATAGTCCAATTACTTTTAGTGCTGTTAGCTGCTAAAATATCCTCTGCTAAAGTTAAGGCAGTGCCACTTGGTGCATCCAGCTTTTGTGTGTGATGAACTTCGGTCATGGAGACATCATATTGCGGAAAGTCATTCATGATCTGAGCCAAAAACTTATTAGCCGCAAAGAAAATATTTACGCCTAAGCTAAAATTCGAAGCATAGAAGAAACAACCGTTTTTTGCTTTACATTGTGATTCAACTTCCGATTTTTGTTCTAACCATCCTGTAGTCCCGCTAACAACAGGTACTCCAGCTTCAAAACACTTTAGATAGTTTTCTACTGCTGTTGACGGGCCAGTAAACTCAATTGCAACATCCGCCTTAGCTAAGTTTGAAATTGTAAGATCAGCTTGATTTTGAACGTCAATCTTCAGTACGATGGTATGACCGCGACTAATGGCAATTTGTTCAATCTCTTTGCCCATTTTCCCGTAACCAATCAACGCAATATTCATAATGTTCTTTTAAATGTTTTATGTTTTATTCTCTTCTGAGGTGCAAAGATAAGATTATTGGTTAATTAGTGCATGGTTCTTTGAGGCAATGCTAATGAATTAGAACCACCTAATTGTTTACGGTAAATTGGTGTATACGACATGCAAATCCTTTGCTTCTAATGTTTTTAGAGTGATCTGTTTTTAAAATTAACGTGTGTTTGCCAGTGCTTAACTCATCTTCAAGAATAAGCAACCATGGAAGATGCAGTTGATCGCTCCATGTGGTAAACTGATCAATTGTTTTATAGGGTGCACCATCAATACTGTATGTCAAATTACCCGCGTCTGGTCCAGAGGTGATCATCAATCCGATCATATTTCCTTTGAATTTGAGCTTTAGCATTGCGTCAGGCTGTTCTGCCTCAAGAACTGGCACGTGCACAAATCCATTTCGTGTTGATGATTTTTTCGGAGTCCAATCTCTTAATAGTGACCATCCGGTTATGATTTCAGCTTTGTCGAGTGACATAAAAGTTCCTTCCGAATAAGAATATTTATCAAACTTTTTTGCAGGGATTACCCTGTTTTTTTGCTTGGCTATTACATTATTCTCCCACGACTTTTCGAAGAAATATTTAAGTGTCCTAAAATAGATAGCTTGTCCAAAAGGGGAGGGGTGGAGATCTTTGAAGTCTTCACGCCATGAAAATTCACCATTTAAAATTCGGTCGTTTACCTCTTTGGCTAAATTGATAGATGTGATCTGGTAATAGTTCGCAACTTTCTCATGTTGTTGAATCACCTCGGGTATTTTGCCATTGTTGTAATCGGCCATCTTATCTTGATCCACAAAATGAAGCATTACGATATCCATTTTCGGATTATTTTTTAAGGCATGACGGATAATCCCTTCCATACCTCTAACTTGGCGTTGAGGCTCGACGCCATTGGTGGCATCATTTACAGCCGCCTCTTCAAATAATAAATCGATAGTTCCTTTTGACAATACATCACGGTTGAGCCTGAATGCCCCAGGAGTTGATCCCGTTGAGGCTATGCCTGCATTGATAAATTCGAATTTCGTATCCGGAAAACGCTTTTGAAGATAGTTCGAAATTGAGTCACGCCATCCATGATTGGTTGTTATAGACCCACCTAGAAAGGCAACCTTTCCAATTTTTTCCTTTTCAAATTTCACACGTGAATTATCTATGTTTCCTCTGAAATTAATGGCCATTTTTGCGTTGAATGGCAAAGCTGCATCTAGTAAATTTGGAGCGGTATGCGAGAGGATAAAGTTAACAATTGGAGCTGGGTCTTTTAGACTATGGGGATGATGTCCGATCCCTTCTTTAACGATAATCTTCATATCTCCTCCTGCTTCCTTGTAGACTTTCTGAACCAAATAACTATTCTCTTCAATAGGCACGATGTCATCGGTTGCTCCACAGACATGCAGCACAGGGACATGCGCGAGGGCTAATTTGCGAGCATTGTAAATAGGCATTTCCTTAAAGTCTTTGATTGATTCCTCTGTCTGTTGGTAGACTTTTAAATGAAGCTTCCAATCCTCTGGAGACCCTGTACCTTTGCCTTTTCCACCTGGCCAACTTTTGATATCGCAAACTGGAGCATCAGCATAGATGCAGGCTACTTTCTCGGTGTTTTCAGAGCCCCAATTGTAAATATAAAGGCCTCCACGACTGAATCCTTCTAAGACCGTCTTTTCGTTTAACTGGTAGGTTTTTAATAGGTAGGCATAAAAATGATTCCATAGCTCTACGGCCTCTTTGTTTCCACAAAGTTCAGGGGCATCAATAAATACCACATGAAAACCTTTTTTCAATAAGGCTATTTCTGTTTGAGGCTCATGACCCCAAAAACGAGCTCGCCATATCCAATGTCTACCAGCCTCTGCATTTTGCGGAAAGACAATCTTTGCATTGTACCCTTCGAATTTAAAATTGTTGCATTTAAAACCATGATAATCGGTATCTTGGGCTATTCCTCTTAGTGGAGAGAGATGAATAAACAGCACAAGCATGAAGGCTGTAAGTAGTAGGTTATTCTTTTTAAACATAAGTTAGGTGGGTTATTTAAATAATTTATCGAGTCCGAATTTTTTGATAGCATCTTGAATGACAGTTCCAGCTTTCTTTTTAAACTCTTTCTCAACAAGATTTTTGGCCTCAGTGAGCTCAACTTTTATGATTGGTTTATCAAAGGTTCCAGTCAGTAAGATGCCTATTGGATATTTATCGATGTTTTCGGCCCCTGGAACGAATCCTATATACCCATTTACTTGTTCGCTTAAAGAATTCTTACTAACCTTAAAATTCATGATGTAATCAAGGTCCATTGAGACCGATTGCTTGCCTGAGATGGTTACATCCTGACCTGCAATCTTCGTATTAAAAGGCGAAATAATAAGTCCCCCTTCGACAATTTTAAATTTAGCATCAAAATCATTGACCTTAACGTTGGAGAATAGACCTTGTTTAAAGTATTTACTAATATCGGTAAATAAGCCTGTCCCAATAAGTGCAATATTTCGTGTTGAGATATTGCCTTCTCCATTTACAGTTTTGAAAATTGGGGTGTTACCTTTCCCAATTGAGCCATTCAAACTAATTCCTGTGTTGAACGATCCGGTACTTTGATTCGCAATGGGTAAGAAATGTCGAATGGTTCCTGAAGACTGGTATGCTGTTGGTAGATCAAAATCGGAAATATTTAACTTAAAGTCAAAATTGGGCAATCCTTCTTTAGGAGTCAAATAGGCTCCAGATACAGAAATTGTGCCATTTAGCATATTCATCTTTAAATTGTTGAGCTGCACTCTGCGCTCTTGTACTTTTATCTCTCCAGATGTATTTAAGATCGATATTTTGTCGTAAAGAATTTTGTTGACTTTAGCCTGTAGACTGATGTTGAATTTTTCAGGAACTTCGAATGGTTTGCCAGTAAGAATAGAGTCTTTTGGATTTGAAGTAGGGATGAATTGATTTAAATTAAGGTAGTTTGAATTTAGAGTAATAGCTCCATTCAAAATTCCATTTTTTAATACAAAGGGCCAGTAATTTGTTAAGTTTCCAGTTGCAGTAAAGTCGCTTTCTCCTGCTTTGCCAGCAAGGCTAGTTAAGGTTATCGCTTTAGCATTCACTTCTATTTGTGCTTTGGAAATTTCAAGTTTTTGGGGTAAGAGCTTATGGCTAAATGTAAAATTATCTAGGGTTACCTTACCTTCTGTCTTAAATTTCTCATATTCTCCTTTCTCGATAGAAGCATATTGTCCATTAAATTTGACATATCCTTCGATGTTTCCACTTACGTCAATAGAGTCAATCGGAAAGACTTGTTTCAGAACTCCGAGATTTATATGCGCTTTTAACAATCCATCAATCTCTGGGTTTGAAACGGGTGTGATCACATTTAAGGATCCTGAGATTAAATTGTCATCCACACTTGCAATGAATTTCTTGAGATCAATCTTCATTAAGTCCATCGATCCTTGCGGCTTTGTAAGGCTCGCAGTAACATCTATTTTATCTAAGCTTTTAGTGAGTTTAGGATATTTTATTCGGCCATCAGAAACTTTAAGATCTACACCAAAACTTGGCATTGAATTTTCCTGATAAGCCCCTTTTACGAACCCTTCAAACGAAATTGCCCCCGAACTTTCCACGTTTTTTAATTTCGCTTGATATTGCGCTGGAACGAGTCCTAACAGATCTTTAAGCGAGGATGCCGGTGATTTAAAAATTAAATCATAATTGTCTGCTTTTTCACCTAGAATAAAAGTTCCAGAGATCGTAAGTGGGAGCTGGTTGACTATTAATTCATTTTGAAGTAACGTAAAATACATCTGGTCAAAGTCCGATTTTAATCCACCTGTAAATTTGGCCTTAAGTTGTGATATGTAATTTGATCCATTGAACTGGAACTTAATACTATCGGCCTCGCCATTAATCTTAAGAGTACTATTGCTCCCTTTTAATGCTCCAGATAGGTCGAGGTTGCCTTTGGTAAAGGAGAACTCTAATGGTGATGCTTCGCTCTTATACGACAAAGAACCATTTGTTATTTTAATGCTTTCCAGATTTATATTATTCGGCTTTTTCTCACTTGAGCTAGTGTTTTGGGTTTGAGTTTTAAAAATCGACCAATTTGAAATCCCCTCTTTTGAAACTTTAAGGTTAATTATTGGATTGATAAATTTTAGGGACGTAATCTGAAAATCTGAATTATTCCAAAGACTAGAAAGATTCACTGAGGTATAAAGGGCTTCGATATTCAACAAGGGTACTTGATTGAAATTGGCAACCCCTTCTATGGCAAATTTATTAATTGTGATATTTAGTTGCGGAAAGCTGCGAAATAAGGATAGTTCAATATCTGAGAATTCTACTTTCGCATTGATGTTTTTATTGATCTCAAGCTTAATTTTTTGCGCTAGCTTATTTTTAAACATTCCAGGAATTAGACTCATTATTACAATAAGAATACCAATTATTGCGAATCCAATTCCTATGTTTTTTTTCATTTTTCTTTTCCTTTGATTGTTAATTTCAGTAGCTCTAATCGAAGCAGGTTTAAGGCTGTTTGGGTTGATCTGATAATCGTTCGTTCTCTGTTATTAGCAAAGGTAAATCTTTTTGAGATTAAAGTGGATGGTCCAGCTATCGCGATCCAAATTGTTCCAACAGGTTTTTCTATGGTGCCTCCATCTGGGCCAGCAATACCTGTTGTTGCGATGCTGTAATCGGTATTCATAGCTTGTCGAGCGCCAATGGCCATCGCTTCTGCAACTTCTTGGCTGACCGCTCCATTTTCCGCGATCAGATGAGGGTCTACCTTAAGTAGTTTAACTTTTACTTCATTTGAGTAGGCCACAATTCCCCCTTTAAAATAGGATGAGCTTCCAGGGTTTAGTGTTAGGAAGTGAGCAATGTTACCACCAGTACAACTTTCTGCAACCGAAAGTGTTAATCCATTGCTGTACAGAATATTACCCACATTTCCAGCCATTGTGTCTTCATCATAGCCAAAAATATTTTCCGCAATAAGTTCGTTCAGTGCTTTTATTTTCTGCTCCAATAGCTGAACAAGAATTTCTTCGTTCTCACCTCTTGCAGTAAGCCTAAGTCTTACATTTTGTGGACTTGGTAAATAGGCAAGTTTAAGACTTTCCGGAAGACTATCTTCCCATGATTCAATTTTTTCAGCTAAGGTTGATTCAGCAAGGCCTTGAGTTAGGATGGTTCGGTGAAGAATCACTGGGGTGCTAAACACTTTACGTACCCGCGGGATAACTTCATTGTCTATTAGGTTTTTCATCTCAAAAGGTACACCAGGCAAAAAGACATAAATTTTCCCTTTCTCTGAAAACCATAGTCCAGGAGCTGTTCCCAATGTATTGTGCAACACAGTGGCTTTTTCAGGCACTAAGGCTTGCTCGCGGTTTAGCGAATTAATAGAGATTCCTCTGGGTGTTAATAACTGAGTGATATGCTCTAAAACTTCACTGTTTTCAATCAACTTCGTTTTAAAATAGGTGCATAAAGCCGTTTTTGTTCGATCGTCGCGCGTTGGACCTAATCCACCAGTTATCAGTGTGATAGATGACTTTTCTCCAGATTCTTGTAAGGCGGCAATAATATGCTCAGGGTGATCAGATATGCTTGAGATCTGACGGATATTAATCCCTTCTGCATTAAGTTTTTGTGCGATCCAAGCGGAATTGGTATCGACTATCTGACCGATTAATATCTCGTCTCCAATGGTAATTATATCTGCGTCCATATAAATTTCATGTTTACTTTTTACGCAATTTACAATCACTGATTTGCGTATTGGAAAATTGCTGTTTATTAGTTCAAGTAATCTGATTTGAGACTATTTTAAATCATAACCAAATGGATACAAGGCTAAACGCATTAGTTTAAAATGCTGAATTCCAAATGGTATCCCTAGAATTGTAATGCATAGCAATAAGCCTAAGACGAATTCAGCTATTGCAATCCATATTCCTGCGAAAAGCAGCCAAATTATATTTAATAAAAACGAAAGGACTGGAATAGAATTTTTGATCGGCACAACACTTTTGCCAAATGGTGTCAAATGGGCAATTCCAATCTTTAAAGCTTGAAGTCCCCAAGGAATTCCAATGATGGTTAGACAGAGCAAAAATCCACCCCAGATGTAGGCAAGAAAGCTAAAAAAGCCTCCTAGAATAAACCAGATGATGTTTCCTAGGAGCCTCATAATTTAGCTTTCTTAATTTAAATTATTTGCTCTTTTTTCCTTCAATCCAGCTGATGATCTGCTCTGAATCAGGTTTATCTCCAGGAGAGGCGAAACCAACAACCTTGCCGCTTTCATCGATCATGAATTTTTGAAAATTCCATTTAACGTCCGCATCTACAACACCATTTTGATCTTTAGAAGTAAGCCATTTGTAGAGCGGATCCATGTCTTTTCCTTTTACCGAAATTTTTGACATCATCGGAAAGGTAACCCCGTAATTTTTTGTACAAAACTCGCGAATTTCAGAATTTGTACCTGGCTCTTGACTCATGAAATTATTAGCAGGAAAGCCAATGACAACAAGGTTTTTGTCTTTGTATTTGTCATATACTTCTTGAAGCAGCTTGTATTGTGGTGTTAGTCCGCATTTAGAAGCTGTGTTTACGACAAGGACTTTCTTACCTTTTAAAGTTGAGAGGTCGAAAGGTTTACCATCTAGGGCATTGACTTTGAAATCATAAAGAGTTTTTTGCTGAGCCATGGCCCCTAGAATAAATGCTACAAACAAAAAGGAAAGGACTAATTTTTTCATATTACAAAAGGTTTTAATTGTTTAAAATTAACGACTTAATATTGATTCAACAACAATTGTGAAGATTAAATGTTCGAATATACTCTATTTCGTTGATAACTTATTAAGACCTTCCGTTTGAAGGGTTGGAAAAAGTAATATATTTGACTCCCAGAATACGCCTTTATTACCCTATGGAGAATTATATCGTTTCAGCACGGAAATATCGCCCCGATACTTTTAATACGGTGGTCGGTCAGACTTCGATTACTGCGACATTGAAAAATGCCATTAGCAGTAATCATCTCGCGCATGCCTATCTTTTCTGTGGACCTAGAGGGGTAGGTAAGACTACTTCAGCTCGAATATTTGCGAAAACAATCAACTGTCTTAATCTTGATCCTAACACAGAACCTTGCAATAAATGTGAGTCATGTCTATCGTTTGGTGAGAATCGTTCCTACAATATTCACGAGCTAGATGCAGCATCGAATAATTCAGTCGATGATATCCGCTCCTTAGTTGATAAAGTACGCATTCCTCCGCAATTGGGTAAATATAGTGTCTATATTATCGATGAGGTTCATATGCTTTCTACGCAAGCATTTAACGCGTTTTTAAAAACTTTGGAAGAGCCTCCTGCTCATGCAATTTTTATTCTAGCCACAACGGAGAAGCATAAAATCTTACCAACCATATTATCTCGTTGTCAGATCTATGATTTCAATCGGATTTCAATTTCTGCCATAGAAAAGCATTTACTAGAAGTGGCTCAGAAAGAAAATATCGTTGTTGAATCGGAAGCTTTGAATATAATAGCTCAAAAAGCTGATGGTGCCATGCGAGATGCACTCTCGATTTTTGACCAAGTGGTGAGTTTTTGTGGCGCTAAAGTTACTTACAAAGACACTATCGCCAATCTAAATGTTCTAGATTACGACTATTATTTTAAGTTGACTGATTGCTTCCAGACTTCTGATATCTCAACCACTTTAATCATTTTTAATGAGATTTTAGATAAGGGTTTTAATGCCCACCATTTTATCATGGGACTCGGTCAGCATTTCCGCGATTTATTGATTTGTCAGGATCCTATTACCTTACAGCTGCTTGAAGTGGGAGGCGAAATACGCGAGCGGTATAAAAAACAAGCTGCACAATGCTCTATTAACTTCTTAATTGGCGCTCTACAGCTCTCTTCTGAGTGCGATATCCAATATAAAACTTCATCTAACCAACGTTTTTTGGTGGAGCTTGCCATCGTTAGGATAGCTCAGTTAGAAGAATTATTAAAAAAAAAACACTTGACGACGCCTTAGCCACTTTATCCCTGCTTCCAATTTTTTCAAAATTGGATCCGTTAAAGGTCTCAAATGTTTCAATTCCAATAGCTGCTCCAGCTCAAATAGCACCTCCTGCACCAGTAGACGTAGTTTCAGAAGAATCAATTCCTGTTCCTCTTATTCCTTCTATATCTGCTCCTCGAAAGCCGGTTGCCCGAAGTTTATTCGCTACACCATCGATCTTAGATGCTTTAAGCGATCTGCCCAAAGATTCAAACCTTGGAGAAATTGCTGATCCGATCGGAGACGTTTATGGAGATTCCATGATTGAAAAACCGTTTGAATTAGCTCAGCTGTTAGTCGCATGGTTAACATTTGTAAGTGCGGTTGAGGCTCCACAGCTTAAATCAGCCCTAAGTGCTAGAGAACCACAGATAGTTGGCGAATGGGAAATACTTTATGAACTTGATACTGAATTGCAATTTAACCGTTTAACCTTAGATTTGAAACCTAAATTACTTGGTTTTCTTCGGCGCAAACTAGAAAATCAAGCTATTGAAATAACGTTTAAAGTATCGGATGATTTGGCTCCAAAATCTGATATCCCCTATACTGATGAGGAGAAGTGGAATGTATTAGTCGGTAAATATCCATCTTTAGCATTATTAAAGTCAAAATTTGGCTTAGATTTTGAGCATTATTAAATTACAGTGATTACTTTTGTACCCGAATTCAAATTCTCTTGTTTTCAAAATTAGCCAATGCTATAGTAATAGGTTAAATTGTCAAAGCGATTCCTTATTCGTTTAGGCTTATTCCTTCAAGATAGCAAGGTCGTTAGCTGGTTTCTGCTTTAAAAGTATAGTTTCTAGTTTTTAATGTAAAATTTTGTCCATGCAAAAAATTAAAGTACTTAATCCTGTCGTGGAACTCGATGGGGATGAAATGACCAGAATTATCTGGAAAATGATTAGAGAAGAGCTTATCCTGCCTTTTCTAGATATTGATATTAAATATTACGATCTAGGTATTGAGCATCGTGACGCCACTGATGATCAGGTGACGGTTGATGCTGCTCATGCAATTAAAAAGTACAAGGTTGGAATTAAATGCGCCACCATTACACCTGATGAGGCGCGAATGACTGAGTTCGGTCTTAAGAGAATGTACAAATCTCCGAACGGTACAATTCGGAATATCTTAGATGGTACAATTTTCAGAGAGCCTATCGTTGTTAAAAATGTTCCAAGATTGATTCCGCAATGGACTGCACCAATTGTAATTGGTCGTCATGCCTTTGGAGATCAATATCGTGCCACCGATATCGTTGTCGATAGACCAGGTAAGTTAACCATGACTTTTACTCCAGATGATGCATCGGGCGCTCAAGTTCATGACGTGTACCATTTTGAAGGTCCTGGTGTAGCGCTTTCAATGTACAATACAGAGGAGTCGATCAGAGGATTTGCTCATAGCTGCTTTAAAATGGCTTTGACCAAAAAATGGCCTCTTTACCTCTCTACGAAAAATACAATTCTTAAAAAATATGATGGATTCTTTAAAGATATCTTTGAAGAGATCTTTGTTGCTGTTTACAAACAACAATTCCAGGAAGCTGGCATTACCTACGAACATCGTCTAATTGATGATATGGTGGCTTCTGCCTTAAAATGGAATGGTAACTTTATTTGGGCATGTAAAAACTATGATGGTGATGTTCAGTCGGATACCGTAGCTCAAGGTTTTGGTTCGTTGGGTCTTATGACCTCTGTCTTAATGACTCCAGATGGAGATGTTATGGAGGCTGAGGCTGCTCATGGGACAGTAACTCGTCATTATCGCGAGCATCAAAAGGGAAGGGCGACTTCTACAAACCCAATTGCATCGATCTATGCTTGGACACGTGGACTTGCTTTTAGAGGTAAGTTAGATAATAATCAAGCTTTAATTGACTTTTCATTACTTCTTGAGCAAGTATGTATCGATACTGTTGAGGCCGGAAAGATGACCAAAGACCTTGCATTGTCTATCTATGGTGATGATTTAAAACCTGAGCACTACTTAACCACTGAGCTTTTTATGGCTGAATTAGCTAAATTAATGAACACTAGAATGGGTAATTAACTCTCAGTAATGAATTGATATTTTCTTTTATCTTATTGGTATTTAGAATTTTATAAACTAAAAAAGAACGGGCTTTAATCCGTTCTTTTTTAGTTTAATTCAAGTCTGTTTTGCGCTTGTTTTAATCTCATCTTCAAGTGCGAAAATGGCACTTTAGATTTCGGTAATTTCAACGTTTTAGTTAACTTTGTAGCTAATTGTATTTCAGATATTAATTACACAAAATAAGATCATGTCATTTTTAAATAAGATTCTATCCAGCTTTTTTGGAAATAAATCCCAGAAAGACATCAAAGAGATCATGCCGATATTGGAAAATATCAAGCAGGAATACCTTCGATTTCCATCCCTGACCAATGATCAATTGCGTGAAGAGTCAGCAGCACTTAAAGAAAAGATAACGACCTACATAAAACAAGAAGAGGACGAGATAGCTGAGCTTAAGGCAAAAGCTGAGAGTGGTGAGCTTGCCCTTGAAGAAGGGGAGAAGATTTACGATCGAATTGATAAACTTGAAGAGACGATTCTAAAAAAGATAGAAGAGATCTTAACAGAGATACTTCCAACAGCTTTTTCAATTGTAAAAGATACGGCTCGTCGATTGATGGAGAACGATAAAATTGAGGTCTCAGCTACCGAATTCGATCGGAATTTAGCTGCAAGTACTGATTTTGTTGAAATAAAAGGGGATAAGGCTATTTACAAAAGCGAATGGAATGCTGGCGGTTCGGCGCAGAAATGGAATATGCTCCATTACGATGTGCAGCTCATCGGCGGTATCGTTCTTCACAACGGAAAAATCTCTGAGATGGGAACCGGTGAAGGAAAGACCCTTGTGGCTACACTTCCTGTATTCTTAAACGCATTAGCTGGACGGGGCGTTCATGTGGTTACTGTCAATGATTACTTGGCAAAACGTGACTCCGAATGGATGGGTCCTATCTATCAATTCCACGGTATTTCTGTTGATTGTATCGATAAACATCAACCTAACTCACCAGAACGGAGAAAAGCTTACGAAGCCGATATCACCTTTGGCACAAATAATGAATTTGGATTTGATTATTTGCGAGATAATATGGCTGTTAGTCCAGCCGATCTTGTTCAGCGCAAACACCATTATGCGATCGTTGATGAGGTTGATTCTGTCTTGATTGATGACGCTCGTACACCTCTTATCATCTCTGGACCAGTTCCTAAAGGGGAAAATCAGTTGTTTGATGCGCTAAAAGCCCCAGTTGAAAGACTAGTTAAAGCTCAGCGTGATCTTGTTGGTAATTATCTTGTTGAAGCAAAAAAGAAAATTGGCTCTGATAATAGTAAGGAATCTGAAGAGGGTGCCTTGGCCTTATTTAGAGCTTATAAAGGTCTACCTAAGCATAAACCACTGATTCGTTTCTTAAGTGAGGAGGGGAATAAAGCCAAGATGCTTAAGATGGAAAACTACTACATGCAAGATAACAACAAGAATATGCATGTGGCTACCGATCCACTATTTTTTGTGATCGAAGAGAAGTTGAACTCTATTGAGTTGACTGATAATGGAATAGAAATCCTATCAACAGATAACGAAGACAACGGTTTCTTCGTTCTTCCTGATGTTGGCGCAGAAATAGCCGATATTCAAAATGATAAAAATCTTAGTGATTCAGATCGCTTAGAGCAAAAAGATGTCTTGCTGCAAAATTTTGCTGTGAAATCGGAACGAGTTCATACGGTGAATCAGCTATTAAAAGCCTATACGATGTTTGAGAAGGACGTTGAATACGTTCTTATGGATGGTAAGGTGAAAATTGTGGATGAGCAGACTGGTCGTATCATGGAAGGTCGCCGCTATTCAGATGGTCTGCATCAAGCTATTGAGGCGAAAGAACATGTAAAGATTGAAGATGCTACGCAGACCTTTGCAACCATTACTCTTCAGAACTATTTCAGAATGTACCACAAGCTATCTGGTATGACTGGAACAGCAGAAACTGAAGCGGGTGAGCTATGGGATATCTATAAATTAGAGGTTGTTGTTATTCCAACCAATCGTCCAATCGTTCGTAAAGACTTTGAAGATCTTGTTTATAAGACCAAAAAGGAGAAATACAATGCCATTATTGATGAGATTGTAAGGTTAAATACGATCGGACAACCGATGCTTGTCGGTACTACTTCGGTTGAGATCTCTGAATTATTAAGTCGGATGCTTCAGATGAGAGGCATCAAGCATCAAGTGCTGAATGCAAAACTGCATCAAAGAGAGGCTGATATTGTGGCTGAAGCTGGAAAGCTAGGTATGGTTACCATCGCAACCAATATGGCTGGTCGTGGAACAGATATCAAGCTTACACCTGAAACTCGCGAATTGGGTGGATTAGCCATTATTGGTACAGAAAGACATGAGTCTCGTCGTGTGGACCGTCAGCTTAGAGGCCGTTCTGGTCGTCAAGGTGATCCAGGTTCATCACAGTTCTTTGTCTCTTTAGAGGACGATCTTATGCGACTTTTCTCTTCGGATCGAATTGTTCGAATCATGGATAAGCTGGGTTTGAAAGATGGCGAGGTCATCCAGCACTCTATGATTACCAATGCAATCGAGCGTGCGCAGAAAAAAGTTGAAGAGAATAACTTCGGTATACGTAAACGTTTGCTTGAATACGACGATGTGATGAATTCACAACGCGAGGTGATTTATAAGAAAAGAAAGCATGCCCTTTATGGCGAACGTATTGATGTCGATATCTTAAATATGATCTACGATATCAGTGATGCAATTGCAGCTGAATATGAACCAAATGGCGAAGAGGGATTTGAAGATTTTAGACTTGAACTGATCCGCTCGCTATCGCTTGATAGTCCCGTTGACGAAAGAGAGCTAAATAGTTTGAAGCCTGAAGATTTGACCGAAAAAATATACCAGGCAGCAACAGCTAATTTCAACCGTAAATCTCAAGCAATAGCCAAGCAGGCTATGCCCGTTGTGAAAGATGTGTTTGAGACCAAAGGTCATATGTATAACAATATTGTTGTTCCGATTACAGATGGTCTAAGACTGTTTAATATCATTACAAATCTTGAAAAGGCATACAAGAGTGAAGGTCAAGATTTAGTTAAATCATACGAACAACAGGTGATCTTAGCAACTATTGATGAGCATTGGAAAGAGAATCTAAGAGAATTAGATGAGCTACGGACTTCGGTTCAGAATGCTTCTTATGAGCAGAAAGATCCATTGTTGATTTATAAACTTGAATCATTTAACCTGTTTAAGGCGATGATGGAGCGAGTGAATAAAGGAGTTGTTTCTACGTTGATGAAAGGACAGATTCCGATCAATGATGCAGAACAAGTTAAAGAAGCTCCTGCCGCTCGTCGTCAGACTGACAGATCCAAATATCGTGAAGAGAAAAGCGATGTTTCAGCGAGCTCTCCTGCTAGTCAGCAAGAAGAGAAACATGTTCAGCCTATACGTGTAGCCCCCAAAGTTGGTCGTAATGAAGCATGCCCTTGCGGTAGTGGAAAGAAATTTAAGAATTGTCACGGACACGGTCTAGTTGATTAATAAACTGGTTTATGATGAATACACTTTTGGCAATACATTGGAATGCGAGTCCTGAATTTTTCAGTATCGGCTCAATATCCATTCGATGGTATGGTTTGATGTTTGCCCTAGGCTTTACATTCGGTTTTTCTATCCTTACTCGGATGTTTAAACATGAAGGTTCAGATCCTGCTTTAGTTGAGATCGTATTTGTCTATCTGATCGTTGCAACCATTATAGGTGCTAGGTTAGGTCATGTGCTTTTTTATGGATGGGATTATTATTCACAACATCTAATCGAGATATTTCTCCCGATCGCAAAGGGTGAGGATGGCTATAAATTTGTAGGTTTCCAGGGTCTTGCTAGTCATGGAGGAGCAATTGGTATTATCATTGCGATCTGGATTTTTTCAAAGAAAATTACGAAACTGCCTGTTTTATGGACTTTAGATCGGGTTTTGGTTCCTACAGCTTTGGTTGGAGCTATGATCAGAACTGGTAATCTAATGAATTCTGAGATTTATGGCGTAGCCACAAATTTACCGTGGGGATTTATCTTTGATCGAAATAACGAGACCATTGCAAAACATCCCACAATGATCTATGAGGCAATCTGCTATTTGATCACTTTTGGACTTTTGATGTATTTCTATTACAAAACCAAAGACCTTAAAGATCGTTTAGGTTTTCAGACAGGCGTATTTCTAGTTGGCGTATTTCTTACTCGATTTTTAATTGAATTTATCAAAGAAAATCAAGAGGCATTTGAATCGGGTATGAGCCTAAATATGGGTCAGATCTTAAGTATTCCGTTTGCATTGGCTGGAGCATGGCTAATCTATCATGCCCTCACACATCCACCAGTCGTATACCGCAAATAGGCTATTGTTTCTAGATCTCTTTGGAGGTTAAAACGGCATTGTACATGACCTCGATAGGATGAAGTGCCGATCGTCCTGTTCCATCCTTTATCTGATGACGACAGCTTGTGCCTGAGGTCGATAGGATGTCTGAAGCTTCACTCTTTCTTATTTCAGGGAATAAAATCATCTCTCCAATCTGCATCGATAGTTTGTAATGCTCCTTTTCATATCCGAAAGATCCAGCCATACCGCAACATCCAGTTTTTAATTCTTGTACCGCATAGTTTTCTGGTAGCATAAGCATTTGGCGTGTCGATAGGGAAGAGGCAAGTGCCTTTTGCTGGCAATGCGTGTGAAGTTTGATATCCTTTTTCTCACTAGAGAACTGATCGGCTCTGATATGTCCTTTTTCCATCTCCTGAACAAAAAACTCGTCAAATAGCAGTGCATTTTTGCCTAAGGCGATCGCATCGCTCGTCAATGATGGGTCAACTAATTCAGGATATTCATCTCTAAAGGTTAATATCGTTGAGGGTTCAATGCCAATTAATGGAGTCTCGGCACTGATAATCCCTTTTAATAGATTTATATTTTCAACCGCAATCTTTTTTGCTTCACGGACAAGTCCCTTAGATAAATAAGTCCGTCCACTCTCCCGATGTTTCGGAATGATCACTTCGTATCCCAATTGATTGAGGAGTAGTATTGCTTTGATGCCAATCTGAGTCTCTTGAAAATTAGTAAACTCATCTGCAAACAAGTACACTTTGCGCTTTAATCCAGTTTGTTTGGGCGTTTTTTTAGCCCATCGCGTTAGCGTTTGAGCTGAATAACTTGGTAATTTCCTGTCTGGATGAAAACCTATCATTTGAGTAAACCACGATTTAGATAATAGGAAATTCGTGATAGGTCTTAAAGCTATGGCTAAATTACCCATGCGAGGCAGGTAAGCTATTAATGAAGAGCGAAGTGGAGTTCCATGTTCATCGTTATAATGCTGCATGAATTCAGCTTTTATCTTAGCCATGTCAATATCAGAAGGGCATTCGCCTTTGCATCCCTTGCATGATATGCAGAGGTCTAAAATCTTATAAATCTCTTTTTGAACAAGAGGTTTGTTTTTTTTCGAGTGATGCATATATTCCCGAAGCAGATTAGCTCTAGCACGCGTAGTCTGATCTTCATCTCGAGTGGCCATATAAGTTGGACACATCGTTCCTCCTATAAGCTCCGATTTTCTGCAGTCTGCCGATCCATTACATTGTTCAACAGCCCTTAAGAATCCGTGCGTTGAAGCGAAACTAAAGTTTGTAGCTATCTCTGGGTACCGATTGGCAACCTCAAAACGAAGGTTCTGAGTAATCGGAGGAACGTCGGTTATTTTTCCTGGATTTAGAATATTCAATGGATCCCACGTATGCTTAATCTCTTTGAATATGCTATATATCTCCTCACCAAACATGAAGGGAATAAAAGATCCTCTTAGCCTTCCATCGCCATGTTCACCAGATAATGATCCTCTGTGTTTTTTTACAAGCTCAGCCACATCTTGGGCCAACGAGGCATAGATCTTCTGATCTTCTTCCGTTTTTAAATTTAATAAGGGCCTGAGATGAAGCTCTCCAGCCGCTGCATGGGCATAATAGACACAACTAAGGTTGTATTTTGCAATCACTGTCTTGAATTCAGCAATATAAGCAGGCAGCCTTTGGGGTGAGACTGCGGTATCCTCAATAACGGTTGTACTTCTTTTATCGCCTGGGATATTCGATAATAGCCCCAATCCAGCGGTACGTAATTCCCATACTTTTTTTATCTGATCGTCGCCTAGAACTAATGGAAAATGGAAGCCTAACGATACCTTTGTAAGATCTTTAATTAATTTTTTATACCACTCTTCAATCTCTTCAAGTGATTCTGCAGCAAACTCAACCATCAAGATGGCCTTCGGATCTCCAGAAATAAAGAATCGATTTTCACGTTGAGAACTGCTCTCTTTAGTGCAATCCATGATGATGTCATCCATAAGCTCAATGGCTAATGGCTTGTGATTTAAGATGATGATATTCGCATCTAAAGCCTCTTCTAAAGAGGTGAAATGCACTGGAACCACACATTTTATCTTTGGCGGTAAGGGGAGGAGATTTAATTTTATGGAAGTGGTGAATGCTAAGGTTCCCTCAGAGCCCGCTAACAACTTAGAAAAGTTAAATGGGACACCATTTTCAATAAATGGATCTGTTTCCATTAGTGCATCCACGGCATAACCCATGTTTCTTCGAGATACTTCGCGTTCCGGAAAGACTTCGGTGATGAGATTTCTTGTGAGTTTATTCTCTAATACCGTTTGAATCTGTTGATATATCTGGGTCTCAAGTGTTGATAGTTCACTCTCGCATTTGGCTCTGAATTCAGCTTTTGATAAGGGACCAAAAGTAACTTCAGAACCATCGGCTAAAATGGTTTCAACCTCAAGGACATGTTCCCGCACACTGCCATAAACAATTGACCTTAGACCGCATGAGTTATTCCCAAGCATGCCACCAATACGACAACGATTACTTGTTGAGGTCTCTGGTCCAAACTGCAGACCATATGGCTTTAGGTATATGTTTAGTTCTGCTAAGTTCACACCTGGCTCCACAACAACCCATCGCTCATCTTTGTTGAATTCAATGATGCGATCTAGATATTTAGAGATGTCGATTACAATTCCTGGCCCTACAACTTGGCCTGCAAGTGAGGTTCCAGCACCACGTGGTATAACAGAAGTTTTGTGCTCTTGAGCGAAAGTTAAGACCTTTTTGACATCCTCTTTACTCTTTGGAAGGACCACCGCTAAAGGTAATTCCCGATAAGAAGAAGCATCTGTAGCATAGATGATCCGATGCGCTTTATCACTATAAAGCTCACCGTCAATTGACTTAGATAGTTTTTCGAATAGGATGCTGTTTTTCATGCAATAGTCTAATGGTCGACTAAAATACAAAAAAAATCTCTCATCGATTTTTCAATGAGAGATCTCAATAATTTAAAATATAATTCGATTAAGGAATCAACTTGCCCTCTTCCAAGATAACGTCATAGGCATAACCCGCGCCGAAATCCTTCTTAAGCGCTATGACGCCTTCGAAAGTAAGGATATCTCCAACTTTAGCCTCTTCTGCTGTAGTTATTGTAAGATCAAAAGCTCCATTGATATTGGTGCCATCTTGAATATGAATCCAATTTTTACCCATGATCTGCGCATTGAACTTCACAACCTCACCTTTTATGCGAATTACTTTGCCACCATAGGTATCCTTTGCTGCAAATAGCTCGGCAATGGTAATTCCCCCTTTAGCTTTCTCAATTTTAATCCCTTCTTTGGCAACGGCTGCCTTTTTGCCATTAGCTGGAGCTGAATTGGCCGATTTTTCTGTGGAACCGATAACTTCAGAACTGAATTTAGAAGCGAATATAATTGATGGAAAAGTTCTGTTTAACTCTTTGCTGGTGAAATTTGTCATCTCAATGTTAGACTCGTAATAGTATGTTTTGCCTATTTCTACATCTTGCTTTGCAATCGCGATCCATCCCTCTTTACCATCCTCCGATACTCTAAGATAGGTATAGTTGCTTGATTGAATAACTTCAGCTGTTTGAATCTTATGGACACCTTGAACCATCGAATTGTTCACTTTAGGGGAATTGTTGCAAGCGACGAATAAGATAAATAGAAATGAGGAGATTATGGAAATTTTTATTGTCATAGCGTAAGTATTTGGGTGAATAAAAAGTTGTTTAATTCATTCATTCAGGATGATTTGATTTGAATTAGAAAAGAATCAATTAGACACACAAAAATAGAGATATATTTTTGAAATCGTCGATGATTGTTCGTAAATTAATAGTTAAGAATTTTTATAATTTACAGGTTTGAATAAGGAGTTTAAGAATTTATCACGTTTTTATTTTTTTGTTTTAATGTGATTACTTATCGCTCGTTTTAAAATCGCTTCTCTTTAGGTTATATTTTGAAATTTGGCTGATATTTTATCATTATTTTATAGCTTTACGGATCATATTGAAAATTCTGTGATCCTTAATCTTCAGAACTCAAATGTTGTAATAATTAGTTTTATAGCTCTTCTTAAGTCGATTATAGATGAATGATTTAGACGCACGTATTATTGAAAAACTAGAACTTCTTAGAAGTTGGTTTCTTGAGCGTGGTGGTTCGATAGTTGCATTTTCTGGTGGAGTAGACTCTGCTTTAGTCCTTTTTCTCGCTCGTAAGTTCCAGGGCAAAGAGAGGGCAATTGGCGTGATATCAAATTCGGAAAGTTTGAAAACTTCAGACTTTAATCTAGCCGTCTCTTTTTGTGAATTATTTGATATACATCTTGAAGTGATAAAAACCAACGAACTCAGCGATGTTCGTTATAGCGCAAATCCTGTTAATCGATGCTTCTTTTGTAAGGATCATCTTTTTCAAGACCTTCATAAGATCAAAGCAAAATTTCCTCAGTTTGAAATCTTAAGCGGCACGAACTCGGATGATCTAGGTGATTACCGACCTGGCCTAGAAGCGGGAAAGATAAATAGTGTTATCTCTCCTTTGGTGGATTGTAAGATCACTAAAGAGGACGTGCGAACATTAGCAAAACACTTTACCTTACCCAATTGGAATAAGCCTGCAAGTCCTTGTCTGAGCTCTCGGATACCTTATGAGCAGGAGGTTACTCTCCTCAAGCTGCGGCAGATTGAGGCGGCTGAAGAGTTGCTAAATACTTATGGATTCGAAGATGTTCGTGTACGTCATTATGGCTCTTATGGCAAAATAGAAGTCTTGAAAGCTGATTTTGACAAATTAATGAACATAGAACAAGTGCTTAGAGTTGAGATGCAAAAGATAGGTTTTGAGGAGATAAAACTTGATCAAGAAGGATTAGTCTCGGGAAAGTTAAACCGAGTTTTAAATGTAACCGATTTGAAAATGGCTACTCGATGAGAATATTATTCTACGATTGTTTTGCGGGTATCAGCGGAGATATGAACCTTGGTGCCATGATAGATCTTGGTGTCGATTCGGCCTATCTTATCGCGGAACTACAAAGATTAAATATTGAAGGCTTTTACCTTGAGATTTCAAAAGATAACCGTCGTGGTATTTCTGGTACGAAGGCGACCGTCGTCGTTGAGAATCCTGACAATGAGAAGCACCGTCATCTGAGACATGTCGAGGAGTTGATTAATAATTCTACCCTTTCTGCAAAGGTAAAAGCGAAATCGATACAGATCTTTGATTTAATAGCCGAAGCAGAAGCTAACGTTCATCAGATTGATAAACAAAGAGTCCATTTTCATGAAGTCGGAGCACTAGATTCTATTGCAGATATTGTAGGCGCAGCCATCTGCTGGGACTATCTCAAGATAGATAAGGTCATTTCCTCACCCATTCAGCTTGGCGGCGGTACGGTAAAATGTGCACATGGGATTATGCCTGTTCCAGCTCCTGCTACCGCATTAATTGTGAAGGGTATTCCAATTAAAATGGGTTTGATACAACATGAGGCTACGACACCAACTGGGGCTGCTATCTTAGTGGCTTTGGTCGATGAGTTTACAGAACAGTTTAATTTTCCAATTCAACAGACCGGTTACGGAATTGGCCATCGTGATATTTCGGAGGTTCCTAATGTCCTTCGCGTCTACTTGTCAGAATCGGAAAAGGGATTAGGGAATACGCAACAACTCGAGTCTTGGATGATCGAATGCAATATTGATGATATGAACCCAGAGTTTTATGAACCGTTGGTTGAGAAACTCTTTGAGGCTGGTGCTAATGATGTGTTTATCACCCCGGTGATTATGAAAAAGTCACGACCAGCAAATCGTCTTTCGGTTTTAGGTACACAGAAAACACTGTCAGAACTAAAATCGATCATCTTCAAACACTCAACATCTATTGGCCTTATTACTTATCCTGTAACCAAAACATTTCTTGATCGCACCGAAAAGGAGATCGATACTGAACTTGGAAAGGTTCGCATAAAGTCAACCATTTTTGAAGGCAAAGAGATTCATGCCAAAGTGGAATTTGATGACATCAAGCGTTTGTCGCTACTCCATGGATTAAGTATGAGTGAAGTGGAACGGATAGTTAACAAGAAACGGTAAGATGGAGCTTCGAGAACTACTTGAAAAATATAAAGCTGGCGAGTTAGCCCAGGATGAGGTCATATCTGCAATTTCTAATACTGGCTTTGAAGATATGGGCTTTGCTAATATCGATACTGATCGTAAAAAAAGAACAGGCATTCCTGAGGTGATCTATGCTGCTGGTAAGACCACCGATCAAGTGCGTCAGATCGTTCAGCTCATGTATGATAAAGGATTGGATATTTTGGCTACACGTATCACAGAGGAGATGGCCCAAGCTGTTTTAACCATCGTGCCTAAAGCCTCCTACAATCAGTTGGCACGGACCATAAGCTATAAGCACAAAGATGAAGTGTGTAGCGAAAGTTACATTGCAATTATTTCAGCTGGAACGTCAGACCTGCCTGTCGCTGAAGAAGCAGCTGAAACCGCCCGATTTTTAAATAACAAAGTTGTTACTGTTTACGATGTAGGTGTTGCTGGAATCCATCGTTTATTCAATAAGCTAGATATGATTACCAATGCTAAGGTAATTATTGTTGTGGCTGGTATGGAAGGCGCACTCGCAAGCGTCGTTGGGGGATTAGTTAATAAACCGGTTATCGGTGTTCCAACTAGCATTGGATATGGGGCTAATTTCCAAGGCTTATCAGCTTTGCTTTCGATGTTAAATAGTTGTGCAACAGGTGTTTCCGTGGTAAATATCGACAATGGCTTTGGAGCTGCCTGCCAGGCCTCTTTGATAAATAAACTATAGGTATACTCTGTGTTCTAGTAGAACTAAAAACTTCCACATTTTTTACTCTTTTATGCAATCAAAAGATCGTTCAATTTTTAGCTTAGCCGTAATCGTGGCTTCACTCGGTTACTTCGTTGATATGTATGACTTGCTGTTATTTACGATTGTTAAGCGCCCTAGTCTTTTTGCAGTTGGATCAACAGATTCTACCTTGCTTTCTGATAGCATTGCTGTGATGAATTGGCAGATGATCGGATTGTTATTAGGTGGCATCTTGTGGGGTGTTTTGGGTGATAAGAAGGGGAGACTTAGCATCTTGTTTGGCTCAATCATTCTTTATTCTGTAGCAAATTTTGCAACCGCCTACATTCATACCGTTGATCAATATATAATCTGTCGGTTTATTGCTGGTATTGGCTTAGCTGGAGAGCTTGGTGCTGGAATAACATTGGTCAGTGAGCTACTACCTCAAAGTAAACGTGGCATCGGCACTTCGGTAGTTGCAGGTTTTGGCTTGACCGGAGTTATCGCTGCTTATTTCACCTACCAAGTAACTCTGGATTGGCGTCTTTGCTATCAAATCGGAGGAGTATTGGGGATTTTGCTCTTATTTCTAAGGGTTAGCCTAGTGGAATCAGGCATGTTTAATCAGGTTAAACTGAAAAATGTTTCTAAAGGAAATTTCTTTCTGTTTTTTTCTAGCGGAATACGATTTAAAAAATATTTCACAGCAATTTTATTAGGACTACCTACCTGGTGTATAATTGGGATCTTGGTAACTCAGAGTGATCGATTTGCCAAGGCTATGTTTGGTAGTTCAGACTTTGATTCAGGGCGAGCAGTCATGTTAGCTTATGTGGGTATTGCCATTGGTGACCTGATCGCTGGATTTGTCTGTCAGTATTTTCAAAGTCGAAAAAAGGGTTTACTTCTTTACTATACATTATGCTCACTAAGCATCATGCTATTCTTTAGTGGCATTAATACAAGCAACACCTCAATGGCTATTATCTGTGCTATTCTTGGATTCAGTTCTGGCTTCTGGATTATCTTTATTACAATGGGAGCAGAGCAGTTCGGCACTAATCTTAGAGCAACTGCAACGACCACGATTCCGAACATGGTAAGAGGCTCTCTGCCCTTAATAAACATGATGTTTCTTAACCTATTTCAAAAAGATTTGGGACTGAATATTATCAAAAGTGGAATCTATACCGCAGCTATCGTGATTGCCATAACGCTTACTGCGCTATATTTTACCGAAGAGACCTACCACAAGGATCTTGACTACATCGAATAGATACCTCAATGTCCTAGAATAGGGCACCCGTTTTTTAGCTGGCCAGAATTACCTCATCCATGGCTTGCTTATTTGATTCAAGGACTTCTAAATACCTCAATTGCGCTTTGGTGCGAACAAGATTATGACCGGCATATTCTGTCTTGTAATAAGTGTCACCATTTAGATAGTCGGTAAAGAATCGCATAGCTTGTTCCCAGGCCATATAAAGACATGAAAAGGCTAAGTTCTCAATCTCTTTTGGGGTGAGAAATGATTTTGCTTTCGAAATATACCCTTTTGCAAACGCTTCGTAAATTGGTTTGTTGAAAGTTATTTTTTCTAGATTAGGTTCATCTTCAGGAGCCGTATTACCTAGCGTCCGTATGGCATCACCGAAATCATATAGAGCTGAACCCGGCATCACCGTGTCTAAGTCGATGACGCAAAGTGAATTGTTTTCTTGATCGAAAAGAATGTTATTGATCTTCGTATCGTTGTGGGTAATTCGCATCGGCAACGATTTGTCATCCAAGGCACGCTGTAGTGAGGTCATGGAATCGGAGCGTAGCAAAATTTGATCAATAATAGATTGGTTTTCTTTTACTCTGCCAGCAAGATCTGCGGTGATTGCTGCTTGGAAATCTTTTAATCGCGATAGCCCATTGTGAAAATTCGGGATCGTCTCAATTAATTTCTCGCCGGGTAAATCGGAAAGCTGCAGCTGGAAATGGCCAAAAGCACGTGCCGCATTATAGGCTTGTTCGGGCTCTTGGATTAATTCCACAACCCGACAATCTTTGATAAACAGAAATAGCGTCCAGAAATTTCCCTCTTCGTCATTGACAAACATCTTCCCATCTTTTGCCGGATAGTACGTCATCACTTTTCGTTCGACCTCTTTTTCAGCTGAAGCCAAAAGTTTCTCGCGAATATGATTGGTGCTAACCACGATGTTCTCCATCATCCCAGCGACATTTTTAAAAATCTTATGATTCTTCCGTTGGATGATGTAATTAGGGGCTTCGGCAGGAGACGTTTCAACCAAATAGGTGTCGTTGATATGACCAGTCCCAAATGAACGGATCGATGAGATTGTTAGTTCTAGCTCAAATTTTTTGACCAGATCGTAAAGTTTTTCTTCGTTCATAAAAGAGTAGGTAATAGTTGAAATTTCAGGAATGTATTTTTTAAAAGATTAGCTCCAAAGATGTGATGGGTATTCCCCAGATTTAATCAAGGTCTTAATCTTCTCTTGTACGAATGGTTTATCTTCTTGATAGGTAACCCCAAACCAAGGTGAGTCACAGCTTAGAACCTTCGTTCTAACAGTACCTTTGACGATGTTGTTATTAATCACAAGCGGAATGTAAAATTCTGATTTTAACTCATTCCCATGATTGCTTAGAAAATCTTTAAAATCTTCAGTAAGGTAGTTGAATACATTTGGCTTCAGTCCCCAGAAATTCATTGAAACAGGTGTGTTTCCATCTAGTTTCGTCCGATCTTCGCCTTCATAGTAAAAGATGCCATCTGATTCTCCTAGGATCTTTGTCCGCTCAACGACAGTCGTTAGATATCCTTCTGCATCTGTATTGCAAACACCTCGGGACACAGACCCAAACTCAGACAGCGTATTGGCTACATAATAACCAACCATCGCATATTCGTTCTGGTCGGTTGAAGAAGTTAAAAAATCTGCCATCGCACGATAGGCGTTACCACCATAAAAATCATCCGCATTAATAACTGCAAAAGGCTCTTTGGTTACAGGCTCTGCCATCATGGTGGCATGCGCTGTTCCCCACGGCTTTTCGCGCTCTGGATGAATATTGAACCCTTCAGGAATCTTATCGCGAGACTGATAAACATATTCAACCTCAATTCGACCCTTTAGATTCGGCTCAAATCGCGCTTTAAATGCTTCCGAAAAATCTGTGCGGATCACAAATACCACTTTCCCAAACCCAGCTTTGATTGCATCGTAAAGGGAATAGTCAATAATCGCTTCCCCATTTGGACCTACTTCATCTAATTGTTTAAGACCGCCATAACGACTGCCCATGCCTGCCGCTAGAATTACTAATGTTGGTTTCATTTTTGAGCTTTATTTTATTAAAAAACATCCATGAACTCTTCTACTCAAAAGATGAAAAGAAGGACATGGATGTTTTGTTATTTTAATATCTTGATAATTTGTGCTTCAAGATCATTGATGAACTATTTATTTTCTGATTTTATGACCGCTTAAGGCATAATAAAGGATAAATAAAAAGCATGGAACAGCTACCCAGTACGCATGCTGTGCTCCATAAGCGTCTTTTAAGAATCCATAAATTGTTGGAACTAAAGCACCACCAACGATTGCAATAACCAATAATGATGAGCCAGCTTTTGTAAATCTCCCTAGATCAGCAATTGCTAAAGGCCAAAGGGCTGGCCACATCAATGAGCATCCAAGGGCCATTAAAGAGATAAACCAGATTGATAGTGACTCCGTAACGAAGACAACCATTAACGATCCAATTAAAGCTACAATGGCACAAATCAATAGGGCCTTTGCTTGACTTAGGTGTTTCGGGATAAAGATTACTCCACAGATATAACCAATAACCATCCCAACAGGTGCTATCCAAGCATACAATCCTGGGTTTGGAAGATTGATGCTTGTCGCATAATCCACTAAAGTTCCCAATGAAATAGTTTCAACACCTACATATAAGAAGAGCGTTAAGCCACCTAAAAGTAGATGAGGAAACTCCCAGATCGATTTTTTGTCGGCTGCATAGGCACAATCTTCTGTACTATCTTCTTCTCCAGCAGCAGCCACTTCAGGTAGCGGTGAGAAATAAGCCAATACACCAAGAAGAATAAATACGCCGATGATGATATAAAATGGCAAATTGATATCTGT
This sequence comes from uncultured Bacteroidia bacterium, assembly GCA_903897145.1. Classification (GTDB taxonomy): domain Bacteria; phylum Bacteroidota; class Bacteroidia; order Bacteroidales; family Prolixibacteraceae; genus JAAFHB01. The sequence continues at coordinate 28,007 of CAIUAN010000038.1, read as the reverse complement.
AAGTTGCACATCTTTAACATTTTTGCTAATTACAAGTGACAAAAATAGGGGAGCAATAGGCCAAGCTAATTTATTTGCAATTCCCATAATACTCATTCTCTTGGCCGCACTTTCAATAGGGCCTAGGATGGTAATGTATGGGTTAACAGATGCTTGTAAGAAAGCATTTCCCATTCCACTAATAAATGAAGCAAATAAGAATAAGGGTAAACTGCCTAATCTCGCAGAAGGAATGAAAAGGTAAAATCCAGCAGCAAACATTAAAAATGAGAGTGCCATGGTATTCTTGTAGCCAATTTTTCCGATCACTAAAGATGCGGGATAGCCAAAGATTAAAAAGGCTGAGAATGTTGCTGCAAGAACAAGATACGATTGTCCGGACGAGATACTAAGCGCTTTGCTTAATAGGGGGATTAAATAACTATTTATTCCCAAGGCAAAGCCGATGGCAAAAAACATGATCCCTACAATAATCAGTGGTAAGAGGTAACTCTTTTTACTGGTCTGATTCATCTCCATTTTAGTTGGTAGTTTAATTGAGTTAAATTAAGTTTTACAATACACAGATGCGAAAATAATCATTTTTGATTGTTAGCCGCTATGATTCTAATTTTCTTCGGAATTTTGATCGTTTTAGATTTAAGAACAATTATTAATTACAAATCTTCACTTTTATACCAACCTGCATAGGTATGATAGTTATTTGCGATGCGGTTGATCTCTCCATCTAATAACTCAGGACTAATATCTTTAATTTTTTTTGCTGGTGAACCGCCATAAACGGATCCAGATTCGATGATGGTCCCTTTTGTGACAACAGCGCCGGCTGCCACAATTGAGTTGCTATTTATAATCGTATCATCTAAAACAACCGCATTTATTCCAATCAGCACATTGTCGTGAATGGTGCATCCGTGCACGACTGCTCCATGAGCAATGGAAACATTATTGCCAATTGTGGTGGGTGATTTCTGATAGGTAGCATGAATTACAGCGTTGTCTTGGATATTTACATTATTCCCAATTTTGATGTAGTGCACATCGCCACGCAGAATGGCACCATACCAAATGCTGCAATTGTCTCCTATTGAGGTGTCTCCAATGATGACTGCTGTTTCAGCGAACCAACAATTTTTTCCAATTATTGGTTGTTTGCCTTTTAATGCCTTGATGATTGCCATTCTGTTAAAAATTTAAAATTCGTAGACCAAAATTAATAATATACCTGCAATACCGAAGGATTAAATCGGAGAGTATTTTACAATCCTAAATATTAACGAATAATACTCTTCGATTGCAACCTCTAATGGAATCATTTTGCAAGCAGACCCTTGTTTATAATCCGTCTAAAATACGCCATATTAGTCGATTTCAATGGCAAATATCAACCTAGTTCGTTACTTTTGCTGTGCATTTACATTATCGAATGTCTCCTAGGTTTTCAACCTATTTCGCTAATTTCTTTTCAAAGTTTATAAGATTGGGTTTATCAGTTCATTTAAATCCGCATATGAATTTCATAAGTAGCTGAAATATAAATACTTATTTTTATGGGTAATACAAAAATTGTTGAACTGGAAGAGGTTGCAATCCGGTTTTCTGGCGATTCTGGTGACGGAATGCAGTTAACTGGAGCACTTTTTTCAGATACCTCCGCATTGTTTGGTAACGACATCTCTACCTTTCCAGATTATCCATCCGAGATTCGAGCCCCTCAAGGGACAATTGGTGGGATAAGTGGGTTTCAAGTTCAATTTGGGAAAAGCAGGATTAAAACTCCTGGTGATTTTGCTCATGTGCTGGTGGCTATGAATCCTGCTGCCGTAAAAGCGAATGCTAGCTTTATGAGTCCAGGCGGTACAATTTTCTATGATGTGGACAGCTTTAATCAGAAAAACTTTGATAAAGCGAAACTCATGACTGACGATCCTTTTGAGGAGTGCAATCTTCAAGATTTTATAAAGGTTGCAGTTCCGATCACCAGCATGACAAGGGAGGCATTAAAGGACCTGGATATCGATAACAAAAGTGTTCTGCGAAGTAAGAATATGTTCGCGCTCGGATTAATTTGTTGGGTGTTTAGTAAGCCTCTTGATTATATAGAGAAATTTATCAATCGCAAATTTGCTAAAAGTCCGATTGTTGTAGAGACGAACTTACGTGTTTTACATGCGGGATGGAATTATGGTCTTACCTTGGAGCATCTTACACCTCGTTATGTGGTTCATCCGGCTGAGATTGAAAAAGGGACTTATCGTAACATTAATGGGAACCTCGCGACCGCATGGGGCTTATTAGCTGCGTCGAAAAAAGCTGGTCTTGATTTATTTATCGGTTCGTATCCCATAACCCCAGCCACTGAAATCCTTCAAGCTTTGGCCGATCGCAAGGATTTAGCCGTTAAGAGTTTTCAAGCAGAGGATGAGATAGCGGGTATATGTACCGCCATTGGAGCTTCGTTCGCAGGTAAGCTTGCTGTTACCACCACATCAGGTCCTGGCTTTGCGTTGAAATCAGAAGCGTTAGGATTAAGCGTGATGGCTGAGCTTCCCTTGGTGGTGGTTAATGTTCAACGGGGTGGACCTTCAACTGGACTTCCTACCAAAACCGAGCAGTCCGATTTACTTCAAACATTATATGGTCGAAATGGCGAGAGTCCACTGGTTGTTATTGCAGCTTCTTCACCCTCCGATTGTTTTCACTTCGCCTATATGGCAGCAAAGATCGCCTTGGAGCGCATGGTTCCTGTGGTTCTTTTAACCGATGGATTTTTAGGAAACGGTTCAGAGCCATGGCGAATACCTAAGTTGGCTGATCTAGCTTCGATCACTCCACGGATTGCCACTAATCCAGAGACATTTAAACCGTATTCGCGCGACGCTCAAACATTAGCTCGCGATTGGGCTTTCCCTGGTATGGATGGATACCAACATCGAATTGGTGGTCTTGAAAAAGATGCAGCTGGAAATGTGAGTCATGATCCAGCTAATCATCAACGAATGACTGATATACGTGAGGCAAAAGTAAACAAGGTTGTTGAGTTGGTTCCTGATCTAGAGGTGATCGGTGATGCTAAAGGTGATTTATTAGTCGTTGGATGGGGAGGTACTTATGGCTATATGGATGGAGCCGTGAGAGATTTGCAATCCAAAGGCGTCGCCATTGGATTGGCTCATTTTAATTATATCAAGCCATTGCCAGCAAATACGGCAGCCGTTTTTGCGCAATTTAAAAAGATCGTGGTTTGTGAACTCAATCTAGGTCAGTTTGCGGCTTATCTGCGAGATAAGATGCCGAACTTTCACTATTATCAATACAATAAAGTTCAGGGATTACCATTTACAGTCATTGAATTAGTCGAAAACTTTGAAAAACTTTTGGAGGATAAAAAATGATAGACGTACTAGAATATACCTTGAAAGATTTTAAGAGCGAGAACGAGGTTCGTTGGTGCCCTGGATGTGGCGACCATGCAGTTCTCAATGCTATTCAAAAAGCAATGGCGAACTTGGGTGTTAAGCAAGAAGATTTTGCCGTTATCTCCGGTATTGGATGTTCGTCGCGCTTCCCTTACTATATGAGCACCTATGGGTTTCACACCATTCACGGTCGAGCAGCGGCGGTGGCCTCTGGCGTAAAATGCGCCAATCCAAGACTTTCCGTTTGGGAAATAACGGGCGATGGCGATGCATTGGCTATTGGTGGCAACCATTTTATTCATTGCATTCGTCGTAATATTGACTTGAATATTATCTTGTTTAATAACAAGATTTATGGACTAACGAAGGGTCAATATTCTCCGACTTCTGATCATGGTGCTGTCACCAAAACTTCCCCTCAGGGAACTATCGAGAGTCCATTTATTCCAGGTCAGCTAGTGCTTGGGGCAAGAGGGACTTTCTTTGCTCGGTGTGTCGATAACAACATGAAAAATTCGCAAGAAGTTTATGAGGAGGCGGCTAGGCACAAAGGAACCTCTGTTGTTGAGGTGTTACAAAATTGCATTATATTCAACGATGGAATTCATGCAGAAATCTCTGATCCTAAGATGCGGGACGAACGCCAGATATTTCTTAAACATGGTGAACCAATGATCTTTGGTGCTGAAAAAAATAAGGGGCTGATGTTCGATAAGGCTATCCTTAAGGTGGTTACCATTGGCGAAAATGGAGTTACCCAAGATGATATTCTTATTCATGACGTGACTGAACCATATGGTTATGTTCATCAGCAGTTAATAGGGATGATGTTGCCTGAATTTCCAATTGCGATGGGTGTGATTCGTGCTGTTGAAGCTCCAGTTTATGATCAGATGATGGAACAGCAGATCGCAGATGTTCAAAGCAAATCGAAAATTAAATCAATAGACGATCTACTTAACAGCGGTAATACCTGGGTTGTAGATTAACGATACTGAATAGTTTTCGAAAAAGGGACATTGGTCCCTTTTTTTGTTTTGTATTGATTGTAGTTAATTTTAGGTGTTGCATTAGCTTTTGTGGCATGGCAAACAATTAAAATGATTTTTTTCGTTTAGATTTGCTGGAGAAACAAACCATTTGGTTGGAAGATAAATATGTTAAGCATGTATCTTTTCGCGAACCTTTTGAGGTGTTAATGGATGGTCGGCAGCAGGCTGCAATCATTCGAATTCAGTAACTGATATTTTAAGTAGCTTATGTTTAAATATATTTCCGCTTTAATCCTCTTAAGTGTGGTGGTCTATCTTTCTGGGCCAGTAATGCCTGATCCTTTGTTAAATAGAGCTCTTCCAGTTGTCTCTGAGCCAATCGCTGATTTTGTAAAAAATCAAGAATTAAAGGAGCATATAAAGCCGGATAATGAAGCCAAAATTATTTGGGCTAATGATTCTACTCGCTCCCAGACTGAATATGTTTTATTGTATTTACATGGTTTTTCGGCTAGTCGCCAAGAAGGTTTTCCCGTTAATGAAGATTACGCAAAGCGTTATGGTTGTAATGCTTATCTGGCAAGATTAGCCAGTCATGGATTAATTACAGATGACCCACTGCTGGATATGACACCAAATAAATACTATGAGTCTGCAAAACAAGCTTTGGTTATTGCTACCCATCTAGGTAAGAAAATTGTGATTATGGGCACCTCTTCGGGTGGAACTTTAGCTCTTAAATTAGCTGCTGATTTTCCTGACTTAGTCTATGCGATGATCCTCTATTCCCCAAATATTCAAATTAAACAAAAGGCGTCTATGTTATTGTCAAAGCCATGGGGATTGCAAATTGCTCGACTTAATTTTGGAGGTAAGTATAGAGTAACTTCTACGGAACTGCAGAGTGATAAATGTAATTATTGGTATTGTAAATATCGGGCTGAAGGACCGGTATATTTGCAACAATTAATGGATGTTACGATGGATAAGACAACCTTCTCAAAGGTTAAATGTCCTCTTTTTGTTGGTTATTATTATAAAGATGAACAAAATCAGGATGAGGTGGTCGATGTTCAAGCAGCACTTAAGATGTATGAACAGGTTGGTACCCCCAAGGATCAAAAGAGGGCACTTGCTTTCCCAAATGCTGGGGCGCATGTAATTGCATGCAAGTTTACTTCAAATAGCGTAGCGGAGGTTGCTAAATCTACCTATGATTTTTCGGAATCAATACTTAAGATGGTTCCACTTCGATAGTTTATTTTACAATTTAGTTATGACCTCTTTTAGCTCTTCTATGGCCTCTAAACACTCTTTTTCGAATCGACAAATTATGGGGTAGTAAGTCTGTTTATCTTTTTGATTTAGAATAGATACTTGAAGCGTTTTGAGGGCTTGACCAAGCTCGGTTAAGCCGACAATCTCGACAGACGACTTAACTTTATGAGCCTCTTTTGCTAAATCGGCAAATCTCTTTTCGCCTAAGTATTTATGCATGCTTTCTATTGATTGTGGAATTTGCTCAATAAAAAGTTCAATGATCTCGCGTATAGAATCAGAATCATTGTCTGTGATATTTTTTAGATAATCTAAATTCGTAAGTGGCATAATTGCTTGAATTTTAATACTTCTGAATCTTCATTTAAATATACCGCTAATTATTTAAATCAAAGTGTCATTTTTCTGCTTTTAGTCAGTTTGAAAGTTTTATTTTTACACTTTAACAAGAATTAAAATTTCTGTCCGATGATTAGAACTCCATTTTTTGATATTCACAACCGTTATAACGCTAAAATCGTTTCGTTTGCTGGATTTGAAATGCCAATTGAATATACTGGTATAAAAGATGAGCATTTAACTGTCCGCAACGCTGTAGGTGTTTTTGACGTGTCGCATATGGGTGAGATCTGGGTTAAGGGACCTCATGCATTGGAGTTTTTACAAACCGTAACTTCAAATGATGTATCGGCTCTTGTTGAAGGTCAGGCTCAGTATGCCTGCTTTCCAAATGGACAGGGTGGTATTGTTGATGATTTGTTGGTCTATTACTTCGAACCCAATAGTTATCTATTGGTGGTGAATGCCTCTAATATTCAAAAGGATTACGATTGGTTAGTTTCTCAAAATACCTTCGGTGTAGAACTTGAAAATGCCTCACCTAAATTAAGTCAACTTGCTGTTCAAGGTCCTAAAGCTTTGCAAGTATTACAGAAATTAACCGAAGTAGATTTATCTTCTATTGGCTATTATCGATTTAAAGTTGGACGCTTAGCCGGTATTGATGGAGTTATAATCTCTGCCACTGGTTATACTGGTGCAGGAGGTTTTGAGCTTTATTTTGAAAATGAGTTTGCGGAGCCTATATGGGAAGCTATTTTTGAAGCTGGTCAATCTGAGGGGATTAAACCAATTGGCTTAGGGGCTCGTGATACCTTGCGTTTAGAAATGGGCTATTGTTTGTATGGAAATGATATTGATGACACCACTTCTCCAATTTCTGCTGGCCTTGGTTGGATAACTAAATTTATGCCATCTAAAAACTTAATAGATAAAGAGCTCTTATTGAAACATAAAAACGAGGGAGTTACTCAATCTCTGAAGGGTTTTGTAATGATTGATCGGGGGATTCCACGACATGGTTATGAGATTGTTGATGCCCAAAGTAATGTCATTGGTTTCGTCACCTCTGGCACGCAGTCACCAGTTTTAGATCAAGGTATTGGCATGGGCTATATCGATGTGAAGCATAGTGCACTTGATACCGAGATCTATATTCTTATTCGCAGTAAACTCGTTAAAGCAAAGGTGGTCAAGATGCCATTTATCAAAGGTTAAACTTAATGTAAATTAGTTCATAACTTAGGTGGTTTTTCCTCTAGATTTGAATTTACTTTTGTCCAAATGTGTTAAATTTGTATTTTAAATAGCGCATCTTTTTGATCTTGCTTCAATTCGTAACACTAGATTATCTTGAGCTGCATCTAATTCATATTTTTTTAAATTTTTTCAAATGAAAAAGCACAATTTTTACGCAGGCCCGTCAATTCTTCCTGAGTTTACTATTCAGAAAACGGCAGAGGCAATCCTAAATTTCGCAGGAACTTCTCTTTCTGTATTAGAAGTTTCTCATCGTAGCAAAGAGTTTATTGCGGTTATGGATCAAGCTATCGCATTAGTTAAGGAGTTACTTGAAGTCCCTGAAGGATATGAAGTGCTCTTTGTTCAAGGTGGAGCTAGTTCACAGTTCTATATGGTTCCATTTAATCTTCTTAAGACTAAAGCTGGTTATTATAACACGGGAGTCTGGGCTGCAAAGGCGTTAAAAGAGGCTAAGCTATTTGGTGAAGTCGTTGAAGTCGCTTCTTCAAAAGATAAAAATTACAACTATATTCCGAAGAATGTAACAATCCCTTCTGATCTTGATTACTTGCATATCACTTCAAACAATACCATTTATGGTACTCAGATCTATAAGGATATCGATTCTCCAGTACCTTTAGTGGCCGATATGTCTTCTGATATTTTTAGTCGCCCAATAGATATTTCAAAATACGACCTTATTTATGCTGGTGCTCAGAAAAATCTTGCACCTGCCGGCGTAACCCTTGTTATTGTTCGTAAAGAGGCACTCGGCAAGATGGATCGCCCAATCCCAACAATGATCAATTATTTGACTCATATTGAAGGAGAATCAATGTTTAATACTCCTCCTGTTCTTCCCGTATTTTCTGCACTTCAAACACTAATATGGCTTAAAGAAAATGGCGGTATTAAAGCGATGGAAGCTAAAAATATTGCGAAGGCTAAGTTGTTGTATGATGAAATTGATCGCAACAAGATGTTTATTTGCCCAGTTCCAGATCCAGCCGATCGTTCTTTAATGAATGTCACCTTTGTTATGGCTCCTGGTTACGAAGAGCTTGAGAAGACTTTCTTGGCCCGAGCGAAAGAGTTAAATATTCTTGGACTTGAAGGTCATCGAAGCGTTGGCGGATTTAGAGCATCTATCTATAATGCAATGCCTATTGAAAGTGTTGCTGTATTGGTTGATGCAATGAAAGAATTTGAAACACAAAATTAATTTATGGCTATTTTAAAACCATTTAAAGGACTTAGACCACCAGCTGATCTGGCATCTAAGGTTGCTTCACGTCCATACGATGTGCTAAATTCTGAAGAGGCTCGTGTTGAGGCTTCAGGCAATCCATATACTTTATTGCATATTATTAAGCCAGAGATCGATTTTCCATCTGGTACAGATGAGCATATCGAACCAGTATATCTCAAAGCTTCAGAAAATTTAAATAGTTGGAGAGAAAAAGGTTGGCTGGTAAAAGATGCTAAAGACTCCTTGTATATCTATGCGCAAACCATGGATGGTCGCACGCAATATGGTATTGTTGGGTGTGCCTCTGTTGATGATTATCTCAATGGCGTTATTCGCAAACATGAGTTAACACGCAATGATAAAGAAGAAGATCGGATGAAGCATGTGCGTATTACCAATGCAAACATGGAACCGGTATTTTTTGCTTATCCGGCAGTCAAAGAATTAGACGCGATTGTGGGTGCTATCGTTGCAGATCAAAAACCGGTCTATGATTATGTTGCTGAGGATGGATTTGGTCATCATTTTTGGTTAGTAGACGATACCGCAACCATTGATAAGATTGTTAAACTTTTTGCAGCAATACCGGCAACATACGTGGCTGATGGTCATCATCGTACTGCTGCAGCTGCCTTGGTTGGGAAAGAAAAAAGAGCTCAAAACCCAAATCATACCGGTGATGAAGAGTATAATTTCTTTCTTGCCGTTCATTTTCCTGATAATCAATTGAAAATTATTGATTACAATCGGACGGTTAAGGATCTAAATGGTCTGACTGTTGCTCAATTAGTAGAAAAAATTGGGGCTGATTTTGATGTTCAAAAAATTGGCTCTACAATTTATAAGCCTGAAGCACTTCATACTTTTAGTATGTATGTGGAAGGGGAGTGGTATGAATTAATTACCAAAGCTGGTCGTTACAACGACAATGATCCTATTGGAGTGTTAGATGTGACTATTCTTTCTAACCTTATTCTTGATCAAATTCTTGGAATAAAAGATTTGAGAACGGATAAACGTGTTGATTTTGTTGGAGGTATTCGTGGTTTAGGAGAATTGAAAATCAGAGTGGATTCGGGTGATATGAAAGTCGCCTTTGCTCTTTATCCTGTGTCGATGAAACAACTGATAGATATTGCTGATTCTGGAAATATTATGCCACCCAAAACAACTTGGTTTGAGCCTAAGCTTAGATCTGGTTTGGTGGTTCATGAATTAGATTAGCACATAAAAAAAGCGACTTTTCAGTCGCTTTTTTTATGTGCTTGATTTTTTCGTCGGAGACTTAATTAACTTAGTTAATTCTTAATTTTTTTCTTTTTTAACTGAAATAAATAGGCCAGCTTAACCTGAATGCCATTGCTTTGCGAAATGGAGTAGCTGTATTTTTTGTGATCGAATAGGTTTGGTAGACTGTAAAATCCTCGACCCTCAAGAGCAAAGGCACTCCCGTTTTTTAAATGATACTCCATCCCTATGCCAACAGTAAAAAGCAAGTCAATTTTGGAATCAACCGGTTGTCCAAAGAATTCTCGATTTCCAAATCCTCCAAGTTGAGTGGTGGCTGGATCACTGAAAGTTTCTTTTTCAGATAAATTAAACCCGATCTCAGGTCCCAGATTTAAAGTGAATCGGACCGCTTTTTTTCCTAGATTGACATGGGTCATGATAGGAATAGTTATATAATTCAATCGCCGAGAGTATCCAACTGAATCTTCTTTCCACCCTTTTTGTGTCATGTTCACCTCGGCTTGAAATCCAATATGAGGTTCGGAAATTAATCTGAACACAATTCCTTGGGAATTTCCTTGCAAATAAGATTCCACAATGTTGGGGTAAAACCTAACCTTGGTAAAGGTTTCTCCTCCAGAAAGACCGATATAAAGCTCGGTTTTAAAATCATTCTTTTGGGCAAAAATGTAGACAGAACAACAAGTGAGAATAATTGTAGCTAGGAATTTTTTCATTCGTTTTTTAAAATAACAACCAAGTTTACTTCGGCATAAAGATAAAAAAAAGGATTGTCGCATCACCTTTTAAAAATGTTATTTGTCTATGATGCCTTTATTTGTCGGCTTTTTTATACATTTGAATCTTAAATAAGTACAATGTCTATTACTCATAATATTACAAAGTATATTCAGTCATTACCTCCTGGTGTCAAACTTGTTGCTGTTTCTAAAACAAAGAGTAACGAGGAGATCATGGAAGCCTATCATGCTGGTCAGCGAATATTTGGCGAAAATAAGGTGCAAGAATTGGTTCAAAAGTGGGAGACTTTACCAAAAGATATTGAATGGCATTTTATTGGCCATTTGCAATCAAATAAGGTGAAATATATTGCCCCATTTATAGCAATGATCCACGCAGTGGACAGCGTTAAATTATTGAATGTGATTCAGGAAGAGGGTAGGCGTTTGGATAGAAAAATCCCCTGCTTGCTCCAGTTTCATATCGCTGAAGAGGAGACTAAGTTTGGATTTTCACCATCTGAATTTAGTCAACTTTTTGAGCCAAAGGATGCGGCACAGCTTGATCATATCCGTTTTTCTGGTGTGATGGGGATGGCCACATTTACGGATAATGATCAAGTTATAAATCGTGAATTTTCAGATCTTCATCGGTTGTTTGAGAAATTAAAAACGACCCATTTTTCTGAAAGAACTGATTTTTCGGAAATTTCTATGGGGATGTCGCACGACTATAACTTAGCCATCCAAAATGGAAGTACCTTCGTTCGCATAGGAAGTGCCATATTTGGTGATCGCAATAATCTTACATAAGGAGGCTAACCACTCCTGAAATACTAAACCTAGTTGAAAATTAAAATCTTTTTAGCTTTTCTTTCTGTCTTCTTTGCTTTTCATCTGAGCAAAGCAGATACGTTTACGATTAAGCTAAATGCTTCAGCTCCCGTGCAGTATTGTTCTGACTCAGTGTTGGTGGCTCCAAGCTTATCTATTGAAGGAACACCGAGTCTTTCAGGGATGAAAGTTTCTTTTACACAAGGTTTCATCTCGGGCGAGGATGTCTTAACCTACGCTGGTCCTCTTAGTGCTTCTATGTCAACTCCTGGAACCCTTGTTCTTACTGGTGGTTCCTCGGTGCAAGATTATGTCGATGCCTTAAAATTGGTTCGGTATAAAAATCTGAAGACAACCCCCACCTTGGGAACTCGAAAGATTACAATTTCTCTAAATGATGTGGATTATCTGCCGGCAACTGGTCATTTTTATAGATTCGTTCCCCATGCACCAGGAATAAATTGGTCAGCCGCAAAAAGGGAGGCTGAAGAAACGGTGTATTATGGTTTAAGAGGTTACTTGGCCACCATTACTAGTCAGGTAGAGAATGATTTTATACAGAGTAAAACTAAAGGTGTTGGCTGGATTGGCGCCTCCGATGCTGCTGTCGAAGGAGATTGGTGCTGGGTTACGGGTCCAGAAGGTTTAATAAATGGGGGAACACTCTTTTGGCGTGGAACAGGATCTCAAGCGCGATCCAATCCAATGCTTTATGGTCCTGTTAATGGGGCTTATTCAAATTGGGATGGGAGTACTCCAGAGCCAAATAACCTAAATGGTGAGAACTATGCTCAAATTCTTTTCCCTGCCCAAAAATGGAATGATTTAGCCGATAATTCGAATGGCAATGCTGGCTATTTAATAGAATTTGGTGGATATTCAGATGATCCAGTCTTAGATTTATCAGCAACTGTAGAACTTGTAGTAAATACAATTTATTTTAAAACAGATGCTATCACCCCTATATGTGAAGGTGACAGTGTGCAGTTAAATCGGCCAGATCCAACCGCAAGCTATAGTTGGAATCTCGCGGGATCACTCTCGAATAGTCGAATTGCGAATCCTTACGCAAAGCCAAATATTACAACGAGTTATTTCGTTCAGGCTACTCGTGGGGTATGTAATGGATCTGCAACTTTTAATGTTCCAGTTAATCTAAAACCTATATCTTTACTTAAAGCAGAAGAGAATATCTGCAAAGGGGCATCCATTTCTTTAGATCCAGGACTTACTGCTAGTTATGCTTGGAGCAATGGAGCTACCTCAAGAACTATAACTGTAAATAGTTCAGGAACCTATTCTGTTCAATTAAAAAGTGAATTTGGCTGCAAGAATATTTCATCATCTAAGGTCACAATATACGATTATCCCACCATTGATTTGTCTAAATTAACGACCCTTAGTTGCGGATCAGCCAAATCAAATTTATTAGCTATATCAACGAATGCACCTACTTTCACCTTATCGAGCACAAGCACTAAAATGACATTTAATGGGTTGACTGCTTCTTCGTCTGATTTTGGCGTTTACCCGGTAGTTTACAAGGCCAATCATGCGTATTGTCCAAGCACCACTAGCTTTGATCTCTCCTTTTATAAGACGCCAGCCGTGAACCTTACCATAGATGATCAGACTTGTTCTGGGTATAATCTAAATGTTAGTTACGTTGGAGATGCCACTGTCAATCAAGCTAATTTTAAATGGGAATTTGGCGGTGCAGTTGTCGCTAATGCTATTGGATTAAATGCGTTGATCGTTCCATTGGGTATTAACAAATCTCAACGAGACTTAAGCTTAACTGTCACTCAAGATGGCTGCTCGAACAGTTTTGTCCAGAAAGATATTAAGGTTATTCCTAATCTCGATTTAACTGTGACCGATTCATTAGGTTGTGAACCCTTTAATACTCAGTTTTTAGCTAAAAATACGGAGATCGTGACCTATAACTGGGATTTTGGTGATGGATCACCAGTTCAAACGTTAGGAAATAATCCATTTCATAATTATCCAGTGGCTGGATATTATGATGTTAAATTAAAGGTTACAACAGTTGTCGCATCTGGCACTGGATGCACCAATGAGATTAAAGTTAATAGAATGGTTCATGTGGCTCCGATCCCCGATGTCGCGTTCTCCTTATCTCCTGATCTGTGTCTTAATCCTGGATTAAACTCCCTATCCTATGCTGGAGTTATTGGCAATTCTTCCGATAAATATCAGTGGGATTTATCAGGTCTCAGTCCAATTGAGATTGTGAAAGATCCTCTTTTAACCCAAGGTCCGTTAGATTTTGATCTAAAGGTTCATCCTACAGTTTCAGTGGGTTTAAAGGTTTTATCAAAATTTGGTTGTCAAAGCCTATCAAAATCAATTGTTTTGAAACGAAAGCCCGATTTTACAATTGTTTCTGATCAAGTTGTTGGATGTATTCCATTTTCACCTAATTTCAATGGGCAGATTAGTGATCCGCATGATCGAGTTGATTTTACATGGGATTTTGGTAATTCATTAACCAGTACTGGGCCAAATGTCTTTTCGACCTACCTTGTACCTGATATGAAATACTCACTCTCAGTGATTGGAAAGTCATCCGTTACAGGCTGTTCAAATACGTTTTCTGGGATTAATTTCTTGAGAACTTATCCCAAGCCCAAAGCTGCCTTTACAATGGATCATCCTGTGGTATATAATGATAAGCCTGATGTGAAATTTACAGATACGAGTATAGGAGCTTCTGGTTGGCTTTGGGATTTTGCAGATGGATCAACTTCTTCTATTCAAGATCCAACTTATCATTTTGTAAAGATGGGTCATCAAAAGATTATCCTTGAAGCTGTTAATACAGATCTTTGTACGGATACCATTTCCCATGATGTTCTTATTGCATTCGATCGGATATTTCCACCTACCGGATTCTCTCCGAATGCCAAAAATCCTGTGGATCGAATTTTTGCACTGAACTCAGAAGGTATTATGCCTTCTGGCTATCATTTGACTATTCAAAGCCGCTGGGATGATTTAGTTTTTGAGTCGAGAGATGAAATCAAGGGTTGGGATGGCCGAATTAAAAATGGTTCTTTTGCCCCTTCTGGAGCCTATGTGTGGGTCCTATTTTTTACTGATTTCTTAGGACATCGACATCAGCAGACTGGCACTGTTGTTCTAATATATTAAATGCTTAATATTGTCTTGCTTTAAACCTATTTAGCATAACTGATTGTGAAAAGGATTGCCACTTTCTTCTGTTTTGCAGTGGCTTTAAATGCACTAGCTGCATTTGGGCAGGATAGTTCATGTCGTAAATCGACTGAAGGAACAGATTTTTGGTTTGGATTTATGGAGGGTAGAAACTACCAGGCCGGCCATTATACCGAGATCACACTTACCTCTAGTTATACTTGTTCCTATAAGATATACATCGGTAAGTCAGCGGTTACTTCGTTTAATGGAACAGTGACTCCCAATGTTCCTTTTAAGTTTCAAATTGATTGGAATCTTGTAGAAGCTACTGGATCTGAGACTGTTCAAGCGAAAGGGATTCATTTAGTTTCAGATAACCCACTCAACTTATATGCCCTAAATTGGAGTCCTAACTCTTCTGAGGTGGCACTTATTTTCCCCACGAATTCTTTAGGAAGAGAGTATTATGCAATGTGTTATACGCCACATATTACTGTCCCAAATGGTAAGAATAGTGAATTTTTGGTCGTAGCTTCAGAAGACAATACAGTTGTTAATATTACCCCTTCTGTAAACACGGATCAGAATAAGCCTGCGAAAACTCCTTTTTCAATAACCTTAAACAAAGGTGAATTATACCAGGTGCAATCGTATAATGTTGCAGTGGTTGGACAGGGTGATTTAACTGGAAGTTATATTACCTCGGATAAGCCAGTAGCGGTTTATGGAGGTTCATATTCGACTACGGTGCCAGGTGATGCCAGTGTTTCAGCGTGGGATCATCTTTATGAACAGATGCCTCCAATACAGGCTTGGGGTAGGACCTTTGTTGCGGTTCCTTTAAAAACTAGGCACGAAGATACCTATCGGGTATTAGCTTCAGAAGACAATACAATTGTCCAGATTGGATCCAAGACTCCTGTATTTTTAAATAAAGGACAATTTTATGAATTTAGTTTGCTGTACACTGAGCCATCACTAATTAAAAGTGATAAGCCAATCCTACTTGCACAGTTTAGTAATTCGAATAGTGTCGATAAGACTTGGACTGGAGGCGATGGGGATCCTTTCATGGTCATTGTTAGTGCCGTAAATCAGACTAGAGAGAAGGTGGCTTTTGTAGCTTATGACTCACCTAATATTAACAGTAAGTTTTTTATTAATGTAATCGTAAAAGATGATGCTATAGGTGATATTTTACTTGATAATTCAGTAGTCAGCTTCACTTCTCTTGGAGGATCTGGCTATTCTTATGCTCAAGTAAGCCTATTAAAAGGTAATCACTTCATTGAATCAAGGGTATCAGGAAAAGGATTTATTGCTTATGTTTATGGCTTTGGTGGGGTAGAGGCTTATGGCTATGGTGTTGGCTATAATCTTGATGTTGTCCTTGATCTAGGAGGTACATTAGGTACCGATGCTACTAAAACCCTTATCCGATGCGATGGTGCAAGTCCATTATCTCTTAATGCCGGCAATGCCTTTAGCAAATATCTCTGGAGTACAGGGGATACCACTTCAACTATTCAAGCTTCCAATGCTGGTTGGTATGGTATTCAAGTAGCGAGTGCTGATGGTTGTCATCTGAAGGATAGTGTGCAAATACAGGTCAGCAAGCCAATACTGGATCTTGGTAACGATACAACTATCTGCAATCCTGCAACTTTAACCCTCGACGCGGGGAAAGCCGATCAATTTTCAACCTACGCTTGGAATACGCCCATCGGAACAGGAAATAAATCGACTACTTCAGCATCTGTAGCGGGAAAATATTCGGTTCTTGGAATCAATAAATATGGTTGCAAAACAAGCGATTCCATTAAGGTCTTTTATACGAATAAACCGGTCTTTAATTTCTCAAAACTTGACACCTTAATTTGTGGTAAATACAATACCATGCTCGATGTAACTGCTGACAAAGGTGATTTTTCGGTGCGACGTTTAAGTGATAATTTCATATTTAATAATTTGAATGTGACAGTTCCAAGTTTTGGATCTTATGACATGAAGGTTAAAGTTATAGACCAATATTCCTGTTTTGTTGATACAACTATAAAACTAGGATTCCATAAGAGTCCAACTATTAGTTTTTCAATTGATTCGACAACATGTTACAACTATAATTTAGATGTCAAATACAAAGGAAATGCTGATTTAGGATCTAATTATGTGTGGGTGTTTGGAGGCGATACCATTGTGCAGGGTAAAGACATATCTTCATACCTTATTCCTCTGGGGATAAATAAATCAACACGTGATTTAAAACTTAAACTTACTGATCTTGGATGTTCGGTGGATACTACACTTCATGATATCAAGGTGATTCCTAACTTACAAGTTTCTGTTTTGGATAGTTTGGGCTGCGAACCTTTTGCAGCTGAATTTAATGCAACCAATACAGAAACAGTAACTTACGATTGGAATTTTGGCGATGGCCAAACCTTAGGAGGCATAAATGCTAATCCATTGCATACCTATCAGCATGCTGGATCTTATCCTGTAAGTTTAAAAGTTACTACAACTAAAGGATGTTCAAATCAAGTGAAGATCGATAGTATGGTTTATGTTGCACCTATCCCAACAGCAGGCTTTACACCACTCGCTAAAGCATGTTTAGATGCTGGAATTAATACGGTCTCATACCTAGGGACAGGTGATAAACTAGCAAAATACTACTGGAATTTATCGGCCTTGGATCCTAATGAAATCGTTCAAAATCCAAATTTCTCGCAAGGTCCATTGATTTTTGACTTAAAGAATAAACCTCAGACGAAGATTAAATTAAATGTGGTTTCTAAGTATGGATGTCAGAGTGATACTTCTTCATTACTTTTAAAACGTGTTCCAGATTTCTCACTTTTAACCTTGTCTAATTTTGGTTGCACACCTTTAGAATCCTCCTTTAAGGGGTCTGTTAATGATCCAGTCGATAAACTTAGCTATAGTTGGAATTTTGGTGACGGAGCTAAAGCCACTGGTGATGATGTTTCACACATATATGAGCTGCCGAATAATAAATATGATATTCTAGTCACTGCAGTTTCTGCACTAACCGGTTGTACTGATACTATCCAGCGGAATAAGCTAGTATGGGCTTATCCAAAACCCGTTGCTAAATTTACGTTAGATCATCCTGTCGTTTATTATGATAAGCCAATAGTGGCATTTACCGATGTAAGCATTGGTGCGTCCAGCTATTTATGGGACTTTGGGGAACCATCAACAGAGGTAGTTAAAGATCCAATTCATACTTATTCTAAGATTGGTCATTATGTTGTTAAAGAAACAGTGGCAAATGATTTTGGTTGCATAGATACCACATCACATCAACTGCTAGTTGCATTTGACCATATTTATCCGCCTACCGGTTTCTCCCCGAACGCGACTGACCCTATCAATCGAACTTTTACAATTTATGCAGAAGGCATTGATCCAACAAATTACCATTTTACAGTGCTCAGCCGCTGGGATGATTTGGTTTTTGAGTCTCATAATGAAATCAAAGGTTGGGATGGGAAGAGTAAGAATGGAAATTTTGCTCCTTCAGGCGTTTATGTCTGGCTACTTGATTTTAATGATTTCCTTGGTCGCAGTCATCACCAAACTGGCACGGTGACTTTAGTCTACTAAGACAGGTTAATTATCAGAACCCCAACTACATTTGAGGGATAACCATGGTATTGCTGAACAATCTTCGGTGGAATTCTCCGAAGAAAAAAGTCATCGATATCTCATGCGAGCCGTAACTATAGGCTGCGGTATTCGATAAAGAGAAATCAAAACTATACCCAAATTGAAATTTATCAGATTGATAACCGAACATCGCAATCAATGAATTTGGTCTTGCTGAGAGATTGTTTCGATACCATAAGCCAAGTGTGAGCCAGTCTTCCTTTAAATATACACCTCCATTTATTTGCTTGAAAGCCCCTTGTTGTTGATAAACAAGGTTAGGTGAGATGGTAAACTCTTTAGAAAAAAGATCATTGTGATAATCATGACTTTTAGCTCCCGCATGTAATGTAAGTTTTAATGGGAGTTTTCCAGACTGATCACCATTGTATATGGCAAGATCTGGCTGAGTTAGATGGTGTAGCGCAAATCCAAAATATCCTTCGTCAAATTGGGCAACAGATCCAAATGAAAAATCAGGAATTAATTTATGACCTTCTTCAAGAGGTATTGGATATGTGCCAGAGATAACCCCATTACCTTGGTCGATCATTCCTGGGAAAATTAATCCGCTAACATTGAATTGCTTGTAGATAAAACCTGTTTCAAGAGCCATTGAGAAAAAGAATCGGTCACTGACATTAAAATGTTCAGCATATATAAATGATCCATTGATAGTATTTATAACGCCATTCAGCTGTCTGTCATACATCAATTTAAATCCAATACCACCAGTGGTGCTGTTTACGAATTTATCGACTGATAGGTTGTAAGTTGCATAGGTATTCCCTTGCTTAGGCCATTGATTCCGATAGTTCATGATCGCTCTTGGCAAGGCACTAGTTCCAGTAAACGCAGGATTTAGATAGATCGGATTGGCATAAAACTGTGAAAATTCAGGATCTTGAGCTTTTACTTGAGTGGCTGATAAAAGCATAATCAAGAAAGAAAACAAGAATATTCCTGTCTTGCCTTTCTTAAAGTTATTCTTTAACTGTTTATGCCATGAAAAAAGCCTCATCGTGGATTTTTTATTTGCTAGTTAGTCATTTCTAAATTGTGATTTTTCTGGTATGTCCTTTAAAATCGTAAGAAGTTCATTGTATAAATATGCTTTTTCTTTCGTTGCATTTTGATAAGCCGCTTCAATTTTTTTGCATTCTTGAAGGATAACTAAATCATCTGACTTGCCATACATATGCTCAATAACAGTAAATGCTTCAAAAGCTGTTTGAAAAGATTCTGTTATTGTTAGGTCAACAAATAAAGATACCTGATCGATGTAGTTGAGACCATTTTGCCAACAGCAGCAAATTAAATCTTTACGCACATTTAAATATTTTTCATTTTTTATCGCCTCGATTAGTAACAAGGCACTCTCTTGATGTTTAAGCTCTGATAAAAGTGCAAGTATGCTACTTCTTACTTCTAGATCAATCGTTGTATGCAAAAGGTCAACAAGCCCCTCCATGATTTGTCGATTTCCAGATTCTCTAATTTGTTCTATTGTTTCAATTAAAAATTCAGAATCTAGTGATTTCAGGTTGTTTAAAATCTCTTTTGTTTTTAGATCACTGTCCATTGTTGTAAAATAGTGTAATTAAATGATTTAGACAAGTCAAAGTCTGTGTAATATTTAGTTAAGTAGCTTTCCCATACTTTTTCTAAGATGGTATAATTACAAAGATAAATTTATTCCTTAGACTACCAATGTCTATTGGGTTTTGAACGTGTTATATGGATCCTAAAACCTAGTTATATACAAAATTTATGTTGAAGTACTTTGTCAATATAAAAACTATATTTGTCTTAGACCTTAGAAACTGACCAATTTGCTTTAAAGAAGGATTAAAACTGTTTTTAAATACGATTAGGTTAAGGTTGGTTTTAGAAATTTCAGAACTCATTTTTGCTTATGGATACAACTCGAAAATTTGAACGCTCACTAGGTCTAGGTTATGTTATTGTCGTAGTGGTTGGCAATATTATTGGCTCAGGTGTTTATAAAAAGATTGCCCCAATGGCTGCTGAACTTCATTCGGCTGGCTGGGTTTTAATTGCCTGGATTGTTGGAGGTTTGATAACGCTATTTGGAGCCCTTAGTAATGCTGAAGTGGCGGGTATGTTAGCGGATACTGGAGGTGATTTTGCCTATTATAAGAAGGTTTACAATCGTTTTTTTGCATTTATCTATGGTTGGTCTTTATTTGCGGTCATTCAAACAGCGGCAATCTCTTCATTGGCATATGTTTTTGCACAATCTTTTAATACTTTATTAAACCTGCCGATCTTATTTCCAGCTTTAAGTACCTTCTCAATTGGTGGAGTTTTCTTCCCTTTTGAAGGTTTCACAGTGAAGCTTACTGCAATTATATTGATCCTAGTTCTTACATTGGTTAATATTAAGGGAATAAAGGCTGGCGCAAGTGTTAGTAAACTTATTTTATGGTTAGTTTTTGGCGGATTATTTTTGATTGTAGCATTTGGCTTTACTAGTTCTCAATCTCATCCAATTCAAAGCTTTAATTTTGGAACGAACTCAGACGCTCCAGTGACCATCTCAACTTTTTTTACGGCTATGTTGGCTTCATTCTGGGCTTACCAAGGATGGGCTTCGGTTGGATTTATTGGGGGAGAAGTAAAGGATGCCAAGCAGAATATACCCAAAGGAATTGTGGCCGGCGTTTTTATCGTAATTGCTGCTTATCTTTTGGTAAACGTGACCTACCTTTCGTTATTGTCGATACCTCAGCTAGAACAGATTTATCAGTCTGGAGATCAGATTGCAGCTATTGAGGCGGTGCGAATGTTTTGGGGTCAGAATGGAGCTCTATTTATTTCATTTCTTATTCTTATAACAACCCTCGGCTGCACCAATGCGACGATTTTAGCAAGTGCTAGACCTTACTATGCGATGGCTCAAGAAAAACTCTTTTTTAGTGGTGCTGGTAAATTAAATAAGGCTAATGCCCCATCTCATTCGCTGATCGCACAGGGTATTTGGGCATCTGTACTGGTGCTTTCTGGCACGTTCGATCAACTTACCGATATGATCATTTTTGCAGTATTTATCTTCTATGGCGCCACTTCTTTGGCAGTATTTGTTCTTCGCAAGAAAATGCCTGACGCACCACGTCCTTATAAAGTTTGGGGATATCCAATCGTTCCAGCCATATTTATCCTTTTTTGTATCGTTTTAGTATTTAATACAGTCTTTACTAGACCTCGTGAAGCGATTATGGGACTTACACTAATCTTCTCAGGTTTGCCGGTTTATTGGTGGCTTAATCGGAAGAATAAATAGGCTCGATAGTTCAACTTTTCAGGTTTGTTATTCTTTTTTTTTAGATTTCGTTGAACCAATTCTGCGGGCTTCAATCGAGGCACCACCAATTCGGGTGAACTTCTCTATGGCCCCCACATTGCCCTCGACAACCCAGTAGTTAATGTCGGCAATAGCTAAATTTTTTGGGTCGTTTATATTACTGACAAGAGTCTGCCACACATTTTGCGAATCTGTTTGCCCTGGACCAGGCTGCTCAGTATCCAACTGTTGGATTGAAAATCCATGCTTGCCAGAGACGGTGATGTGATGAGTATTACGGCATGCTTCCACTCGGCCAAAGCGTGAGGCATGATGTGCAAAAGCAAATTCTAACCCGTTTATATTAGAGCCTACCACGATGTTGTCTTCATCGGTATGCTCATTGACTAAGATGCCAGTATGATAGCCTGTTACCACAACGTTGCGAAGGATGGTTAATGCAGCATTGTTGCATGCAGGTGTTATGAGTCCGCAGGTAACATGGTTTGGCTGGGAAGCCTGAACGTTGTAAACGCCTGTATTGATAAAAATATTCTCAAGCCTACATTGCAAGGCGTTTTTAAGGTCGACACCTCCAATGGCTGGGTCATCGTAAGTCCGCACATCTAGATTGCGTAGTACAACATAGACAGCAGAAAATTCACCATAAAGAGAGTTCGACGACGGACTAACTGATATGACCGCAGTGCCTGATTTTTCTATACTTTTGATAATAGTTCCATTGTTTTGCAACGGAAACGATCCAATTGTTCCAAAAACAGGTGTTGGCTCACTTTGGCCCGCAATTTCGATTGTTATCCAGCTTTTAAGGGGCTTGGAAATAGCAGGGATAGCAATACGACCTCGATAAATACCGTCTGGCAGAACCATCTTCCCACCTCCAGCAATTATGAGAGCATTTAAACATGCAGAAAAAGCTTCAGTGTTGTCCGTGCGGTCATCTCCCACAGCCCCATAGCAAAGAACATTGAATACCTTTGATTTCTGACTGGCAGAGCACAAACTGTCTATTACTCCAACTTCAAGTGCAAAGACCTTTGCTGATAAAAGGATAGCACAGGCCATAATCAAAAACGTTGCTTTTAGCATCTAATCTCTTTCTTAACTTGTTAACTTAACTTGTCTTTTAAATATTGACCAGTATACGATTCTTGACAAAGAATTAAATCTTCAGGAGTTCCTTCAAAAACTTTATAGCCACCTTTTTCGCCCCCTTCTGGACCTAAATCAATGACCCAGTCGGCAACTTTTATAACCTCTGTATTGTGCTCAATGATTAAAATTGTATGCCCTCGAGAGATCAGTGCTTGGATCGCATCAAGTAGCTTGCGGATATCATGAAAATGCAACCCGGTAGTTGGTTCGTCAAAGATAAATAGGGTAGGGGTATCTCGTTCCTTTGCTAGAAAGGAGGCAAGTTTAATTCGCTGACTTTCTCCACCAGAAAGGGTACTGGAGGATTGTCCTAATTTGACATAGCCAAGTCCAACATCCGCTAAGGGCATTAATTTCTTTGCGATTCTTTGTCCATCGTTTTTGTCTGCCATGGAGAAAAATACAATTGCCTCATCAACGGTCATCTCTAGCAAGTCGAAGATGCTTTTCTCTTTGAATTTTACATCTAAGACATCTGCTTTAAACCTTTTCCCATTGCAGCTTTCACACGTTAAATGGATGTCAGCCATAAACTGCATTTCAACCTTGATCTCACCCTCTCCTTGACATTCGTCACATCGACCACCATCAATATTGAAAGAGAAATGTGAGGCCGTAAATCCATTGATTTTCGAAGCTTGCTGTTCGGCATATAATTTTCGAATATCATCGTAGGTCTTCAGATAAGTCACCGGATTTGATCGCGATGATTTACCAATCGGATTCTGATCTACAAATTCAACTGCAGTCACTAAAGCTAAATCACCTTGAAGCCTAGTATGATCGCCGGTCTTCTCTCCATATTCGCCTAGATGTTTATTTAAAGCTGGGTAAAGAATTTTTTTAACCAATGAAGATTTGCCTGAACCACTTACACCAGTCACAACCGTTAAGGTGTTCAGGGGAAACTTGACATCAATACCTTTTAAATTATTCTCTCTTGCCCCCGTAATTTCTAAGTAATTGTTCCATTTTCGACGGTTTAGAGGTAAGGCTATTTTTTCTGTCCCATTCAGATATTTAGCCGTTAAGCTGGTTTTGTTTGATGCTAATTCGTGATGAGAACCTTGGAATACAACCGTACCCCCCTCTCTGCCCGCTAATGGACCAATGTCGATAATCATATCTGCTTCACGGATAATCTCTTCGTCGTGTTCGACAATAATTACGGTGTTGCCTAAGTCTTTTAGCTTGTGCAAAACCTTAATTAGTCTTGAGGTATCTCTTGAATGTAAGCCAATAGATGGCTCATCAAGAATGTACATCGAGCCAACTAAACTGCTTCCTAATGAGGTTGCTAAATTTATTCGTTGCGACTCGCCACCCGATAAAGAAGCTGAAAGACGATTAAGGGTAAGATATCCTAATCCTACATCGCATAGAAATTCGATCCGATTGTTTATCTCAATTAATAATCGGTCAGAAACTATTCTATCGTGGTCTGATAGATTCAAGCTCTTGAAGAATGAACTTAATTGATCCACCGGTTGAACAACTAGCTCTGAGATTGCTTTGCCTCCTATTCGAATGTACGAAGCCTCTTTTTTAAGCCTTGTTCCTTCGCACTCCGGACAGATTGTTTTACCCCGATACCGCGAAAGCATCACTCGATATTGAATCTTATAAGATTGCTCTTCTATAAATTTAAAAAACTGATTTAATCCTTCAAAGTGCTTGTTTCCAGTCCAAAGAACCTTTTTTTGATCATTTGTAAGATCATAGTAAGGCGTGTGGATCGGAAAATTAAATTTTTCAGAGTTTAGAATAAATTGATCTTTCCATTCACCCATTTTTTCACCTTTCCAACAGACAATGGCCTCCGCAAATATGGATAATGACTTATTTGGTATGACTAAGTCTTCATCAATGCCTATCGTTTTGCCATAGCCTTCGCAGGTAGGACAAGCTCCTATTGGGTTGTTAAAGCTAAAAGAATGTAAGGTTGGTTCTTCAAACGTAATACCATCTGCTTCAAATTTATTTGAAAAATCTAATAGTTTCTCTTCTGAATCGAGCGTGATACGAACTAAACATCTTCCTTTTCCTTCGTAAAAAGCCGTTTGTATTGAATCCGCAGCTCGACTCTGGAGATCTTCGTCATCAGAAACTGCAAATCTGTCGATGACAAGATTCATCTCTTTTAAGTTCTTCTCACTCTGAAGAGCTTTGTGGAGATCTGCAATGCGAATAATTTCATTTTTTATTTCAACTCTCGAAAACCCTTGTTGTTGTAATAAATCAGCCTCCTGCTCAAGTGTTCGATCTTTGGTCGTTTTAAATGGCGCTAAAAGCACAATTTTCGTTCCGATTGGATAGGCGAAAATTGCCTTGACGACATCGCTAACTTCATGTCTTGTAACTTCTTTTCCCGTTATTGGGGAATAGGTTCTGCCAACTCTTGCATACAATAATTTAAGATAATCGTAGATCTCGGTTGATGTTCCAACCGTCGATCGTGGGTTTCGAGTATTGACTTTTTGTTCAATAGCAATGGCTGGCGGGATTCCTTTAATATAATCTACATCTGGCTTATCCATGCGCCCTAGAAATTGGCGAGCATAAGAAGACAAACTCTCCACATACCTCCGTTGTCCCTCGGCATAAAGCGTGTCAAAAGCTAAAGATGATTTTCCCGAACCAGAGAGCCCCGTAATGACAACTAATTGATTTCTAGGGATCTGAAGGTCTATGTTTTTAAGGTTGTGAACTTTGGCACCCTTAATGTCAATGTATTGATTGTTAATGCTATTAATCTTTTTCAATTCTTTTCAGTATCAATTTTAGAACCTTCAAATTTACAAATACTTTCTTCGAAAATTAAATGCCAACTTGGTTTTTATTGCTCTTGAATAGTTCGATTGGTTAGATTGTTATTTACTTGAACTATGTAATTGTATTTGAGGTTTTGAGTTGTAATTCTTCTGACCTTAATGAGTTGAAAATTATTCGTTTATAATTACGGGTATTGTGTTAAGGGAAAATTTAATCCATTCATGTATATTCGAATTCATAAAGTTGAAATAATTTCTAGTTTGCTGAGGGTGTTTTTATCGGGGGATTGACTATTTTTGTGCTCGTTTTCATCACTAGAAATTATTCGTCGATAGAGTGTAAATATTAACTATGGAGCAGTATAGCATAAATCATTTAAGAGAGCTTGAAGCAGAATCAATTTTTGTACTTCGTGAAGTAGCCGCACAGTTTGAGAAACCTGTTATGTTATTTTCAGGGGGAAAAGACTCAATTGTGATGTTTCATTTAGCTTGGAAAGCGTTTCATCCGCTAAAGGTTCCGTTTCCTTTGATGCATATTGATACTGGTCATAACTTTGAAGAGACGATAAAATACAGAGACGATTTAGCTGAGAAAACAGGCACTCGTCTAATCGTTAAATATGTACAAGATTCAATTGATTCAGGGCGAGCCGTAGAGGAGAAAGGTTTAAATGCAAGTCGTAATGTCCTTCAAACAGTTACCTTACTAGATGCACTCGAAGAGTTGAAATTTGATTGTGCCATGGGAGGCGGACGTCGTGATGAGGAAAAGGCACGTGCTAAAGAGCGTTTCTTCTCACATCGTGATGAATTTGGTCAATGGGATCCTAAAAATCAGCGCCCCGAGTTATGGAATCTATTCTGTGGCGCAAAAGAGATTGGAGAACATTTTAGGGTATTTCCAATAAGCAATTGGACTGAAATGGATGTTTGGCAATATATTTTATTGGAAAATATCCCCATGCCTAGTTTATATTTTACCCATGAGCGTGAAGTTTTTTGTCGGGATGGAGCATGGATGGCTAGCGCCTCTTTTATGCAGCTAAAGCCTAATGAAAAATTAGAAGTTCGCAAAGTTCGTTGTCGCACAATTGGGGACATCACCTGCACAGGTGTTACACTTTCTGAAGCCAACTCACTTGAAGAAATTATACAAGAGGTAGCCGCCAGCCGTGTTACAGAACGTGGAAGTCGTTCCGATGATAAACGCTCTGAAGCTGCGATGGAAGATCGCAAGCGTGAAGGTTACTTTTAATTATACATTACGAAGAATATGTCTGGAAAAGATCACGGATATCTTGATATGGAATTGCTGCGGTTTACGACTGCAGGAAGTGTTGATGATGGCAAAAGCACCTTGATTGGTCGACTTTTATATGATAGTAAAGCTATTTTTGAAGATCAGATGGAAGCTTTAGAACAAGCAAGTATCAGTAGAGGTGGAGAAGAGGTTAACTTAGCTTTGCTTACTGATGGATTAAGAGCAGAACGCGAACAAGGTATTACTATTGATGTGGCCTATCGTTATTTCGCCACTCCGAAAAGAAAATTTATTATTGCGGATACTCCTGGACATATTCAGTATACCCGGAATATGGTTACTGGTGCCTCGACAGCTAATGCAGCCGTTATTCTTATCGATGCGCGAAATGGTGTGATCGAGCAGACTCGTCGTCATGCTTACATCGCAGCCCTCTTAAATATTCCTCACATTTTGGTCTGTGTTAATAAAATGGATCTAGTCGATTTTAGTGAAGATGTTTTTAATCGGATAAAATTAGATTTTCAAGACGTTGCAAGCCGCTTAGATGCCCAGGATATTCACTTTCTACCCATAAGTGCGAAGCTAGGCGATAATGTAGTGGATGCCTCACAAAATATGCCTTGGTATACCGGTGATACATTTTTAGGTTTACTAGAAGCATTACCTGTTGGCCAGGATTGGAATCTTAATGATCCTCGTTTTCCTGTTCAATATGTTATTCGCCCTATCACTGACCAACATCACGATTATCGTGGTTATGCTGGTCGTGTGGCTAGCGGAGTCTTTAGAGTCGGACAAGAAGTGGTCGCTCTCCCAGGCGGCTTAAAAACGACTATTGAGGCGATCGACTTTGCTGGTGAGAGTCTTGATTATGCTTTTCCTCCTCAATCGGTAACCATTCGTCTGAAAGATGAAATCGATGTTAGCAGAGGATCTATGATTGTAGATGCTAAAAATCAGCCACAGCAATCTCAAGAGATCGATCTAATGGTTTGCTGGTTAAATGAGAAGCCTCTAGTAGTTAGAGGTAAATACCAGATTAAGCACAATTCAAATGAGATGCGAGGAATTATTACGGAGGTGAAGTATAAAGTTAACATCAACACAATCGAAGAGATTCACGATGACCTCACCGTTGGGTTAAATCAAATTGCCAGAATAACCATAAAAACGACTAAGCCATTATTTTTTGATCCCTATAAGAAGAATAGAGATACTGGAAGTTTAATTATTATCGATGAAGGGACAAATAATGTGGTCGGTGCAGGGATGATCTTGTAGTTGATAACCACCAAATAAAAAAAGAGGAGCTAT
>CAIUAN010000037.1 GCA_903897145.1 uncultured Bacteroidia bacterium | reverse complement strand
CCGACGGGATTTCTAAGAGACTATTGGATGGGTCGTTATCATGGCTTTATTCAATCCCCTTCAACAACTGATCCAGCTTTACTGACCGTTCCTAAAGATAACTCAGGCCCTCATGGAGCGAAACCATATGATGGACCTGGACGGCCGGAGTTTTGAGAGTATTGGATGAGTGTCTATTTTTAGATTTGTCAGAGTTGAACCCACTTCGGGGTTCCTGCCCCAGGTTTGCACCTGGGGTTATTGATGTTACAGTCCTTCGGACTTTTTACTGCCCTGAAAGGGTTGAATATCTAAAAAATAACTAACTTCAACTAATAATTAAGCAGATAAACCTAAGACATATTATGACGAAAAGTCCAAAGTTCAAAATTCAAAATTCAAATGAGACTTAAACTGTAATTATATATGACCAGTTTTTCGGATACAATGTCTGATCGTTTTATGATGTTTTCGGTCAATTTAATTAATCTTGAAAAGCAGATTTGTAAAACATATGCTGGTCGACATATATATGGTCAACTTTTTCGATCTGGAACATCGGCGGGAGCAAATTATGAAGAAGCACGGGCGGGTGAGAGTTCTGCAGATTTTATTCATAAGATGCAGATTAGTTTAAAGGAATTCCGCGAGTCTCATTATTGGATAGGTCTAATAAGTGCCGCTAAATTAATAGATTCTCAAGATAGTGCTTTAATTTTCATTCGCAGCGAATCAAAGGAGTTGGCCAATATTATTGCAAAATCTATTTTTACAGCGAAGACTAAAATTTTAAAGAAGACAAATAAAGCGTAATATAACTATCTTTAAAATGTAATAAAAATGCCATCCGCCAGCTGGTGGTCAAAATTCAAATGTCCAATAATTTATATTTATTTTCACTTTGCCTTTTGATATATGAATCTTGCATTTTGATTTTTTATCTGCAGACTTTGCACTTTGAATTTCTTTCTAAACTAAACATATGAAAACTTTTCTTTCTCGCTTATTCCTCCTTATTTTCTTGATGGCCGCAGGAATTCAATATTCTGCCCAAGCTCAGTCCGACAAAGCGACTGACCATGTCAATCCATTGTTAGGGACCGACTTTTTCGGACATACCTATCCCGGTGCTGCCTTGCCTTTTGCAATGGTTCATCTCAGTCCAGATATGAATACTCAGGGCTGGACCTACTGCGCTGGATATATCTATTCCGACAACTCCATTATGGGCTTTAGTCATACCCACTGGAGCGGTGTGGGGATGGTGAATGGGGGCGAAGTCTTGCTAATGCCTAATGTTGGCGATAAGTTGCATACGACACCAGGTGCTCCTGAGAATCCAGGCGAAGGATATCGTTCGCGCTTTGATCATGCGGATGAAGTGGCTTCTCCGGGGTATTATTCCGTTGTGCTTAAAGATTACAAGGTCAAGGTTGAGCTAACAGCCACTAAGCGAGCTGGATTTCATCGGTATACTTTCCCAAAAGCTAATAATGCGCGAGTGATCTTAGATTTAGGTCATCAGATAGGGGAGAATAAATCGGAGCAATTATCTGAGTTGCGAATTATCGAGAATAAACGAATCGAAGGGGTGAAAAGCGCTGGACTAGGAAAAGTTTATTTTGTTGCTGAGTTTAGTAAGCCATTTGCCTATTATGGAACATTTGATAATGACCTAAAAACACCAGAGTCTGGCGGTAGCATCTGGCCATATAAAAATGGGGAAGTTGGTAAAAATATTGGAGCCTTCGTAAATTTCAAGACTACTGAAAACGAGCAGATTTTAGTGAAAGTTGGAATTAGCTACACTAGTCTTGAGGGTGCTCGTAACAACCTACATACAGAGATTCCTAATTGGGATTTTGATGGGATCCATGGCGCAGCACAAAAAACGTGGGAGAGTGAGCTGTCACGCGTTAAGATTGATGGTGCAACAGACGATCAAAAGGAGATATTCTACTCTGCTCTTTACCACTCTTTGTTAGCTGAATATATTTCGCAAGATGTGGATGGTAAGTATTATGGTTCTGATAAAAAAATTCATGAGGCCAAAGGGTATGATTTCTATGGCTCATTCTCTTGCTGGGATACCTATCGTTCGCAGCATCCTTTGTTGACCGTTATCGCTCCCGAGCATGTGAATGATATTGTGAAGTCGATCGTTGCCAAGACGAAAGACTACGGCTGGTTGCCTGCTCAGCATTTCATGAATTTATTTGGGGAGGCTATGGTTGGCGATCATCTTATTCCAATTATTGTAGATGCTTATATCAAAGGTTTCCACGATTTTGATGTTGAATTTATTTATAAAGCGATGCGCACCAAGGCCTTAGAAGAACCAAAGCCTCCTGTGCCTCATCATGCGGGTCGTTCAGGCTTGAAATATTATATGGAGCTTGGCTACACGCCGGTGGATAAAGTTACGGAGTCGGTGCCGAATACCTTGGAGCTTGCCTACGACGATTGGTGTATTGCTCAGTTAGCGCAGGCCTTGGGTAAAAAAGAAGACTATGCGTTGTTTATGAAACGGGCCTCTAACTATCAAAATCTTTGGGAGCCAAAATCAAAGTTTATGCGCCCTAAGCTTACCGATGGAAATTGGTTGGAACCATTAAATGGTCGCGAGCAGGAGATTGTTAAAGTTGGCGAGCATTCATACTATAAATATTTTGATCCATTGTTGGTTGGAAAACGACCAAGTCGCCACTATACCGAATCAAATGCTTGGCAATATATCTGGTCAGTACAGCATGATGTAAAAGGGTTGATTAATTTATTTGGAGGTAACAAAGCATTTACAGCGAAGCTCGATACCTTCTTTCAGATGAGTCCGAATATTTCTGCTCCGAAATATGTTGGTGTGGTAGGTACGATTGGTCAATATGTTCATGGCAATCAGCCATCTCATCATGTCTCCTACCTGTATGATTTTGCTGGTGAGCCTTGGAAGACACAGAAATGGGCTCGCGAAGTTACTACCGAACTTTATCGCAGTGGCCCTGGTGGAATTTGTGGCAATGAAGATATGGGCTCGCTTTCGTCGTGGTATGTTTTAAGTGCGATGGGTATTTATCCAGTTACACCAGGCAGTCCGTATTATGCCATTGGTAGTCCATTGTTTGGCAGCGCCACTATAAAGGTTGGTAATGGCAAGACTTTTGTGATCGAAACGAATAATAATTCAGTAGAGAATAAGTATATACAGTCGGCGAAACTTAATGGCAAGCCCTTAAACAAAACATGGCTGTCATACAAAGAAATTACCGATGGTGGAAAAGTCCAATTTGAGATGGGACCAACCCCGAATAAAAATTGGGGAAATAAACCGCAAGATGCTCCTCCTTCGATGAGTATACGTTAATCTCATTCATAAAAAAGCCCCAGTCTGGGGCTTTTTTTATGAATTGAATTCTGGGTAAACCTTATTTTACAATTGGAGTTAACACCAGATTCCTGTATGATACCTTACCGTGATCTCCTTGGAGATAGATAGGACCAGGGGTAAATACATCTGATTTCATCGCACCTCCAGTTGGGCCGAAGATAGGTTGGTTATCGATGATCTTTACTCCATTCAAGATCACCGTAGCATGACGGTCGCATAGGGTGATATCCATCGATTGCCATTCGCCTGCAGGCTTCTCAGCTGCTGAAGTTGGTGTGATCCGACTATATACAGCGCCCATATTATGCGGGTCAAGCTCGTGTTTGTATGAATCGACTACTTGGACTTCATACATACCACGAAGGTAAACACCACTGTTGCTTCCGGCAGGAACATTGACCTCTAATTTTAAATTGAAATCTTCAAATTCTTGCTCTGTCCGAAGGTTGCCATAGCTTACATGAGCCCCTTCAACTTGAACAGGATCATTGGAAAGCAAACCGTTTGAAACAGAGAAGCCATTTTTCTGCTTGTCGTTGATCAGTTTCCAGCCACTAAGATCTTTCCCATTAAACAAGGTTATTGGAGTTCCAAACTTCACTTTTGATAAGTCAGGAGCAGGAGGTGGCGCTGGTAATTTTGTTCCACTAAATGCCGTAGAATCAACTCCAGTTCCATCGCGATGAGGGTTGTAGATATACCCAACAATCTTATCGCCTTGTCTTTTTACTTCAAGCCAATTTGTAACTTGATGCGAGCGTAAAGCTTCGTTCTTCTCGTTTTTTGTCCGAATAACTTTGTCTCCTCTCTCGACAATCAGCGAATTATTATGCAAGTAAACATTAGCCACTGGCACGACACTTCCTCCACCCCAAAGTAGGTCGGCATCGATATAGCCCTTCTCTTGACGGACTTCTAACCATCCCACAGAGCCTCCTTTGATGTCGATCGTCCACTGACCAAAGAACTCATTTACTTCAATTTTTTTTGCTGCTGCAACTTTCGGTTTGAAATTGCAAGAAGTCAAAGACAATGCTGCCAACACGACTCCTAGATAGATAAATTTAGCTTTCATTGATTTAAAAATTAGTTTGTAAAATTTAAACTGACAGGATAAATAATTAGTTTTGAGGCAGGTTAATCGGCTATTCAATAATACCACATATTTATAATATATCAAACTTCTTAATGATAATTCCTTCGCTGTTTTTTTGTTTGAAATCTATTAAATTTGGAGTGCTTAAACTTCAGGAAAAATAAATAGGTTAAACATTTTACCTATCCTTGTTGTAGTGATT
>CAIUAN010000036.1 GCA_903897145.1 uncultured Bacteroidia bacterium | reverse complement strand
GTAAATCGAACACCCGGTTTATCGAGGATCATGCCACTAAAGACAAGCATCAGCAGGAAGCCGTTAAACCATCCATATCCACTGGTAACCAATCCCTAGTCAGAGGCCGACCAAGATAAGTTAGCTTGCAATCGCTCTTGCAATGGAGCCATGGCATCTGTCAGATAGTACATACACATCATGGTAAATGACACCAGTCCAAGCATCAACCAACGTGCAGATTTCGAATCGCGAAGAGATTTTTTCAGTTCTTGCATTTTATCTAGGTTCGTATGAATAAATTACCTTTAATTCAATAGAATTTTGTGTTTAAAAACCACACAAACACAAAAAAAAGCTCAAAAACCACAATTATCTAAGAGCACATTTTTCAATAATACAGTAGCAAATTCAGAGCTATCCTAAAAGATAAACTCTGAAAAATTTCAACGGTAAGGGTAAAAAGCTTTTAAACTTGATTTAGGATCAAATCATCAATTACCGACACGACGGATTGCACCGGTAGCTGGATGAATTTCGATTGAATAATCACCGTTTATCAACCCATCTGGAAATGCCGAAACAACGCCAAATTGAGCCATCGACAATCTCGCCTGAGCCAACACATCACCACCACTTAGCAAGCGAGCCACCACTGTGCCAGGAGTTCGATAGAACAACCCATTTGCAGATGTTTCGCCAGCGACTGGAATTGATTTTGCTTCTATACTGCGCGTCAGATCGGCACTCGAATCTAAGTCAAGCATGATTGGTTTACCAGCAACATTACTATCTGACATCACGCCAGAAGTCGGCGAAAAACGGAATGCCACCAGAGCTTTAGCCCCTTTTGCTTCTGGAACAACTTCAAAGACATAGGTATGAGTAGTTTTAAAGCTCTTGCCAATAAATAAAGCTTCATAGTCGCTGATAACTTTATTCAGCTCCTCAACAACCACCTCATAAGATTTACCATCAGGAGGAAGATTATCATAATCGGCGTCAAGAAGAAGTGATTTTTGTTTGCGGAGTCTTAAAATGTCAGAAGCAGCTTCAGCAGCTTTCTCTTCAAAAGATTTTATTTTACCACTCGACTGCTTGGTCGAATCTTTCTCTTCGAAAAATGAATGCATCGATAATTCAGGCCATATCTCTTTTGGCAACACAACAGAAGGGGTAAAAACGGTGGTTGCCACCTTTGATGGCTCAGCTTTTGCCGGACTATTGATTCCCAACAATACACCATCATCCGACAAGCTTAACATCGAAGCGACAGCTCCATTTGCCCGATGAACTTCCGATGGATCAGGAGTACCAAACGTTTCCAGCCTTAGGTTTGTTATACGCCACTGTTCACCATCGGCAGATGGTGCATTTTTTATCCCAATATATTTTTGTGCGAACTCATAATATGGTCCGTGGAAAAATTTCTCCTGCGCAACATCTGCGAAGATGCGTATTCCTGTCCGAGGCAGTGAGTAAACGATACCTCCTTGAAATGTTCCCAATTCTACTGCACCTTTCTTCTTATCATCCTTAGCAAGCAAAGGGAAACTTGTCCAAACAAACAAAACAGCAAGAGACAATTTTAAGAAATTATTCATTTTTAGTCTTTTTAGTTAAACCCTATTTTTTGATAGATCAAAAGTGATTATTTTTTTTGGCTTCCCCAAAAATCTAACCATTTTTAAGTGTCATAAATGCCTTGCCAAGATTTTCAATTAGATCGCCAGCTACCAACGATTCTTCTGATCCATTTTCAAGTGCAAGATCACCCGATAGTCCATGCAGATAAACACCTAACAGACAAGCCTCTTGCGAAGTATAACCCTGCGTAACGAGACCTAACAAAATACCCGTTAAAACATCACCACTTCCTGCTGTTGCCATTCCTGGATTTCCAGTACTATTAAACCAACACTGACCATCAGGCAAGAGAATGGCCGTATGAGCACCTTTAAGAATGACATAAACTTGGTGCTTTTTCGCAAAATCAAGAGCCAAATTCAACCGTTCAAAAGCAGATGAAGATTTTCCAACCAGTCTTTCTAACTCCTTTGGATGGGGAGTCAAAATAGTGTTTCTAGGCACTGTAGAAAGCAGTTCGCGATTCTCGGAAAGAATATTTAACGCATCGGCATCGAGCACCAGCGGCACATTGCAAGTCAATAAAAGCTCCTTTAAAGCCTTTCCTGTTTCTTTTGCTGTTCCGATTCCTGGTCCCACTGCAATGCCTTTTATGGCTTCAGAAACGGGTATATTCGTGACTGCTATTTCACCCACATCGTCACTAACCATCGCCTCAGGAACGGAAACGTGCATAATTTCATTTCCACAAGAAGGTACATGAACAGTTAGCAAGCCAACACCTGAACGAAGGGTAGCTCGAGCGGCTAAAATAGCGGCTCCCATCTTCCCTTTGCCACCAGCAACTAATAGAGCATGACCAAAAGTTCCTTTGTGTGAAAACTTTGGTCGAGGATGAACAATGTACGAAATAGAATTGCGATCAGAAAAGTTCCAAGTCGACTCAGAAAGCTCTTTAGCCTTTGATGCTATTCCTATTGAAAGTATCTCCCAGTGACCTAGATAGGGAGCATTGGTTTCAAAAAAGAAGCTCAGCTTGGGAAATTCAAAGGTCAGGGTATGGGTAGCCTTGACAATAGATTCTATTGCATTAGAATCATCAGGCTCACTCATTAAGCCGGATGGAATATCAATAGAGATGATTGGAATATTCGATTGATTGAGGTGCTGAACCAATTCGGAAGGATAGCCTGACAATGGTCGGGATAAGCCAGATCCAAACAAACCATCAATGATCAACTGGCATTTAGATAAGTCTGGCAATGGGCCGCTCACCTTCCAATCTAAAACCTTCACCTTGGTATGACTGGCAAGTCGATCAAGATTAATTTGAAAACAATCCGAAAATTTCTGATCCGAGGATGGAATAAAAACGGTTGTCTTAAAATCTTTTACAATCAACAATCGAGCAATAGCCAGTGCATCACCACCATTGTTGCCAGGACCTGCAAAGACAGCCACCTCCAAGGGTTGGTAGTGATTCACAATCCAATCGGCAACGCAACCAGAAGCGCGCTCCATTAAATCAACAGTTTTAATACCCTCACTTTCTATGGTATAACGATCCAAAAACGGAACTTGATCAGCCTTAAAGATTTTCATTTTGGCAAGATTGACATCACTCAAAGCTACAAAGAAATTGAATGGAAGCCAATAGTCCTATAAAGAGCTAAGGAAGGAAGCTAAATTGTAAGATATGAACACTTCACAAAGTAAAAGTCAGAAGAAAACTTTACTATATTTGTTGCAATTAGACCGATTCAATCACTTTAAACTATTCTCTTATGCTTAAAGGACATCCCAGAGGACTCTTAGTAGCCTTTTTTGCCAACATGGGTGAACGCTTTGGTTTCTATACCATGATGGCCATTTTAGTTTTATTTCTACAGGTTAAGTTTGGCTTAACCGAACAGGAAGCAGGTGGGTATTACAGTTGGTTTTATTTTGGGATTTATGCCCTTGCCCTAATTGGCGGAATCTTAGCTGATGCTACGAAGAAATACAAGATGGTCATTTTTGGAGGGATATTCATTATGTTCTCGGGCTATGTTTTGATGGCCATACCTGGAGTTTCCTTGAACCTAACACTTGCGAGTCTATTTATTATCGCTTTTGGCAATGGCCTCTTCAAAGGAAACCTGCAAGCTGTCGTGGGTCAACTTTACGACGATCCGAAATATGAGAAACTTCGAGATTCTGCCTTTATGGTTTTCTATATGGGGATTAACATCGGAGCATTTTTTGCCCCATTTGCGGCCACTGGAGCGAGAAACTGGTTTTTAAAAACAAATGGATTTTTGCATGACGGCAGTCTCCCAGCTTTATGTCACCAATACATCAACGGCACGCTAGGTGACGTAGCGAAATTTCAAGAACTAGCCAACAAGGTAAGTCTTACAGGACCAATCACCGACCTCTCTAAATTCGCCAACAGCTATATCAATGTTTTCTCTACTGGGTACAACTATGCTTTTGGGATAGCTGCAGGGGCTATGCTCCTTTCAATGCTGGTCTATGTCATTTTCAATAAGCACCTACCAAATAAAGAAGTTTCGAAAACAGAAAAGAAAGCACAAGTCGAAAAGAAACCATGGGCATTCGCCTTTGCCTTAGCGGTAGGAGTTATCCTTTTCTCGATCATTAATTTTGGATTAGGAGTTCGAGATATTGCCTTGGCAGTAGGTTTATTTGGAATATTTGCGGCTTGGATCATCACGGTATCAACCAAAGAAGAGAAGCCCAGAATTATTGCCTTAATCTTGGTGTTTATAGTGGTTATTTTCTTCTGGATGTCATTTCATCAAAATGGATTAACACTCACCTTCTTTGCTCGCGATTACATCGCCAAAGAGGTAAGCGCATTTACCTACCTGTTCTTTGATATGTGGTCGTTATTGGCTGTTATCACAACAATTGCAGGTATATTTATTGCGATCGGGAAAGACAAAAAATCAACCACTAGAATATTAGGATCAGCACTTACGGTTATTGGAGGTGGTTTATCGTATTATTTCATCAGTCATA
This sequence comes from uncultured Bacteroidia bacterium, assembly GCA_903897145.1. GTDB lineage: Bacteria > Bacteroidota > Bacteroidia > Bacteroidales > Prolixibacteraceae > JAAFHB01. Next base: position 59,369 of record CAIUAN010000036.1, on the reverse strand, counting down.
ACAATGCGCAGAATGCTATTGCACCTGAGGTGTTCCAATCATTCAATCCACTCTTTATTGTGGCACTGACAACTTTAGTCATGGCCATCTTTGCACTATTAAACAAGGCAGGGATTGAGCCTTCAACGCCAAAGAAAATTGGGTTTGGGATGATCATAGCGGCACTTGGATTTTTAGTGGTGCTGATTGCATCGCTAAATCTCGTTTCGCCCCACGAATTAAATGGTGCTCCAGTACCAGACTCATCACGAGTATCTCCATATTGGCTGATCAACAGTTATCTGATCTTAACCTTTGCCGAGCTGTTCTTAAGTCCTATGGGATTATCTTTTGTCTCGAAGGTTGCACCTGCTCGCTTCCAAGGATTGATGCAAGGAGGATGGCTATTGGCTGCTGCAGTAGGGAATAAACTGCTTATTGTTGGTAGCTTCTTCTGGGGTAAGATTGAGTTATGGCAACTCTGGGCCATCTTTATCCTCTGCTGCCTACTCTCTGCCACCTTTATGTTCTCGATGATTAAGCGATTAGAGAAAGTGACGAATTAGGATAAAAAAAAGATGGACTTCGAAGACTAGTATATTGTCTTCAAAGTCCATCTTAAAAAGGAACGACTTAATTATTTGTATTTGCAGCAACCAGGAAGTGCGCCATATACTTTGTCATCAGATTTTGCTTTCGCATTATCATGACCAACAGCAGCAACGCTCTTTCCAATCTTATCAAGATTAGCTTTTGAAGCGTCATAAGTCACAGCAAGTAATTGAGAATCTGCACTCCATTCTGCTTTCGTAACTCCATCAATTTTTGCAGCTTTTTCGATTCTAGCTTTGCAATTTCCACATTTACCTGAAACCTTCAAGGTTTCTGTTTTAGCAGCACCAGCTTGAGTAGTACCAGGAGTGTTTGCATTTGAAGTGAAGCCTAAAGCGATTACGAATAAGGCAACAGCGATAATTTTAATAGTTTTCATAACGATTTGAATTTTAAATTAAAAAAAAATGAAATTTTAGGATAATAATGGTAATAATGATAATAATAATTGAGCACACTGAGGTTCAGCATGCTACAAAAAGAGGTAAAATTGGAGAATCAAATAAGGAAAACACAAATAGTCGGTAAACTCACAGCACTAACACAACAATGCCTTGGCGGACTATTGTTTGAAGAAGTAAGGTTTACTGATTGCTTAAAATTACTTTCAAGAGGGGCTTGAAAGTAATAATCCTTAACCAACAAAGGTTTGATTTTCGCCGATAAGGTATACGAAGGGGCATAATTAGAGTCGACAAGTAACGCAGAAACTTTGTCTTTACAGCATGAAGTAGCACCAATCTTAACCGGCGCTGAGCAAGGTAATGATCCATTCTCCATACCACAATTTGCGAGCTCTCCCGAAACAGAGACTTTCGCAACTAACAACTCTTCTCCACAAAAATGGGTAGCCACCGTGATGTGCAGCCCAGAGAGCAGAATAAGAAGTGCAAAGGTAATAGATAAAAGTTTCTTCATAAACGAATTAGAATCCTGGCAAATCAAATTCTACAACAAAGATCATAAAAAAATAACACAAATTAGATCATTATCAAAAAAAATAACATTTCACCAAATTGCTAGTGTTAAACCCTTTAAATACTATATTATCTGACAGCTGGAAAAATTTCATCTTTCCAGTTTTACCTAAAGATATCCTTTATCTTTGTGACCTTATGAATGAGACAATGACAAAAGCAGATGCATTAGCCGTATTACATTCCGATGTTGACGGGATTCCTTTTGAGGCCTTGGAAGTTTTATGCTCCCTGCCCTACGATGAAGATCTAGAGAACAAGATAATTTTTCATTTAGACAATGCTTATAACGAGCGTATACTGGCGCTTAACAAGAGCTTGCCGAATCTGCCTTTGTGGTATGCTATCTTAGCCGAAGTCCATTCAACAGAGAAAGTCATCCCTTCAGTAATCAATCTTTTTACTACTCCCGACTCACCCGACTGGGATTTATTAGACGAGCAAGGGTTATATCTTGTTGGTATGCTTTCTGAAAGATATCCTGAAATGATCGTGAATTTCTTAGATGCCATTGAGAAGCAGGTAGCAAAACGGAGCAATGCGCCTTATCTGTTCCTATACGATTCGATCTACTTTGCCAACGACGAGGTGCATGGCGCTCAAGTTTCGCGAATGCTACATCATCCCGATACAGGCTGGAAACCATTATTGGCCGTTCATGCCGCTGAGGCCAAGCTTAACTCTTGTAAAAACGAGGTGATTGCACTGCACGAATCTTTTCAAACCTTTACTGAAAAAGGGACGAATGAAAATCTCATCCGTGAAGAGCTGAACTATGCATTGGAACTATTCGACACAAGCGAGAGTAAGCCCAATTGTTTTTACCAGCAACGCAGCGACTGGAAAATGCACTATAAGAAGGTTGTACAATTGTTTGAGGAGGAAAATCCTATGCTTGCCAATTTATTCAATAACGTGGGTCGCAATGATGCATGCCCTTGCGGATCGGGCAAGAAATATAAAAGCTGCTGTCTACAAAGCTAAATCAGCCGTATTTAGGACTGTTGCAAACTCCCCATTCAGACTGGCCAAGGCAGTATCGTGCATCGTTTGAGCTGAAAAATGATTTCCATCCAGGCCTTTGCGATCAAAAGTCGCGGTAGCATCACCCACCACAAAAACCTCATAGCCATAATTGCCCGCCATCCGAGCGGTCGTTGACACACAGTGATCAGTGGTTAATCCAACGAGCACTAATGTATGAATCTGCAACTGATCGAGTTGCTGCTTAAGATCTGTATCGATAAATGCACTGTTCACATTTTTCTTAATGATCGTTTCATCCGCTATTGGAGCTGTAATCTCTTTGAAATCGTTTCCCGGATGACCTTCTGCTAAGATTGATTCAGGATGTGATGAGCAGTGTTTGATATGAAAGATAGGTAAGCCATTTTCTCTCCAGAGCGCCAACAAGCGAGCAGCATTAATCTCAGCTTCAGGGTTATTGCGATGGTCGCCCCAATAGTCAATATCATCGAATCCCTTTTGGATATCAATTAAGATTAAAGCTGTCTGTTTAGTTAAAATGGTTGTCATTTTTGAAATCTATTACCTTGCAAAGTAAATTAAATTTCAAATTCGAACCAACGAACTTATCCATTTGGATCAATCCATGGTGCTACAACTCGATGCAGCACCTCTTCACCCTGCATCAGTGCCAAAAAGATTCCATAGTTCGTAATTGGAATACCAAGACGATCTAGATCTCGCAGCCTAGCAGCCATGCGCTGATTCGAGATCATGCATCCTCCACAATGAATTACAAGCTTAACACGAGCAAAATCAATGATATCAAACATCTCACGACCAAAAACATGCTTGACAACAACACCTGGATATAACTTTTCAATTAGTTTAGGAATCTGAACGGTACCTATATCTTCATTGATTCGAGAGTGATTGCAGGCTTCCGCAATTAAAACTTCCTCACCAGAAGCAATCGTTTTTAAAGCCTCGACCCCATTTACAAAGTCATGCAATCGTGCCAGACTCGTGTAATTAATCATCATAACAGAGAAAGTGGTTACCAAAATATCATTGGGCACCCACTGTGATATAATATCAATCGCTTGAGAATCGGTGATGATTGCTTTCGGTTTCTTAGTAAAATTAGCCAAGAAAACTTCCCATCGAGCCTTCTCAAATCGATCACCAGCCCTCGCCTTTTGAAGATCCATTCGATACGAAACGGGATAAGCCCATTTCCGAGTGATATACGCTTCTGCCATAGCCTGCGGCTTTAGATAGCGCTCAAGAGGCGTTTCTTGATCCATCGGGATATTTAAAATATAAAACTCTCCGCTCTCTACAAAAGGCAATAAATCAACCGATAGATTTCGAGGGATGTAATTTTGAATAATTGAAGCGATGACTGGCTGACGAGCCTCATGATTGATCGCATGAAGAATGGTCGCGGGGCAAGGCCCTATTGAGCTCAAAAACAGCTGAATTTGGTCAATCAGAGCTCTATCTTTATCAGCAAATAAATTAAATACAAGGATTAGTTGTTTATCTAGTTCGTGGGCTTGTTTAACAAGGTTTAGTTCATCTTTGAAATCACTTGTCGAAGGGTCAATAACGAGCAAGGCCAGATCGCACTCCTTAAGTGCAGCATGAATCTTGTTCCGTTTTTTATCGCCAAGTACGCTCGGTTCGTCAAAGCCTGCGGTATCTATTAGCTTCACTGGACCTAAGCCATGCAATTCGATCATAGCTATTTTACTATCAGCTGTTGTCCCAGGCGCAGAGTCGACAATGGAGGTCTCTTGTTGTGTCAACAAATTTATCAATGAACTCTTACCCGCATTCATCTTCCCAAAAATCCCAATGATATCGCGTTCGATCATCCTTAAAGTATATCCCTTAATTTACGAAAATCTGAGCAGTTAAAGAAAGTATATAGCCTAAAAATCAAGGTCAAATTGGTCAACGACTCCAAAAGGATAAATTGTCAGATAATTCTTCTTATTTTTGTAGGATAAATCTTTCGTTATGAATAGAGTTGCCATATTCCCAGGCTCATTTGATCCATTTACACGTGGTCATGAATCAATCATCAGGAGGGCTCTTCCAATGTTTGATCAGATCATCGTGATGATTGGCTACAATTCAAACAAGAAACCTTATTATCCATTAGAGAAAAGAGAAGAATGGATCAATCGTGTTTTTAAAAATGACCCTAAGATTACGGTAGCAAAATTTGAAGGATTAACGATTGATTTTTGCAAATTAGTCAATGCCCAATATATCTTGCGAGGACTTAGAACATCGGCAGACTTTGAATATGAGCGCGCCATCGCACAAATAAACAAGGATATGCGCCCTGAGATCGAGACTATATTTCTCTTAACCACGCCTGAAACGACTGCTATTTCCTCTACCATTGTTCGTGATATTCTACTTCACAAAGGTGATGCAAGTCAGTTTCTACCTTCCTGCATTGACATTTCAGAGTTTTACGAAGATTGAGTACTTATTTCGCTTTAGCCATGCGTTTTTTCCTTTTCACGTTAGTTGTCTTATTTGAGCTAGCCACAGCTATAGCGCAACCGACAAAAATAACTGGTACTGCGGCGGATTATGCAAAAAGAAAGATCACGTTTTATGCCATTGCAGACCCAATATTAAATCAGAAACAAGAACTCGCCACCACTACTGTTGGAAATGATGGCACATTTACCTTAGAAGTTTCACTTCAAAAGACGGTAGAGATCCGTTGCGACCTTGAAAAATACTGTGGAACAATGATTCTTGAGCCTGGAAAAAGCTATACCATCAAGCTCCCTCCCTATTCCGAAAAATCAAATGAAGAGGCGAAAAGCATCTATTTCAAACCTACCCTATTTTGGTTCGGAATACTCAATAAAGACCCTCAAGATTTAAATTTTTCGGTGCGAGCTTTTCTCTCCGACTACAATACAGAATTTAGTAAAAACTCGGCTCAGATTTATCAATTCAAATCAAAAACAACTGTTGAGCAAATCATCAGTCGACTTGAGAAAAAATATGAATCACCTTCAAACTCCTATTTTAAGGATGTAAAAAGATACACCTATCTCGAATTAGAAAACTCTGTAAATCAAGAAAATACATATGTTCTTATTTCGAAATATTTCCAACAAAAGTCGATTGACCTTGTACATCCAACCTTTCAAAAAGTCTTCGAGACTATTTTTACCGACTACCTTCGCAAGCAGTCGCAAAACCAAAAAAATAGTTCGATTATTGCTTTAGTAAATAGCGGAAATTTCGATCAACTGGTTGCATTTTACAAACTCAAAGGTTACTCGCAAGTCCTTTCTGAATTAGCTATTCTCAAAGGGCTTTACGATGGCTATTACACCGGAAGTTTTAAGAAGACCAGTCTTTTAAAGGCTATCGAAGCGGCCAAGATAAGTGCATCAGAGCCTACTACGCGCAAACTTGCTGAGCAGATTTACACCAAACTTACCAAACTAGCTGTTGGAGCAAAAGCACCATCGTTTAAGCTACCTAACATTGAGAATAAACCAACAAGCCTAGAGCAATTTAAGGGTAAATTTGTTTACCTCGTATTCTTCAATAGCAAAAGTCATGACTGCCAGATGGAGCTTGATTCTATTGTTTCGATACACCGAAAATTAAACCAAGCCTTAACCGTATTGGCGATCTCATTGGACGAGAATTTCGATTCATCCATTAATCTATGGAAGAAAAAAGGGTATAAATGGGAATTGCTAAATGGATTAAAACAACAAGTTAATCTGGATTATAGTGCTTCTTTAACCCCCGCCTTCTTTCTTATCTCTCCTGATCAAACGCTTCTTCTATCGCAAGCACCCTCCCCATCGCATGGATTTGAACCTCTATTTTTAAAAATTCTGCGCGATTCGCATTTCAGATTTAGTCAGCCAGCATCGCAAAAAGCAAAGCAATTTAAATAAGCGCAGTCAGAATCTAACATTTTAAATTTTGAGGTCCCACAGCTAAATTTTTCCATTTTAATCCTGAATTATCAATTTCCGGATAAGATGAAACAGAAAATTCTTCTTACTTTTGCATCAACACTAAAAATCAAAATCATGGAAAATTCACAAGTCGAGGTTGCCAGGCGTTTATTAGCTATTAATACGATTAAAATTCAGCCAGACATACCATTTACATGGGCTTCAGGATGGAAATCTCCGATTTATTGCGACAATCGCAAAGTGTTATCTTTCCCAGAAACACGGACTTTTATCTGTAGTGAATTTGTTAAATTAGTTCGTGAAAAATACCCACATGCGGAAGCTGTAGCTGGAGTGGCGACAGGTGCAATTGCTCATGGAGCTTTGGTTGCAGAGGCATTGGGATTGCCATTTATCTATGTCCGTTCGTCACCCAAAGGACATGGATTAGAAAATCTTATCGAAGGTGACATTCAACCAGGGACAAAAGTTGTGATCATTGAAGACTTAATCTCCACGGGAGGAAGTTCCATAAATGCAGCAGAAGCAATTCGCAATTTTGGTGCCGAAGTTTTAGGAATGCTTGCGATCTTCACCTACAATTTTCCTTTAGCCGCTCAAAATTTCAAAGATGCCGATATTGAGCTGACAACACTAAGTAATTACAACGTCTTACTTGAGCTTGCGCATAACACAGGTGAGATAAGCGATACTCAACTTGAAAGTCTGAACAACTGGAGAAAAAGCCCTGATACCTGGGGTAGATCCTAATTCCGAACCAACCTTAAACCGTCATCAGGTATAGAAAACCTATGCTTAATGACTATTTCCAGCTCAAATGGCATCGCACATTGAGCATAACCTTTGAAATATACTAAATGAGTATTGAAAAATATGATAGTGAGGTCAAGGTCATCGCAAGCTCGCAAGAGTCTGTCTACAATCACCTCTCCAATTTAAGAAATCTTGAACCCTTGTTCGATGGCAATCGTTTAGAAGAGCTCAAAAAACAATACCCCAATACCCCAGATGTCAAACTTGATAACTTTAGTGCAACGGAGGATGAATGCAGCTTTTCGATTAGCCTAATAGGTCAAGTTGGAGTAGAGATTATTGAGCGAGAACCCTCAAAACTCATCAAATTAGCTGGAAGTAAAGCCTTACCTTTTGAGGTACACTGCTGGATACAAATCTTACCATTGGCTGAGAATACCTGCAAAATAAAGATCACGCTTCATGCCGAATTGAATCAAATGATTAAAATGATCATTGGTAAACATTTAAAATCAGGAGTAGATCAAATTGCGGAGGCGCTGACAAGAATAAACTATCCAGAAGAGCCCTTGTCTATTCAGTGAAAAAGCAGCTTCAACGCAGCAGCCGCTCTAATACCTATTTAAAAACAACCTCCTTAAATTGGTATTTTACGATCTCCCCATTTCGCTTCTCAATTTCCAATTGTCCGATTGCATCAACGCCCATGATTCGACCTTCAAAATCGCCCTCCTGATCAGAATAATCACTCCAAATACCGCACCGATAAAGATTCGCTAAATAATCGATATCGATGGAACCAAAATCTTTCTGAATTAGCTGCTGATAGCGAGCATCTAAAAATCCACATAGCTGAGCCAAAGCTTCTTCCAAAGGATATATGATCCCAGTAACCTGACTGATAGATACTGGATTGGGCGCATTGCTGGTAAAAATTTGCTGATTGATGTTTAAACCAATACCCACCACAGCTGAACATAATTTGGATCCTCGAATTGAATTTTCAATCAAAATACCAGCCACCTTGCCCGTACCAAGGTAAATATCATTGGGCCATTTCACGCAAGCTTTAATAGGAAGCGAGTTTAAAAAATCTAAAACACCCAATGAAATAACCTTTGAAAGCTTAAATTGGTTGGGAATCTCTAAAAACTCAGGATAGAGCACGATGCTAAAGGTGAGGTTCTTGCCCGGCTCGCTCTCCCACTTATTCTGACCTTGTCCCCGACCGACATTCTGACTATATGCAACGATTACTAGACCATCAGACAGACTTTTTGTCAGCAATTGTGTTGCGGCATAATTATTGGTTGAATCGATACTAGAAATGTGCTGAATGGCTGATCCAATTATTCTATTCATAAGAGGCGACAAATGTTAAGAAGGTCAAAGTAAAATATATTATTTTAATTAAGATAACCTCCTGCATGTTTTATTTATCAATCGAACAATTAAATTATCTTTGTACTTTAAAATATTTACATGGTAAAAACTGCCATTAAGGATGGTTCTTTAGATTTAGTTCAAGCTATTGTTGAGGGGATCAAGCGAAAGAAAGGACTAGACATTATAGACATTGATCTTCAAGAAATTAACAACTCCGAGTGCGATCATTATATTATTTGTCATGGCACATCAAACACCCATGTTGATGCCATCGCCCATTCGGTTGAGGAGACTGTTGAAGAGTTGCAAAATGAACCAGTTTGGCGTCATGATGGTTATACTCAAGCAGAGTGGATCTTACTAGACTATTCAAATATTATGGTTCATGTTTTTCAAGAACCAATTCGAAAGTTATACGACCTTGAAAATCTGTGGGCTGACGGAATAATTAATACAATTGAAGCTGATATTTAATACAATTATGGCAAAAAAAAATACACCGACGAACAATGTAGGAAACAACAAACCTACTGATCCGAAAAAACCTTCCGCAATGGGGCAAAAACCTGCATCCCGCTTTAATCCTATGTATGTTTATGGGATCTTGTTGATTGCAATTTTTGCGATTCAATATTTCACCTCAGGTGGATCACCCGTAGAAACTAGCTGGCAGGAGGTCAAAAATACAATGCTTAAAAATGGTGACGTAGAAAAGATCGTGGTTGTCAATAAATCACAGTCCGATATCTACCTCAAAGAGGCATCCTACGAGAAATACAAAAGCAAATTTACACAAGGCTTTAGTGCTCCAGCGAAAATTGGGCCTCACTTTTTCTTTACCATTGGCTCGATCGATGTTTTTGAGAAAAATCTCGAAAGTGCTCAAGCAGAATTTGGAGAAAATGCGAAGGTAGCTTTAACCTATGAGATTAGACATGACTATTTCAGTGAGATCTTAAGCTGGCTATTTTTCCCACTCTTATTGCTTGGCGTTTGGTTCTATATCTTCCGTCGGATGAGCAAAGGTGGCGGTTCAGGTGGAAATATTTTCAATGTTGGTAAATCGCAAGCGAAGATCTTCGACAAGGAATCGAGGGTGAGCACGACATTTAAAGAAGTTGCAGGACTAGCAGAGGCAAAACAAGAGATCGAAGAGATTGTCGAGTTCTTGAAAAACCCAGAAAGATATACCAAATTAGGTGGTAAAATACCAAAAGGCGCCTTGCTGGTAGGTCCTCCTGGAACCGGAAAAACATTACTTGCCAAAGCCGTAGCAGGCGAAGCTGATGTACCATTTTTCTCCATGTCAGGATCCGACTTCGTGGAGATGTTTGTTGGAGTAGGTGCTTCACGTGTTCGTGACTTATTCAAGCAAGCGAAAGAAAAATCACCCTGTATTGTATTTATCGATGAGATCGATGCAATAGGTCGTGCTCGTGGCAGAAACCCGAACATGGGCTCAAACGACGAGCGTGAAAACACCTTAAATCAACTTTTAACCGAGATGGATGGATTCGATACCAATTCGGGAGTGATCATTCTTGGTGCGACCAATAGAGCCGACATCCTCGACAGAGCCCTCATGCGTGCGGGTCGTTTCGATCGTCAGATTCATGTAGAACTGCCAGACGTGGTCGATCGTAAAGAGATCTTCATGGTTCATCTTCGTCCATTAATCTTATCAGAAGACGTAAATGTTGGCTTCCTAGCGAAGCAAACACCTGGTTTCTCTGGAGCCGATATCGCTAACGTATGCAACGAAGCTGCTTTAATTGCAGCACGGAAGAAAAAGACAAAGGTTGAAAAACAAGACTTCTTAGATGCTGTCGACCGGATCGTTGGCGGACTAGAGAAGAAGAATAAAATCATTACAGCCGAAGAGAAAGCGATCATTGCTTATCACGAAGCTGGTCATGCGACAGTGAGCTGGCTTCTTGAGCACGCCCATCCATTGGTTAAGGTGACTATTGTGCCGCGTGGAAAAGCCTTAGGCGCCGCTTGGTATCTGCCTGAAGAACGTCAGATCACCACCAAAGATCAGATGCTTGACGAGGTTTGCGCAACCTTGGGTGGAAGAGCTGCAGAAGAGCTAATCTTTAACAAGATCTCTTCAGGTGCACAAAACGATTTAGAGAAAGTAACTAAGACAGCTTATTCGATGGTTTGTGTCTATGGCATGAGCGAAAAAGTGGGTAACGTCAGCTACTACGATTCATCAGGCCAAAGCGACTACAGCTTTAGCAAACCGTATAGCGAAAAGACCGCTGAACTAATTGATGCTGAGATCAAAGATCTTATCTCAGTGGCTTTTGTTCGTGCAAAAGATATCTTACGCAAAAACAAGAAAGGTCATAAGGAGCTAGCTGAACTGCTTCTTGAACGCGAAGTCATCTTCACCGAAGACCTAGAAAAAATATTTGGTGTCCGTCCGTGGGGAAAGAAGAAAGAGGAGGAAGAACAGCCTATTGAAAAGGTAAAATCTTCTCGTAAAAAAACTACAAAAGAGGATACCGAGATTGCACCAGAAGCCTAATTAGTGAGCGATGGAAAACGGCTGGGTTAAGATCTTTAGTTCAGGTGATCAATATCTTGTTTCGATCGCTAAAGACTTACTTTTAAACAGTGAGATCGACTCCGTTGTGCTAAACCATAAAGATTCAGCCTATGTTTACATGGGCGAAGTAGAGCTTTATGTGAACGAATCAGATGTCGAAAACGCAAAAGAAATTTTAAACCAACTTAACTGATCTTGAAAGAGCTGCACCAACGCACAATCTGGGGATTCCTATTTGTTGTGGTCTTAACCGGGGCTATCTTACTTGGTGCGTTTACTTTCGGATTCCTTTTCTTGCTGCTTTCACTGCTAGCCTTGCAGGAATTTTACATCCTTTGTAAAACAGCCGGTTATTCACCTCAGTTTGTTCCCGGAATAATTACTGGCACGTTGGTATTTGTTGCCGCCTTTTTAAATGCTCAAAAAGCCCTTGATTCAAACTATTTCTTGCTTGTTGGATCACTAATCTTTGCCTTCTCCGTGTATGAACTTTATCGCAAAAAAACAAATCCATTAATAAACATTGCTTTAACAGTATTTGGAATTCTGTATGTCTCAATTCCATTTGCACTCTTGAACTTCCTGGCGTTTAGGCCAATCGATGGAGCACCGAAATATACCTTCGAGCTTTTGATCACGTTATTTTTGTTCGTCTGGTCGAACGATTCGGGCGCTTATGTGTTCGGGGTAAGCCTGGGAAAACATCGATTATTTGAACGCATATCACCGAAGAAGTCCTGGGAAGGCTTTTTTGGTGGAATCTTGACTACACTTCTTGCCGCATGGCTTCTTTCGCATCTTTTTACAACTTATAAGTTTAATTTCTTGGCGGTCATGGGGCTGATTGTTTCGGTCTCAAGCACCTTGGGTGATCTTGTCGAGTCGATGATTAAACGGGAGATAGGCGTTAAAGATTCAGGCAGTTTTATGCCAGGACATGGCGGCGTGCTCGATCGTTTTGACAGCATTCTACTTGCTTCCCCAATAATTTATTTTGCCATTCAGTTTTTTGTCTGAGTATAATTTTCTTAGATTTGTGGATATATAGTTTAAACTTATGAGAATACATAAAGAAGGATTCCTGGTCATCGCGGTCACGTTTATCATCTGGCTAACGCTTAATATTTTAGTTGGACTATCGGAAGAGCTATTCTTCAGATGTTTTACCTTTCTATTAACGACCTATGCCTTAATATTTGTGATGCGTTTTTTTCGCTATCCAAACCGCACCATTGTTGAAAATCCAGCTCATCTTATCTCGCCTTGCGACGGACAGATTGTTGTCATTGAAGAGGCTTTCGAACCAGAGTACTTCAACGACAAACGGCTTCAGATATCGGTGTTTATGTCGGTCTATAACGTACATATCAACTGGATTCCTGTGCCAGGAGTTGTAAAATATTTTAAACATCACAGTGGTAATTTCATGGCAGCTTACTTGCCTAAATCGTCTACAGAAAACGAACGTGCCACAACCGTTATTCAAATGGCTGATGGCACTGAAGTGCTGGTACGTCAGATTGCTGGAGCAGTAGCGAAGAGAATTATCTCCTATCCAAAAGAAAATACTCACGTGACTCAGAAAGATGAACTTGGGTTTATCCGTTTTGGCTCTCGTGTTGATCTATTTCTCCCTTTAGGAACTAAGGTTAATGTTGAACTTTGCCAAACCGTTACCGGCAGTCAAACGATTTTAGCTGAATTGTAATTCATTCGCTAAAGCATGCTCAAAAAACACATCCCTAATTTTATCACCTGTCTGAACATCTGTGCAGGAAGTATTGCTATCATCTTAGCCGTTCAGGGAGACTTACCCCATGCGGTGCTATTTATTTTTCTTGGGGCACTATTTGATTTCTTTGATGGGATGGCGGCTCGATTATTGCACGCCTACTCTCCCATCGGCAAAGAGCTTGACTCCTTAGCAGATATGATCTCTTTCGGACTTGCTCCAGGCGTGATCATGATGACATTACTCGAATATTCAATCTTTGGATTGCATGTTAAAGTTGAAAATCTAGCCGCTCTTTCCCTAGCCCAACAATTAACCTTATCGATTGCCTTATTGATCCCTGTTGCATCTGGACTTCGGCTAGCCAAGTTCAATATCGATACACGACAAACAGAGTCTTTTATAGGGCTTCCGACTCCAGCCAATGCCCTTTTCATTTCCGCATTAGCGCTGATCATTGAGAATGGAAAATATCAACTGATTGACTCCGTTTTGAGCCAACCATTAACCTTGATCATTCTAACCATCGTGATGTCGTACTTACTGATCTCGGAGGTTCACCTATTTTCGCTTAAACTGAAAACACTGAGTTGGAAAACGAATCAAATTCAATATATTTTTCTCTTCCTTTCAGCGATTCTGATTCTATTGTTTTATCAGTATGGAATAGCTGCAGCGATCATTTTATATCTTTTGATTTCAATCTTCTTCCAGCCGAAAAAGTAATTAACATTCTGTTTTTTTGGCAAAAGAAAAAAGTATACTTTTGCATAGTCTAAAAAAATAAAATCAAACAATAGTGGATATTTTTGAAAAATTTAAAACTGACAAAGGCAATCTAGGCCAATATCAGAAAGAGGCTCATGGATATTTTTCATTTCCTAAATTAGAAGGAGAAATTGGGTCACGAATGAAATTTCGTGGTAAAGAGGTCTTAAACTGGAGTCTAAACAACTACTGCGGTCTTGCCAATCATCCCGATGTACGGGAAGCGGACGCAGCAGCTACTGCTCAGTATGGACTAGCTTACCCGATGGGTGCTCGCATGATGTCGGGACAGACTAGCATGCACGAAGAGCTAGAGAAGCAACTTGCGAGTTTCACTGGTAAACAAGATGCTTTCTTGCTAAACTTTGGCTATCAAGGGATGATCTCAATCATTGATGCTGTCTGTGGTCGACATGATATTATTGTCTATGACGCAGAGGCTCATGCCTGTATTTTAGATGGAGTGCGCTTACACATGGGGAAGCGTTTTGTTTTCCTACACAACGATATGGATAGCCTTCGCAAACAACTGTCACATGCTACTGCTTTAGCAGAAAAGACAGGTGGAGGTATTTTAGTGATTACTGAAGGAGTCTTCGGAATGGCTGGAGATCTTGGCAAATTAGACGAGGTTGTAGCCTTGAAAAAAGAGTTCGATTTCCGCCTACTTGTAGACGATGCACACGGATTTGGCACCATGGGTGCTACCGGAGCAGGCGCCGGTGAGCATTTTGGCGTGCAAGATCAGATCGATATGTATTTTGGCACCTTTGCGAAAGCGATGGCAGGCATTGGAGCCTTTATAGCAAGTAGCGAAGAGGTATGTGACTTCCTGCGATACAACATGCGTTCTCAGACGTTTGCAAAATCATTACCTATGGCGATGGTTATTGGCCTGTTAAAACGACTTGAATTAATTCGCACACAACCGCAGCTCAGAGAGCAGTTATGGACTGTTGTGAATGCGCTTCAAGCAGGCTTAAAAGCTCAAAACTTCGACTTGGGCGTTACTAATTCACCTGTTACCCCGGTCTACCTTTCGGGAAGTGTTCCTGAAGGAACGAATGTGGTGATGGATCTTCGTGAGAATTATAATATTTTCTGCTCCATCGTGGTGTATCCTGTGATTCCAAAAGGACAGTTATTGCTTCGTTTGATTCCTACAGCCATTCATACTCTTGAAGATGTAGAGTATACGATCCAAGCGTTCTCAGCTGTTCGCGCAAACCTCGAAGCAGGTAAATATGCGAATTCAAAATTTGCTCAGATTCAATAATATTCAAGATAAGTTATAAAAAAAGCCCCTTCAATCTGAAGGGGCTTTTTTTATGTCGTAAACTCAAAACTCGACCTTAAGGTTCTGAGTTCTTAATGTTTTTCTGAAAGATAACGTTCAGCGTCGATCGCAGCCTTACAGCCAGATCCAGCAGCTGTAACCGCCTGACGGTAGATATGGTCCATCACATCACCACAAGCAAATACACCTTCTACGTTCGTCTTAGAAGAGTCGCCAATGGTTTTAATATATCCTATCTCATCGGTATTGAGGTAGTCTTTAAAGATTGCTGAGTTTGGCTTATGGCCAATGGCTAAGAAAAATCCATCTACGCTAATACTCACCTCTGCCTCATCGGCTTCCCCTTTATTTTTGATTAGATTTACCCCTTCGACCACACCATTACCAAACAACCCTTTGGTTTGATGTTTCCAAAGAATTTCAATGTTAGGTGTTTTAATCGCTCGATCTTGCATCACCTTAGAGGCGCGAAGCTCATCCCGACGAACGATCAGATAGACCTTACGACACAATCCAGCCAAGTAAATAGCCTCTTCACAAGCGGTATCACCGCCACCAACGACAGCCACATCCTTATTGCGATAGAAGAATCCATCGCAAGTCGCGCAAGCTGAGACGCCTGAGCCCGCATATTTTGTCTCATCAGGAATACCAAGATAAAGTGCAGTAGCTCCGGTTGCGATAATCACGGTTTCAGCTTCAATGATTTTCTTTTCATCGATTGTTACTTTATGAATAGATCCAGAGAAATCGGACGCTGTCGCGATACCCCAGCGGATATCAGTACCAAAGCGAGCTGCTTGTTTTTTGAGATCTTCCATCATCTCAGGTCCTGTGATCCCTTCAGGGTAACCTGGAAAATTCTCCACTTCAGTGGTGGTGGTTAACTGGCCACCTGGCTGTAGTCCTTCGTACATAACCGGATAGAGGTTCGCGCGGGCTGCGTAGATAGCTGCTGTAAATCCAGCAGGTCCTGATCCAATAATTAAGCATTTAACATGCTCTATTTCAGATGCCACAACCTCTTTTACCGGTTGATTTTCTGTTGTATTCATAGGTTTGAACAATTCCATTTACTTACTTTTTATGATCTTTTTCAAAGTTAAGGCAAATTTCAGAAGTAATGGAAAGATAAAGTTAAATAACCTCTAAAAGTTTTAAACATAAAGTTAGTTACGACGAATTACAGCCCAAGTCATAACCCCGTAGGGGTGACATTATGGTAACTAAAAAAGCTAGCATGATAACTAAAACCCCGTAGGGGTGACAATATGATAACCGTCCGTCCCGTCCGTCCGTCAATTGACATACGGACGGACGGACACCAAAGAAACACCAAGATAAAAAATAAAAAAAGAGGATTGGCTCAGGATGCAATTGAGTTCTTAACCCTGAAAGGGTTTTATTTTAATAGCCATGAGTGATAACTCATGGCTAATTAGTACAAGTGAAAGCCGTCAGCCCCGAAGGGGTTGAACCCTTGCAGGGCTCCAGATTACCGCTGACCGCATGTTTTAGAATAATACCACCCCTACGGGGTTGCTGATTACCAAAGACTTCAGGTTTTATGATAATAACACCCCTACGGGGTTGCTATAGATTCTATTCAAGGCTTATTTCGGCCATTCATGGATTAAGAAAAAGATCGTATTTTTACAGCCATGTTGTTCTCAACATGAATTTCGGGGTGTAGCGCAGCCTGGTAGCGTACTCGTCTGGGGGGCGAGGGGTCGCAAGTTCAAATCTTGTCACCCCGACAGATTTTTAACTAGCCTAAGCAAATCTAGATTTGCTTAGGCTAGTTTCATTTTAATTGGTTATTCTTTGGTGTCCACACGTCAACCGACGAACGTAATTCATAATTCCTTCCGTCAGCTGACGGACGTAATTTCTTTTTTTCGTAATTCGTAATTCCTTTTTTTCGTAATTCGTAATTCCTAATTCGTAATTTCATATCTTTGAAAGTTTGGTTTCTGCAGCTTAAATTGGATTATTTAGATACATATATATTCGCATTCAAGAATCAATTTTTTCGAACTATCGCTTGGTATTGGGACAGTTGTTTTGCTAATTTTTGCGATACAGCTATTCTTTTATTCTTCGGGAAACTTACTACTGAATAAACTTCTAGGAATATTTTTCACTATTCGAGTCATTATTTACCTATTTATTCTTTCCGTTTCGCTAGGCAGCGACTATTACAGCAATATCCTTTTTATTCCGACAGCCACACTTGCAATCATAAGCGGTCCAGTTATTTACCTGTATATTCATTCTTTTCTCAACGACTCGTCGAAATTGAATCGTAAAGATCTATGGCATCTCCTACCTTTTTCCCTGGGTTGCATAAATATAATCCCATTATTAGTCGCCTTATTTTCGGGAAAAGTTGAGCTTCTTAATCATAATTTCTTAGAGGCTGAATCTAGTAGTCGCTATTTGGTAACTATTATTCCGGTCAACACACTTATTTTTTTACGATCAGCGATTGAAATTGTATATCTGAGCTTATCATGGCGCTTATTGATTCTATATCTATTGAATAAGAGGAACAAAATCTATTCAACGGGTCGCTATCATTTAGAAATATTTTTAGGGATCTTAACCATACAATTCTTTTTTGCAATCATTTACACATTCAACTTAGCGAGAACAGGTTCCACATTAGAATCATTATTCCGAAGCGGACCATATTCCATGATACTTAGTGCAGGTATTTTCATCTTCATATTTTGGACCTTTCGTCATCCGGTTATTCTTTATGGGAATTTGAAGATCAAATCAAATTCAGTCAATCGCCCATTGCAAAAGAAAGATTTAAAACAGGATTTCCCTCATGCCAAAATAAGGATAGATCACACGTTTGATACAGAGACCGTATCAAAATGGGTTGAGCAGGCGAAGGTTTTGGAAAATCTAATGGCGGAGAAAAAACCATTTCTAAATCCCGAATTTAGTTTAGTGGCCTTAGCTGGACTGATGAATGTCCCCGTTCATCACTGTTCATTTTTAGTCAACCAAATCATTGAGAAAAGCTTTAGAGAATATTTGAATGGTTACCGTATTGGCCACTTCATAGATTGTTATACCCAAAAACCTGGCATCTACACAATTGAAAACTTGGCAATGGATTCTGGTTATCAATACCGCAGCACGTTTAACAAAGCCTTCAAAAAGGAGAAAGGTAAATCCCCAACTGAATATTTCAACCTACCACCGGAAGACTAGTTCTCCATTTTTTATTTCCTGCTTACACTTCAGTTAACTTAGGAGATTTGAAAAGTAAAGGCTCCTGCATACATCCCGAACCGCCTCTCTAAATCACAAATCCCAAGATCCTATAAATCAAAATGAGCTTAATCTTCTAAGGCAAGCTCATTTTGTCAAACGCTTCGATCAAGAGATCCTTGCTTCGAAGCCTATTCAAAGCTCTTAGAGCTGGCCTACTACAATTTATTTTTGCATTATTCTTATTTAATCTGAATAAATCTGCATATCCAAGAACATTTGGTGCTAAATTAAATCGACTATGGATACGTAAATTAACTTATTTCAGGTTGCTTATTGCTCCTCCCCAGACCAATAAATGCTTTATACAAACCATTCTCCTAAAGCAAACTAAAAACCATTTATCTACAGAGTGCTACTCTTTTTTCTTATCATATATCTACAAATCAACTTGTTAGTGTAAATTTTAAAATAATCCATTGTCCATTTTTACCAAATGACGCAAAGTGTTTTCTAAAAGTGGTCAAAGTTCAGCACTGCTTTTCTAAATGTTTTGTAACAAGAATATATTTTTGAATTTGATTGCATGAGTTTGGAATAATACCACTCTATTCTGACAATCGGGTTAAAAATAGCCTCCCGATCATGTAAGAAATTTCTAAAGAATTCATCTTAAAGTGGGTTTACTAAATTACAGGAAGGATGAAGTTAATCAGCAGTTTTCATTTTTAAGATTACAGATAATTACCTATGAATTTCAGGAATAAATTTTTTATCTCGACAACACTGACCATATTTTGTCTTCTAACCCTTCATAACCTCTATGCTCAACAAAAGGTGGTGAATGCCAATGGAGCCAAGGTGGATCTAAATTTTGTGGACCTTTCTTCTGATCAGACCGTTGGAGGACAAAAAACCTTAACGAGTCCGATCTTAGTGACCCCAGCATTGGGAACCCCTGCATCGGGAGTTGCCACGAACCTGACCGGGCTGCCCTTAACGACAGGTGTCACAGGTACCTTGCCTGTTGCAAACGGTGGGACTGGTAAAACGACTTTAAAAGCTGCATTTAATTCCTTGTCTCCCATGAGTAGACAAGGAGATATGATTTATTTTGATGGATCAGATGCCATTAAATTAGCCTCGAAATCAACCGGCAGTTTCTTAACATTAATCCCTTCTACCAGCTATCCATACCTTCCGATCCCAACCTGGGTCTCGCCAACCGATTTAGTCAATGCGATAAGCTCTTCGATTACGAGTCTATCCAATTTAAATTTATCAAATATAACCTCTCAATTATCACCCACTACGCAATCAACTATTACTTCAGTTGGAACTTTAGTGGCTGGATCGATTAACTATTCTTTATTAACAGGAAATGTTCCAATCTGGGATCAAAATACCACAGGAAATGCAGCAACTGCAACAACATTAGCTACAGCACGAAATATCAATGGGGTAGCATTTGATGGCAGTGCGAATATAACGGTAACCGCCGTTGCCGGAACTTTAACCGGTACGACACTCGCATCCAATGTGGTTAATTCCAGTTTAACAAGCGTTGGCACATTAACAGATCTAACTGTTACCAATCCAATCGTGGGAAGTGTAACAGGAAATGCTGCTACAGTAACTACCAATGCGGATCTAACGGGTGATGTGACTTCAGTAGGTAATTCAACAACCTTAGCATCAACAGGTGTGACTGCTAATACCTACGGAAGTGCAACCTCAGTACCGGTTGTAACAGTTGATGCCAAAGGTCGTGTGACTGGTGCAACCAATACCACCATTACTGGAGTTTCACCGATTGGCTCTGCGCTGAACTCAGGAAAAATAATCGTGGGTAACGCAATAAATCGGGCTATCGCAGTAACCCCGACAGGCGATGTGACCATCGACAGTACTGGAGTAACCACCATTGGTTCAGGCAAGGTGACCAATGCTCAGCTGGCAGGATCAATCGACCTTACAACCAAGGTGACCGGTACCTTACCCGTCGATAATGGAGGAACAGGAACAAATAATGGTTCGATCACAGGAACTTCGGCCTTGACATTCACTGCCGGAGGGACCAATCAAAATGTTGCATTGATACCAAGTGGAACTGGAAGTGTTGGAGTGGGGACAAATAGTCCAGCAAGCTCAGCTGCATTAGATGTGGCGTCCACCACGCAAGGATTTTTGCCGCCAAGGATGACCTCTACGCAAAGAAATTTAATTACAGGGGTTGCAGGTTTAATGATTTGGAATACCACGACTGTTCAATTAGAGGTCTTCAATGGTTCATTTTGGACCAATATGAGCGGTAAGACGGATCAAACATTAAACGTTGGCGACACCTACCAAGGGGGTAAAGTAGCCTATATTTTCGCCTCAGGTGATGTTGGCTATGTGGATGGTCAAGTGCACGGTTTAATTGCAGCAACAGCAGATCAAAGTACCGGAATCAGATGGAATAAAGGGTCTAATACGTCCACTAGCGCAGTCGCCGTTATTATCGGTGGCGGATTAGCCAATACGACTACAATCATAACAACATATGGTCAAACTGCTTCAACCTATGCCGCAGGATTAGCGCGTGCTTATACAGGAGGTGGTTTTACAGACTGGTATTTACCTAGTCGGGACGAGTTGAACAAATTGTATATCAATCAAGCTTTAATTGGCGGCTTTTCTACTGGCACCTATTGGAGTTCTTCTGAAAGAAGTGCAACTCCAGCCTACAAGCAAACTTTTGACATTAACCTAGGCGTTCCAGATTACAACTCCAGTTCTGACAAAGGCACTCTTTATCGTGTCAGGGCGGTGCGGTCGTTTTAACAAGATTAACTCATTTCTAAAGTCTGCTCTTGTAGCGATTTAGAAGGGGGTGATGAGCTATTGAACCCTTTCAGGGCTCCCTTGGCATCGTTGTTTCTATCACTTCACTCTATCGGCTTCACCGATTCTACCAGCTCTACTGGGTCCTACCGGGTCCTACCGGCTATACCGGGTCCTACTGGCTATACCGGTAGTTATTAAAATAGCACCCCTTCGGGGTTACTTAAGAGTTTTACGAATTCGTAATTCATAATTATCTTTCCCTCCCCCATTCGTCCCAAAATAGATGAAATGCAATACTGCTATTATTTAACACGCAGCAACCAATTACGAGTGAAAAAGAATTACATTCGCTCATACTTAATGGGCTGAGCACACATTTGTTTTTGTCTTTTTCAATCATATGCTTACATTTGGACCCTAATCATTTCAAATACAATATCGTAGCAGTATGAAATAGAGATTTAAAATCAATTATTAAAAAACCTGCGATCAGGTTAAAAACGACGAATTAAGAAGCTTTAAATCTTTAGAATATGTCTAAATCAATCCCCAGATGAGGGAGATCTTAGCCACATTAACTTGGACTAAGAATGTAAAGTTTTAGTAGTAAACCAAGAACATTCGCCGTTTGCTAGAAGATGCAAAAAGAGAAACCAAAGATAGTTGACTGGCAATCGTAAAAAATAAAAATTACCAAAAGAAACTTGGAACAGGTTTCTTTAACAAACTATTTATAAAGTTAGATTAACACCAATTTTTTACTCGTGACTGAAAAGACAGAAATCAACAAATTGCCTTCTCACTGGTTTGCCATACGGGTGAAATCAAGATCAGAGAAGAAAGTCCTGGACGACTTGCAACATCAGAATATCGAGGCCTACGTGCCGCTACAACGTAAGCTAAGACAATGGAGCGATCGGAAAAAATGGGTCGAGATGCCCTTGATTTCGGGTTATGTCTTTGTTTACATTATCAAAAAAGATTATGAAAAGGTCCTTCAGGTTTATAATGTGGTCTGCTACGTGTTTTTCGAAGGGAAGGCCGCGATCATAAAAGATGAGGATATTAATCTGCTAAAAAGACTGCTTGGTCAACACGAAGTTGAGCTTGACGTAACAATCGAACAACTCAAACCAGGACAATTGGTAGAGATCATTTCCGGTCCTATGACCGGTGTGATTGGCGAGCTGATCGATTTCCAAGGAAAGAATAAAGTAGCGCTTCGGATTCCACCACTTGGATATACCCTACTTGTTGAAACTCCAAGAAAAAGCTTAATTACATATATTGTTAAATAGAACAATAAAAAAATATTCAGCTTAAGCACTTATTTAGACTAAATAAGAGAATTTCGTGCAAAAAATATTCCTTTTTCGCCAACTTAAGAAGCAAAAACCTATATAAGCTATTCAAAAATAGCTATTTAGATAAATCACCTTTGCAAAAACAAAATAACTACTCAAACTTGCCAGAATAATTCACGCTATTAATTCTACTTTATTTGTAATTTATTTTATTAAGTAATCAGAATTTTTGTGTACTTTAGCCAATGAATATTACCTAAATATACGCTCTATTTAAGTAAGGTCTACCGTAATATTAATTTCTTGAGAAGTCTGTTTTAGTTCTAAAAATAGACTCCGGTAACCCTTATGGCAGGTCACGATCATGTGACTGAAAGGGCGAAGCTGTAAAAAGCTGTAAATCCAAGGCGACAAAATAGCCAAAAAAATTCACCATGAAACAGCCATCACTTCAAACAACTCCACCTTCCATGGAGGACGAAATCGATCTTGTAGCTTTAGCTCAAAAGATCTGGAAAGGACGTGTATTCTTGATCCGAACAATAGCAATAAGTGCCATACTGGGTGTTATTATAGCACTTATTGTACCTGCAGAATATACCGCTACCAGCACGATAGTTCCCCAACTTAACGATCCTAACTCAAAACTTGGAGGGCTAAGTGGGTTAGCCGAATTAGCCGGGATAAGTTTAGACAAACAAGGGGCCAATGGAGCTGATCTCTCCCCTATTGTCTACCCCTTAATTTTAAGCAGCACTCCGTTTCAGCTTGAGCTAATGAATACCCCTCTAAACTTTCAAGATTTCAATAACCCAGTTACTCTATTCGATTACCTGACGAAGCTTAAAAAACCAACAATAGTTGGAATGCTAAAGAAATACACCATTGGATTACCTGGACTTATCGTAAAACTTCTTCGTGGAAAACAGCAGACTGAACCCAGTTCTTCCATTAAAGATCTTGCTCCACTCACCCTAACAGAAGATCAGCACTTAATTGAGACCTTATTAGACGACATTGTAATACTAACTGTAATGCCAAAGGATGGCTACCTCTCCATTACCTCGAAATTACCCGAACCCTTAGCCGCAGCCCAGATGACTTTAAAAGCTCAAAATTTACTGGAAAAATACATTATCGAATTTAAGACTGAAAAGGTAAAAGAAAATCTAAAATTTGTAGAAGAGAGCTATCGTATGGCTAAAGAAGAATTTGAGAAAGCACAGGTCAAGTTAGCAACGGGAAACGACAGAGGCAATGCATTTACAACCGGGCTTCAAAAGGTGGACCTCGACCGACTTCAATCACACTACAACATTACCTTTAGCGTCTATAACACCATAGCAGCACAGCTAGAACAAGCTAAAATTGATGTCAAGAAGCAGACACCAATCTTTACGATTATAGAGCCTTCTGCAGTACCATTTAAGCGATCAAACAGCAGACTCTTAATCGTTTCACTTTTTATATTTCTTGGGATAATAATCAGTCTAACTATGCTTTTAGGAAAAGAAACGCTGAAAGACTTCAGGACTAAACTAAATGAGAACTAAAAATTTTTTCTATGAACTATAAAGAAATTCTACTAGATAAAATAAGCCAAAACATGGAAGTTATTGGTATTATTGGTCTTGGCTATGTGGGGTTACCCTTGGCGGTGGGATTTGCGCAGGCAGGACTTAAAGTAATTGGATTTGATAAGTCAACCGATAAGGTTAACAAGATAAATCAAGGTGATAACTACATCAAAGATATCCGCGACGCTGTCTTGCGCGAGGTTGTTGATAGCATAAAGCTTACTACCACCACTGATTTCACGCGGATAAAAGAGTGTGATGCTTTACTAATCTGTGTACCAACACCATTAGATAAATTCCGTAAGCCCGAGATGAGTTATATCGAGTCGGCCTGCAAGACTATTGGGCAACACATGAAGGCAGGAACTTTTATTAGTCTCGAGAGTACCACCTACCCAACAACCACCGAAGAGTTGATGCTACCGATTATTGAGAAGACTTCTGGGTTAAAGAGCGAGGTAGATTTCTGGCTTGCTTATTCACCCGAACGTGTCGATCCAGGGAATGTAACTTTTCATACGAAGAACACCCCTAAAGTATTAGGCGCCATATCGAAAGAGGGGTTGGAAATCGGTGAAAAAATATATTCCAAGGCTATCGACAAGCTACATTTGGTTAGCTCACCTAAAGTTGCCGAAATGGTTAAGATCTTAGAGAACACCTATCGGTTAGTGAATATAAGTCTGATTAATGAGTTGGCCTTATTATCAGGCAAGATGGGCATCGACATTTGGGAAGTTATTGAAGCAGCGAAGACCAAGCCATTTGGTTTTCAAGCTTTTTATCCTGGTCCAGGCATTGGAGGGCATTGCATTCCGCTGGATCCATTTTATCTTGAGCACATTGCCAAGAAGTATGATTTTGATTTAAGCATGATACATGCAGCGGGTCATATTAACATGAGGATGCCGAATTACATGACCAACAAGATCACCTCGGCATTAAACAGTCACAAGAAATCGGTCAATGGAAGTAATATTCTCTTCCTGGGTGTGGCTTACAAGCCCAATATTGATGATGCGCGTGAATCGCCTGCTCTTCAGATTATCGATTTAATTTTAAAAAAGAATGGTCAGGTAACTTACCACGATCCATATATTCCAACGTTAACTACAGCCGGCAAAACCTATCACTCAGTCCATTTAACCAGCGAGGTTCTTCAGGAGGCCGATTGCATTGTCATAACAACCAACCATGCTGATTTTGATATTGATTTTATTGTGAAAGAATCGAATTTGATTGTTGATTTGAGGAATGCGACTCAGAGGAGGGGCAATAAGGTTCACAAATTGTAGCTGTTAATATTCATTCGGCTTCTCTCAATTAGATTCACATTATAAACAATTAAATTTTTAATGAAAAAGATTTCAAAATGGGTTTTGACGCAGAGCGAATTTGTGAGAAACACAATGATAATTGGAATTGGAACAAGCATTGCACAACTCTTTCCCATGTTGTTTTATCCTATACTAAGTAGACTATTTTCGCCTGCTGAATTTGGATTATTGGCTACCCTTACTGCAATCACAGGAATTCTTGCGGTTTTGGCTTCTGGTAAATACGAAAGTGCCATTTTAATTGCTGATTCTAAAGAAGAAGCTGCAAATTTGATAGGGCTAACCCTTGCCTTAAGCTTCTTTTTTTTAATAGTTTCAATAATTGTTTTGCAATTAGGTTACCGTCACCTAGAAAATTGGTTAAATGAACCAGGTCTTGCATATTGGTTATTTATTTGTCCGATTTCAGCTTTTGCAATTATCATATTTAATTGTTACAATGAATGGTGCGTTCGCAATAAATATTTCAGCACACTTGCAGTAAATAAAGTAACTAATGCTTCCTCAACAACGCTGAGTAAATTATTTTTAGGTCTAATTAAAATTTCTGGAAATGGATTAGCGCTGGGTGATCTCTTGGGTCGATTAGTTTCTGCCGGAATCTGTCTTTACCGTGCAATAAAAATAGACAAGGAAACCTTTACTAAAATTTCAATTTTAAAATTTAAACCTTTAGCGATCAAGTTCAAAGAATTCCCAAAATACACCTTGCCTGACCAACTCCTTAGTCAGATTGGTGGTACGTTGCCTATTCTTTTTATAGGGACTTTTTACAATAGCACTGAAGTTGGTTATTATGGTATGACGATGAACATACTCTCAGTGCCAGTAAGTGTTGTTAGTATAGCTATAAGGGATGTTTTCAGACAAAAGGCAAACGAAGATTACCTTAAAACAGGAAGTTGCAAATCACTTTTTGTTAAATTATTAAAGAATATATCAATTTTAGGAATACTTGGATCTATTGGATTATTCTTTATTCTACCAACTCTATTTTCATTTGTTCTGGGTAAGGAATGGCAGATTTCAGGTGAATATTCTCGGATTTTACTTCCGATGATTACCTTAAGCTTTATTAGCATGTCGTTAAGTGGAGTTTTAATAATCCGAAAGAAAATGAATATATCCATGTTTTGGCAGATTTATTATGTGCTTTCGACTCTTCTGTCACTAATTATTGGATTTTTAGTATTTAACAATTTAAAAATGGTCCTAATTTGCTTTGCGATCGGACGAAGTAGTGCCTACTTGATGTATATTCTGTTGTCTTTTCACTTTTCCAAAGCACAAATATGAAATTGATTAATTATTTTCTTAATTCGCAAGGTAAAAAGAAATAAAATGGTTTCTAATTTCTTCATTATTAAAAATACCATAGTTAATATAACAGGAATTATCTTATTCAGAATAGTTCTAGACCTTAATTATGCAACCATAATTTCACCTTTATTTATATCAACCGGATTTGTGGATGAATCTAATGCCTTTAGCATGGTTTTATCCTGGATTACCCTATTGATATTAGCACCTTTTATTATTTCTATTTATAAAACCCCTAAACTTTCAGCTAACATTATCGTACTACTCTTTTTAGTGTTCTATGTTCCAATGACCTCAATCATGAGGTTTATCCCAATGGATACAAAATTTCAAGCTCTATTTATGATATATTGGATAATCTTATTAACAGCTTATATTTTAATTCCGTCATTTAAACTTTCAAAAGAGGCTAAAAGAAATTCATTTGCATTATGGTTTGTGCTCTTAATTCTAAGTGTAAGCGTAATATATGTTTCAGGTCGATATTTTGGATTTCGAATTCACTTTGGATTAATGGATGTTTACGATTTAAGGAATGAAGAAAGATCTCTTAACTTACCTATAATATTAAAATATTTACTACCAGCAGCAGCGAATATCTTGCCAGTGTTATTAGTCTATTTCCTTTTTAAGCGCAAAATTTTAATTGCAATACTGATCTCATTTGTGATACTTCTAAATTTTTCAATTGGTGGACACAAAGATGTAATATTCAAATTAGTTCTATGTTTTATTGGTTATTGGCTTTACAACAGGAATAGAATTGTATTGTTCTCATGGGGGTTATCGCTCATATCGTTCTTATCATTAATTGAATTTTATTTTACAGGCACATTTTTTATTGCAAATGTCGCCATTCGAAGAGTCTTTTATATTCCGGCTCTGTTGAATTACAATTATTATAACTACTTCACAATTCACGAACCTGATTATTTCAGACAAGGAATCATAGGCTGGCTAGGTATTTCTTCACCTTATAAGGTTCCAATAGCAAAAATTATAGGATATGACTATTCAGGTAACATTGATACAAATGCAAATAATGGATTGTTTTCTGATGCATATTTAAATTTCAATGTTTTAGGAGTTTTAATTTTTCCAGTAATTCTGATCGTTATTTTTAAACTCTTTGACTTTTGTTCAAAAGGCTTAGATCCTAAGCTATGGATTCTTCCTATTGTTGCCGCTGTAATATCATTTGGAAGTAGTCCATTTACGACTGTTCTTCTTACCAATGGAATTTTATTACTTTTAATAACCTTGTATTTTATGCCTCGTTCGAAAATATCATTCATACAATGAAGAAATTAAAAACTTACAAGGTATGCCATCTGACCTCAGTCCATTCAATTAATGACATACGAATTTTCACAAAAGAATGTTCAAGTTTAGCCAAAAATAAATTTGAGGTTACCCTTATTGCCTGTAGTGATAGATTCTTTGAAGACTTTAAAAATGGGGTTAAACGAATCTCTTTAGGTATCCCTGTAAAAAATAGGGTACAACGGATCATAAAGAGGACTAGAGCTGTCTATAAAAAAGCGCTAGAAATAGATGCAGACCTCTACCATCTGCACGACCCAGAATTACTTATTTTCGCATTAAGACTAAAACGAAGAGGAAAAAAAGTAATTTTTGATAGTCATGAGTTTTATGGGCTTCAAATAAGAGAAAAAGAATTCCTTCCAAAAGTCCTTCGTAACGCAATTGCTTCACTATATCTAAAATATGAAGCATACGTATGTCGCAAAATTGATGCCGTTGTACAAGTATGCACCATTAATGGAGTTGATTATTTTGATCAAAGATCTAAACAAACCATTTTCGTAACTAATGCTCCCGACATATCGGTTTTTTTACCAAACAATGGGATCCCGTTTACAAAAAGAAGTTCGATAATTTATCTAGGAGGATTAACGCATTCAAGAGGTATTACTAATTTAGTAGAAGCCAGTGCTTACACTAGTGTTCAGATTACATTAGCAGGTCCAATTGAGGAACCCTATAAAACTGACCTTGAATTACTACCAGAATTTAAATCCATCGCTTATTTAGGCATCCTTGACAAACAAGAAGTGATAAATTGCCTAAATCAATCATTAGCAGGAATTGCAACCTTATTAAACATAGGACAATACAATAAAATCGATGCGTTACCAACTAAAGTATACGAATATATGGCGATGGGCATTCCTGTAATATTATCAAATACGCCTTTCAATAAACAGATGAACGAACTTTATAAATTTGGAATTTGTGTTGATTCCGCTAACCCTAAAGAAATTGCTGAGGCTATCAATTATTTAAAAAACAATATAACAGAAGCAGAGGAAATGGGGAAAAGAGGGAAAGAAGCCATTGAGAAATTTATCAATTGGAACTATGAATCGCAAAAACTAATTAAATTATACAACTTAATCTTATCTTAAAAAAGATTTACTTCATTTTTAAAAGGAAGCTTTTATTTTAAAACTTTATTAAATAACCATTGAAACGAGCCAATTAAACAAACTTACTTGACAAAAAATGAAAGACTCCAAGTGGAATTCTGATCAAATTTATTTAAAAAACAGATGTTTGGCTTTTAGTATTTTTTGTATGATATTCATAGTCAGCTGCAATAAAGCACCTTTTAATACACCAACACAAGAGAGACCCTGGAATGGGGTACCGATTAAATCCAGTGTGATATTAGATGGATATGCTGATAGATGCTCGTACACCATTAATGACACTGTAAAAATACAACTCAATACAAAACAAACAATTAAAAATGCATCTATAAAGTTATTTTCGATTAATGGAGAAATAATAGATAGTGTATTAGCAGATATTTCACCGCAAAGAATACAAAACACAAATCTATATGAGAATGGCTATGAATATAATGTAACTTTTCATTATACACCAAACAAACTAAAAAGTGGAGTCTATCTTTGGGAAAATAAAATTCCGATGCTAATTAAAGCTGTCGAATCAAAAGATATAACTATTCTTTATCCTTCAAATACAGAAAATGCCTATAGTACCTCAGGCGGCAAAAGCACTTATTCAACTCCCCAACCAGCAAGAATTGTATCATTTCAAAGACCCATTTCATTATCAAGCTATTCCCTGTCATTTTTGCAATGGATTGAAAAAAATAAATTTCATAGAAAAATAAACTATATATCAGATATAGATCTTGAAAATGATTCTATTCTAACAGGGACTAAACTACTTATAATTGTTGGTCATAGTGAGTATTGGACCAGAAAAGCAAGGTTGAGTGTAGATCAATTTGTAGATAATGGGCATAATCTTTTAATACTCTCGGGAAATACAATGTGGTGGCAAGTTCGATATTCTGAAGCTAAAGATCAACTTATTTGCTATAAAGTCCTTACTGAAGATCCGATTCAAAATCCTCTATTAAAAACAATTACTTGGGATCAAATTTCGCTAAAGTATCCTATTTCAAATAGTAGTGGGGCAGACTTCAACCATGGAGGATATGGTCTACAAACTGACTTAGGATGGGATGGGTATAAAATCTGCACTAATAATTCACCATTATTAGAAGGGACAAATCTTAAAAAAGGCGACATAATAAGCTTGCCAACAAGTGAATATGATGGGGCATACTTAAAAGGATTTGATTCCAATGGCTTTCCAATCCAAGATAATTCAACTACTAAATTCAATAAGAGTGAGATAATTGGATTTGATTTAGGCTTTCGTGGCTCAAAAACGTGTGGCACATTTATGGTGTTCCAAAAGACTCCTCAATCTGGAATAATCATAAACACAGCCTCAACAGATTGGTGTTCTGAAAGGGGATTTAATGGAAAAGACGGTGATAAAATAAAAATTATTACTCAAAATATGATTGAAAAGTTGATTGAAAACCAGAATGTATTTAGCTTGAATTAACCTGCATTTATCTATTTAAAAATGAATATCTTAATTGTCAATCATTACGCCGGATCACCTCAATATGGGATGGAATTCAGACCATATTATTTAGCAAAAGAATGGATAATGCAAGGGCACAAGGTTACCATAATAGGTGCTAATTTTTCACATTTAAGAAATCAACAACCCCAAATAAAAGAAGATCTAGAATCCGAAAACATCGGTGGTATTATTTATCTTTGGTTAAAGACACCAAGCTATCAAGGTTCTGGTATAAAAAGGATTATAAATATGCTAACCTTTGTTTTTAAACTTTTTAAATATCAAAAGAAAATTATAGAACAATCTTCTCCTGATATTGTAATTGCCTCATCAACCTATCCATTGGATGTTTATGCAGCTTATTCAATCGCTAAAAGAAATAAGGCAAAACTTGTTTTTGAACTCCACGACATGTGGCCATTATCTCCAATGCTCATTGGCGGATATTCGAAATATCATCCTTTTATTTGGCTCATGCAACGGGCTGAGAATTTTGCTTGCAAAAATTGTCATTATTACATCTCCTTGCTTGGCAATACAAAACATTACCTTGTAGAGCATGGTCTGAATGAAGGAAAATTTCATCACATTCCAAACGGTTTCTCATTGCATGAAATGAATTTCGATGGAGTATCCATTCCAAAAGAACATGAAGAATTATTAAAAAGACTTAAAACCGAATCAAACCTAATAATTGGTTATACAGGTGGCCATGCACCTTCAAATGCTCTTAAAATCTTCGTTTCTTCTTCAATCCATTTTAATCAAAATCAGACCGTTGCATTTGTTTTGGTAGGAAATGGCTCTCAAAAAAATGAATTAATACAGATCGCCAAAGAAAACAATCAAAACAATGTTTATTTCCTGCCCCCAGTTTCTAAAACATCTATTCCTAATTTATTAAGTTATTTTGATCTGCTTTATGCAGGTGGCACGAGTAGTATTTTGCATAAGTATGGCACTTCGTATAATAAAATAACCGATTATATGCTGGCTGAAAAGCCAATAATATTTGCAGTTGATGAGCCTAACAGTCTAGTAGAAAAGGTGGGATGCGGAATTCAAATTCCGGCGGAGAATGAACCCGAACTGTTAAAAACGATTCAATTCTTTTCCGAACTTTCAGTAGAACAGCGAACTCAAATGGGGCTAAAAGGCAGAGAATATGCTTTAGCGGAATTAAATTATACTTCATTAGCAAAAAAATTTATTGAAGCAAT
The DNA here is from genome assembly GCA_903897145.1 of uncultured Bacteroidia bacterium. Classification (GTDB taxonomy): domain Bacteria; phylum Bacteroidota; class Bacteroidia; order Bacteroidales; family Prolixibacteraceae; genus JAAFHB01. The sequence continues at coordinate 27,614 of CAIUAN010000036.1, read as the reverse complement.
TGAGAAATCATAAAGCATTTTGCTTATTACCTTAATCCTGCACAATTAATAATTTTTACATTGAATATCCCTTTTTCCCTTCCATTAATTGACGCAGATGTAATCGCAGAAATGAACGATTCCTTAACCAATACGGGTTGGTTAACTTCTGGTCCCAAAGTTTTGGAATTGGAAAATGAATTCAAGAACTTTCTATCTCAGAGCCAAAAATAAAACCTATTGTTCTTCATAAGAATGTAGGAGCAGCAGAAGCCAGAAACATTGCCTTACGAGAAGCAAAAGAACAATATATTGCATTTTTAGATAGTGATGATATTTGGTATCCGGAAAAATTAGAATATCAAATCCAATTTATGATTTTAAATGAAATCGCATTCTCCTTCTCATCGTATGATTTAATCGACATAACAGGTAAATCCCTTAACAAAACAATACAAGCTCCAGAAGTGATTGACTATCATGGCTTTTTAGGCAATACAATAATAGGTTGCCTCACTGTTGTTATTGACAAAAGCAAGGTAGGATATTTCGAAATGCCAAATTTAAGATCAAGCCAAGACATGGCTTTGTGGCTTTTGATAATGAAAAGGGGATTTAAAGCCTATGGCTTAAACAAGATTTTGGCTTCCTATCGCATTGTTCCAACTTCAAATACAGCGAACAAATGGAAGGCGGCTAAAAATGTATGGCGAGTTTTTCGAAATATAGAAAGAATTAACTTGATTAAAAGTAGTTACTATTTTATGTGTTATGCTATAAATGCTTTAAAGAAAAGGCTGTAAGAATTATAAATAAAGCCTTTTTGAATGTTCATGATTTTTTACATCGTAAAAAAAAACGCGAACTTGATCTGATCAAACAATATTATATTTACAACATAATCTCATGAAAGACTTAAATAACCTTATAAAATTTATTCGTTCTACTTTTCATGAGCCGGCCGAATTCATTCCTCTTCACGATCCAAGGTTTATTGGTAATGAAAAGAAATACCTGAATGAGAGCATCGACTCCAACGTTGTTTCAAGTGTTGGTGAGTTCGTAGGCCGGTTTGAGCAAATGTGCGCTGAATTTACCGGCTCCAACTATGCAGTTGCAGCAATGAACGGTACTTCTGCTTTACATATTGCTCTTCTTTTAGCTGGAGTACAACGCGATGATGAAGTCATTACTCAAGCGCTTACATTTATTGCTACAGCCAATGCAATATCCTATACAGGAGCGAAACCAGTCTTTATTGATGTAGATAAAGATACGATGGGCCTTTCTCCAACAGCCTTAGAAGCATGGCTAAATGAAAACGTTGAAATGCGTGATCAAGAGAAGCCAGAAGCCCAAAGTCAGGTACCTCATAACAAGCAAACCAATCGCCGCATCGCAGCATGTGTTCCAATGCATACCTTCGGCCATCCTATTAAACTTAGTGAATTACAAGTAATTTGTGACCGATATAACATCCCTTTAATCGAAGATTCCGCCGAAAGTATTGGGAGCTATTATAAAGGGAAACATACAGGAACATTTGGGAAACTGGGCATTTTAAGTTTTAATGGGAATAAATTAATTACTACCGGTGGTGGCGGAATGATTTTAACTGACGATGAAGAATTGGCTAAAAAAGCCAAACATCTTACCACACAAGCTAAAGTGCCGCATCCGTATGAGTTTATGCATGATCATATCGGATATAATTACCGCCTTACCAATGTCAATGCAGCAATTGGATGTGCACAAATGGAAAGTCTGGATTATTTACTTAGCCTTAAACGAAACCTTGCAGATCAATACAAATCTTTTTTCAAAAATTCAGATTTAACCTTCTTTGAAGAACCGACAGATTGCCAATCTAACTATTGGTTGAATGCAATCATCACCAAAGACAAAACTGAACGTGATGAACTATTACAATTTAGTAATGCCAATGGTGTAATGATGCGCCCAATATGGGAATTAATGAACCGTTTACCCATGTTTGCCGATTGCCAGACAGATGCCCTTGAAAACTCAATTTGGTTTGCAGATCGAGTAGTAAATATTCCCAGCACTGCCATAATTGAAGGTTATAGAAAACAACTTGTTTCTCAGGGATGAATTCCTTAAACATGAAGTATTTCAACAGTAAGCCCAAGTACCTATTAGGTAAAATAATATTCCTTTTTTTGGTTTAACAAACTCAAATGCAAACCAATTTCAATCTAGGTAATTTCATAACCACCAAGGTTACCAAGCGCTCGAAAAGCTTATTGGCGGATGATTTTTTAAAATACACCGCAGAACTAAACAAGCGAATAAATGGCAAAAAGGTTCTAGTAATTGGTGGTGCAGGGACGATCGGATCATCATACATCAAAGCAATCCTAAAGTTTCAGGTAGCTAAATTGGTGGTGGTTGACATCAACGAAAACGGACTTACTGAACTAGTGCGAGAATTGAGAAGTTCAAATGATTATAACATTCCAGATGAGTTCATTACCTATCCGGTAAACTTCGGAGACCCTGTTTTTGAAAAGATTTTTAACAAACATGGTCCGTTTGAAATAGTCGCCAACTTTGCAGCTCATAAACACGTACGAAGCGAGAAAGATATCTTCTCAATAGAAGCCATGCTCGAGAATAATGTGCTTCGCGCTCGTAAATTGCTCGATTTATTACTACAGCATAAACCGGAACATTTCTTTTGTGTCTCAACAGACAAAGCGGCTAACCCCGTAAACATCATGGGAGCCAGCAAGAAACTGATGGAGGAGTTGATTATGGCTTATTCGGATCGGTTGCCTATCAAAACGGCACGATTTGCCAATGTCGCCTTTTCAAACGGCAGTCTCCCGTTGGGCTTTTTGGAAAGACTCAATAAAAACCAACCTTGGTCGTGCCCAAGAGGCATTCGTCGGTTCTTTGTCTCACCAAAAGAATCCGGTGAATTGTGTTTAATGGCCTCCATCATGGGCGAATCAGGTGATATATTCTTCCCTAAGCTGGACGAAGAACGGGATATGATTCCGTTTGACCAAATTGCATTGGATCTTATAAAAAAAATGGGCTTAACTCCGGATATTTGTAAGACTGAAGAAGAAGCAAAAGAGAAAGCTAGTGTCAATCAAGACATCAGAACAAAGGGTGGAGAAATTTTAACTTATCCGATCTATTTCTTTGGCTCGAATACTTCAGGAGAGAAAGCTTTTGAGGAGTTCTTTACCGATGATGAAGTACTCGACAACGACTCGTTTGTTAACCTAGGGGTGGTAAAGAATTCGAAAAAACGGAGCATCCAAGAGATCGACACCATTTTTGATGAGCTAAAGCAGCTGTTTGCATCTGGCCATGTTACCAAAGCGGCCATTGTGAATATACTAAAGCATTACCTTCCTAATTTTGAACATATCGAAACGGGGAAAGGTCTCGATTCAAAGATGTAGAGTATAAATCTTGACAAAAGATCACCCATAATCTAATAGAATAGTAAAATTAACATCAACAATGTATCAGCATTTCCTAAAGCGACTACTTGATATAATCTTAAGCATTATAGCACTTGCCGTTCTGTCGCCTTTTTTAATTCCAGTCTGTGCCATTTTGTTGTTGACAGGAGAATACGAAGTATTTTATCTGCAGAATAGAGTTGGATACAGAAATTCGAGATTCAAAATATACAAATTTGCTACGATGGTGAAAAACTCACCAAAAATGGGAATGGGAAGTCTAACAGTAAAAAATGATCCACGAGTTTTACCAGTGGGCAGATTCCTACGGAAAACGAAAATTAATGAGATTCCACAGATCATTAATGTACTGCTTGGAAATATGGCAATCGTAGGACCACGCCCTCAAATGGAAGTTGATTTTTTTAAATTTCCAATTCATGTTCAGGATATTATTTACAACGCAAGCCCTGGCATCACTGGAATTGGCTCCATTATCTTTCGTGATGAAGAAAAATGGATCTCAGATGCTCCTGGTGACAAACACGAATTTTATAGAGACCACATTGCTCCCTACAAAGGAGAAGTAGAACTTTGGTATCAAAAGCATCTCTCTTTTTACACCGATCTCATGCTAATTTTCCTAACGGCATGGGTGATCTTATTCCCCCAAAGCGAATTGGTCTATACCATTTTTAAAGACCTACCCAAGCGCCCGGAGATCTTCGAAATAAAATAAAGAAGAATACTGATCAGCCAGTGGACGGACTGAAAAAGACAGATAAACACCGATTTTGCAATTGTTAAATCTCTCGATAATTCGAGACAGGATGTGTTCTAAATAAATACAGAAGGAATATTTAAAAATCACGAATTATGCTTTCAATAGAATTAGTCATAATTTTGTTGAAAGTTAAGTACTGAAGTCTATAAATGAATGCCATGATAAGAATCGAGATCAACGAACAAAAGCTGGAAACGCCATTTTAGAAACAGCTCATGTTATGGCCCAGAAAAGTGTAGGGATTGAGATTACCAAAGAAAATGCTATCCTAACTTCGAAAATAAAACGAAACCAGAAGAATGAAATACTCTCCAAGACAGAAAAAGACAACTTCTTAGAAGAATTGCAAAATGAACTTTGAATTTGAAAAGTCATTTGTCAAAGATTTCAGAAAACTAAAAAAACAAAGAGCTTGCTAGCTTCATTCTGGAAGTAGCAAAACTTGTTTCAAAAGCTACATCCGCGAATGAAAAAATCAATCTAAAAAACTTTCAGGCTATAAATCGGCATTCCGAATTAGAATTGGTGATTATCGGATTGGTGTAATCATCGAAAAAAATATCGTCACATTTGTTGCCTTCGCTCATCGAAAAGAAATCTATAACCGCTTTCCTTATCGGCATAGGCGATCCATGCTCCATAGTTAGTTCAAGTTTATCCTTATCTTAAAGAATCAATTCACATGATGAAATTATTTATTCAAAACACGATGATCGTGGTCTTCCTGCTTTGCTTTTGCCCTTATGCTCCAGCTTTTGCTCAAATTAGCCCAACTCCTGCCATTATGGCCATGGTTAATAGTGAGCTGAACAAACGCGGTCTTACTCAAGATGAAGTGCAAGCCCGTCTACTCAGAGAGGGTATTGATCCCAATAACATCCCAATGAAAGAGCTTCCTAGCTATCAAGGTCGTGTGATGGCTATTTTAGACAAGATGCAGCAAGAAAAGGCTACACAAGCTGTGACTACCGCACAAAATCCTGCTACACTTTCTGCTCCTGCCGATAGTGGTTTATCAAGTGTAGTACCACCAGCATTACCACCTGCGAGTGCCGTTGCAAGCGTAGCACCAAGTCCTGATGCAGCTCCAATTACAACTCAAGCCGAAGCTGTCTCTGAAGCAAAACAGAGAGTTTATCAAACCGCTGAAACTAAAAAAGGCGACGGTGCCTCCATATACGGACATGCGATGTATACGAATCAATCTCTGGATGCTTTTCGAACTACAGATGGTGCTCAAGTACCTGAAAATTATATCTTAGGCGAAGGAGATGAGATTCGAATAACTATCTTTGGAGCATCTCAAACTGACATCCAACAGAAAATTAATGAGAGTGGTTTCGTTCAACCTGTTGGAATTGCTAAAATATATCTCAAAGGACTTACGATAGCAATGGCACGTGAGATCATAAAAAAAAGATTGTCATCAGTATACACGTTTCGGGAAGATCAAATTGCCGTTACAATTGTGACCACACGCACCATACTGGTAAACATCTTTGGAGAGACAAAAATCACTGGAGGCTTTACAATGTCAGCCCTTAACTCAGCTTTAAATGCATTAAGCGCCAGTGGAGGCCCTACGAGTATTGGTTCGGTTCGTGCCATTCAGCATATTCGCGCAGGAACTACAAAGATCATAGACACCTATGCGTTCATGACTGATCCAACGATGCAATACAAATATGATTTACAACAAAACGATATCATTTTTGTGCCAATTGCTAAAACCCTTGTGACAATTGATGGAGCAGTTAAAAGACCTATGACTTATGAAATATTAGAACAAGAGTCGTTGCTCGATTTAATTAAATTTGCTGGAAATGTAAAAACAGATGCATTACCAGACTACGTTCAAATACATCGATTCTTAAATGGTGAAGAGGTGATAAAAGAGTGGAATCTGGCGGATGTTATTCAAGGAAAAATCAAGGTTCCCCTCCTTAACGGTGATTCAATAACCATTAAGTCAATCAATAAACCAATGCTAAACTTTGTTGAGATAGAGGGTAGTGTTTATTACCCTGGAAAATACGAACTAGAGAACACTACAACACTTGCTAAAATAATAGACAAAGCCAAACCTAACGTGCAAGCGAGGAGAGATATTTTATTTATTGAGCGAATTCGATCAGATAAGACAACCGAGTATCTCACAGTGCCCTTCCCATCTTTACAAGGATCGAATAAAAATGAATTTGAATTAAAGTCTCTTGATAAAATTCGGATTCTAGACCAGCAAGCATATCGTGATATAAATTCCATCCAAGTAAACGGAAATGTTAGGGCTCCATTTTCAAAAGAGTTTGCACTAAACGATAAACTAACCGTTAGTCGGGCAATTGAGATGGCAGGAGGATTAAAAACCAGCGTTTACCCAGTTGCCTATATCTACAGACAGAATCTTTTTAATACTGCTAAGACTGAGTATATCCGAATCAAGCTAGAGGAGGCGAAAGAAGTTTACCTGCAACCAGGCGATCAACTAAACATCTATGACAACAGTCGATATAGTAATATTGGCGAGGTTAAAATCTATGGCGCAGTAAAGAGTTCGCAAGGCTTTACCTATGATCCTTCATTAACCTTACGCGATATATTAACGAATGTGGGCGGTTTCACCATTGGTGCTGCGTACAACAGAATTGAAGTCTATCGTACATTAATTTCGACTACTGATCAGGTAAAATTCGAAACAATATTCTTAAAAGTAGATAGTACTTATCAAATAACTAATAATCCAGGTTTTATCTTGCATCCCTATGACCAAATTTGTGTCCGAAATACACCTAATTTCATCTTGGGTCGAACTATAGAATTAAATGGAAGTGTTAATTATCCTGGGGTATATCCTCTGACAAAAGAATTTAGTCTCTCTGAAATTATTGACTTAGCTGGTGGACTATTACCTGATGCTGACCTAACTGGCAGTAGTCTATTTCGGACTTTCAAATCTAGAGGACTAATTGGCATTGACCTAAAAGAGAGTTACAATAGATCTTTAAATAATAAGTTCGATCCCATTTTATTTGAAGGTGATGTGATTAACATTAATAGACGTGAAAATGTTGTTGCAATTCGAGAAATCGGCACAAAAGTGATTACAAGTATTAACGGCTCTGATAATGGCAAACTTAACGTCATTTTCCAAGGAAGAAAATCTGCAAAATGGTACATTCGTAAATATGCCGGAGGCTTCAACAAAGATGCTGATCGAAATACTGTTTCGGTAATATTGCCTAATAAACAGATGAAAAGCACTAAAAGATTATTTTTCTTTCGACATTATCCAACCGTTGAGGCAGGATCGCTAATTACAATTAATCTTGAGCAACCACCAACCCCCGATGTTGTACAGAGCAAAAAAACGGATTGGCAGGCCTTCTGGCAACAAACTATGTCGGCTATGACAGCCATTCTAACAATTCTTGTAGTAAGTAAACAATTATAAACCAATTCTAATTAAAACAATTTGTCAATTGTTAAATCACTGATTATCTGCAATATCTGCGCCATCTGTGTTCGGGAAAAAATAAACAAAGGAACACAGATGACAATCGACAAATCTGTCCGCCCACTGGCAGATCCGTTACATCTCCCGACAAGTCGGGACAGGCTGTGTCATCTGTGTTCGAAAAAAAAATACAAATGCTTAAATTTATTCTTTATCTTTCTTTCTTAAATTCATTTCGTGCTCTTTCCGATAAATTTCTCCACGGGAAAGAAGAAGTTCGAAAATCGCCATGTTTTCTATAATTTTAACGATAAGAATCAATCGATAATCACCCATCTTAAGACGGTAGGAGTTTTCAAAACCAACCATCTTTATACAGTTAGTCAACTCCTTTATGTCTTGCGCTAGTATAACCTGGTCAATGGTTCTTTTTAGAGATTGTTTATACTTACCGGTAAGTTTATAGGCGGCTTTTACAAATTGTTTGGAATACTCAACTCTCATACCCCTAACCAGTTTTCAAATGCGACCTTTTCATCCGAAGAGATAAGCTCTTGAGATTCCTTGTCTTTTAAAAACTCATAATATACAGACTCTTCCTTAAGAATTTTGGCTTCATCATCTAAGATAGCTTCGATATAAACCTTGAGATTTTTGCCATTGGCTGCAGCCAAAACAGACAATGCACGAAAGGTCTCTTCCGATAAATCAATGTTCTTTCTCTTTTTATTTAATGCAGTCATTGTGCTCATAGCTTTTTCTTATAAATATACATTATATACATCAGGTATACAAAAATAATGTAAATTCTTAAAAAAGAAAAAGAAAAAAAGGAACACGGATGACACTGAAAAAGACAAAGGAACACAGATGACACTGAAAAAGACAGATAAACACTGATCTAACAATCGACAAATCTGTGTTTTCTGTGTTCGGAATAAAATAAACAAAAGAACACGGATGACACTGAAAAAGACAGATAAACACTGATCTGACAATCGACAAATCTGTCCGCCCACTGGCGGATCCGTAAAATCTGTGTCATCTGTGTTCGGAATAAAATAAACAAAAGAACACGGATGACACTGAAAAAGACAGATAAACACTGATCTGACAATCGACAAATCTGTGACCATCCGTAAAATCTGTGTCATCTGTGTTCGGAAAAAAATAGTTTCTAATAGATATACCATGGAATATCTTCATCGGGATAAGACGGAAAAAATTATTGAAGCCTTTTTTAATGTATACAACACTTTAGGCTATGGGTTCCTAGAGAAAGTATATCATAACTCAATGCTTATTGAGCTAAGACGGATGAAATTTGAATGCGCAAGTCAATATCCCATAAGGGTATTTTATGACTCCTTTCCAGTAGGCGATTATTATGCGGATATCATTGTTGACGATTGCGTGATTATCGAGAATAAAGCTACCGAAAGACTTGTAGAAGAAAATGAGTTTCAACTAATCAATTATTTGAAGGCGACGAATATTGAGGTTGGACTGCTGCTAAACTTTGGGAAAAAACCTGAATTTAAAAGGAAAATTTTTACAAATGATAGGAAAGATTTCAATAAATAGAGGAACACTGATCTAACAATTAATAGATCTGTCCGCCCACTGGCGGATCCGTAACATCAGGGTCATCTGTGTTCCTCTTTATCAAAAACAATCTCAAAATACAAATGCTTAAATTTATTTTTTCAATACCACAAAGGTGGCGGATAGCCCTGAGCCTCGCATGCCTGGGGGTGATAACCGCACTGTCACTCGCCCCTTCAAACGACCTCCCTTCAATCACCCTGTGCGAAGGATTCGATAAGGTGGTGCACGCTAGCATGTACTTCGGACTAACCCTGCTCACCTGCTGGACCTTCCAAGGCGAAACAAAAACAAATCGACTCATTATCCTGGCACTGTTTAGCATCACATGGGGACTGCTCATGGAGATCTCTCAACTCGAGATGAGTGTCGGACGCGCCTTCGAATGGAGCGACGAACTTTCAAATACCATCGGTACCCTGATCGGAGTCTTGAGCTATGTGCTCATCTCTATCAACCATAACAAATCGACAAGCAAAAACCCGAATTAACACCCACTAATTAAAAAAATCACGAACCGCACATCTAAACGAAAAACAACTATCTTTGCAGGTATTGTTATAAACACAATACTATTTATAATTAATATAAATAGACAGGATTTGTCCCCCAAATTAACAGAATTATAATTCTTCTAAATAGAATACAAATTCCAGCAACTAGTTTTGAAACTAATTGCTAACCCTATTCAATATGCTAAACCTCTTCTTCGCAGTAATACTTCCGCTGGCTATATCGGCACTGACAAGCTTCTACTGCATACCCATACTTGTATTCACAGCCAAGAAACTAAATATCACCTCAAAAGTAAATCCGAGATCAGCTAGCCAAGTAGCCATTCCACTGCTGGGTGGCGTGGCCATATCCTTAAGCATGATGCTGAGCGTGCTCTTGCTAGGAGGATATTTTCAGGCCTCAAACCTATGGGTCTATATCATCGCGAGTGTCATTATTATCCACATGGGGTTGAAAGACGATATCTTTGGCTTGAGCCCCGGACGCAAACTTTTAATAGAAACATTAACAATTTTATTGCTTTGTGTTTTTGGATATGCCCGAATCATCCATGTTCACGGACTATTTCAAATCTATGAACTCCCCCAAGGCCTTTCCATTATCTCCACCATTTTTATCGTGGTCCTGATCATGAATGCATTTAACTTGTCAGACGGCATCGACGGATTGGCATCTGGGATCGGGATCATAGCATCTACCACCTTGGGAATAGGATTTTATATCAATGAGATCTACGAACTAGCGTTCATCTCCTTCTCCTTGACAGGCGGACTCATAAGCTTTTTCTATTTTAATGTCTTCAGCAAAAAAAATAAACTGCTGATGGGCGATACCGGATCACTTTTTACTGGATTAATGATTGCACTTTTGGTGATCCAATTCAATGAGATTCCAAACCCAGAATACTTCGATCTGCTGCCACTAAAAACAGTCCCTATCGTGATCTTTTCGATCTTGATCTATCCACTGGTCGATTTAGCCCAAGTGGTTGTGGGTAGATTGATGATAGGCAAACACCCTTTTCACGCAGATAGAAACCACCTACATCATAAATTACTAAACCGAAATATAACACACAAGAAGACCACCATGATCATTCTGGGCGTCAATCTTGCCTTTATCATCATGAACCTGCTCCTGAACACTCTTAACCTATACCTGCTAATTGCGATTAATGGTTTTGCTATATTGACCTTGCTATTTATCATTGATAAATATTCAGGGATAAAGAGATCGGCGCAATCACTATACGTCGAATACAAGCAGAAAGATGGCACTGATTTAGAGGCTGTTTATACTGAAACGAACCGAGCAAATGAGCAAGCGTCTTCGTAATTAATTGACTCTTTAATCCTATAACTGAATCTTGCTTGTCAATCGAAAAGTCTAGCCCGATTGGATCTCAGTTTAATTATTCTTAAAATATATGAGAAAGCCCTCCGAAATAGAGGGCTTTTTTTATGCCTAATTTATAAATTTGCATCACGCTAAATGCTCTATCACATCATCCTAGATAGTGGTAATCTTTACAATATTTTTCATAGGTTTGTGAGACCTAAACAGCCGAAATCTAATTTCTCATTTTCTTTATGAAAGAATAATCATGAACACACTCAATCGCAGATCATTTGTAAAACAGTCGAGCCTGGTGACAGGAACCACCTTAGCCGCTACAATGTTAGCTGGAAGCGTGAGCTGCAAATCGGTATCCGACCATGTGCGCGTTGGCCTCATCGGGTGCAAAAACATGGGCTTTAGCGATCTGAAAGCCTTTCTTGGTGAACCAAATGTGAGCTGTTTAGCGCTCTGCGATATCGACAAAACAATCCTCGAAGATCGAGCATCTGAGGTGGAGAAACTAACCGGTAAAAAACCAATCCTGTACGCTGATTTCAGAAAGCTGCTGGAGAATAAAGAGATCGATGCCGTGATCATTGGCACACCCGATCATTGGCATGCCATGATCCTTTTAATGGCCTTAGCGGCAGGAAAACATGTCTACGTGGAGAAACCAATGGGACATAGCATCGAAGAGTGTATGACGATGGTTCAGGCTGCTGAGAAATATCCTAAACAGGTTATTCAAGTTGGGATGTGGCAACGAAGCTGTCAACATTGGCTCGATGCCTCTGAATATGTGCGGTCAGGCAAGCTTGGTGAAGTAAACCTTGTCCGTGCCTGGATCTACAAAGGGATGGGAACACCAGTGCCAGCTCAACCCAACTCACAAGCACCAGATACCGTCGATTATAACATGTGGCTCGGTCCGGCACCATTGCGACCATTCAATAAAAATAGGTTCCATTACGATTTCAGATGGTTCTGGGATTATGCCGGTGGTGCCATGACCGACTGGGGCGTTCACCTACTTGACTTTGCAATGCACGGGATGAATGTCGGATTTCCAGACTCCGTTTCACCAGGAGGAGGATGTTACCTCAACAAAGGCGTTATCGATACTCCAGATATCCAACAAGCCATCTATAGCTATCCCAAACACACCATGATCTGGGAATGTGGATTAATACCACGCATGGGCCCTTATGGAATGGGACATGGCGTATCGTTCACCGGTACCAAAGGAACACTCATCGTTTCGAGAAATGGATGGCAGGTAACCGCCGAAGTGAGCAACAAAGACAAAAAGAAATACATCGACGATGTGCCAAGTCAACCTGCCATCGGCGGACTTAAAGAGCACGTGCAAAACTTCCTTAACGGCATCCGGAAAGGGGATAAACAACGCGCTTCGGTGCAAATTGGTGCTCAGACAGCCATGGTATGTGAAATGGGCAATATAGCCTACCGCACAGGCAAACTGATCCACTGGGATAGCAAGACCATGAGCTTCGCCGAAGAGGATGCTCAGAAACTTACGAAGCTAAGCTACCGCGATCCGTGGAAACTTCAAATCTTTTAGTCGAGATCTAAACTATTTTATCACAAAGAGATAACTTCCTGCAGGAAGGGTCAACTGAAAAACGGAAGGGGCGAGTTTCTGAAAATGAAACAAGCCCTTTTCTTTTAGCTCTATCCTATTTTGGAAAATTTTAGCTCCTTTAAGGACTAGTTTAGCGGTGCTATTCGGAGGTACCGTAACCTGATATTCTGTTTTACCTTTCGATTTTTTCCAAGCAGAGCGAATCTCTCCGTAAGGACCAATATGAGTGGCCTCGAAAGATCCTAATCCCTTCACAAAATCGGGTTTTAAGAGGATATTTTTAAACCCTGGCTGTGTCTCGTCGGGATAGATGCCACCTAACGACTTATAGAACCAAGCTCCAATCTCGCCAAACATAATATGATTCAAAGAGATATCCGATTTGGCATCAATAGGCCAATTTTCATACAGTGTGGTGGCTCCATTCACAATCCACCAACCCCAGGAAGGGAAGGTCTTTTGAAGGGCTAACTCATAGGCCAGATCAGCATAGCCATTGGCGCTCAAGGCATTTAAGATGGTTTTGGTGCCTAGCAAACCTACATCGAGATGCTTCCCATCGGCAATCACCCGTTTCGCTAAGTTTTCAGCCACCTTACTGCGCAATTCATCCGGTACGACACCCCAATGCAGCGGTGCACTTAACTCAGTTTGAATTCCACTTCCATAGATCCCGGTCTCCCGATTTAGATATTTCGCGTTAATGGCATCTTTAATCTTCTCGGCCAACGCCTCATATTTCAGATGATCGGCATTTTTACCAAGCACCAAAGCCGCTTTAGACAAGATTTTAGCATCGGTAAAATAAAATAGCGAGGAGGTTAATTCCCTCGGCGCTTTTGACTTCACCGGTATCCAATCGCCTAATCCCCAATCGGTCAAACCAGAAGGACTAATTGCTGTGATATGATCGACATAACGTGTAATGTTTGGATAACAATCTGATAAGAGTTTAGAGTCACCATAAAAAAGATAAACATTCCAAGGAATGATAGCGATGGTACTGGTCCAGTCTGGTCCGTTAGCCCAGGTATAACCCCATCCACTCGTTGGGATAATGGCAGGCAAGACCCCATTGGGTTGCTGCTCATCGCGATGATCGGCTAACCATTTCTCGTATACGGTAATCCCATCAAAATTATAAAGACCTACCTCTGAAGCCGTATGCGCATCGCCCGTCCACCCATTCTTTTCACGATGCGGACAATCGGTCGGATAGCCGAACAGGTTGGATAAATAGCTACTATTCGTGGCTTTCCAAATCTTATTTAAAACACTATCTGAGGAGGTGATATGACCCACTGGAGGGACATCGCTATGCATAAAATAGCCAGTCAGACTCTCTTTGGTAAGCTCAACAGGCTTATCGCTTGTCACTTCAACATACTGAAAACCTTTATAGTTAAATGTTGGTTTGAAGCTCTCCTCCCCTTCCCCTTTTAAGGTATAGATATCGGTGGCAAATGGATCAAGATCGTTGGTTGGACGGTAATGTGCGTCGATGTTCGAGATGTCGACTAACTTATTAGCATCCAATCGTTCACCATGCTTCAATCGGATCATAGTCCCCTTTTCACCGCGCACTTTCAACTGAGTTACACCAGCGATGTTACGACCTAAATCAAAAATATAATGGGTGTTGCTGATGCGATTCAGTTTAGCCGTTTTGATCACTTCGACATCACGAATTGGCTGCAAAGATTGAGCAACCACATTCATAGAAGGGACATTTACGGGGATTGCATTTTTCCAAGCAGAATCGTTATATGCTCTAAGCTTCCATCCCTCTTGTTGCAGACGATTATCGATGTGTTCACCGGTATAAATGCTATTAAAGATGATGGAGCTAAGCGATGTTTTCCAGTCCACACCTGAGGAGATAGTCTCTTCCGAACCATCGGTATAAGTCACCTTAACATCCATACAAAAGCGAGGGCGAGCGCGCCATGGAGCTTGGTCGAAATACCATACGGCTGTAGATTGATGGTTGTACCATCCATTTCCCAATAGGACCCCTAATGCATTCGTACCTGAAGTCAGTAATTTAGTGATGTCGTGCGTGACATAAAGTGTCCGGCGGTCGAAACGAGTATACATGGGGTCGAGGCGATGGTTTCCAACCTTTTCGCCATTTACATAAAGTTCAAATAGTCCGCCAGCAGCCACATAAGCGCGTGCAGAGCGAATCTGCTTGGTGACATTAAATGTCTTGCGAAAGATCGGCGCTGCTTTGAGGGTAATATCGCGGGTATCGGTGATCCAGGTACCCTTCCAATTTTGCATCTCCATCATACCAGTCTCAAAACTTGCCACAGCCAATTTAGTCGATGGCTGACCTTTGGCATCCCATGTTTTTAGCGTCCAGAAGTATTTGGTGAAGGGATTTAAGACCGGACCTTGATAGTTAACCAACATCTTGTCTGAATTCACTTTTCCGGTATACCAGGTGTCCCCAATTTCCTGAAGAACCTTTACTGAATCTGTCCCAACGATAATTTGGTAAGCCGTTTGAGTGGCATCAGTGCTGCGATCATCGACATACCACGAAAAGCGAGGATGGGTGACGTCGATACCGATTGGATTGATTAAATATTCACATCTTAAATTTGTGGGGATCGATTCAGCAAGTAGCTTTTGAGTCGGTAAGGCAAAGCCTAAGCACAGGAGAAGATAGCAAATTCGAGTTTTCATATGGAACTAGTAAGAGATTATAAGTCTGTCAATACAGTCACTTTAAACACCATTCGGACTGCGTTTAGTTTGTTCAAAAATAAGTTAATTCTTAAGAACTAAAAGCAAAATAATGGCTTTCATTTCAATAGATTAAAAATCTAGTCTTAGAATCACTAGAATAACTGATTTTTACAAATTATGACTTTTAAAATTAAACCAAGAACAGATCATTTATGGGAGAAAAAACAATTAGTGCGGTTGGCCGGTGAAATTACAGATAGCTCTATTTAGAAACACTTTAAATAAGCATCTATACTGGATTAATACTCTGATTTAAAGTTCCTTATAGAGACTTAGAATTTATCAATTTGAAAACTGCTTTGCGCTAAAATCAAGGGTTCTGAGAATTCTAAATTTAATGCTAAATTCGCGTAAGATTTGATTTTTTGATATGCACGCCTCTACGCCTTTAAATAGCTGTGATTCCTGCGAAGGATGCCAATACAACTGCTGCCTTGCTGGTAATTGTGGGGCTGCGAATGTTTTCGTTGGTCTTAGTCCAGAGGATCTTAGGTCGATTATGGATACCAAGCGCCAGATTAAGTTTCGTGCTGGAGAGACGATCACCAAACAAAACACCCCATTAACACATGTTATCTGCATTAAAAGTGGTTTAGCCAAGGTTGTTTCTGAAGGTCCGAAGGGGAAAAATCTCATTTTTGATTTGATCAAAGACAACAACATCTTCACCGGTGGTGGCACAGTCATTGATGATTGGCATCATTTTACCGTTGTGGCGCTGACCGATATAGAGTGTTGTTTTATTGAGACTGCAAAGATTTTCAATTACCTGAATGTCAATAGTTCTTTTGCGATTGATTTAATGAAGCTATACAATGGTCAGCATATCAAGATGCACCAGACCTTAATCAATCTTATTCACAAGTATATGCCAGGTCGAGTAGCGGACACGTTACTTTATTTAAAGAACAATGTCTACGACACCAATCCGTATCAATTTGTCTTGACCAAGCAAGAGCTCGCCGAGATGTCGGGCATGACCAAGGAGAGTTTTATCCGAAACTTAAAAGATTTTGAAGATTCTGGAATTATCAATCACTCTCGCAATTCCATCCACATCCTTAAAGAAGAGGAGCTTATGGAGATTAGTCGAAACGGCTAATTGACATATATCAATCTTTTATTGATCTATTCCCCCATATTTCTTAGCATTAATCCATGTTCGTGAGTGAACATGTCAATGGTTTTTTTTCCGAATAAATTTGCTGTCTTGGTACTTTTACTCCCGTAATCAGTACTTAATAACGATTGGTTTCGCAAGAGGTTATTCTCTGCAAGAAACAGCAAATATCATGAATCTTCCAAATTCAATCATTTAACTTAAACCTTCGAGCTTTTAGCTAACTGGTTTTCGGAAAAAACTTCTAGTAATCACAACCCTTTCACTCACAAATCTATGAAACTCAAGAGACATTACCCGATCTTATTTTTTGTTTTTGTTCTTCTAATTGCAATAACATCCTGTGTTAAAGAAGGCCCGATGGGATTAACTGGTGCTCCTGGTCAAGATGGCACGAATGGCAAAGATGCCAATACAGCGTGCCTGAAATGCCACACCACTGCAGTTATGGATCAGAAAAAAATAGAATATCAGAGCTCTAAACATTTCTTAGGAACGACGTCTACGAGCAGGAATGTGAAATATTGTGCAAGGTGCCATACGGACGATGGATTTAAAGAGATTACTGGAAATGGAAAATTTGTTGTCAACAATGATATCCCTGCGGCGGTTCGAATTAACTGCTCCACTTGTCATGCCCACAGTGCCTTTAACTTCACTGGTGATACAGCTAGTTATATCTTAAGGACCACAACGCCAGTAGCCCTTAATTATTACAACAACACCAAGACTCAAGACTTTGGCAAAATAGGTAATCTTTGCAGTACATGTCACCAAATACGTGGTGTAACATCGGTTAATTATACCGATGCATTAGGAGCGGTTAAAACCTTTAGTCAATTACCATTCTTCCCACTTGACAATGCAAAAGAGAGCACCACAGTGAAATTCACCGTAGGCACAAATTTCTCTGTCCACGACGGGAATCAATCGAACTTATTTGCCGGCATTAACGCGTATGAATTTGCAGGCAAGACCTACACGAAGACTTGGAAACACTCGACTAATTCCTGTATTGATTGTCATATGAATGCGTATGATGCAGGGACAAAAACTGGAGGTCACTCGCTGATCGTAAACAAAGCAAAATGCGTGGAGTGCCATGTTTTAACTAGTGCAACAGACCATATTGCCATGACTCAAGCTGCGATCACAGCTAAGATAGCGGAGTTAGGAGAAGCGTTAGTGGCTAAGAAACTATTTACCAAGACCGTAAGTACTGCAGGAGTAGCCTCATACAGTGCTTTACCAAGTCATGATTTCTATGGTGTTTTATTCCCAACCACAGCATCTACCACACTCTTTGCAACAGCGTTAGCCTCTGCAAACACCGTGAGTCCAACAACTGGATTGGTGATTTATGGAAATACAGTCACACTTGCAACCGATACCAAATATGCTTCTAGAATAGGACGTGAATGGAAATATGGTGAATTGGGTGCAGCGTATAATTTTGGTTACATCAACAGTGAGTTATCGTTGGGCGTTCACAATCCAACCTATGCCTTACAGGTATTGCAAAACTCAATTGACTATTTAAAATCGTATTAATTCAATCCCTTTAAAAGATAAAAAAAGACTTCTTTTTAAAAGATTGAAGTCTTTTTTTACTTTAAACTTAAAGTTGATCACCATGAAAAATCCCATCATAATTGGAATCTTGGTTCTATTCTCGATTCTGGTTTCAAGTTGCAAATACGATTTCATCTTACCAGTCCCAGAAGCGCCAGTTGCGGCAGGAGTAAGCTTTGCAACACAAGTAGCGCCTATATTTTCAAGCGGAGACAAGTGCACATCATGTCATAAATCAGGTGGGCAGTCACCCGACTATACCCCATCAAAAGCCTATAGCTCCATCGTGCCAAACCTCGTAAATCTAAGCACTCCAAATCAAAGTAAGATTTACACATACCCAAATCCAACAACATCATCACACAGCTGGAAAAAACTGACCACCAATGAGGCTGCTGTGATCTTGCAGTGGATCGCGGAGGGTGCAAAAAACAACTAGAGGAACTTAAATACCAGTAACCATGAAAAAAAATATACTATTTATAATCCTATTCTTCCTGATTGCACCATTTACCTATGCACAGGACGGAACGAGTGATACCACTGCGGTGGTTGTCGAAAAAGACAAACCCGTTAAATCGCCCTTTGAAAGTGGCTATTTAATTGATGCTCAGACCACCGTTATCCAGCCATTACATACTCTTGAAGCCATTATTCAGCATAAGTTTGGAACCATTCAAAATGGCCACTCCGATCTTTGGGGCATCTATGCACCAGGAGCTAATATTCGTTTAGGCTTAAACTATGTATTTGCAAAGAATTTTCAAGTTGGTGCGGGGATTGTAAAAAAGAATATGGCCAGTGACTTAGATGTTAAGTGGACATTGATGCAACAAACAAGGAAGAATACCTATCCAGTTGCCATTACAATCTTCGGGAATGTGGCCGTTGATGGTCGGAATATTAAAGAATTTGAATCGGGAAATGTCCAGGTAGCGCATGAGCTTGGTCAAGCAAACCTATTTAAATGGCCTGATCGTCTAAGTTATTTTTCTGAACTGATCGTGAGTCGAAAATTTTCTGAAAAATTAACCCTTCAGACTGCCATCAGCTTCACCCATTACAATGTGGTTGGCTTAGTCTACGACCACGATAACGTGGCATTGCATCTCAGTGGACGCTTTAAAGTCTCGCCTCAAGGTTCTCTGATGTTTAATTACGATTTCCCGCTTAAAATAAAAGATATTTCAGAACAATGGACCTTTACCAATCCGCCTAAACAAAACCTATCTTTTGGCTATGAAGTAGCAACCAGTGCGCACTCATTCCAGATTTACATGGGAACCTACAGCGGTATTCTGCCACAGGACAACACCATGTGGAACCAAAATGACTTAACCAAACAGCAGTTTGTCATGGGCTTTGTCATTACGCGACTCTGGGGATTCTAGCTTAATTCAGATGACTGCTCCAGTATTTTGACTTCGATTTTTTAAACTTTAAAAAAGACAACAAAATGAAACGGACATTACGGTTTTCTATTGCAATTCTTTCTTTAAGTCTAGTAGCATTTCTACTTCTAGCGATGCTTCCACAGGATCAGAAAATTGGCGCTCCATGGAGTGTTCCTGCAAAGTACAAAGCCATGAAAAGCACCCAAAAAGCTGACGCGACAACTTTAAACACGGGGAAAATGCTTTACACGAAACATTGCAAATCGTGCCATGGTGGTGGTGGACTAGGCGATGGTCCAAAATCGAGCAGCATGAAAACGAAGGTGAATAAATTTAAGGATGCTAAATTCCAAGGTCAGACAGATGGCGAGATCTACTTTGAATCGTTTGTCGGTCGCGATGAAATGCCAAACTTCGAGAAAAAAATTGCAGACGAAGAAGAACGCTGGGCCATTGTCAGTTTTGTGCGGACTTTAAAATAATATCTCCATTAGTCGGACTGGCTAATATCCTACTTTACTACTTCACAGACACAAAATGCGAATCTCGTATCTTTTGTTCCTATTTGCTTTAACCCTAAACTGTGTTACGCTTCAAGCGGAGGAGAAAAATGAAATCCCAGACGTGAATGGCTGTCTTAAATGCCATTCACATCAAACCATCACGTTTACCAACACGCTAACCAAGCATGAGGATAAGCGTTTAATGAACCCATTATACATTCTTGACAAGGATCATTTTGCAAAAGGTGTCCATGCTAAGTTTAAGTGTGTCGATTGTCATTCGGCAGAATATGATCACTATCCGCATAAGGCAGAACTGAAGCTTGAGCCTTTAAACTCCTGCCTAGACTGTCATGGTGGGGATGTTAAATATGCCTCCTACAAATTTGAAAAGATTGATGAGGAGTTTCAAAAAAGCATCCATTTTAAAAAGATTGGGGAGAGTTTCACCTGTTCCAAATGCCACAATCAGCACTACTACCAAGCAAAATCAAGGAACAGCTCCATTGTAAGCGACATCGTCCTTTTAAGCAATGAGATGTGTATGTCGTGCCATAGTAACAACAACAAATTTCAGTTGTTATCCGACAAATTAAAAC
The DNA here is from genome assembly GCA_903897145.1 of uncultured Bacteroidia bacterium. GTDB lineage: Bacteria > Bacteroidota > Bacteroidia > Bacteroidales > Prolixibacteraceae > JAAFHB01. The sequence continues at coordinate 6,953 of CAIUAN010000036.1, read as the reverse complement.
CAGCCTTAGCTCAGATTCATGAGTGGTTACCCAACCAGGAGCTGCACTTTAAAAATGTCCGTTGCATCGAATGCCACACCCAAGTAGTTGACTCATTAGCGGTCTCGCATAATATTCTGCCTAAAGAGAAAGCCTTAAAAAATTGCGAAGAGTGTCATTCGAAAAATTCGATGTTAGAAGCTTCGTTATACAAATACAAAAACCTGCAATCACGGAGTCAGAAAGGGAAGCTAAACACGATCATCTCGAATAAATCGTATGTGATTGGGGCATATCAAAATAGTTGGCTTGAACGAGCGAGCTTTGTGATATTGGCCTTGGTTGTACTAGGCATTGGAGCACATGTGACTGCACGAATACTGAAAAAATTGATATGAAAGAGTCTGAAAACAAGATCTATTTCTATCCGATTTGGATTCGCGTCTGGCATAGTTTAAATGCCATTGGCATTCTGATTTTGATCTACACGGGGATTACCATGTATTATTCGAACCAGGGGTTCCGATTAATGGATTTCCAGTTAGCTATCAACATGCACAATATAGCTGGCATTATGGTTGGACTTAGTTATCTCATCTTCACCATTGGCAACCTAAGAACAACGAATCACAAACACTATAAAATAAAGCGAGTGGGCATGTTTGAGAAGGTTAAGATACAAAGTCAATATTATTTGATTGGGATGTTTAAAAAGCAACGTCCACCCTACCCCTTATCTGAAAAGAGGAAATTCAATCCATTGCAAAAATTGATCTACTCCATTATCATGTATCTTTTTATGCCTGGACTTATCATAACCGGAATAGGCTTGCTGCTCCCTGAACTGATTATTGAAAATGTATATCACCTAAGTGGGATATTTCTGACAGCCATACTACATGCTAGTCTGGGCTTTTTAGTCACAACATTCTTACTTATTCATTTATATGTTGCCTCCATTGGTCAGCACCCGCTAGAGAACTTCAAAAGCATTCTCAACGGCTACCACAAAACAGATGCTCACTGAGCCCGTTCAATTCAAAAGTAAAAGTCACCCTGATTTCCTAAAATCAAAAACAAGAGCGATCATCTCCTATTTAGAACCAATAAAAATCAATATAAATCCTGCTTTATATCAATTGAACTGCGTCGTTATATCAACCGGCTTTAGTCTTTGAAAAAGGATATCCTTTCTACTTTTGAGTAGTCATCCAGAGGTAATGAATTGGTTGTTTCTGCCGAATTTAAGTCGAATTTCAAGAGGTATTTGATCAAGAATTTAATTATTTGAATGACAAATGTTTAATCTTTAAAACAACTCAAATGAAAAATCTTAGTATGATCTTAAAAGGGTTCAGTTTAATGGTGTGTCTTTTTGCATTTTCATCTTTTGCTTCAGCTCAAGATCAGAAAGAGGGTGGTGCATGGAATGTTCCGGCAAAATACAAAGCGATGAAAAACGCCGTTAAAGGGGATGCAGCATCTGTTTCTGCTGGTAAAAATCTGTATACTAAACATTGCAAATCATGTCATGGTGGCACAGGATTAGCTGACGGACCAAAATCATCGACTTTAAAAACCAAAATCATTTCTTTTAAGGATGCAAAATTCCAAGGTCAAGCTGATGGTGTAATTTACTATCAATTCGTTATAGGCCGCGATGAGATGCCTGCATTTGATAAAAAGATTGCCGAAGAAGAAGACAGATGGGCGTTGGTCAACTTCATTAGAACACTTAAGTAAATACTGAAGTGCTGAGGTTGAAAAATCTCAGCACTTTATTTTTCCCCTTGTCGCATGAGCTAGTTTGCTCCACTTCAAATTTCTTGTTAGGGTAATGCTCTCAAGGCTACGCATCTTCACCCAATACAAATTTCAATTGCCATGCATCTTCCAAAGTCAACAAAAAACCTAATTACGATAGCAGGCGCAAGCATTGCCGTCTCTAGTTTACTGCTAATCGTATTACTGTTTCTAATCTCCACATTTATTTTTCCTGGCAACTCATACCTAGGAATCTTAATCTACATGGTCTTACCAGCCTTATTGTTTTTCGGGTTGGTCTTGATACCGATTGGGATGTCTCGTGCGAAGAAACTAAGCGAGCTTCAGTCTGCAGAAACAGCCGTTTATCCACTTTGGGATTTTAACAAAAAGTCAACACGGAATGCAGCTGCAATTTTTCTCGTTGGGACGATCTGCTTTGCGATCCTCACCTCCATAGGTAGCTTTCAAGCCTTTCACATCACCGAGTCGAATGAGTTTTGCGGGAAACTATGTCACGTGACGATGAAGCCTGAATACACCGCCTATCAAAATTCACCACACTCCAGGGTAAACTGTGTCGAATGTCATGTTGGCTCAGGTGCAGGATGGTATGTTCGAAGTAAAATGACCGGTCTTTATCAGGTTTATGCGGTGATCATGAATAAAATACCGCATCCTATTACCACCCCAATAAGCAATTTACGTCCAGCCATGGAGACGTGCGAGAACTGCCATTGGCCTCAGAAATTTTACGATCGGAAACAGAAGAATAAGATTTCTTATTTGGCCGATGAGACCACCTCTGCCTGGAATATCCAGTTGCAGATGAAAACCAGCGCGAGTCATAGCGCTCAAGGCATTACACAAGGAATCCATTGGCATATCAACCCCGATGTAAAAATTGAATATAAATCAACAACCTTAAGTCGGGAAAAAATACCCTGGGTGAGGTATACGAATCTAAAGAGTGGCGAGGTCACCATTTATGAAGATACAAAAGAGAAAAAGACCACAGCTCAATTGGATTCTATGGAGATGCGTAAAATGGATTGTATCGACTGTCATAACAGACCATCTCACAACTACAAAAATCCACAAGGCTTTATCGATGAATTGATTACAGCTGGCAAAATTCCTCGCTCTTTACCAGATGTGAAGATCGTGGCGATGAACATCCTAAATCAAGATTACTCGACAACTGATAGTGCCATGATCGCCATTGAGAAGCAGGTGAAGGAATATTACACTTCGATGTATCCGAAGCTTGTAGCAAGTAAAAAGAATGAGATCGATCAGACCATTGCTGGTATCAAGGAGGGGTTCAGTCAGAATATCTTCCCAGAGATGGGTGCTAAATGGTCGGCTCATCCCAATCATTTAGGTCACCTTGAATCGGTCGGTTGCGACCGCTGTCATAACGATTTGCATATCTCTACTGGAGGGAAAAAGATCTCACGCGATTGTAATTTATGTCATAATATTGTCGCTCAAGGAGCCGACTCCACCATGGAGATCGCCAGCTCTTTCAAGCCCCTTGAATTCAAACATCCAGTAGATATTGGGGATAAATGGAAAACCAAATTATGTTCCGAATGCCATTCTAAGTTGTATTAAAAAAAAAATTACGAATTATGAATTAGGTCCAGCTGACGGACGGAAGGAAAAAAAGAAAAAAAGCGCCACCAAGACTCCAAGACACCAAAAAGGCACTAAGAACGAATTATGAAAGGTTGAAACAATTATTTCTACCAGCTGACGGACCTAATTCATAATTCGTAATTCATAATTCGTAATTCATAATTCCTTAGCGGCAAACCCTTTGGCCTGAAGGGCCTAAACATCAATAACCTCCGGTAGAACCGGTGGATAAACCGAAAGGCGAGCCTAAGTATAAAAAAAAGAAAAAAAGCGCCACCAAGACTCCAAGACACCAAAAAGGCACTAAGAACGAATTATGAAAGGTTGAAACAATTATTTCTACCTGCTTACGGACCTAATTCATAATTCGTAATTCATAATTCCTTCTTTCCTTCCATCAGCTGACGGACATAATTCATAATTCCTAATTCGTAATTCATAATTCCTAATTCATAATTCCTTCTTTCCTAATTCCTTCTTTCCTTCCGTCAGTTAATGGAAGAAAAGTTATCTTTGGCCTGCTAGAATTATTTCAACTAAACTTAACGAAACCCAGCAGCCATGAAAAGATCTTTTCTTATCCTTCTAATCCTATTCGCTTTTACCCAGACGAAAGCTAGCGATCAATCAAAAGTAGTTACACCGCCTCAGCCCGTCTTTCCCCTTCCTACCGACAGGCAACTAGCATGGCATGAGATGGAGCAGTATGCCTTTATACACTTCACAACAAACACCTTCACAGGGAAAGAGTGGGGCTTTGGCGACGAGAGTCCAGAAGTCTTTAACCCAACAGCGATGGATGTCAACCAGTGGGTTAAGGTGATTAAAGAATCAGGTTTAAAAGCGGTGGTATTGACCTGTAAACATCACGATGGATTTTGTTTATGGCCAAGTAAATACACCGAGCATTCGGTAAAAAACAGCAAATGGAAAAACGGACAGGGCAATGTAGTCAAAGAAGTGGCGGAAGCTTGTAAGAAATATGGACTTAAATTTGGCGTCTACCTCTCCCCATGGGATCGCAATAATAAAGACTATGGCACACCCGCTTATCTTGAATATTATAGAAATCAGTTGAAGGAGTTATTTTCGCTCTATAGTCCGATCTTTGAAATGTGGTTTGATGGAGCCAATGGAGGGGATGGATATTATGGTGGAGCAAGAGAAAAACGAAGCATTAATGGTGCCACCTATTACGATTGGCCTAAGACAACCAGCATGGTACGCGGGATGGAGCCTAACATTATTTTCTTTAGCGACGCTGGTCCCGACATCCGCTGGTGTGGCAACGAGCGCGGATATGCTGGTGAGACGAACTGGGGTAATATCACCAAAGACTCTATTTATGCTGGCAAGGATGGCATTCAGCAATTACTAAATAGTGGTTCTGCAGATGGAACGAGCTATGTACCAGCGGAAGTGGATGTATCTATTCGTCCAGGATGGTTCTACCATGAAGCAGAAGATTCTAAAGTAAAAACACCAGAGAAACTTTTTGAGATCTACCTCTCATCGGTAGGAAGAGGATCGAATTTAATCCTAAATATCCCACCCGATCGCAGAGGTTTGTTGCATGATAACGATGTTCAATCGTTGATTGGATGGAAAAAATTAATCGACGAAGCCTTCAAAACGAACCTTGCAAAAGGAGCAAAAATTAAGGCAGATAGTTATCGGAGAGAATCAGCAGAATATGCACCTTCAAATACTTTAGATGGCAAAAAAGAGACCTATTGGGCTACTGATGACAACAAGCTAACAGGTGAATTAACACTTGACCTAAAGGGAAAACATACCGTTAAATACGTGTTAATGCAAGAGTTTATTAAACTTGGTCAACGTGTAAAAGGGTTTGAAATTTCAGTCTTAAAAGATAACAAATGGGTGAAAGTTGCCAATGGAACGACGATTGGATACAAGAAAATAGTGAAAATCGAACCGACAAAAACAACTTCTGTTCGAATCTCAATAACAGATTCAAAAGCGGCACCATTGGTATCTAACATAGAAATTTACTAACCACAAGAAACACAAAATACTAAAAATCAATAATTTAATCCAAATTAAATAGGTTGATAAAACTTTTTAAGAACCAATCTAAATTGCTGATTTTAGCGATAAATTTGCAGGAAATATTTTTAAAATAGTAAACAATATGGCAGAAGAGAAGAAAGAAAAATGGACCACTTACATGGCCATTTCAACCGTAATCATTGTGGTATGTGCCACATTATCGACTTTTAAAGGTGGAGGTTACAGTACCCGTTCGTTGATGAACCAGACATTGGCATCGGATCAGTGGGCTTTTTACCAATCAAAGAGCTTAAAAAGCTATATTTTTGAGATGCAAAGAGACAATCTGGTGCTGCAGAACCAGCAGAATGGAAAGCTACAAGCCTCTGCTGAGCTAATGGCTAAATACCAAGAGAAAATTGATTATTATTCAGGAAAGTTAAAGGTATATGAAGCAGAGAAAGAGGAGATCACGAAAAAAGCAAAAGCATATGAAGCTGAGCGAGATATGTGTAAATTACATGGATCTGGATTTGGCATTGCGGTAATATTCCTTCAGATTTCCATCTTATTATCGTCTATTTCGGCGTTAGCAAAGAAGAAATATGTCTGGTTTTTAAGTATTGGCGTAGGTTTAATAGGCATTTTCTATTTTGCAGATGGCTTTTTCCTTTTCATCAAGTAATCAATCACTTTGCAAAAGGCAGTTGAGAAATTACGGGCGGGGTTGAGATCACACATATCAAAACCAGAATCGCAAAATTCTTAAATACAGACAATTAAGAATAAAATCTCATAAAACGCTTGGAGTTTAAAACGAATAAGGGTTATATACATAGCCCAAAGTGATAAAAGAAAATCAAGACTTTTATTTGAATAACAAATAAAAGATTTAGTCAAAGTGAATATTATTGATAAAAAACTTTGAAATTCATCATTTTGAGTTATATTTGTCGAGATTAAAAATAAATAAAATGCAATCAGGTAAAGTAAAATTTTTCAATGAATCTAAAGGTTTTGGGTTCATCAAAGACAATGACTCTGAAAAAGAGTATTTCGTACATGTAACTGGTCTTATCGACAAAGTTAGAGAGAATGATGATGTTACCTTCGATGTAACCGAAGGAAGAAAAGGATTGAATGCGGTAAATGTAAAACTAGCATAGTTTTTACAAACTAAATCAAGCAATTAAAAAAGAGGGCCTTACAATAATTGTGAGGCTCTTTTTTTATGGAAATAAACGATTTAAAAAATCGACTTTGGAATAATTGACTCATTAAAAACCCAGTACTATTGGCTATATTCTATATATAAATACATTAATAAAGAATATGAATATACAGAAAACATTACGTTTCACCGTTTCGAAACGAGTTCTCCTTTTTGAGGCTGCATTAGTATGGACTTTTGCCGGGGGAATGTTATTATTTAGAGGAAGTTCGATGCTTGAAGCCTCATCCGGATTTTCGTGGTTAAAAATCATTACCTGTATTTGCAGTGGGGTTATTTTCTTTGTACTTGTCTTCACCAAGATCTCACGCAAGCATGTTGACCG
>CAIUAN010000035.1 GCA_903897145.1 uncultured Bacteroidia bacterium | reverse complement strand
TATTTGGATCGTAACGCTACTAAGTGGTAATTGGGCGCATTGCTTTTAACTCTGATACAATCAGAAGTTTTTTTAAGGACCAAAAAGTCAATTAAAATTTGAGTGAGAGTTGAGGATCGACTAGCTTAAAGCTTTTCCGGTGGAAAGAGGTGATGCCGAAGCGTTGAATAGCTTCACGATGAATTTTGGTGGGATAACCTTTGTTTTGACGCCATCCATACTGTGGATGTTGTTGATCAATAGAATCCATGAAATCATCGCGGTAAGTCTTGGCTAGAATGGAGGCCGCGGCAATTGAAAGATATTTGCCATCGCCTTTGATAATAGTGGTATGGGGTATATTTTCGAAGAGTTTAAAACGGTTCCCATCTACAATAATATGGTCTGGTCGAATGGTAAGTTTCGCTAGAGCTCGGTGCATTGAAAAGATGGAGGCATTTAAAATATTGACTTCATCGATTTCTTCATTGCTATAACATCCCACAGCCCATGCTATGGCAGCCGATTCAATGATTGGCCTCAAGTCATAACGCTGCTTTTCTGTTAATTTTTTCGAGTCGTTAAGTAGCTCTGACTTAAAATCGTCGGGCAAGATAACGGCAGCTGCAAATACAGGTCCGGCTAAACATCCTCTGCCTGCTTCGTCGCATCCTGCCTCAATGACTCCAACTTTTAGGTTATTCAGTAACATGAATTAAATCAGTCTGATTACAATTATCACTTAATTCTGGCTAAAGTAGGACTCAATTTTCTAAGTAGCAAATATTTGGACGAACTTATGCTACCCCTTGATTTTATTGATTTTTAACAATTGTAAAGTATTTGTTAAATTTTTTACTATATTTCGATCAAATTACATCTAATTAAGGGATGAATTTGGACCAAACTAAACACACATATCTTTCTGAAGAGCTTTTCATTTTCCAGCGTATGGTAGATGGGGATCATCATGCTTTGCGGTTTTTCTTTGATAAGTATTATGAAGATCTATGCAACTTTGTCAATCTTTACCTTCATGATAAAACGGCTTCAGAAGATATTGTCCAGGATCTATTTGTCTATTTCTGGGAGAAAAGAGCTGAAATCAAGATTGAATTTTCTGTTAAGGCATATTTGCTAAGTGCCTCTCGTAACCGATATCTAAATTATGTGAGAGCAGAAAAGAGTCATCAAATAATTAGTCATGAAGTGGTTTTAAGCCATGAGCGCTATACTCGTCCTGAAGATAGTAAGTTGGATTTTCAGACGATTACACATTTTGTAAACGGAGCTATTGCAAAGTTGCCTCCGAGATGTCGCGAAGTGTATCGTCTTCATAAAGAGGAAGATCTATCGATTCGAGAAATTGCGCTTAAGATGGATATTGCCGAGAAGACTGTTGAAAACCAGATGACCATCGCTATCAAGAAGTTAAGACAGCAATTGGTCCCTATTTACAAAGAAATTTTTGCCTTGATTACGCTTGGTCTTTTGAGCCAATTTTAAGGTGAGACTTTAGAAGAAGAACTACTCTTCGAATTCGATGACATCCAAAAATAACTGCGCTCTCCCTTTCCTGCATCAAATAATTGATTATCCTTTGGGGGTTATGGCCGAGTAAAGTGACTTATATTTAAATAAGGGATATTCAAATGACAGAACTAAACTATAAAAATCTTATAATCAGAGAATTGAGAGGAGAGGCTTCTTTCGAAGAGTCACTGCAATTAAGCAGATGGATCAATGCGAGCCTTGAGAATCAAAATATCTATGCTGAACTATGTTCTGCCTATGCCTTATCTTCTCCGGATGTGGAACTTGTGAATCCAGATAAAGTTGCGAGTTGGTCGAAAATAATGACTAAGATCTCTGCTCCAACTCGCCGGTTTTTATGGATTAACAAATATACAAAGCTTACAGCTGCTGCAGTTCTATTTTTTCTCATCGGGGTTGGGTTTCATTATTTAACTGCTGAAAAGAATAAAGTCTCTACTGAGTTTTTAAATCAATATGCGACTGTTATTGTACCCGAAGGTCAAAAATCGATGATTGTCTTGCCAGATGGCTCTAGTGTTTGGCTTAATTCTGCCTCCACGTTTAAATATAAAACCAGTTTTAATGATCAAATAAGGGATGTTGAGATTGAAGGTGAAGCCTATTTTGATGTCAAGAAGGATAAGGCAAGGATGTTTCGTGTGAAAGCTGGCGGTTCATTTGTAGAAGTTTATGGCACTGCCTTTAACGTGAAGAGTTATAAAGAAGAGAAAAAATTAGAGGTCACTGTTGAGCATGGGAATGTTGGAGTTATCAAAGATGGCACTCAATTAGCGAATCTTTTAAAAGGCGAGCAAGCTACGGTGCTCGGAGATACCAAGGAGGTTGTGTTGAAAGACGCGAAGGTTGATGTTGTTACGGCATGGAAAAATAATGAACTGATCTTTGATGGGATGCCTTTCGAAGAGGGAATAAGATATTTAGAGCGCTGGTATGGTGTTACGATAAAGATTGAGGAAAAGATGAAACGGAGACATAACTATACGTTTAAGGTGAAGACCGAATCACTCACCGAGTTATTAAAATTATTGCAAGTGATTACACCACTTGACTATAAAATAGATGGAAAGAATGTAACAATTAAATATGCTAACTAGTACTAAACCTGAAATTATTTTGCCTATGCATTGAATTTTAAGTCGAAAAAGATACAGGCTTGCCAAAGTGGCAAACTTGTAAGATTAAATTAACTATTAATTATTTATCCGCATCTTATTATGCATTTATTGGCGTTTATGTATGATAATTAAGATGCAACTTAAACTGTAAAAGAGTATGAAAAAAAACGACCAATGTGAGGGCCGGCATTTGTTTAAGCTCCCGATCATTAAAATTCTTATGACTATGAAACTAACCATTGTAATGGTTTGCTTTACTGGTCTATTAAGCAGTTTTGCGGCTAATTATGCGCAAAACACAAAAATGACCATGAACCTAAAAGGGGTTGAGGTAAAAGCTGTACTTCAACAAATCGAGAATCAATCGGAATTCTCTTTTATGTACGACAACAACAAGATTGATGTTACTAGAAAAGTTGATGTTGCTGCAGAAGAGAAAACTGTTGATGTAATCCTAGCTCAGGTATTTTCGAACAAAGATGTGATCTACGAAATCATCGATCGTCACATTGTTCTGATGCCAGCAGAGGCGGCCCCAGCAGCTGCACAGCAAGCGAAGAAGGTTACAGGAAAAGTTACTGACCAGAGTGGATTAAGGCTACCTGGTGTTACAGTTGTGGTAAAAGGGACAACTACCGGAACCTTAACTGACATGAATGGTGATTTTTCTTTAACTGGAATTGCGGACAATGCGACATTGCAATTTTCATTCATTGGAATGAAAACGCAAGAGCTTAACCGTGGTGGTAAAAGTGCTTTATCTGTAGTAATGCAGATGGAAACGATCGAGGTTGCTGATGTTGTAATTACTGCATTGGGAATTAAGAGAGAGAAAAAAGCACTTGGTTACTCTGTAGGTGAGGTGAAGGGTGAATTATTGACTGAGACGCCTCAGACAAACGTTCTTAACTCACTTCAGGGAAAAGTTTCTGGTGTGCGTATTTCACAAATGGACGGAACGGTAGGTTCTTCTGTTAACATCATTATTCGTGGTGCGAAGTCATTAAGTAATGACAATCAACCACTTTTTGTGATAGATGGAGTACCAGTGGCGAATCAAGTAAATAACAATTTCCAAGGAGCCGATTTAGGAAATGCGATCTCGGATTTAAATCCAGATGATATCGAGTCTGTATCCGTTCTAAAAGGTGCAAGTGCTGCCGCTCTTTATGGCTCACGTGCCGGTAATGGTGTGATCTTAATTACCACCAAGGCGAGTGCAAAAGGGAATAAGGGAATTGGCGTTTCTGTAAATTCTTCTGTTGTATTTGATAAACCTTACGATTACTATCCATACCAATCACAGTTTGGTACTGGTAAAGCAGGTGCTCATCTCTTTAGCGAAGGTGACAATGAATCTTGGGGACCACAGCTTGATAAAGGAGAGATGTGGGTTCAATGGAATACCAATGGAGTTGCGGCACCATTAAAGTCTTATAAGAATAGGATTCAGGACTTTATGCGAACAGGTTCGACTACAACGAATAACGTATCTTTTAATGGAACTAACGACAAGGGATTCTTTAGGGTGTCGCTTGGTGACATGCGAAATACTGGTATGATTCCAAATACTGATATGAGAAGGAGTACGATAAATCTGAATGCGATGCAAAAACTTTCAGATAAAGTATCGGTTACTTTTAATATCAACTGGAATGAGACAGGTTCAGGCAACCGTCCGAATATCAATGGGGACGACCGTAGTGATGTGATTCGTAGTTTGTACGAAAAAGGTGCTCAGGTAAACATCAATGATTTAAAGCAATACTGGATGCCGGGGATGGAGGGCATTCAGCAACGTTCTAATGCGGCAAAACAGAACAATGCCTATTTCGTTGCTTATGAGAATACAAATGGATTTACTCGTGATCGGTTAATGAGTAAAGTTCAGCTGGATTATAAGATAACTGAAGCATTAACTTTAATGGGTCGATTCACTAGAGATGCTTATACAGAAGGACGTGAGTCAAAGAAAGCGTTTAGTACTTATGGCCAGACTACTGGTGGATATGAAATTCAGAATATTTACAGAAAAGAAACTAACTTCGAGGCTTCTCTTTCTTACAAAAAGAAGTTTGGTTCGGATTGGAATTTTAATGGTCTTGTTGCTGGCAATAGGATGTATCAGTATAGTAGATTTATTGATAATAATGCTCCTGGTTTAGTTCTTCCTGCTTTGTTTTATATTGGGAATGGTATTCCTGGTGCGGTAACTTACAGTAGTTCTTGGTCTCAGAAAGCTATTTATAGTGTTTATGGGATGGGATCGCTTGACTATAAAGGGATGGCTTATCTTGATGTAACCGCTCGTAACGACTGGTCAAGTACATTACCTATAGCGAACAGGTCTTATTTCTATCCATCAGCTTCTTTAAGTTTACTTCCTTCGGAGATGTTTACGATGCCGAAATGGATCTCTTATTCTAAAGTTCGTGCAGGTGTAGCTCAGGTAGGTAGTGATGTTAGTCCTTATTCGTTGGCTCAAACTTATAATGTTGGAAGCAACTGGGGTTCAAACATGCAACTTTATATGGGCGGAGGACTAACAAATCCTACTTTGAAACCTGAACAGGCTATTTCTAAGGAGATCGGAACTGAACTTAAGTTCTTTAATAATCGTCTTGGATTCGATGTGACCTATTACGATGTTCAAAATAAGAATCAGGTATTAGGTATTTCCACGCCAGTTGAATCAGGTGCTACAAGCAAGTTAATTAATACGGGACTAGTTGAGGCGAAAGGATGGGAAATTGGATTGGCAACTACGCCGATTATTTCTGGAGGTTTCAAATGGGATATGAATTTTAACTTTACAAGAAATGTTACCTATCTAAAACAATTAGCTGCTGGACTTAAGAATGTTGATTACTTTATGGGTATTCAGGGTCTTTTGATGAGGACTTATGAAGGTGGTAAAATTGGTGATATCTATGAGAATCCGATGTTAAAGGTTACAGATACTTCTTCTCCATATTATAACTATCCTATTATCTCTAATGCTGGTAAATACCAAAATGATAATGATCCTACTCATGTTGTTAAGATTGGAAATTCTAATCAGGATTTCGTGTTGGCTTTTCAGCCAACTCTAACATACAAAGCATTTTCATTATATGCGAATGTGGAATGGAATCAAGGAGGACAGTTTTATTCTGAAACCAGAATGTTTATGAATAATAACGGTGTTAATGCGGATAATAGTTTGTCTGGTGCTGCGTATGACAAGAACTCAGACATTGTAGCTCAGATCAAGGCTAATCCAGATAAGTACTTTGGCAACTGGGTTGGAGGTCGTCTTCCTGAATTGGGCGGATTTGCTTGGCCAGTGCCGGTTAGTGGAATTCCATTGGCACGTTATGCGGATGCTAGTTTTAACCCTGGTGTTCGTGCTACGACGGCCGGTGGAGTGACTACTTATACTGAAAACTTAGGTGCTCCAGGTGCTGGAACGATATGGCTGGATCCATTCAATGCGAACCAGGCTGCAAATAGGTACTTCGCAGACAGAAATGTCTACAGTGCAACTTATGTAAAATTAAGAGAAGTCGCTTTTACTTATCGTTTACCGAAGAAATTGTTGCAGAGAATTAATATTCAGAAAGCATCTATTTCTGCAGTTGCTACTAACATCTTTGAATGGACCAAAGCAGGTGTTCATGTTGATCCTGAAAGAGCCTACAAATCCAATAACTCTGTTTGGGCCCAAGGGGTTGAATATTACAATATGATGCCTTGGACCGGTTCTGTAGGATTTAAATTAAACTTTGACTTCTAAAACGAGATTTACTATGAAATCAATAAAAATAAATATAATTCTTGCATTAATCTTAATTTTGCAATTGACATCTTGTCAGAAATTAACTGACCTTAATGTAAATCCGAATGCCCCTGTAAGTGTTTCATCTAACTATATTCTGACATATGTCCTTCTTGGAACTAGTGCAAATTATGCTTCTTTAGGTGATGTTGGTTCTGATGTTTCAGGTGCGATGCAATACAATCAGAGTGGGACCAACCAGTCTGCTCCAACATTGAATCAATTGCTGTGGACTCCTTCCTCATGGGCAGCTGAATATGATGCGTTAAGGAATATTGAACTTATCCATGCGAATGCAATCTCTGGCGGGAACAAACTCTTAGAGGCTGTTTCCTTAGTCTTGAGAGCTTTTAACTTTGGATTAGCAACTGATTTATTCGGCGATATCCCCTATTCAGAAGCTTTATTAGCTGGTAAAACTGGTCTTTATTTTCCAGTTTATGATAAGCAGAGCTCAGTTTACAAAGGTGTTTTGGCTGATTTAAAAGCGGCTGATGCTCTTTTAGGTGATCCAACTATCTCTAACTATGGAATTAGTACCTCTGCCGATCTTCTATATAAAGGTAGTGCGTCTGGTTGGCGCAAGTTTGCCAATTCTCTGCGTATGCGTTATGCGATGCGTTTAATTAACAAGAAATCGGATATGGCAGCTTTGGGTGTGGATGTTATTGCCGAATTTAATTCTGCAGTACCAAATGCTTTTACTAGTACTGCCGATGAAGCTTTTATCCCTTTCCTTGGAACAACTAATATAACTTCTTATGCAGGTGGACTTTTGCGAACTGCAAATCCTAACTTTCTAGTTAAGCCATGTAAGACAATTGTGGATTCATTGAAATTGAAGAAAGATCCACGCTTGTATCGTTGGGTGTTACCAGTAACTTCTAAATGGGATGCTACCGTATCAGGTGCGAAAACCTATACGAACCCTTATGGAGAAGCGCAAGCAGTTACTTATGCTATTCCAACAAGCATGGCTGGATTGGATACCTCATTATTTGTGGGTTTAGCTCCAAATCTTGCGGTAATAGACTTAGGAAATTATAATAGAGGAACCGCAGCCTTGCCATCACCTGACAACCCAGAGAAAAGACCTTGGGTATCATTCTTGCATGGCCGTTATCGTCTAAATAGTGATCCTTTAGTTCGTATGGATTTAATGAGCTATAGTGAAGTTGAATTCTTGCTTGCGGAAGCGGCACAACGTGGTGGATTTGTAGTTTCTGATCCAGAGACCCACTTCAAAAATGGTATTCTTGCTTCTATGAAAAGATGGGGTATTACGGATGGTGCAAGTGGTTTTAATTTTGCCACTTTTTACAGCAATCCAACGGTTAGCTATGCTCTAGCTTCTAACAAACTAGATCGTATTATTAATCAGAAATGGGTAGCACTTTGGCTAAATGTTGAGTCTTGGTTTGATTGGCGCAGAACGGGCTATCCAAATCTTAAGACTGGCCCTGTTACTCAATATGGTCCAGCTTTACCATTGCGCTTTATGTATCCATTACCAAATTTAGATCCTGCTTATTTGGTTAATTATAAAGCTGCTGTTGCTAATCTTGTGCCAACTAATTATGTCCCATCTGGACAAAGTGCAGATCATAGCTATTCTAGAATGTGGTTGTTACAAGGTACTGGATTCCCTTATTAGTGAATTAGGTTAAAATTTTAAAAAGGCTGTTCCCCTAGGGAGCAGCCTTTTTTTGTGACTCTAATAAGTATATAGTTCAATCTCTTATTTTCGATAAATAAGGGTGCTGCTACGCACTTATCCATCGGAGATAAATATCTCAATATCCTATGTAGACATACGACTTAATGATTCGATTTGTAATCCCAAGTTTGAGAATGTAATAGTAAGTCCCCGTTGGCACCAGCTCCTGATTGACCATTCTGCCATCCCAGTTATTTTGATAATCAAGATTCTCATAAACTTTTTGTCCCGAACGGTTGAAGACATAAAGTTCCGATATCGGATAATTCAAAAGCCCTTTGATTATGAATAAGTCATTCGCTCCGTCACCATTGGGTGAAAATCCCTCTGGAAATGATATTGGACTATCTGATATATCAATGCTTACTAGCGTGGAGTCACAAATATTAGCGATGTTGCAAACTTCGTATGCAAACTGATCATGCCCCGGCTTTTTAGTTGTTGGTTTATAACTGATCGTTAGGTCAGCGTTGAGGCTAGCATTCCCAAGCTTAGGAGGATTAATAATTCGAATGGAGCTAAATGCTACGGTGGAAATGTCATTGTCTAATACCTGAAGAATGGAGTCTTGCGCCCATGTCATTCTGTAGTGATCTGCATTTGCTTCGATGTGATAGAGCTCAAGCGGAAAATTAAAATCTTTGACGTTCTGACAACCATAACGATCTGTGACAATCAATCGATAGAGTCCAGCTCCAAAACATTGCACCGTTGGCTTGTCTTTGGCACCAATGATATCGCCCACAGCTGTAGACCACTGATACGAGAGCTTGTCACCTGTCGATAAGGTGCCATCGACAACCATGCTTCCATCTTTACTTAGAGTTCCATTTGAGGTAACTTCTGCCCTCGGCAACTCATTCACTTGAATGGTTAAGGTGTCGCTGCTGGTAAAGCCTCGTTGATCGGCAATAGTCAACCGAACTCTAAACAATGCAGGGAGTCTTCCTTGGTAGTCTGAATTGATTTTGAAGGTCGATCGAATACCTGTTAGGGAGCTTAGACTTCCCCCTGCATCCAAGATTGCCCATTGATAAGCAAGACTATTCCCTGCTGATTTTGAAGCGTCCAGATTTACTTGCGAACAAGAACCAATTTGCAAAATCTTCGATTTAGGCAACGAATCGACCTCGGATATCACAGCCTGTATATCGGTGCGAATGGCCATTGCAGCTGTTGTGGCGCAACTGTTTGCAGCAGGCGTGAAGGTGTATGCAGCCTCGCCTGCTGTGGTTGTACTTATTTTAGCTGGGCTCCAGGCTCCGCTAATTCCGTTTATTGAATTTACGACTAATTCTTGTGGCAGATCATTTTGAATGTAAGGTCCGAGTTGAGCAAAAGTTGGAGTGACAGGTTTCTTGATAGTTATTTGAATATCTGCTTGCAAAGCGCAAGATCCAGCAGTTGGACTAAAGGTGTATGTTGATTGGCCTACTAGTGAAGTGCTGATTGATGAAGGGATCCAGGTTCCAGCTATCGAAGGTGAATTGGTCGATTGCGTTGGCAGAGTCAATGCTGTGGTATTCTGGCAAATCGGTTCGATAGGATTAAAAGTCAGCGTTGTAGGTCCAACAATGGTAATTGAAAGTATGGCTGTCGTTGCACACGAATTCACGTCTGGTGTAAAGATGTAGTTCGATGTTCCGGTTGTGGATGTATTAATAATTGTAGGTGACCAACTTCCATGTATTCCATTTGTGGAGGTCGAAGGCAAATTAGCGGCGGTACTATTTTGGCATATAGCTGGTATTGGCGCGAATATTGGTGCTGTAGGATTATGGATTTCCACGATTACTTCGATTGCCGCTGCACATTGACCTCCATTAGGCGTAAAGGTATAAGTTGCGCTTCCAGATGCAGCGGTATTGATTACTGAAGGGCTCCAGTTTCCGCGTATTCCATTCGTGGATGTTAAAGGTAAAGTTGGAGGCGTACTATTTTGACATATTACTTTGTCAAATGTAAATATTGGAGGTATTAAATCAGTAATTTCTATCGCTAAACTTGTACTTGCGCCACATTGACCTTCGTCTGGGGTGAACGTATAATTAGAGATTCCTACTGTGGTCGTTGAAATCGTTGTTGGACTCCAAGAGCCAATTATTCCATTTAAAGAGGTAAATGGCAGACTTGGTGCGACTGCGTTTTTGCATAGCGATGCAATCGGACTAAATGTTGGGGTTATTTGGGCTGTTATATTGATCTCAAGGGTAATCGGTACTGCATTGAGTTCATTGTCGGGGGTGAAAATAGCGATAATTAAGCCCGGTTGAGCCGTGTTTATCGAAGTCGGATTCCAAGTTCCCCGAACGCCATTTGTGGAGGTGCTTGGAAGAGTTGGTGCGATGCTATTTTGACAAATCCGATCTGCAAGGCTAAAGAGGGGGGTGATTTTCGAAATAATCTCAATCGTTATCTTGGTTGTTAAGGCGCATTGCCCTTCATCAGGCGTAAACGAATAATCTGTTTTTCCAGCTACAGCGGTATTGATTACCGAAGGGTTCCAGGTACCAGTAATTCCATTTTGTGAGGTTGTAGGTAAGTTTGGCGCTGTACTGTTTAGGATGAGTTGCTCAATGGGCGCAAAGGTTGGCGTTTTAATTGCATTCGATTGGATTATAATAGCATTTGATGTCGCTGGACTACCAACAATTCCAGTCTCGGCAACGGCCATAATCACACGAATAGTATCTCCATTATTTGGAGTATATGTAAAGTTTGGCGCATCGGTTCCAACAGCCAATCCATTGACCTTCCAATGATAGTTTGGAGAAGCTCCTCCATGGATTGGAATGGCTGTAAATGAAATTAGAGTGCCAGAGCAGACATTATTTTGATCGGCCGTAATTGTTACGGAGGCTTCAAGTGCCTTTTTAACTTTAATGGATATCGAATTTGATGTTGCATTCGA
Source organism: uncultured Bacteroidia bacterium (assembly GCA_903897145.1). GTDB lineage: Bacteria > Bacteroidota > Bacteroidia > Bacteroidales > Prolixibacteraceae > JAAFHB01. The sequence goes on along the minus strand of CAIUAN010000035.1, from coordinate 26,667 downwards.
ACCGGCAATGCAGATTTCTGAAGAGGTCATTACGACCCTTATCGAATCGCTATCGGCTGGAGCATAGGAGTAGTTTGGACTGTTAGAGCCTACGTTCAATCCATTAACTTGCCATTGATAGACCGGAGTAGCTCCGCCATTGATTGGTGTGGCAGTGAAGTTGACTGTTGTTCCAGTCGTGACAGTTGTTTGATCGGCACCAATGGAAATCAAGGCGATTTGATTTTTGAAGGTCAAGAATACTGCACTTTGTGACACACCGCATATTTCGTTTGCAGTCTCAGGTTGCGCCGTTAGTGTGAGTATTACATTTCCCGCACTTCGATCTGATGGACCAGCTGTATAATTAGGATGTAGCACTGAAGGATCATCAAATATTCCGTCGCCTGAACTGGTCCACGCCAAGGTGCTGTAATTCTGCGCGGTTGCTTTATTTAATGCCACAGGCGAATCTGGACAACTGATCAACGTATCTCCAGCAAATGTCGTTGGCGGCATAGCCACTCGTATCTCGGCTTGTTGAATTGTATCGCATCCAGCGGATGAATATTGGATGGCTTTTAGAGTATAGTTGCCTGGTGAATTCCAGGTGACAATTTGTTCGCTTCCTACCGTTGGTAATCCAGAAATGGAATCTGTCGCGGTAAACGAAGTGCCTGATGGATTTGTTAAGGTTATTGAATTGCCTAATGAGTCAGCCAGTTGCCATAGATAGGTAGAGTTTGGTTCTCCATCGATGCGGTAATGCCGTTGAGTGCCCATGCACACCTTATCAATGACAGAGCTTTGCCCAGCTGCGTGAATTGCAGCGAACAAGATCATTGATAATATGCTTAATTTGAGCGCTCTCATCTATTTTTTATTATGGTTTAACCCAATATATTTTTGAACTCTTCGGTTTTGGATTAACCTTAAGCTCGACAGGTTCAGATGGGATCAGATTCGTTTTCGACTGATCCTTTACCTGAGTAATCCAGTATTTTGTTGTTTCTTTTGGACCTATTCTCCATTGGAAAGGCGTTGTTCCTATTCCACTCTTTGTCCAGATGGTGGTCCCATCAGTTAGGGTGATATCCCAAGGAGGCGTGCCTTTCAAGTTTATATTTAGTGTAGCGGAATCGCCACGACATATTTCGGTAGGTGGTGATATTGTGGCTGTAGGAATAGATTCTACCACTGTTATCTGTCCAATTTTCAGGTTGTTTGTACATCCTGAACCATTGACTGCGGTTACCTTAAAGAAGTAAGTCCCCGTTTTTATCCATTTTATTCGAACCGTCGCTCCATTGTTTCCACCCACGAAATCGGCCTCTGAGGTGGGGCAGTTTCCTGCTGTAATTGCGAAATCAACTGTTGGATCGCTGTAGAGCTCCCATAGATAGGTATCTCTAGGTACCTCAACGATACTGAGCGAGGTAGTGTCACTTACGTTCACAACCGTCTGAGCCTTGGCAGGAGCCAAAGCCATCATCATCAACACAAATAGTGCAGATGCGATGTAACGTGTTATGGACAAAAGTGATCTCATTTTAACGCATTAATTTTTGAGACTGGCTTTTATGATAGCGTTTGTTTATTCATATACCTCCCCTATTTCATGAATTATTCATGAGTAATCTGCTTATTAATAGTGTTTTACAGATTGAGTTTGTTTGGGCATAACGAAATAGTTGAGCGGTAAGTCGAAGGGTTATTTTCCAGTTCGGACTACCTCGCACGTTTCTACGCCTTGGGCCGGCTTTATTTTTTACCATGATAATATTTTGTAATAATCTAATTAGCAAGATATTAGCGCCTAGCTAATTTTCAGTCTAAAACAAAAAACTCCGACATATACTGTTTGAACAGGATAAGTCAGAGATCATCATGACATTTTAGGAACCAGCAAGAATACAAGCTTATTTTTGGATAGGGGCTATGTAAATCGCCTCTAGCGTTTTTGCAAGTGAGCACCTTGATTCGGTGCTGCCCCGAGAGAACTATTTTCATTTCGCATGTTTTAATTTTTCAGTTAATAACTTAATCCTCAACAGCCATTTGGCTATTTCGTTGTCAAGGGCTTCTTTTTGCTTTCTAAATTTTTCAATCCCACCCTCCGGCCATGCTCGTACATGACCGGGGAGAGGATGATATTTTGAAAAAGCAAATAATGGGTGAATAAACGAATGAATTACTTCTCGTTGCCAGGGATTAGATTTACATTAGTTACAATTGTTGAAGTTGTTCCTCCGGTGATCTCTGGACGTGCTTTTAACACTTGAGTTGCTTTGTCGTCTTGGTCAGCAGCACTAGTATTTGAACAGTCTGAATTTTTGATATCCCATTCACCATCTTTATTTTGGCCATCCAAGGCAAGAACGATAGTTTCGTCTGCTTTACCTTCAAAATTGTTATTTGTGACAGTTACTCTAACATAAATAGAAACTCCTGTTGAAGTATCAGTGGCATCCGTTTCAACGGTAGTTGACCCCGCGGTGTAGGTCTGCCATCCAGTTGCCAAAGTTTTATCATAGGTCCATTCAATTAAAGATGTTTGAACAGCATCTAAGCCAGACAATACCAAAGTTGGTTTCCATGATTCTGAAAAATTAGCTGCCACAACTTCGTAATAGAAAATATTTGTACCATATTCATATACCATAGCTCCCGCATTATAAGTCGCTTTAGAAACTTTGTCGATACATTGTGACTCATTGACTCCATATGCTGCCGGAGATTTTGTTGTATTATTCAGATTCAGAATATCTACTATAAATCCATTCTTAGGATCAAGTTCATAGACTTTTAAATTATTGGAACAACCTGCTGAAGGTGCATCGTATTGGACTACCACAAATGTTGGAGTTTTGGTGCCCGTTCCTTTGTATGCGGTATTAGCAAGGGTTGTTGATGACCAGGTGATATCAACACTAGGTGTGGCACCTGATACTCCGTAGGTACTTCCCGCAGCAGAAAGGCCTGCTCCAACAGTTAGCTTCGTGGAGGAATTATTGGTGGCAACACCACCTGTTGTGGTAATGAAATTTTGATCTTTAGTGGCCCACCAAATAAAGTTTCCTCCAGTAGGGTTTACAATAGCTGAATAGTTGTATGATTTTCCTGCCATTGGGTGTAAGGCATCATCTGTGCACCCTGCAGTCGCATTTGGAGCTGATCCTTTAACTGCTTTTTGTCCATAAACTGAACTAAAACTAATTCCAAGAAGTGTTAATACGAGAATAAAGATTTGCTTTTTCATGATAAAAAATTTAAGTGTTAATAAACATAAATTATTGAATTTGAAATGGTTAAGAATTGTTTTTATTTAAATATGCTTCGGTTTTTCAGATCAGGGCCTCGTGCTTTTTCAGGCGGGCTTTTTCCCTGATAATAGATGTCAGTTGGTCGCTTATGGTTGAATTGCAACGCATCGGGATTTATCCGAATTATTTTTTGGTTTTGTTTCATCGTCTTTATTTTAAATGAATTTTGGTCGTGGTTTGATGGTAATGGTTTGCTCAACTGGCACTACCGCTTCATTTCCATTGCAGTCTTTAAGCCAGTATCTAATCCTATGAATGCGCGTGGCGAATGTTATCCCATCGCCCCAGAGCTTGAAGTCTGCTGGAATGCCGCTTATGACATAAGCCGAGGGTTGGCCAACGCCTGTGATGGTTGTTTCGCCAGAACTGAAAACAATTTCCCAGCGTATTGTAAACTGATCATTTGGAAGGGCGCAACAATTATCGTTGAATGTGGCTGGGTTTAAGTCAAGGCTAGTGTCTCCATGCTTAAAAAGGTAATAGTCAGGATCTGGATTAATCTTTATGCCGGTGGTTAAATATTCGGCCGAGAAAATATTCTCTACACAAAATGACAGGGGACCTGGTGGAGCAAAGGTTGGTGGCTGTTTATCGTTAACCGTCACTGTTTTGGAACAGGTTGAACTGCAGCCATTGGCATCGGTAATCGTTAAATTAAGCGTGAAAGGGGCATTGTTAGTTATCCCAGTAGTGATGGTTGCAGTCGAGGATGTAACGCCAGAAATACTGGCATAGTTTCCAGCAATGCTCCACGCATAGGCACTCATGCCAGCAGGTGCTAAGTAAATATTTCCTGTCGAAGAAGTGGCCAATGGGTCGTCAGAGCCGTTGATGGAGCAGGTTGGTAGTGGATTGACTGTTAAAACTCTGTTTCTACTATCACTAGTTACGTTGCAATCAGCTCCTGTAGAATGAAAGACTACGGTAACCTTATATTGTCCACTTTCTGTCGGTGTTGCGCCAGTAAATATCAATTGATTTGTTGTTGCTCCTGATATGGCACCTCCGTTAACCACTGGATCCCACTGACCGGGATTACTCCATCTTTTCCATTGATAGGAAACTACATTGGAGGGATAAGAAGTAGTAACTATATAGGAATAATTAGCACCTTGGCAGAGTGTTACATCTGTTGTTGTTGGATTAATGCTGGTTATCTCATTTACGTTTAAGGTCACTGCATTGGAAGTAATGCTACAATTGTTGCTATTGGTTATTATAACCCGGTACTGCGTGCCATCCGGTGCATCAGAGTTCCCTACATTTTGAATTCTTATGGCTCCTGGAGTTGGGTATGATACATTTAATTCGACTGGTATATCTGAAAAACTGCCTAGTGGTTTTTTACGTTGCCAGAGGTACGTTAACCCTGTTCCACTAGCCACGACATTAAAACTTACGATATGACCTTCACAGTCTAATATATCTTTAGGCTGAGTAGTAATTATTGGAACTGGGTTAAACGTTATGCTTATACTTGAATTTGAAATGCACAAGCCATTCGAAATAGACCAATTTAGATTGTACGTTCCATTCCCGCCAATTGGTGTAAATTGTGCTGATGGATTTGTAAGACTACTAAATTGACTTGATGAAGTATTTGGACCACTTAAAACACCCCAAGACCCTGTGTTAGGACTTGCATTATTTGCAGACAGTGTTGCTGGTATAATTCCGCATATTGTTTGAGAGCTTCCCGCATTAGCGATGACAGACGTGCTCCCAATTACGATTGGCTGAATATTTGAGATGGCTTTAACACTTCCTCCCTTAAAAACTCGAACTCGAATATTGTAGTTCCCATTTGCTATTGGACAAGATATTGTACCAGTTAAAATTCCATGATCGGCAGGTTCGTACCAATGCTCATCTGGTGTGGAAAATGTTCCAAGGACAATAGGCAATGCTGCGAATAGTCCACCAACATTACTTAACTCCATTTGAAAAATTAAAGGGGGCGAATTTGTTCTGCCTAAGCCTCCAGCAGTTATCTCAGCGGATACCAAAACGGATGTATTACAGCAAAATATATTCGGGCTAATTGGATTTAGAACTACGCCGGCTCTTAAGTTTGTATATAGTGTGCATTGGATTATTAGCAAGATTGTGGTTGTCCATAAGTATCTTTTTAATCCACATCTCTTAAATATTCCATCAAAATTATTTCGTCGGAAAGTCAGGTTTGTATGGGATAATTTATTTTGATTCACGCTAGAATTAGGATTAAGATAGTAAGTTAGGACTGAATTAACTCTTAAGTATTTTGAAAAGAGTCAATTAACACAAATTTAATCGCGCGTGCGAGGAGAGTCGTGAATTAATCGAATAGTTCCGATTAGTGTCGATTCTATCCGAATAGAAACGGATAATGAACTAGAATCTCGACTTTTAAAATGGAGGGGAAAGATCAAAAATCTTCAAAAAAAATGCTGCAAAGTGAAAAATTGAAATTCTCACTTTGCAGCATCCTGCAAAAGCATTTATTATTTTTAGTCCTACTCTAGATAGGTGTAGCCGTATAATCCGGAGCGGTAATTCGAAAGAAACTCTTTCCCCTCTTCCGTGGTGATGATACCCGATTTAACCGAAGAGGTTACCCAAGTCTCAACGTTACGCACTAGCTTCTTTGGATTGTATTGCACATACTCCAACACTTCGGCTACCGTCTCACCATCAATAATCTGGTCGATGCTGTACCCATTGTCGTTAACCGACACATGCACCGCATTCGTGTCTCCAAAAAGATTGTGTAGATCACCCAAGATCTCTTGATAAGCACCAACCAAAAAGACCCCAATATAATAAGGCTCCTTTGGTTTTATCGAGTGCACAGGTAGGTAATACGATAGATTTCGCGTAGAGATAAAATTGTCGATCTTCCCATCCGAATCGCAGGTGATATCTTGCAAAGTTGCTGAGCGATCTGGCTTCTCATCGAGACGCTGAATCGGGATGATCGGGAATATCTGGTCGATAGCCCATGAATCGGGTAGCGACTGGAATAGCGAGAAATTACAGAAATATTTATCCGATAATAGTTTCGGAAGACTGATCAATTCTTCTGAGATATGCTTCATCCCATTGGTCATCTGCTGCACCTCTTTGGCAATCGACCAGAATAAACGCTCAATCTTAGCCCGTGTCTGAAGGTCTAAAAGACCAAGACTAAAGCGGTCGAGTGTCTCCTCCCGGATCTGCTGCGCATCGTGCCAGGTCTCATGCATCCTTGTTTGATTCAGCGCATTCCAAAGTGAATAGAGCTCTTTCAAAAGCTCATGATCGTTTTCGTCAATCACCTCTTCTTCAGACCAGATTGGCAAACTAGTTGCTTCTAGTACTTCGAAGATAAGTACCGAATGATGCGCCGTTAACGAACGACCCGACTCGGTGATGATATTGGGATGAGGCAGATTGTTTTTATCGCTCGCATCAACCATGGTAGAAACTACATCGTTGACGTACTCTTGAATGCTATAGTTGACGCTGCTTTCGCTGTTCGAAGAGCGGGTACCATCGTAATCGACACCTAGTCCGCCGCCAATATCTACAAAACTGATATTATATCCATGATGATGCAGCTGAACATAAAACTGTGAAGCCTCGCGGATGGCAATCTTAATACGACGAATCTTATTAACCTGACTTCCAATATGAAAATGAACCAGATGAAGACAGTCTTTCATTTTGTTACGCTCCAAAATATCGAGCGCTTCGAGAAGCTCGCTAGAGGTAAGTCCAAATTTGCTCACATCACCACCTGAATCTTCCCATTTGCCACTTCCAGAGCTTGCAAGTTTGATGCGAATACCTAGATTTGGTCTTATCTTAAGTTCTTTTGCGATTTTAATAATCAACTTAAGCTCGCTAAGTTTTTCCACCACTAAGAAGATTCGACGACCCATCTTTTGAGCCAGCAAGGCAAGCTCGATATAGTCATCGTCCTTATATCCGTTACAGATGATTAGGGAATCGTTATCGGTGTTAATCGCGATTACGGCATGAAGCTCAGGTTTAGAACCCGCTTCAAGACCGATATTAAATTTCTTTCCGTGGCTGACAATCTCTTCCACGACAGGTCGCATCTGATTGACTTTAATCGGATAGACGATAAAATTCTGCGCCTTATAGGTATACTCTTCAGAGGCAATTTTAAAGCAACTTGCCATCTTCTCAATCCTGCTATCTAAGATATCAGGAAAACGGATCAGCATGGGAGCCGAAACATCTCTTAACTGTAGCTCTTCGACTAACTCTTTCAAGTCTACTTCCACGCCATTTTTGCGCGGTGTAACGACAACATGTCCTTTGTCATTGATCGAAAAGTAATTAATTCCCCATCCAGTGATGTTATAAAGCTCAGCTGAATCTTCGACACGCCATTTTCTCATTCAGTAATCCTTTGTATGGTAAAACCTGATTTATAATCTTTTATGCCTAATATTTTCATTTTGACAAGCTCGTTTTACAACGATTTCAATGGAATTCTTTTTTTCAAGAACCCATTCACTTGCGGCAACGAAAATAACTATTTTATGGTCATCCCGCTTATGCCTAATTCATTTTTAGGGAATGCCCAAAATTCGCGATAAAGGTAGTAATTTTGCACCATCATGAAGTGCCTAAATCAAGGGGCAAAAAAATAGAATTTAGATCATTATGGAGCTTAAATTTACACGCAGTTCAGAGAGCCAATCTTCAGCAAAGGCTCATTTAGTTTTTGATCGAGATAACCTCTCAGGCATTGAGCTTAGTGAGGCCGAGTCGAGCTATGTAAAAATTCAGTTGGAGGAACAAAATCTTGTTGCTCTAAATAGATATAACGAATTGATTTTGTTGATCTTGCTCGACAAAACTGTCGTCGAGAGTGCCCTTTTAGAAAAAGGAAGAAAGCTGGGAAACGAGCTGGTTTCCATTTTGCGCAAAGAGAAAATCGGACAGATAGATTTCATCGGATTACCCGACGAGCAACTTTTAGCACTTGCGGTGGCTGAAGGGTTAGCTTTGGGAAGCTATCAATTTTTAAAATATTTTTCTGCTTCTCCAAAGAAGTCGCAGCATCTCGAGCAGATTAATTTTGTCGGTTTTCAAGATTCTGAAACGGAAATAAAGCAATTAGAAGCTCGTGTTGAGGCTGTCTTTTTTGCCCGTGATTTAGTCAATGAGCCCGCTTCGCACCTCAATGCCGTTGGACTTGCCGATTCGTTTAAGCAGATGGGAGAACTCGCCGGATTTAAGACCGAAATTTTCCATAAGGATAAGATTGAAGAGCTTAAAATGGGTGGTTTATTAGCGGTTAACCAAGGGAGTATTGATCCTCCAACATTTTCTGTCTTAACTTGGAAACCTGAGAATGCAAAAAATAAGAAGCCAATTATTTTGGTTGGTAAAGGGGTCGTTTACGATACTGGTGGCTTGAGTTTGAAGCCAACCAAAGACTCTATGGACTTCATGAAATGCGATATGGCTGGTGGAGCCGTTGTGGCTTCGGTGCTCTATTATGTCGCTAAAACGAATCTGCCCCTTTATGTGATTGCACTGGTCCCTTCGACAGATAACCGTCCTGATGGAAATGCCTATGCTCCAGGCGATGTTGTGGTGATGCATAGTGGCAAAACGGTTGAGGTGTTAAACACCGATGCTGAGGGTCGGATGATCTTAGCCGATGCGCTGAGTTATGCGAAAGATTATGATCCTGAATTGGTTATTGATGTGGCGACTTTAACCGGAGCTGCTGCTGTGGCTATTGGTCAGCAAGGTATTGTGGCCATGGGTACTGCAGGCTCTTCAACCTTTCAAACCTTAAAATTTGCAGGCGAAAAAGTCTATGAGCGGATTGTCGAATTTCCCTTATGGGAAGAATATGGTGACTTGATAAAATCGGACATTGCGGACCTCAAAAATGTTGGTGGTCGGGAGGCTGGAGCCATTACAGCGGGTAAGTTTCTGGAGCATTTTATCGCTTATCCATGGATCCATCTCGACATTGCAGGATCTGCCTTTTTAGGTTCGGCTGATCATTATCGTAGTAAAGGCGGAACGGGCTCCGGTGTTCGACTGCTCATTGATCTTGTAACTCGCTTAGCTTGAGGTAAATTAGATGATTAAGTTCTGTTCAGTAGGCTTCATGTTAAATCTATGAAGTTTATGACCTTGTCTTGCCCTTCTTTCTTCACCCCCAACTCTCAAATTAAAACCTTATATTTGACAAGTCAACCGCTTCATAAAGTGGTTGTTTTTTAACTTTAAATAGGCTCTGAATGGACCAACATAAAATTAGAGTGGGGATCACCCACGGAGATATAAATGGCATAGGATACGAGGTGATTATTAAGGCTTTAGCCGATAATCGAATACTGGAGATGTGCACTCCAATTGTTTATGGATCATCAAAGGTGGCGGCGTATTACCGTAAAGCTATGGATAGTGAGATCTTCACCTTCAACACCATAAGCACTGCCAAAGAGGCAAATTCAAAGCGCTGCAATATCATCAATTGTGTGAGTGAGGAGATCCGTGTTGAAATGGGTAAATCGACTAAAGTGGCAGGAGAATCTGCGTTGGCCGCTCTTGAGGCTGCGGTTCTCGATCTTAAGTCAGGCGACATTGATGTGATTGTTACAGCACCCATCAACAAGGAGAATATCCAATCTGAAAATTTCAAATTTCCTGGTCATACCGAATATTTTGCCAAAGCTTTCGACACCAAAAATTATTTGATGTTAATGGTTAGCGATGTACTTAAAGTGGGCGTAGTTACTGGCCATATTCCAATTAGTAAGGTTGCGGAATCAATCACAATTGAGAGCATTCTTAGTAATTTAAGAGTTTTGCATAAAACGTTACTTGAAGATTTTTCCATTCGCAAACCGCGCATTGCCGTTCTTGGATTAAATCCGCATGCCGGCGATTCAGGCATTATTGGCACGGAGGAGGATTCCATAATTATTCCAGCCATTAAAAAGGCAAATGATGAGGGTATTATTGCCTTGGGGCCTTATCCCGCGGATGGATTTTTTGGTGCTGGCGATTTTGCGAAGTTTGATGCAACGCTTGCAATGTACCACGATCAAGGGTTAATCCCTTTTAAATCTATGTCTTTTGATTCTGGTGTAAATTATACGGCAGGTCTTCCAATCATTCGGACCTCTCCAGGCCATGGCACGGCTTATGATATTACGGGCGCAGGTACTGCATCAGAGGAGTCATTTCGGAATGCATTATATCTTGCGATCGATCTTTGTGAAAACAGAATGCAGTATAAAGTACTATCGAAAAACCCATTGAAACATCATGAGTCTGACCGCTATGGTAGCGAGTAGATTTAGAATTAATTATTATTTCACAACGTTATGTACGAATATATTAAGGGGGCCATTTCTAGTTTAACTCCAGCCGGTGTTGTAGTTGAAACGGGTGGTGTTGGATACTTTTTGCATATTTCCGTCAATACCTATTCACGTCTGAAGGGCAATGAAAATAGCAAATTATTTCTGCATCAAGTGGTGCGCGAAGATGCTCATCTTCTCTATGGATTTGCAGATCAGGAAGAGCGAGATTTTTTTCGCCTTTTAATCTCTGTAAATGGAATTGGAGCTTCTATTGCGATCATGATGCTTTCCTCGTATTCGCCTGAGGATCTGAGTAGTGCAATTGTCACTGACAATGTAAGCCTTCTAAAGGGAATCAAAGGGATCGGTGCGAAGACAGCGCAGCGTGTAATAATTGATTTAAAAGACAAAGTTGGCACAGGTATTGTTACGAGTGAACTTTTCCAGATTGGAAATTCGGTTGTTCGTAATGAAGCTTTAAGTGCACTTGAGATGCTTGGGTTTAATAAAAAAACAGTCGAAAATTCGCTGGATCAAATTTTAGCAAAGAGCCCAGATCTTACGGTTGAACAGCTTCTTAAAATTGCCTTAAAAAGTTTTTAAAACAATAAGTTGCAGCGTATATTCATAAATACGGCGGTAGTTTTATCTTTATTGATCATCTCCTCTGTAACTGACAATACCCTTGCCGGTGGGAGGCAAGATAGTTCAATGGGGAGGGTTTTGTGTGCAGATAATCTGGCACTCTCTGATTCTCTTTCTTCAGATTCAATCCGAAAGTTGCCATTCCCTTTTAAAGATCAAGGCGCTTTTGCGAAAACAGCCGCACAAGATTCTAGCCCAATCTATTTGAGAAAACCGTCTAATATTCGGACAGTTGTTGAGTATGATCCAATCTCTGGCGACTATTTAATTTCCGAAAAGATTGGCTCTTTAGATTATCGATTACCTACCTCCATGCGGCGCGGAGAATATTTAAAAAGCAACTCGCGTGAGGCCATTGATCGTTATTGGAGAAATCGAATGGCTCAGGATTCTCTTGATCAGAAATCGCAACTAATCCCTCAGTTTCACATTGGTGGGGCAGCTTTTAATAAGGTTTTTGGCTCTGATATAGTAAATATTAAGCCCCAAGGATATGTTGAAATGGCTCTCGGCATCAAGACTAGCAGAATAGAAAATCCTGCTATTCCAGTCAGGATGCAGAAGTATACCACCTTTGATTTCACAGAGAAAATAAATGTAAATCTTGATGGCCAGATTGGTGAAAGGCTTAAGATGAAGTTTAATTACAACACGGATGCGACCTTCGATTTTGAAAATAAGATCAAGTTAAATTTCGCCGGACATGAGGATGACATCCTGAAGAAAGTTGAGGCAGGGAATGTCTCAATGCCGTTATCTGGAACTTTAATTAGAGGGGGTACCAATCTCTTTGGTATTAAAACGGATCTTCAATTTGGAAAACTGTCGGTCTCTACAGTTTTGTCTCAGCAAAAAGGCGAAACGAAGATGATTAATACCGAAGGAGGTGCTTCCAAGGCGAAATTTGAGATTAGTGCAGCCGATTATGATGCCAATCGACATTTCTTGCTAGGGCACTATTTTTACGAGAATTATGATAAAGCGCTTCAAATATTACCCATAATTAAATCTTCAGTTACGATCAATAAGATTGAAGTTTGGGTCACTAATAAATCGAGTCGATTTCAATCATCTCGGAATATTTTAGCTCTATTGGATCTTGGCGAGCGAGGCGTAAATAAGCAAAATCAGACGGTGACCTCTTTTGGCGATACTCCAGGGTTGCCTTATCCATTGAATACGTTTCCAGGGAATGGGATCAATGGGATTTACAACGAGATGAAAAATACCTATTCAGGGATTCGTAATATTGCGGGCATTACACAAACACTTAGCTCTTTGTCTGCAAGAGATTTTCTTGCTGGTCGTGATTATGAGAAGATTGAAAATGCCCGTTTACTAGATTCTACTGAATATTCTATCAACCGACAATTGGGATATATCTCCTTGTCGCAATCGCTCAATGCAGATGAAGTTCTAGCGGTTGCCTATCAGTATACTGCCAATGGAGAGAAGTTTCAGGTCGGTGAATTTTCTACGGATGGTATTACTGCTCCTTCAACCTTAATCTTGAAACTTCTTAAAGGGACGAATCTAAATCCTTCTTTTAAAAACTGGAGCTTAATGATGAAGAATATTTATAACATCAATAGTCAGCGCCTTTCCCCTGAGGAGTTTAAGCTGGATGTATTTTTTCGAAATGATGCTGCAGGAATTAATATGAGCTATCTCCCTGACGGTCCTTTGAAGGAAAAGTTGCTCTTGGGGGTTATGAATCTGGACAATTTAAACAAACAGTTAGATCCTTATCCCGATGGAGTCTTTGACTATTTGGAGCGGGTTACCATTAATTCGCAACGCGGACGAATTATTTTCCCAGTCATCGAACCTTTTGGTTCTAATCTCGAGCGTCAGCTTAAGGGCGATGGCACTGCCATTAGCAAATATGTCTTTAAGAGTTTGTATTCAAGCACTAAAACAGTGGCTATTCAGGATGCCGAAAAGAATAAATATAAAATTATCGGAAGCTATAAAGGAGCCTCGAGTACGGATATCTCTCTCGATGCAATTAATATTGCGCGAGGATCGGTTAAGGTTTTAGCTGGTGGCCGCCAACTGCAGGAAGATGTCGACTTTATTGTGGACTATACGCAAGGGAAAGTAAAAATTATCAATCAAGGATTACTGGAATCAGGAACGCCTATATCGATCTCTACTGAGAGTCAAGATTTGTTTAGTATGCAGCAAAAAACAATGATTGGCACACATTTAAATTACGAGTTTGGCAAGAATTTTAATATCGGGGGTACGCTTATGTACCTTCATGAGCAGCCACTATATCAGAAAGTTAATTATGGAGAGGATCCAATTTCTAATTTAATGTTAGGGTTAAATGGATCGTACAATACCAAGTTACCAATCATCACCAAATTGGTTAATGCCATCCCATTTCATAAGACCAATGAAGAGTCTAAAATCTTGGTTGAAGCAGAATATGCGCGATTGCTGCCAGGGCATTCGAAAGTCATTTCAAAAGATGGTGCTGTTTATTTAGATGATTTTGAGGGGTCGAAAACACCGCTTAGTCTGAAGTCATTTGTCGGATGGTCTATGGCCAGTACCCCACAAAATAATGAACTCTTCCCAGAGGGTAATCTTATTAATGATCTTTCGAATGGTTTTAATCGGGCCCATTTGTCTTGGTATATGATTGACCCATATATCCAACGAAGCACTGCTCCATCGTATCTCCTTACTGAAAAGAAGCTTGATGATCATCGTACACGAGAAGTTTTCCAATATGAGATATTCCCGAATAAACAAACTCCCTCGGGCCAACCTACCAATATCCCAACCCTTGATCTTGCGTATTATCCAAGTGAAAGAGGATCTTATAATTACGATGCACAGCCCACTGCACACTCCTCTGGAGTAGAGACTTCAGGCCTATTACGTGCTCCAGAAACTCGCTGGGGTGGGATTATGCGAAAAATAGAAACCAGTGATTTCGAGTCTGCAAACATCGAATATTTAGAGTTCTGGGTGATGGATCCATTTGCCATGGATTCTATCAATAATCCAAATCCAGGCGGGGATCTATATTTTAATTTAGGAAATATTTCAGAAGATATCTTACGTGATGGTCGTAAATCATTCGAACACGGCTTACCATCCGATGGGAACTCATTAAATACCGACCAGACAGCATGGGGGCGGGTTTCAAAGCAACAATCACTTGTTAAAGCTTTTGATAATGCTCCTGCGGCGCGTGTAAACCAAGATATTGGGTTGGATGGGCTTAATTCGAAAGATGAAAAGACATTCTTTAATAATTATATCAATACCCTAGGCGGACTAGTGAGCCCGCAAGCACTTGATCAAGCTTCAAAAGATCCGTCAAGTGACGATTATCATTATTTTAGGGGAACCGATTATGATAATCAAAAAAAGGATGTGCTATCTAGGTATAAATATTACTCGCGGTCTGAGGGGAATTCACCCACTTCGGCACAGTCTCCAGAGAGTTATCCAACTGCCGCAACTTCCATTCCCGATGACGAAGATATCAATGATGACAACACTCTTTCAGAGACTGAGGCATATTACCAATACCATGTCAAGGTGGATAAAAGCAATATGGCAATTGGACAAAATTATATCGCAGATATTATAAAGTCTGATGTGAACTTGCTGAGCGGTGCAAAATCACAAATCACGTGGTATCAGTATCGTATTCCGATTAGTTCACCTGAGAAAGTCTATGGTTCAATCAATGATTTTAGGTCGATTCGATTTATTCGAATGTTTTTAAAAGGGTGGAAAAAACCTGTTGTGATGCGTTTTGCATCGCTCGACCTCGTGCGGACCAATTGGAGACGATATGACCAAAATCTGACCGAAGATAATAGCGCAACGAATCCAAGCACTCAGTTTGATATCTCTGCGGTAAATGTGGAGGAGAATGGCAACAGAAAACCAGTTAACTATGTGATCCCACCAGGCGTTAATAGGGCTATCGATCCTTCTAATCCCCAGCTTATTCAGCTTAATGAGCAGGCCATGGTATTAAAGACTACTGACTTACAGCCAGGAGATTCTCGAGGAGCCTATAAAACCATGCAGATAGATATGCGCAGGTACAAGAATTTAAAGCTCGATGTACATGCGGAGTCTATACCCGCTAGTAGTCTGCGCAATAATGACTTATATCTCTTTGTCCGAATAGGAACAGACTTTCAATATAACTATTATGAGTATGAGATTCCTTTATCGTTAACGCCTCCTCGAAGTGATTATAATCCAAATGTTTTGGCCGATCAATTAGCAGTATGGCCGGAGGCAAATAGGGTATATATTCCACTCGATACGCTTGTCGAACTTAAATTAAAGCGGAATGCGGAGATGCGTAAAGCGGGTTCCGCAATTACATTGGCTACGATTTATGAGGAGGTGCATGCTGGTGTAAATGGGAATAAAAATTTAATCCGGATCAAAGGTAATCCAGACTTAAGTCAGGTTGACGTTGGTATGATTGGTATTCGAAATCGGAAAGAGAGAACCCTCGGTCCTAAGTCAATAGAGGTGTGGGTTAATGAGTTAAGGCTTACTAATTTTGAAGAGAAAGGTGGCTGGGCGGCAGTGGGTCGTGTGGCCGGTAATCTGGCTGATTTGGGAACTTATTCCTTTGCGGGAAGGCTTACAACCTCTGGGTTTGGTAACATTGATTCGAAGATGGGACAGCGGACTATGGCAGATACGCATGAATATGATCTCTCAGCCAATCTGGAACTAGGTAAATTTTTCAAAAAAGAGTCAGGGATTAGAATCCCACTTTATATAGGGGCCTCTAAGTCAGTGGCTACACCTGAATATTCTCCGTTAGACAAAGATGTTAAAATGGGCGATGCTCTTGCGAATGCTGGAAGTGCCCATGCTCGAGATTCTATTAAGCATATTGCCGAAACTTATACGGAGAGGCGAAGCATAAATTTAACGAATGTTCAGATCGACAAACAAAATAAATCGGGGAAGCCGAAGATTTACGACATCTCTAATTTCACCTTCACCTATGCTCATAATACCTATTCTCAGGGTGACATTACCACGGAACAGAACAAGTCAATCAATACGCGATTTTTGATTAATTACAATTTTGTCACAAGACCAAAGTCTATCGACCCTTTTAGGAATGTTAAATTTTTAAAACCAGCTCCACTTGCCCTTATCCGTGATTTCAATATAAATTTTGTCCCTAGCCAGATCTCTTTCCGATCTGATTTGAATCGAACAAGCAATACAACTCAGTATCGAGATATTACCAATCCAGGATTTTCACTCCCTAAATCATATCTTTCCGATTTCCTTTGGAATAAGTATTTCGATTTTAGATATGACCTAACTCGTGGGCTGAAAATTGATTTCACCTCTGTGAACTCTTCACGTATTGATGAGCCACTGGGTTCGATGGATAAGAATCTGCCCGGATACCAAGCACGAAGAGACACGATTTGGCAAAATATTCTTGATGGAGGACGAACAACACATTACAATCACAACTGGAATGTCTCCTATGGTGTGCCAATTAATAAATTGCCACTTCTTGACTGGGTAACTTCTACGGTTATTTATAGGGCTGGTTACGACTGGGATGTTGCACCTCTCACAAAGTCAAATTATGTGCTAGGGAATAGCATAAGTAATTCGAATGCAATTCAACTAAATGGACAGGCTGACTTTATTCGGCTATATAATCGAGTTCCATATTTAAAACGAATCAATCAAAAATACGGGGAGTTTGGCCGGGGGCGTCGAGAGATTCAGGCGAAAAGAGGAAAGGCTCAGCCTCTGGATCTGGGTGCACTAAGGTTTAAAGATGCTAAGAGTGTCTTGAAGAAAGATGTCCCTCAATCAATCTTTCATAAATTGGGAACATTAAATGTTACCCTGAGAGTGACTGATGAGAAAGGCAAGATGATCAATGGCAAAATGAAAGTGGCCAATGAGAATCGCATAATTTTTACCCCAGATATTGATTGTGCGCAAGCCGTTATTGAAGTTACTGGATCAAAGGATAAGCAGGCGTTTATGAATTTTAAGCTAGACGAATATGTTGCGCGGTTCCTGATGATGTTATATAATGTCAATGTATCGTATTCTCAAAATGGAGGCACTGGTCTTTATGGCTATCTCCCAGGCGCAAGCTTCTTTGGAACTTCAAACTATGAAGGCTCAAGTGGAACAAAGCTTCTTGCTCCTGGATTACCCTTTATTTTTGGTCAACAGAATGCAAATTTCGGCGAAATGGCGGCACAAAAAGGTTGGATATCTTCTGACTCCATTGTGAACAGGCCATTTATGCTTAGCAATAATACGCGTCTTAATATCAGGGCCAAAATAGTTCCAATGCCCGATTTAAAAATTGATCTTATTGCTAATCAGAGCTTCTCTAACAACTCATCAGAGTTTTTGCTTTATAATAACCAAAATGGATGGGGCGGTTATAACAAAATGATGAATGGTAATTACAGTATGACGATTATCTCACTTGGATCTGCTTTTGAAAGCCTAGGAAAATCGCAAGCTCAAGAATCGAAAGTTTGGAATCAGTTTAAGCAAAATCGCGAGGAGATTGCCATGCGACTCGATCATTCAAGAGTATCAAATTCTACTTTTGGATATACTCCTGGACAGTTCGATCGAGTGACTAACTTCCCGCTAGGCTACGGCCCCACTTCTCAGGAGGTACTAATTCCGTCTTTCCTGGCCGCCTACTCAGGCGTTAGTGCCGATAAAGTTCCTTTAACACCATTCCCATCAGCTAAATTTATGCTTCCAAATTGGCGCATTCAATATTCGGGAGTCGTGAGTAAAATTCCTGGACTGAAAGAGGTGATGAAATCAATGAATATTATGCATGACTATAAATCAACTTATAGCATTGGTTCATATATCTCCAACTTAGATTATAAAACTGAAAATGATGGGTTTAGTTATATGCGTGATGCACAGGATAATTTTTTGCCTAAATATGGAATTTCTACGATAAACATCAATGAGACTTTCAATCCTTTACTCGACATCGATATTACTTGGCTGAACAATGTAACTTCGCGATTTGATTACCGAAAGACTCGAAATATTATGCTTAGTCTGACGAATAATCAGGCCATGGAGCTATACAATAACGAGGCTAGCCTGGGCTTTGGATACCGATTCGAAAATATGAAGTTATTCGTAAAGACGAAGAGTTCTCAAAAAACTTTTAACAATGATCTGAATATTAGATTTGACCTTGCTTATGGCAAGAACAAAACTATTTTGCGACAATTAGTGGAAGAAAATAACCAAACGACAGCAGGGCAAGAGACATTTTCCGTCAAATTCTCTGCAGATTATAACTTGAGTCAGGTTTTTCTTGTCCGTTTGTTCTATGATAGAATGGTGAATAGCCCTTATATCTCAAATTCGTATCGTACAACCAACTCAAATTTTGGTGTTAGCTTTAGGTTTACCTTAACACAGTAGGAGGGGTTCATTTTTTAGGCATATGCAAGACTTGCCACACTAACTTTGACCCCTTCGATTTCAAGTAGCGGAACACTACAAGCTTCAAGGGTCGCACCCGTTGTGATCACATCGTCAATTAATAGAAGGTGCTTTCCTCTAAAGAGGGAAGAATTTCTGATACTGAAAATTCCGCAAACATTCTCCCATCTTTCGAAACGACCCTTAAAAGTTTGTGATTCGGTGTGCAGATCTCGAATAAGGTTTCCTAAAATCAATGGTTTATTCATCGCTTTTGCTAATCCAATACAAATCTCTATGCTTTGATTAAACCCTCGTTTCCTCTCTTTTTTGGGATGAAGTGGAACAGGTATTATCGCGTCGATCTGAGAATAATCGAGCTCGTGAGAAAGTTCAACACCCATAAGAAAGCCCATCTTTTGGCCGACCTCCCGATTCCCTTGATATTTTAGGGCATGTAGAAGATGCTGAAGTCTACCCCCTTTGTCAAATCGACAATAGGAGGTGGCTAGCTCAATGGAAACGCGACCAATGAAAATTTGATAGACTGGATTTTCTTTGACTTGGTGAAAGCCCGTTCGTGGAAGATCAGCTAAACAATTCAAACATAATATCTCCTCTCCGATCATAAGCGAAGTGCCGCACCCTGCACAAAGTCGAGGATAGAACAGAGATAGCAAGTCGTCGAATAGATTCATGGACTTTTGTCGCCAACTGTTTATGTTCTATCAAATTTACACAAACCAATTGTTAAAGGATGAGGTTCGGGGTGAGATTAAGAAAAAATTAAAAATTTAAAGTACCTTTAGTAGCAAAATATTGACGTTATGTCTAAAGATAAGAAACATAAAAAGGCTTTGAGCTTTAACAAGCATGGTTTAAAAAGAGCCATCCTTGAAGTCTATTACAAAAATAGTAATCAGGCCTTTAACTATAAGCAGATTGGTGCTGCGGTAGGGGCGAAAGACCATGGTCAGTTGCAATTAGTAAACGTTGTACTCCAAGAACTTCGCGATGCTGAAGCATTGGTTGAGACCGAACGCGGCAAGTATAAGTTGAAATCTCAAGGGGGCACTGTCACAGGTATGATGGAGTTGAATGCCAAAGGTTATGGTCAAGTGTCAAGCGAAGAACTGGAAGAGCCAGTATTTGTGTCGGCTGCGAATATGAACCATGCCCTTGATGGCGATAAAGTAAGAATTAGACTTTATGCCCGTCGGAAGAAAAGTAATCCAGAGGCTGAAGTTATTGAGGTCCTAGAGCGTGCAAAGACTACTTTCGTTGGCACCATTGAGATCTCTCAGTTTAGTGCTTTTTTGGTCCCGAATAAAAAAACGCCCTTCGATCTATTTATTCCTAAAGATAAGTTGATGGGGGCTAAGCATGGTCAAAAAGCGATTGCTCGAATTATGGATTGGCCTGAGAGGGCGCGAAACCCTTTTGCTGAAATCATCGATGTACTCGGGGATGCAGGAAATAACAATACAGAGATGCATGCGATATTGGCAGAGTTTGGACTCCCATATCAGTATCCTGAAAATGTAAATCAAGCAGCGGAAAAAATTCCTGTTGCAATCACAGAAGAAGAGATAAAATTAAGACGTGATTTTCGGAAGGTCCCCACATTTACAATCGATCCTGTTGATGCAAAGGATTTTGACGATGCCTTATCAATTCAGAAATTAGAAAATGGATTCTGGGAAATAGGTGTTCATATTGCAGATGTTACGCATTATGTTAAACCGGAATCGCTACTTGAAGAGGAAGCTTACAACAGGGCAACTTCTGTCTATTTGGTAGACCGAGTTGTTCCAATGCTACCCGAGAAATTGTCGAACGGCGTATGCTCGTTGAGACCTCATGAAGACAAACTCTGTTTTTCTGCCGTATTTCAGCTCGATGACCAGTGCGCCATTCATGACCAATGGTTTGGTAGAACCGTGATCTATTCCGACCGTCGGTTTACCTATGAAGAGGCCCAACAGGTAATTGAAACTGGTGAAGGCGATATGAAAGAGGAGATATTAACCTTCGACAGACTTGCTAAAAAATTACGAGAACAACGATTTGAAGAGGGATCCATTGGATTTGATCGTGTGGAGGTTAAATTTGATATCGACCCAGATGGAAAGCCATTGAGCGTATTTTTTAAACAATCGAAAGATTCAAATAAACTGATTGAAGAGTTTATGCTCCTTGCGAATAAACGAGTGGCGGAATTTATTGGTAAACCAGATGGTAAAAAGAAGGAACGGACCTTTGTCTATCGAATTCATGATAAGCCAGATCCTGAGAAATTAGATTCATTTAATCATTTTATCAAACGCTTTGGATATGGTATTATGACCAATAATCCGAAGACCGTTATGGAGTCTATGAATCGTTTAATTGAAAATGTAAACGGGAAAAAAGAGCAAAATGTGATCGAGACATTGGCCATTCGCACCATGGCGAAAGCAGAATATTCTACCCGAAATATTGGGCATTATGGATTAGGTTTTGACTTCTATTCCCATTTTACATCACCCATACGACGTTATCCAGATATGATAGTTCATCGATTATTGGCGAGGTATCTCGAAGATGGGCGTTCGGTGCAGGCTGATCAATATGAACAGATGTGCAGACACTCCTCTGATATGGAAAACCGAGCGGCGAGCGCTGAACGTGCTTCTATAAAATATAAACAGGTGGAGTTTATGGCCGATAAAATTGGGCAGCAATTTAAAGGGGTTATTTCTGGCGTTAAAGAGTGGGGTATTTATGTCGAACTAGACGAGAATAAGTGCGAAGGGATGATCCCTATGTTTGAGCTAACAGATGATTTTTATGAGTTTGACGAGAAAAATTATTGCTTAATCGGACGGCGGATGCATAAGAAATATCAATTGGGTGACACGATTGAAGTTGAAATTTTTCGTACAAATCTAGAACGTAAACAACTTGACTTTCGCATTGTTGGGGAAGAAATGCCGGCTCGAAGAGAAAAAACTATGCCTCGTGGAAAACGTTGGAAATAGATGTTAGAAAATGAGGTTATTGCAGTACAGCAAGATAGAATGGAAAGATCAAGTGTTTGTAGGTATCTTATGTTTTTAGTTTATTTGTCTTCCATAATATCATTGCGACGAAAAGCTTTTTAGAGCTATTTGACGTGTTTAATTAGAACAACTGTAGTGACAAATTCGGAATCTATTTTTTTAAAAATTGTGCTGGTTATCCTAATCCTTTTGATTGGATATATTATCTTCTCACGCACACTTGCATTTGCTAAAGGACCGCAAAAGAAAAAAATGTCGTTTAAAAAGCGATCAAAGCCAGTTGCGGCAAACATCGAATTAGTTAAAAGTCATCGATCTAATCCAACGCATATTGAGTTGATAGTTACCAATGAAGGGACAAAAGAGCTTGACTTACATGCTCCCGTATTGTTATTTAAACGGTGGTTTACGACCCGTAAATTCAAGATTCTTAAAGTGGAATATTCTGAGATTTACCCCATTCTTCTCGAGCCTAGCGCGTCATATGATCTTAATATTTCCCTTGATCAGCTTTATGAATCAGTTCCTGAATTACAACTAGCTTGTCGGATGAGTGTCGAAATGAAAAATATTGTCGGGAAGAAATTTACAAGTCAGACAATTCGCTTGAAATGGTTATAACGGCATGAGATCTTGGAAATTCAAAGAGAATGATTTTGTTGATTTCCCTGTCTATGAAGGGAATGATTTGGGTGTCTTTTGGTCCCCTGAGAGGACAACCATTCGAATATGGGCTCCCACCGCTCAGCGTATCTTCTTCAGACTTTATCAAACAGTTCTAGATAGTAAAGCAGTTCGCGAGTTCCAGCTAGTGCCGGATAAAAATGGAACTTGGATCTTATCGATCGAAGAGAATTTAGAAGGGCTATTTTATACCATCCAGGTTAGAGATGCTACCGGATGGCTTAAGGAAGGACCTGATATCTACGCAAGGACTACAGGTGCAAATGGAAGTCGAGGTATCCTAATTGATCACACGAAAAGTAATCCAGCTCATTGGGAAACTGATCTTCGACAGTTCAAAACTAATCCGACGGATATGGTTATTTACGAAGTCCATATTCGTGACTTCTCCATGTCTGCTTCATCGGGGATAAAAAACAAGGGGAAATACCTTGGATTTACGGAAGAGGGGACGAGGCTCTCTTCTGGTGAGTCAACGGGTTTGGATCATTTAAAAGAACTTGGCATTTCGCACGTTCATCTGCTGCCAGTCGCTGATTTCCATACTGTAGACGAGTTGCATCCAACAGCCCATTACAATTGGGGCTATGATCCACTCAATTATAATACTCCTGAAGGGTGGTATTCAACGGATCCGTGTGATGGTATTACGCGTATTAAGGAGCTAAAAATGCTGGTTCAATCGTTGCATAAAAATGGAATTGGGGTTATCCTGGATGTCGTTTACAATCATACGGGTCTTAATCTGGACTCTTATTTTAATCAAACTGTGCCTGGTTATTTCTATCGACTTAATGCAGATGGCAGTTTCTCTAATGGGAGTGGGTGCGGTAATGAAATAGCCACCGAGCGTGAGATGGTTCGCAGATTCATCATCGAATCAATTGCGTATTGGGCAGAAGAGTTTCATATCGATGGTTTCCGCTTCGATTTAATGGGACTATTCGATCTGGAAACAATGAATCAAATTAGGCAAAGGCTTGATGCAATTGATCCTAAGATTTTTCTTTATGGAGAAGGGTGGACTGCCGATCAGAGTCCATTAGAAGAGAAGAAAAGGGCTATAAAAGCAAATACCAAGCAGCTTGATCGCATCGCTACTTTTTGTGATGACATGCGCAATGGTTTAAAAGGCTCACCTTTTGATAAAAATATTGGAGGTTTTATCAGTGGGATTAATTTTCTTGAAGAGCAGATTAAATTTGCTATCGTTGGAGCCGTGACGCACGACCAGCTTATTTATGATTTTGTAAATACATCGAGAAATGGTTGGGCTAACACTCCGGCACAATGTGTCAACTATGTTTCGTGCCATGATAACTTAACGCTTTTTGATAAGTTGCAATATGCTTCACCTGAAGCAAGTTCTGAGCTGATTGAGCGGATGGCCCGTCTAGCTTTTGCTATTATTCTCACGTCACAAGGTGTTCCATTTATTCATGCAGGTGATGAGATGCTTCGTTCGAAGGGTGGAAATTCTGACTCCTATAAATCACCTGATTTCGTCAATCAGATTGAATGGTCTCGCAAAGCCGATTACCCTGATTTAGTCATATTTCTGAAAAACTGTATCGAACTTAGGCGTCAGCATCCTGCTTTTAGAATGATCGATGCGGACTTAGTCCGATCGAAGCTGAGGTTTTTTGGCAAGTATATACCAGGCGTAATTGCATATGAACTAGGAGATTACGCGAATGGAGATTCATGGCGCCGGATCTTGGTACTTCACAATGGGAATAATTATTCGGTTGAGTATGAAGTCCCATTTGAAAACTGGCTAGTGGTGGCTCAAGACAGTAACGTTCTGCCTTATGGAAGTGGATATTCGAAGACAAATATCGTTAGGCTTCATCCTATTGCAACAATGATATTGGCGTTGGAAGAATAGATTTACTGCAGCTGATCATCTAGAATGCAGCCATCAACAAGTTAATATCTGTAACTGGAATATTCAGAACCGCGCCAATATCAGGGTTGGTTAATACACCGTTGTAGACATAAATACCCTCACAAAAACTGCGATTTGATTTGATATAATGATTGATCCCTCCTGACTGTGCGATCTCAATTAGCATGGGAGCTAAGATATTGCTCACTGCAATCGAGGTGGTGCGAGCCACGCGCGACGTAATATTCGGCACACAATAATGAATCACTCCATGCTTCACAAAGATCGGCTTTTTATGATTCGTGATTTGTGATGTTTCAATACATCCACCTTGGATAATGTTAAGGTCAATAATGACAGAGTTCTCCTTCATCCCTTCAACCATCTCCTCAGGAACAACCATTTTGGGCACTTCATTCATCGAGAGTGCCCCAATAACAACCTCTGCGGTTTTCATCGCTTTTCGCAGGGCTTTCGGGTGAAAGACAGATGTAAATACGCGTTCTCCAAGACGAGATTGGAAATCCATAAGCTTGGAGATTGAATCATCAAATATTTTTACGGTTGCTCCAAGTGCCCTCGCAGTTCGTGCGGCATGCTCAGCAGCTGTCCCAGTTCCAAGAATAACCACTTCAGTAGGGGAGATGCCCGTAATGGATCCTAGGATCACCCCTTTGCCATTTCTTGCCGTACTTAAATATTCGCTAGCAACTATCATAGAGGTATTTCCCATGATCTCTGAGAAAATTTGTTCGACTGGGAAAAGACCATATTCATCCTTCATATATTCAAAGCTCACCGCTGTAACTTTCTTCCTCATTAGACAGCGAACAGACTCCTGTGTTTGCATGGTGAGGTAAAGGGGCGACAATAAAAGTTGATTTCCTTTCATAAGCTGACTCTCTTCTTGTGTGAAAGGGGCCATTTTAAGGATGATATCGCATTGGAAAACTTCAGCAGCTGTTTGGCAAATCACAGCTCCCGAATCAGCATATAGTCGGTCGGAATAGTTTGCTTCTTCTCCTGCACCTTTCTCAATAAATACATCATGACCGCTGTGCACAAGAACCTCTACCGACTGCGGTGTTAAAGGAACGCTATACTCCATAGAGATCGAATTATTTGGAATTCCAATGGATAATTTGACGTTCCGAGGACCCCTTTTATATAACTCTTCGCGCGGAAGAAGTTGGTCATTTGCAAGTGTTGACAGCTTGCCGCCTTTCCTTTGATTCATAATTTCTGAGTCTTTATCGGAATAAGATTAATTCGATTCGAGGATTCTTAACCCACCCTCAACCTCTCTAATATGTACCTTTATGGTATCCTTCGGCAATAACGATTCAATCAGTTCGGGCCATTCAATAAAGCAGTAACTCGTGCTATAAAAATAATCTTCATACCCAAAATCATACGCTTCACTTAGACTTTTTATGCGGTAGAAATCGAAATGAAAAATTGCCCCATTATTTTCCGTTTGATATTCATTGATTAGGGCAAAAGTTGGCGAGGTGACATAATCTAAAACTTTCATCTCTTCACAAAGTGCCTTAATAAAAGTTGTTTTTCCCGCTCCCATAGAGCCATAAAATGCAAATATTCGATCGTCAGTATGAGCTTTAATAAATTTAGCTGCGATCGTATTTATTTCTGAAAGTGAATTTATCTCTGCTTTAAACATGCTGTAATCGATGATTTATACCCCAATTATAACGAAAATCTCCCTGTTATAAAAACGATTGATATTTTATGGTAGGTTATTTTAGTTCCTAAAGAGTAAATAGATGATAAAAGTGTTCAATTGCAAGATTAATGCATTCTAATTTATCGTATTTTTGGAGTATAAAATCAGACACTTTAAAAAATTAAGCAATGAATATTCCATCAAATTTAAAGTACACAAAGGACCATGAGTGGATTCGCGTCGAAGGGGATTTCGCTTTTATCGGAATTACCGATTTCGCGCAAGGCGAGTTAGGCGATATCGTTTATCTTGAGATTGAAACCGTGGGAGAAAACTTAGCCAAAGAGGAGATTTTTGGCACAATCGAGGCTGTCAAGACAGTCTCTGATTTATTTATGCCTGTTTCTGGTGAAATACTAGAGATGAATGATGCTTTAGCTGATGAGGCTGAGCTGGTGAATAAAGATCCATATCATGCAGGATGGCTTGTTAAGATTAAAGTAGCTGATTCAGCGGAACTTGATGCTCTATTAACTGCAGATCAATATAAAGCAATGGTTTCAGAATAGTCTTATTGAAAGATAGTAATTAACGAAGCGAGGCTTAACCAAAATTTTGGTTAAGCCTCGCT
>CAIUAN010000034.1 GCA_903897145.1 uncultured Bacteroidia bacterium | reverse complement strand
GTTCCTGAAAAACTTTTTTACGGACAGGAAGCCGAAGCGGGCAGAGTTTGGTTGGCCACAAGGAGGCGAATCAATTGAAGCCAAAAAAGCGCCGCCATCCGCAGCCACTTCTTCAAGTTCCACGCGGCGGCTGCCAGGAGCAGGTTCATCTGGTCGCCAACGAAGCCTTTCAAGAAGCAACGGATCAACCGGTATTGATGTTTCAAATGGCTGATGACCGGCTCAATCGCCGCCCGCCGCCGAAACTGCGCCCGCCGCTTTGCGCTTTCCCGTTTGCTTTGTCCCGGCTTGGGTTTGCCTGGCAGCAACACTTCCGTTCCGTCCACTTCCTTGCGTCCCCGATACCCGCGATCCACGATGGCTTTGGCCGGTTGCTGTTCGGTGATGGCCCGGGTTTGTTCCAAGGCCGGTCGCAACGCATCGCCGTCATAAAGGTTTTCCGCATGGGCCACCGCGCCCACAATCACCCCGTGCGTCTTGGTCATCACCACTGACGCCTTGCTGCCAAACTCGTATTTCTTGTGCTCCTTGCCCTTGCTCATGCAATAAACCTGCGGCTCATGCAGGGAATACACTTTGTCTTTGTCCCCGGTTTTTTGGCGCAACACCCGCCGATACAACGCGAAGTTCTCCCGTTGTTCGGCGTGGCTGCTCACTGCCAGTTTGCGCTCCAGTTCGCGGATCAACCGGCCCGCGATGACTTTCATTTTGCGCAACGCCCGCTGCGCGGTCTTCCGTTGCCTCGGGTCTTTGCGCCAGCGTTGGGCCATCACACATTGCCGCACCGCCTTGCGGTAGCGCCGGCGCAGCTTCACCCCGTTCCCATCCGCCAGCTTCCAGCAGCGCCGAATAATCTTGTGCGCCAGCTTCGTGTCGGTGGGATGGGTGATGTTTTTCTCCTGCACCGTCGTGTCCACCACCACTTCCTTTTCCTGCGCCTTGTCCCCGTGTAACTGCACCGTGATTTTGAGGATGCGTTGCATTCCCGCTTCGCTTGTCTCTGCACGAATAGCTTCAATTACAAAATCACACCCCACTAAGTCTATGTAGTCTAAACTCCCTTTAATCTTTGAAAGGATCAATTTCTTCTCCCCTAAGGTTAGTCCCCAGTGATTGATTCTTTGGTCCAGTACGGTGTTTAACCTCTCGTATGCATTTTGGATACGGGCTTCGCTAAGCTCAATAAATACCACTTCGATACCATTCGCACTCGCTATGCGCGCAATGTTTTGTCCATCCTTGCCACAGCCGACAATTCCTATTTTAGAGAATAGTGTCCGTTGGTGCGATTTTTTGATTAACCCGAAATCCTCAATGGGTTCTATAATTAGTTCTTCCATATTGAAATAGGTAAGTGATCTATTATAAATGGTAGTATAGATAGTGCTAAATATCTATAAGTTTTATTTAATTAAGATTTGTTAAGTCATTAATAATAAATGCACTGTTAAAATAATTAATTATCCAGCCTGCGTTGCAGTAATCGCAATTAAATTTACAATGTCGGCCACAGAACAACCTCTTGATAAATCGTTAATTGGTGCGGCCATACCCTGAAGGATTGGACCAATTGCTTCGGCTCCTGCAAGTCGTTGCACTAATTTATACCCAATATTAGCCGATTCAAGACCAGGAAAAATTAAGATATTAGCTTTTCCTGCAACTGTGCTTCCTGGGGCTTTTGATAAGCCAACTGATTCAATTAATGCAGCATCCAATTGAAGTTCTCCATCGATTATTAATTCGGGATCTAACTCTTTGGCTATACGGGTGGCGCTGGTCATTTTATCAACAAGAGGATGTTTTGCGCTCCCTTTAGTAGAAAATGAGAGCATCGCTACTCGAGGTGAAAGATGTGCAATAGATTGAGCTGTTTTTGCTGTTGAAACGGCGATCTCCGCTAATTGACGATCAGTAGGATCTGGCATAACAGCACAGTCAGCAAAGACTAATATTCCATTATCGCCAATGCTTTTATCTTTAAACACCATGAAGAATACGCCTGAGACAACACTCACTCCTGGCACAGTTTTTATGTATTGAAGTGCAGGTCGTAGGACGTCGCCAGTAGAATTTATGGCACCAGCAATTTCGCCATCCGCATCTTTGGCTTTAACCATCAATGAACCAAAGACTAATGGATTGTTTAAGGCATCTAAAGCCTCTGAAGTAGTTAGCCCTTTATCTTTTCTTATCTCGACCATTAAAGCTGCATACTGCTCTCTTTTGGGCGATGTTTTCGGATTTATGATCTCAGCTTCAGTAATGTTAATTCCCTCTTTTAAAGCAAGCGCTTTAATTTCAATAGGATCCCCCAAAAGAATGATCTGAGCCAATTTATCCTCTATTACTTGCTCTACAGCTTTAAGTGTTCTGAAATCAGTACCTTCGGGTAAAACAATTTTATTTTGAAGGGTTTTGGCTCTTTCTTTAATTTGATTGATGAATTCCATATTGTATCGTTGGTTATGCAAAAGAGTTCAAATAAAGATATAAGCAAAATTAAGGAATATTGAGCTATTCTTAGCTAATTAGGGTTGCTATTTAGCATAAGATTATAATAACTTAACATGTTCTACCTGTTTTAAATTCTATCAGGGATAAATTGTGGTTGAATTTAAATTTGGTATAAGTAATCTTCATAATATGTTTTGTTTTAATCTCATCTACTTTTGAACTTATTAGGCATTGTTGAAAAATAAATAATCATTATTTAACCTAATGATTGGGTAAAACTCGCCCAATTTTGCCATATTTGTAGTTGCACAAATTGCGAATTCTTAATCCACAGATATGTATAAAATTCAAACACTTAACAAGATCGATCAAGAGGGTCTTCAGGTATTTCCAAGTTCAAAATATGAGATTTCAAATGATATCGCACAACCAGATGCGATCGTGCTGCGTAGTTTTAGCATGCATGATATGGAGATCCCACAATCTGTTAAAGCCATTGCACGTGCTGGTGCGGGTGTTAACAATATTCCAATTGCGAAATGTACCGAAAACGGAATTGTTGTATTTAATACCCCTGGCGCGAATGCCAATGGTGTTAAAGAGCTAGTAATTGCTGGTCTTTTAATGGCTTCAAGAGACTTAGTTGGAGGTGTTCAATGGGCAAAAACGTTGATCGGTGAAGGTGATAAAGTTCCGCCATTGGTAGAAAAGGGTAAAGCTAACTTTGGAGGCAGCGAAATTAAAGGCAAAACATTAGGTGTTATTGGTTTGGGTGCCATCGGTGTTTTAGTTGCAAATGCAGCTCAATCACTTGGAATGAACGTTATTGGATATGATCCCTACATCTCAATCGATCACGCTTGGAATTTGCACCACGATGTAACTCGTGCTTATGGTATCGAGCCTATGTTGGCAAAAGCTGATTTTATTACCCTTCAAGTTCCATTGCTCGCTGAGACTACCGGATTTATCAACACCGAAAGGATTAAACTGATGAAAGACGGTGTTAAGATTTTAAATTTTGCTCGTGGTGAATTAGTTGTTGATGCCGATATCATTGCTGCCTTAAATGGTGGTAAAGTTGGGGCTTACTTAACCGACTTCCCGAATGAAGAACTTTTGAAATGCGATAAAGTAATGGCTATTCCTCATTTAGGAGCCTCTACAAATGAGTCGGAAGTAAATTGTGCAATCATGGCTGCTGAGCAGATTCGAAATTTCTTTGAGAATGGAAATATCCGTAATTCTGTAAACTTCCCCGGCGCTGAATTAGAGCGTAACAATGGAGCACGATTGCTGGTTACCAATAAAAACATCCCTAATATTATCAGTCAGATTACGACCATATTGGCTCAGGCGGGTATTAATATTGACAATATGCTGAATAAAAACAAAGGGGATATTGCTTATAACATTATCGATGCAAGTAATGACACACTATCGGATGATATCATTGCGAAAGTAAAGGCAATTGATGGTGTGTTTGTGGTTCGGGCCCTTCAGGCGAAGTAAGGTTCGAATCGTTAGGTTTAATCGCTTCAATTTAAAGTATTAACTATAAATAAATTACAATGAGTAATTCAGGTACAAACCGGGCGGCAGATAACATTCGAATACTTTCTGCAGCGATGGTTGAAAAGGCAAATTCAGGGCATCCAGGAGGTGCAATGGGGGGAGCTGATTTTGTCAATATTTTATATACCGAATTTTTAAATTACGATCCAAGTGATATGACTTGGCCTTTTAGAGATCGATTTTTTCTTGATCCAGGTCATATGTCTCCAATGCTCTATTCTGTATTGGCACTAGGTGAAAATTATAGTCTTGATGATCTAAAAGGGTTCAGACAATGGGGTTCTGTTACGCCTGGCCATCCTGAAGTGGATCCTGAGCGTGGCGTAGAGAATACCTCTGGTCCATTGGGACAAGGTCATACGATGGCCGTGGGTGCTGCAATTGCAGAACGCTTTTTAGTCGCTCGTTTTGGCGAGTGGATGGCTCATAAGACCTATACCTTCATCTCAGATGGCGGTATTCAAGAAGAGATCTCACAGGGCGCTGGACGTTTAGCAGGTTACTTAGGTTTGAGTAACCTTATTATGTTCTACGATTCAAACGATATCCAATTATCTACTGAGACGGATGCTGTTACGTCAGAAGATACAGAGATGAAATATAAGGCGTGGGGTTGGAATGTTCTAACGATTGTTGGAAATGATCCTGATGCTATTCGCACCGCTCTGAAGGCCGCTCAAAAAGAGTCTGCTAGACCAACCTTGATCATTGGTAAAACAATTATGGGTAAAGGGGCAATAAAAGAGGATGGATCTAACTTTGAACGTCAATGTTCAACACATGGTCAGCCTTTAACGCATGCCGGAGCTTCATTTAAGAAAACGATTGCTAACCTTGGTGGTGATCCAGAAAATCCATTCACGATCTTTCCAGAAGCAGCTGAGCTTTATGCGAAACGCATAGAGACCCTAACAGCTTGGGCAAATGAGAAAAATAAAGAAGAAGATGCATGGGCAGCTGCAAATCCAGCATTGGCCGCTAAGCTTGAAAAGTTTCTCTCAGGCGATGCACCAGAGTTTGACTATTCTGCCATTGTGCAAAAGTCGGGTGCAGCAACAAGAAATGCATCTGCAACCGTTTTAGGAGCATTTGCTAAGGGTATTGAGAATATGATTGTCTCATCCGCCGATCTTTCAAATTCAGATAAGACTGATGGATTTTTAAATAACTCCAAAGCATTTAAGAATGGCGATTTCTCAGGTGCATTTTTACAAGCTGGCGTTTGCGAATTAACCATGGCATCGATCATGAATGGCATCGCTCTGCATGGCGGAATTATTGCGGCTTGCGGAACATTCTTTGTCTTCTCCGATTATATGAAACCTGCCTTGCGTATGGCTGCTCTAATGGAGTTGCCTATCAAGTATATCTGGACTCATGATGCATTTAGAGTGGGAGAGGACGGACCAACACATCAACCGGTGGAGCATGAGGCACAACTGCGCCTTATGGAACATTTGAAAAATCACCATGGTGAAAATTCAACGTTAGTACTTCGCCCTGCGGATGCTCAAGAGACTACGGTGGCTTGGCAACTTGCCATCGAGAATGTCTCAACACCAACAGCGTTAATTTTATCACGACAAAACATCAAAGATTTACCGGCTAAATCCGATCGTTACCAAGAGGCTAAAATGGCGGCAAAAGGGGCTTATATCGTTGAAGATGTTGTTAGCCCAGACGTTATACTTTTGGCTTCTGGTTCAGAGGTTGCCTCTTTAGTGGAAGGTGCTCATCTGTTGCGCGAGAAAGATGGTTTAAAAGTTCGTATCGTTTCGGTTCCTTCTGAAGGTTTATTTAGAAATCAGGATAAAGCATACCAAGAACAAGTTCTTCCAGTTAATGTTCCTAAGTTTGGACTTACTGCTGGATTACCAGTAACCTTAAAAGGGTTGGTCGGTGACTCAGGCGCAGTCTGGGGATTGAGTTCTTTTGGTTTCTCTGCTCCATATGATGTTCTAGACCAACAGCTTGGTTTTACAGCAGAAAATATCTACAATCAGGTAAAAGCATTACTTGGTTAAGCAAACCTTTAATCCAATAAAAAAGGCGCTCATTGAGCGCCTTTTTTATTGGTCTGTTAGTAGTGCTTCAATGCTAGTTAAGAAACAACTCATCAACGAATATCCAAGCTGGCTTCCCTTTGTTGTCTTTCTTCCAAGCTGGAAGATGCTTTAAGTTGGATACATTAAACTTGTAGAATTTATAGATGGTACCTGCAGGGAAGGGGCAAGTGAAGGATTGTGGTCCATTAGGATCGCCCTCTTTTGCTGGAGGAAAACTTGTCTTGGCTATCTTTTTGTAGCTAATACCATCATTACTTCCCTGAACAGTGATTGAAGCAATTGGAAAGATCATGCCTCCTAAATCAATGAATGCATTTAAATAAGCTGATTTTAGCATTCTAGGCTCTTTAAATCCAATAAGAAAATCAAGACTCGTTTCTTTATACCCTAACCACTTATCCGTATATCTATTATTTTCACCTAATTCAAAATCAATCAGTGTTTTAGCTCCGTGAGCAGGATGTTTGATGTCCGGCTGAGTTAGTAGAAAGATAGAATCAGGATGAATCTCCGATTTGTAAAAAGTTTTTTTAACAATTTCACTGCCAGTCCATCCATCACGGAATGCTTTAATCTTTAAGGTCGTATTTTCTTTGATTCTGAAAGGCTTCTCGTAAACCGAACTTTTAAGACTGTCTGGATCAGTTCCGTCAGTAGTATATCGAATGACAACACCTTTTAATAGAGCATTTAATTTGATATCCAGGTGATCCGAGATAATCAAAGAATCTTGCTCGATGGTTGGTTTACTGATCTTCACAAATGTCGTTTTGAGATTGTCACCAACATTAAATAGTATGTTTGGATATTTCTTGATGATTGGTTCAAGATCTTTAGGTGTGCCATCTTTAGTCCAAACATTAAGCTCTTTAAACTTCGCTGTAGCAAGGAACTTATCAAGTGTAGAATTATTGAATTCAATACCACAAATAGATAATAACCTGAGCTTTGTTAACGATTTAACGCCTTGTAATGCCTCAATGGTTAGCTTTGTATTATTCAGATTCAAACGCTGTAAGTTTTTAAATCCAAGAATAATGTCTAGATCGTCGTTGGTTAATGGCATTCCTGACATATTTAAACTAATAATATTAGAGCTTAAACCCGACAATTTCTTTAGATTATCTCGGTTATAGAACGTTCCTTGATAGAAGTTAACTTCTACTTCGTCTGAACCATGAAAAAGATAATTTGTTGTACAGTAATTCGAATTATACTTTTTAAGATCTGGAAGATTATGCTTCGGCTCAAATTTCTCGACCAAAACTTTCTTCGGTTGTCCGATTAGCAATGCTAGACTATCTGTAGAAGTGATATCGCCGATTTTATTTTGGAAATTACTTCCTGATTTAATCCAGCTGGTTAAGATACTTAACTCGGTTTTAGTAAGCTGCTCTTTGCCATCTGGCGGCATATGTTTCTCCTCGGTTAACGGTAAATGAATTCGTTCGAGTAGCATCCCTAATTGGCCAGCATCACCTTTTAAAATGCTGCCATCTTTACCCCCTTTAAGGATGTATTCAGGAGAATCTAATCGTAATCCGCCTTTGGCTTTATCTGCATTATGACAGGCAACACATTTCTGATCCAAAATAGGAGCGATAGTGGTGACATAGATTGATTTACTGTCACTCGGATTTTGTTCTGAAACAGTCGATGCAGCCTGAGGAAAACCTAATGCGTTAACACCATGAGTCAGCTGTGCACCTTTGTGAGTCGCAACAGTTAACACGATGAAAAAACAGATCGCTAGATATTTCTTCTGTTTAACTTGAAGTTCTAGTAGATAAACGATAGCCCAACTTAGAAGCGCTATGGCTATTCCACCCCATTTATGCCAGTTTATAAGATCGCCATCATAGGTATTTTGCTTTGATAAGAGCAAACCCAATATGGCTACAGCCGTTGCAAAAACGCCATTCAGAGCCAGAATTAACTTCTCTGTATCTGAGGGCAAGCGACGAAGTTGAAAAAACAGTAGGTAAATGGCAATCACAATCCCAAAAACGATGGGAAAATGCAAGACTAATGGATGAAATTTGCCCATCCAAAGCATGAATAATCCAGGCTTAAGTTCTTGATTGTAAAAAGCTAGTACGATAAGTAATGGGTTTATCACCCATAATACCATCTCTAGAATTTGATAGACTTTTTTCTCATTCATACTTAGCTAATAAGATCATGAACAACATTTCCTGCAATATCGGTCAGTTTATAACGTCTACCTTGGTGTTTGTAGGTGAAACGCTCATGATCGATGCCCATTAAATGTAGCACAGTTGCTTGGAAATCATGTACATGGACTGGCAACTTAGTGATATTATAACCAAACTCATCCGTTTCGCCGAATACGCCTGGCTTAACACCTCCGCCCGCCATCCAAATGGTAAAGCAGCGTGGGTGATGATCACGTCCATAATTGTCTTTTGATAAAGCACCTTGACAGTAGTTTGTTCTACCAAACTCACCACCCCAGATCACTAATGTCTCGTCAAGTAATCCTCGTTGCTTAAGGTCTTTTATTAAGGCCGCAGAAGATTGGTCAACGTCTTTACACTGACCTTCGATCTCCTTCGGTAAGTTACCGTGTGTATCCCAACCCTGGTGATATAATTGGACAAATCTCACGCCATTTTCAGAAAGTTTACGAGCTAACAGACAGTTTGCTGCATATGTACCAGGAACCAAACATTCTGGACCATACATTTTAATAATTGATTCTGGCTCGTTTTGTAAAGAGGTTAGCTCAGGAACAGCCATCTGCATACGATAAGCTAATTCATACTGCTGAATCTTTGTTACGATCTCAGGATCACCAATATTTTTATATGCTGCATCATTTAATGCAGACAATTCATCTAGCATTAAGCGTTTATCCGCACGTTTAATAAATTCAGGATCAGTTAGGTATTTCACAGGCTCTTCGCCGCTGCTAAATTGAACGCCTTGATGGATCGAATCTAAAAATCCGTTGTTCCATAATTTTGAATATACCCCTTGACCATTCCCTTTACCTTTGCTCAGTAAAACACAGAAGGCAGGAAGGTTTTTATTTTCACTTCCCAAACCATAGCTGATCCACGAACCCATACTCGGTCTGTTTCCAACTTGAGCTCCAGTTTGAAAAAACGTCAATGCAGGATCATGATTGATCGCTTCGGTATATAGCGAACGAACAAAGCACATATCATCAGCCATGCTAGCTAAATGAGGCATGGCTTCTGTAAACCAAGCTCCAGTCTGACCATGTTGCGCAAAATTAAATTTTGTTCCAGCAAGTGGAAACTTCGCTTGGTTTGCCGTCATACCAGTAAGTCGTTGACCATTTCTGATACTTGCAGGCAAATCCTCACCATGCATCTTTTGCAACGTCGGTTTATAGTCGAAAAGATCTAGTTGAGATGGTGCTCCATTTTGGAATAGATAGATGATTCGTTTTGCTTTAGGGGCAAAATGGGGCACTACATTATTGAAAAGATCATCTTCATTACCACTAAACATCCCAGGGACCATAAGAGATCCTAATGCTATTCCTCCAATACCAAGACTCATCTTGGAAAGAAACTTACGTCTATTTTGGTTTAACCCATGCTCTAAAAATTCTCTCATAATATTGTTATGATTTTGTGATGGCTTCTTCTAAGTTATAAATAATCAAAATCGTTTTCATTAAAGCACCAGTCTCAATTAAGTCGTGGCCTTCTTTAGGATGCTTGAACTCACCCGACGCTATTGTCAACTTTAATAAATCTGGATTCTGTTTGAAATATTCTTGCTGTTTTTGACAATAATCTAAGAGCTTATTGCGTTCAAAACGGGTAGGCTTCCGAATAATAATCGATTGAAAGGCCTGCTCGATTTGATCTTCTAGTACCTTTGTTTTAACCGTAATATTCTCTGCAAGTACTCGTGATGCTTCTAATACTGTTGGGTCGTTTAGCATAGTAAGTGCCTGCAACGGAGTATTCGTGCTCGAGCGTTTTGATTCACATTGATCCCTACTACTAGCATCAAAGATCATCAAACTTGGAGGTGGAGCCGTAAGCTTGAAAATAGTGTAAAGTCCACGACGATAGATTGCATCACCATGATCTTGCTTGTAACTAGCCAAGACACCTCTTCCTGAAGTGGTACTTTCCCAAACACCTTTTGGCTGATATGGTTTCACACTTGGACCACCAATACGGCCATTTAACAACCCACTACTACTTAGTACCCAGTCGCGAACTAGCTCAGCCTTAAATCTCATACGCGGAGCTCTCGCTAAATAGATGTTCTCAGAGTCTTCTTCTAATTTGCTTTTGCTTACTTCGCTTGATTGACAGTAAGTACCACTAGTCATAATTTTTTTGATCAGATATTGGATATCCCAGTTGTGATCCATGAAGTCAACAGCTAACCAATCTAGTAGCTCAGGGTGTGAAGGTAGCTCACCTTGTAACCCATAATCACTCGATGTTTTAACAATTCCTTTTCCAAAGATCTCTTGCCAAATAAAGTTCACAAAAACACGAGCCGTTAAAGGATTCTTTTTGTTCATGGTCCATTGAGCTAGACCCAGTCTATTTGTCGCATAAGTCATCGTATCATATGGCATAATCGATTCAAGACCAATTGGGCTAACCTTTACATCTGTTGGAGCATCATAACGACCTCTACTTAAAATATAGGTTGGCTTTTTAAGAGAGTCGTCGGCCATTACTGACACCTGAATGGCACTCGTATCATTCGGACTTAGATAAGGCATACTGTTTTTCACCTCGTCGTGATTAATAAACAACTTCGGTGTTTTTGCAGGGGTAGATGAACCTACGTCACCTTCAAAACCTTTTTCTTTGCTGATGTTGAAAAAGGCATAAAGCTGATAATAATCTTTGTTTGAAAAGGGATCATACTTGTGGTCATGACATTGAGCACACTCGATAGTTACTCCTAAAATTGCCTTTCCAAAAGTTCGAGTTTTATCAACGTTGTATGAAACACGATACTCCTCAGGTATAATTCCACCTTCTTCAGTGTATTTATGATTCCGGAAGAATCCAGTGGCTAAGATATTTTCTTTCGTCGCTTTCGGTAATAAATCCCCAGCAATTTGATCGGTTATAAATTTTTCATAAGACATATTGCTGTTGAACGCATGAATAACCCAATCTCTCCAGGGCCATTGCGATCTGATGTTGTCATCTTGGAATCCAAATGAATCGGCATAACGAGCTAAATCGCACCATAAGATAGCCATTTTCTCACCATAGGCAGGTTTTTTAAAGACGGAGTCAATAAGTTGGCTGTACCAATCTTTATCTGCAATCGTGTTCCAACGATTTAATTCTTGGACGGTAGGAGGTAATCCAGTGATATCAGCAAAGGCACGTTTAATTAAAGTCTCACGAGAAGCCTGGTCATTCGGACTTAACCCTTTTTGTTTTTGCTTTTGTAAAATGAAATTATCAATCTCATTTTTCGACCAGTTTTTCTTGCTTACATCAGGAACTGCCGCTTTTACTGGTGGAACAAAAGCCCAGTGCTTTTCATATTTAGCACCTGCTTTGATCCATTGCTTAAAGAGTGATACTTCCTCTTTAGTAAGTTTGAGCAAATGGCTAGAAGGAATAGGCATTACCATTTCAGGATCTGTCGACTCCATTCTTTTAATGATCTCACTCTTATCTGGATCACCAGGAACAATGGCATAATGACCTTTGTTCTTTTTAAGTTCGGCGTAAGCTCCGGCTTGCTGATCTAATCGAAGACCCGCTTTACGCTTGTTCGCATCTGGTCCATGACAAGCAAAACACTTATCAGAAAGGAGTGGACGAATATTTCTATTGTAGGATACTTGATTCTCAAAACTATCACGCTGAATCTTTAAAATGACAAACAGCCCAATTGATAAGATCAGAATTACGCCACCTATTTTTGCATAAGTGAGGTGTTTTTTTTGAATTTGCATACTTACGCTTTTGTAAATTTATATGGATATACTTTGCTTGAGGCCCATTGCGCAACGTAAATACTTCCTTCGTCGTCAACACATACATCATGAGGATGTATGAATATTTTTTCTGTTTGAGAAAGAGGAGTTAATTCATTGTTTACATATACTGGCGCTGACCCTCCAAGATTCGAAACAACTTTGTTTTCTTTGTTTAAGATGGTTACAAACCCCGATTTTTCATTTGATAAGGAAGGTGATCGAAGTACTGCTGCATATAAATAATCACCTTTAATAACCGGTCTGCAAACACAAGCTCCGGGTAAATGAATGATCTCAAGGAGTTTTCCATCTAACGAGAATCTCTTAAATGCATTTCGCGTCCGATCTGTAATGATTAAAGTAGGAGTAGGGTTGCGATAATCTACACAAATACCATGTGCATTATCAAAGTGCTCATCTCCAGTGCCTCTGCCACCAAATGAATTTAATAGACGACCATGTGCATCGTAATGAAGAATGTGCTGTGCTCCATAACCATCAGCAATATAGAACTCGCCATTCTCTAATACCGTTGTTTCTGTCGGCACAAAGGCTGTGTTCTTTTTGTATGCTGGAAGGTCTGCTGGTGCATCAATGGTAAATAATATTTTTCCATCGATGGTGGTCTTGTATACTTGATGTTTATTGGTGTCGGTAATGAATAATAGATCTTCTTTACCTGTGTGCTGAATTGTTAAACCGTGAGCCCCAGGAAAATCTTTACCCCAAGTATCAATTAAACGACCACTTTTATTATAGATTATGACGTTGTTTTTGGTTTCATTAGTGAGTAACATAATATGTCCTTTGGCATTTTGCACCATCTCATGACAATCATTAACTGGAGTTTTCTTCGGATTCAAGGCTCCCCACTCTTTGTTTAAATGATAGGTCATCTCATTATGACCATAAACAGGACCCTTAGGTTTGCTAAATAAATCGTTGGCGATTAATAGACCAGCAGTTGAAAGTGCTGAGCTCTTTATAAAGTTTCTTCTTTCCATATGGTTGGTTAGGACAAATTTAGGTGCTACTTCACAATAGGACCTTGAGTTAATGATATGTTAGTTTATCGAAAAATAAAATCAGACTTCCATTAAGCTAGTCTAATTCTATTTTGTGTGACGAAAATAGAAAAAAAAACAGATATTATTATACTCTAGTAATAAATTCGGGATGTGTAATCTTAAATATAAATGCTAATAAATTGACTTTCAGACTTAAGTGTCCTAATTTAAAAGACTATTTAAGATATTTTGACGTACTAGATTATTGATCTGGTCTGGATATAACCCTTCAGCAGATATTACAGGCATAAATTCAAGTATTATTAGTGAGTTTATTTTCTTTCTGTCACTCCTTGAACCAGCAGTAAAAGCTCCCGAAATAACAATAGGCACAATCGGAATATTTAATTCCGCACTTAAAATAGCATAGGTCTTCTT
The DNA here is from genome assembly GCA_903897145.1 of uncultured Bacteroidia bacterium. Classification (GTDB taxonomy): domain Bacteria; phylum Bacteroidota; class Bacteroidia; order Bacteroidales; family Prolixibacteraceae; genus JAAFHB01. The sequence continues at coordinate 93,064 of CAIUAN010000034.1, read as the reverse complement.
AAATGAACCAAGCTCACCATTTAAACTTCGTGTTCCTTCAGGAAAAATAAGAACTTTTTTCCCCAATTTAACAACTTCAGCAAGCTTTTGAATCGACTCTTTTAATTCATGATTTAAATCAACTAGAACAACATTACTTCTATTGGCTAAATAGGTTTGAATAGTTCCCTTGATGTGCTGCTTCTTCGCATATACAAAGGTCTCTTGGAACATCTTCTTGTCTAAATAAGAGAGAATTAAAAATGCGTCCAATTTACTTTGATGATTCGAAGCAAGAAAACAAGGGCCATTGGGAATATTTTCAAGTCCTTTTACCTCAATTTTGTAAAATAATAAGGTGGTTTTTTGAACGGTAAACACAATCAACTTTAAGATAAAGATAAAGGTCGATTTTGGAATCTGAAAGTTCCATTTGTTTTTTAGCTCAGTGATCCAGCTTAGGCCTTCTCTCCGATAGAATTTTTTGTGCTGAGCAATATAATTGGTTAATTCTTGTATCGAGGAGAAATCAGTAAGTTGGTGTTCAAATAGAGAAATGCCAAAAGTTTTTTCGATAAAATCAATGACGCTGATTGTTGATAAAGAGTCTAATAGTATATCCTTATCAAACTGTTCACTCGGCTGAACTACAATGCCAAGCAGACCCTCTAGGAAATTTTTCAGTGCCAGGTACTCCTGATCAGCTAGACTTGCTGGCTGCGAAGGACGTATTGGCATTATAGCAGAATTGGTCTTCGGACTATTTTTCATGACTTAGACAGTTGAACATTTTCTAGGTTTTATCTAGAATTCTGTACAGATCAAAACTAACTCTTTTAATCTTTTATTTTAAGATAATTGGTTGATTTATGATAAATTTCTTCTTCTCAAACCTATTTTTAGGTTTAAGAATTCTAGTATTCATAAGTAGTCCTTGTCAACTTCGATCTATTCAGTGTTCATGTTCAATTCATTTATTAATTTTGCTGCGGTAATTTAGTATAATCCCTTTTTATTGAAGTTCATCTAAATTGTTAACTATTAATCCGTAATTTAATTAATCATAGATGTTTAGGCTAAAATATATTATTCCACTGATTGTGCTATTCGGACTTTATCTTATTGCAAGTTCAAACTATCCTAAATTGTATATTGCTACCGGTTATGGCGCAAAAACTATGGCTACTGCGGTATTTAAATTAAATAGAGATCCTCAGCTAGCTCAATCGATAGACCTTCGGTATTCAATCATGAAATATACTTCAAGTAAAATCGATTACGTCAGTAAATCTGTTACGACCTCTTTTTTTGGACTTGCAAAACAAACTGCGGTATATCGGGAAGGTTATGGAGCTTGCTTGATTGGCGATCATTCGCTTCAGGAATTACAGCACTTAAGCTTCACTCCTTCGATTGTTAAAAAACAAAATGTCTGGCGCACGCCCTGGCCAGTTGGTGATCTTCGCAAAGATACTGCCTATGCCGAAGTAGATACACTGAAGCTTAAAAATGCGATCAACGCAGCATTTGGATCTCCAGATACTGATCCTCGACTCACAGCCGCCGTTGTTGTGCTCTATAAAGGTGAACTAATTGCTGAGAAATATTCTTCAGAAATGGGTATTACCGCGGACAGTAAACTTTGGGGATGGTCTATGACAAAAAGCATAACTAATGCGATGGCGGGAATTTTAACGAAACAACATCGGCTGAATGTGAATGCAACAGCACCTATTAAAGAGTGGCTTAATGACCGTCGACGCGATATCACCATCAGTGATTTGATGCATATGAGTAGTGGATTGAAATGGGATGAGAACTACGAGGATGTCTCATCGGTAACGACCATGCTCTACCGATCAGATGATTGCTATCAGAAAGCGATCAGCGAACCGTATGAAAAAGCACCTGACACGGAGTGGAAATATTCATCAGGCACCACGAATATCTTATCTGGAATTCTACGCACTTCAGTTGGAAATGATCAGGAATATCATGATTTTCCATACAAAGAGCTATTTAATAAAATTGGTATGTCCTCAGCTTTTATTGAAACAGATGCTGCCGGAACTTTCGTAGGTTCTTCGTATGGCTATGCTACTGCCCGTGACTGGGCCCGATTTGGATTGCTCTATTACAACGATGGAGTGTGGAGAGGCGATACCATCCTTCCTGCTGGCTGGGTGAATTATACGCGAACACCAGCAAAAGCGTCAGGGGGCAAATATGGTGCTCAGTTCTACCTAAATGCTTCAAAGCGATATGGCGATGCTCCTGAAGATATGTACTTCTGTAGCGGTCATCGTGGACAAAAAATCTTTATCATCCCTTCTCGAAATATCGTCTTGGTACGTTTAGGATTTATGGATGATGGATTTGATTTTAATGGATTCCTGAGAGATGTCTTGGGTGCAATAAAACAAAATTAAGGGTCAAAAGATCTTCGAATTATGAATACGACACAGATCATTTTGCCACCTGAATGGGCGCTTCAAAGCGCAGTTTTACTTACGTGGCCGCACGAAAAGACCGACTGGGCAGATATGCTCGATGAGGTTGAAGGTTGCTTTGTTCAGATCGCTGAGGCAATATCAAGATATGAGAAGGTGCTGATAGTGTGCCCAGATCAAAATAAGCTGCGTCAAAGATTAGCGAATTGCAACCTTGAAAATATCCTATTTCAAGAGATCTCTTCTGATGATACCTGGGCACGCGATCATGGTGCCATAACGGTTATTCAAGATGATAACCTTACTCTCTATGATTTCTCTTTCAACGGCTGGGGAAAGAAATTTTCTGCCAATCAAGACAATGAAATAACAGCAAAACTCTTTAAAAATGGTGTTTTTGCCAATGATGTAAAGTATATCGACTATCTAGATTTTATTCTAGAAGGTGGAAGTATTGAGTCTGATGGGGAAGGGACCTTGCTCACTACTAGTGCCTGTTTAATGTCGAAAAATAGAAATGAACATCTGTCTAAATCGAACATAGAAAATCAGCTAAAATCAATCTTTGGATTAAAACAAATTCTTTGGCTAGACCATGGCTACCTTGCTGGTGATGATACCGATAGTCATATCGACACCTTAGCTCGGTTTTGCAATGCTGAAACGATCGCTTATGTCAAATGTGATAATTCTAATGATGAACATTTTGAGCAGTTAGGTCTAATGGAGGCTGAATTAAAGGCTTTTAGAACACTAGACCAGAAGCCATATCGGCTGCTTGCTCTTCCCATGGCAGATGAAGTTTATGATCAAGGCGATCGATTGCCAGCCACCTATGCAAACTTTTTGATTATCAACGATGCCGTTTTAGTGCCATTTTATGATTCGCCTAAAGATAAACAGGCTGCAGAAATCTTAAAACTTGCCTTCCCTGATCGAGAAATAATTGGAATCGATTGTCGGCCATTGATCAAACAACATGGCTCATTGCATTGCGTCACTATGCAATTTCCTAAAGGTGTAATCAAGGATGACATTTAATAATTACTATTTTTGTACCTGCAATCATATCTAAACAAACTATAGATTTAATAGCTCCTAATATGTTGAAAGTATCCTTGATACAACAAAAAAATAGCTCAGATATTGAAGCCAATAAACTAAAATTAGCTTCAAATATTGCCCATTGTGCAGAGCAAGGGGCAGAGCTTGTCGTTTTACAGGAACTTCATAATTCGGTCTATTTTTGTCAGACTGAAGATCCATTAAAATTTGATCTTGCAGAGACTATTCCAGGTGAATCGACTAATTTTTACGGAGCCTTGGCCCAGAAGCATCAGATAGTATTAGTTACCTCACTATTTGAAAAGCGCTCAGCCGGTCTTTATCACAATACAGCAGTCGTATTTGAAAAAGATGGCACCATAGCAGGGAAATATCGCAAGATGCATATCCCCGATGACCCTGCTTATTATGAGAAATTCTATTTTACACCTGGTGATATTGGTTTTAAGCCCATTCAGACTTCAGTTGGAAAACTAGGTGTACTGGTTTGTTGGGATCAATGGTATCCTGAGGCGGCACGCTTAATGGCATTAGCAGGAGCAGATATTCTGATCTATCCAACTGCCATTGGATTTGAATCTTCTGATCTTGACGAGGAGAAAAATCGTCAGCTGGAGGCATGGGTTATCTCTCAGCGCGGTCATGCCGTAGCAAATGGATTACCGGTGGTCAGTGTAAACAGGACAGGTCATGAACCAGATCCTTCTGGACAAACCAATGGCATAACATTCTGGGGAAATAGTTTTGTGGCAGGTCCTCAGGGCGAACTACTTGCAGTGGCTTCTCAAGATCATGAGGCCAATCTAATCGTTGACCTAGATCTAGCCCGATCAGAAGCTGTCCGTCGTTGGTGGCCTTTCTTGCGCGATCGACGTATCGATGCCTACGGTGATCTCACTAAACGATTTATCGACTAGCCTTACTCAATAGCTACAAGCTTAACTTTTCCAATTATTCCTGATTCCACTGGTTTCCATTTTGAGGCATCAAAAGGCCGATAAGTGATGTCTACGATGTTCGCATCATAAAAATGTTTCCAGTTAACTCCATAAGTATCCAAATACCTTGCCTGATTGGCTGATAGGTTTCTAACCTTTAATATAAACCTGTTAGGTTGACCAATCTTAAACTTAACGATAGGAATAAAAATCTCAAATGGGACTGCCCAGATGGTGCCACAATCGACGCCATTTAGATTTATGTTGGCTGTCTCGCGTAGATCTTCTATTTTTAGATAAACCCCTTTATATTGCTTCCAAGCCTCTGGTAAGGTGATGGTTGTCTGATAGTTTCCATAACCATTATACCAATTAAGTGTTGAGTCTTGCCAGGTAGTCCAGCTTGTAAGCTCTTTCGGATTAAAAGTTGTCGCTGGAATAAATGGCTCACCTTCCTTAAAGCTAACGCTCCAATTGGTTAGATCTAGATTCGATTTGGAGGTAACCGGAAAATGATATTCGTTTTCAACTTTTGACTTACTGAATGTATTCAAGAAACAAGAGCTTCCAGGGGGGTAGATAGAGTTTGGTTTTGATGGTCTTATCAACTTTTTTAAATGCGATTAATCCATGCTCATTAGTCAGTGGATTAAAGTATTCTAATGACTCTGCAGAAGCAGAAAGAGTTATAGTGTCGCACTGAAACTGGTTCGAAAGATTGGTAATAAAATAGGATAGGCCAGTTTTTGTCTTCGATCGAATAAAGTTTAATCCAACGGAGGGAAGAGTTTCATGCTTGATATTGATATTATTTAAAGCACTGTCCACATCACCAACTACTATGTTTTTACTAACCATACAAAGCTCTTTGGTTCGATCAAACTGTTTTTGCTGCTCGTTTCGACCATTTCCTGGCAACGAAAGTGGCAACCTATCCTGAAAAATTACTTTTAATCCTTGTTTGGAAAGCTCTAAGAGATGGTTTAAAGTTCCGAGTGGGATGTTCGTGGTGGCGGGAACAACAATCACTTGATATCGATTTTTTCCAATCGATGCTGAGCGATCTGAATTGTATTTCAACTTGCTAAGCTGTAGGTCAGATATGTAGTCAAAGCTATAGCCTGAATTCCAGAGATGGTTGACTAGTTCGCCAAAAGGATTGTGTAGAAACCATTTGTCGGCATGATGGACTGAAAATGAGAATAAAATTGGTTCTTTGGTATTGGACCAGAAGTCATATATTGGCATATAAACCAAGATGTCATTGTCAGGTGATGAATTTTGTAATTGCTGCTGACACGCTGAAATATAGTGATTTAGCAGTGGGAGTTCATTTTTAAAATGAGCCGATGGACCATAATTTGTAGAGGCATAAAAGAGTCGACCTGGAAACTTTTCTGATGGGGGTGAATAGGTTGTTCCATGGTAAAAAATATGGTTAATACCCGAAATAAATAACTCATCTATCTGAGGCTTAATTTGTGATAGGGCAACTTTGAAATGGTTTCCTAACCACGTTGAAGTCTCTGAAGCAATAAGTTTTTTATCAAGTAAATGGGCAGGAGAGGAGGCTAGCTTGAGTATCAATGGATTTGGTCGACCGAAATTTTTCTCCTCATAATCGGGATCCACACGCACTAATGGGATCTTAAAACTGCTGCTCCCAAAAGATTCGGTCTCTGGAATGGTCGATAGGGCATAGAGGTCAAGCAGATTACCAGGTGCTCCATGCGCCTGGTAACGTGTCGAAACGTTATGGGTCTCGGCCCATTTTGCCCAGACAGATTCTGTTGCATATAACATCGAGGATAATGTTTCTCTGTAATCCGACATGGTTTTCTCCTTCTGAATTCCTGCAGGGTAATTCGGACTTAATATATATGTAATATCTTGTAAATCATAGTGATGCTGTTGTTTAAAGACCTTAAAGAAATCAGTGGACCAATTGGCGCCAAACACTTCATAGGAATCGTTGTAGAGTGCTCGGAGAGGAGCTTTTGATGAACTCGCAAATATGGTTGAATCAAACAAGCCAAGATATCGCGACATAGCCTTCGGATCAAAATGATCGACCACAAGTCCTTCGCCACCAGGTGCTGCTCGCTTAACTTTCTGGTTGGTTGATTCGTACGTTATCATAAGTATCTTAGGAGTCGGACTTGAGTTAGTCAGTTCGTGCAATTGATTAACAGTTAATGCAGTATAGACTCCATTCGCATCTATTTTAAAAATTTGAGCCGTTGAGAAAGTATTTTTTCCGAATGCTTTTTTGATGTTTAAAGTGTCATTCGCTTGGAGCTCGGTAAATACCAGTTGTTTTGGTGCCTCTTCGCTGGTTATCTTAGGTCCACCAAATGGCCAACCCGTACCATTGGATAGGTCGATACCTAAGTCAAGCTTCTTGGCCTCTTCGCAGGTATATTTAAAAATTGTCAGCCAATCTTTTCCTAAGAATGGTAAGAAATGTGATTCTTCACCTCGCACGCCATAAATAGGGATGATATGAGCACCTCCTAAACCAGACAGCTTGAATTGTTGCAACTGATTCTTAATCCCCGCTGAATCCACAGCACTCCCTTGCCACCACCAATAGGTCCATGGCTTTTGAGTTCTAATAAATGTAGAATTAGTCGTTTGTGAATAGCTTTTTGATACAATAAAAAAGGCTGTCAGACAGAATAGATAACGTTTCACGAAGGTTAAATTAATTTGCAATGAAGATCATTTCACTTCTGAATATTACTGATTCAGAATCGGTTGCTTGAAAATTTAGATTGTTAGGTTTTTAAAAGTACAAATTAATTTTCTTTTAATAATAAATCATAAAAGACACTGAAAAATATAGTTATTTTGCATAAGATATTTCAATGTATAATTCTATTCATTCGGATCATTAAATGGGAAGAGTATTAATTATTGGTGCAGGCGGCGTTGGAACTGTGGTCGCACATAAAATGGCTGGATTACCTGAAGTTTTCACTTCAATTATGCTGGCAAGTCGTACAAAGTCGAAATGCGATGCTATTGCAGCTCGTATCGGAAATAATAGAGTTCAGACTGCTCAAGTCGATGCGGATGAGGTGCCTCAATTGGTGGCCTTGATTCAGTCGTTCAAACCTGACTTGGTGGTTAACGTAGCGCTGCCTTATCAAGACTTGACCATCATGGATGCTTGCTTGGAGACGGGTGTTTCATACCTCGATACTGCCAATTACGAACCCAAAGATGAAGCAAAATTTGAATATAGCTGGCAATGGGCCTATCAAGATCGCTTTAAAAAAGCCGGTCTTACTGCCATCTTAGGATGTGGTTTCGATCCTGGAGTGACTAGTGTCTTTACAGCCTGGGCTGCTAAATATCACTTCGATGAGATTCAATACCTCGATATCGTCGATTGTAATGCCGGTGATCATGGAAAAGCTTTTGCGACCAATTTCAACCCTGAGATCAACATCAGAGAGGTGACTCAAAAGGGAAAATATTGGGAAAATGGAGCTTGGGTAGTTACTGAGCCCCACGAAATTCATAAGGCCCTTACGTATCCTCATATTGGTGAGCGTGAGTCGTATGTGATCTATCACGAGGAGCTTGAGTCGTTGGTGAAGAATTTTCCAACCTTGAAAAAAGCTCGGTTCTGGATGACTTTTGGACAAGAATATCTTACACACCTTCGTGTGATTCAAAATATTGGAATGGCCGGAATTAAACCGATTATGTACGAAGGAAAAGAGATCGTTCCAATTCAGTTCCTAAAAGCTGTTTTGCCAGCACCTGAGGAATTAGGGGCGAACTACATTGGTGAAACTTCGATCGGTTGCCGGATCAAGGGGATTAAAGATAAGAAGAAAAAGACCTATTATATCTACAACAATTGCAGTCATGAAGCTGCGTATGCCGAAACAAGTACGCAGGCTGTTAGCTACACCACTGGTGTTCCAACAATGATTGGGGCTATGATGTTCCTAACAGGGGAGTGGAAAAAACCAGGCGTGTTTAACGTGGAAGAGTTTAATCCTGATCCATTTATGAAGCAGCTTAATCTGCATGGACTTCCATGGTGGGAATTACACGATGTACCTTTGGAAATGGATTAATTTCCAAACGGTATTGAATTGTAGTAAGCTTGATTAGATCCTAAAGGCGAGCGTTGATAAGGTCACGTGGCAAGATCCCCTTTACGTCGTAAATGATGGCTCCTTTGTCTTTAAATTGCTTTAGATCAAGTGATTTAAATTGACGGTGAGCCACTGCTAGAATCACTGCGCTGTAATTCACCTGCTCATCAACTTTCGATCCTAACGGAAGGCCATATTCTGCTTTCACCTCGTCTTTTGAAGCCCAAGGATCAACAATATCAACAGCTATGCCATAACTTTTAAGTTCGTGGTAGATATCAATGGCTTTGGTATTTCGAATATCTGTGCAGTTTTCCTTAAACGTTATCCCTAAAAGAAGAACTTTAGATTTGTTCACCTTGATCTCATTCTGGATCATTAGTTTGACCACTTCAGTGGCAATATATTTTCCCATTCCATCGTTGAGTCTTCTTCCAGCCAAGATAATCTCTGGATGATAGCCCGCCTCTTGCGATTTCTGGGCTAAATAGTAAGGATCTACTCCAATACAGTGACCTCCAACTAATCCAGGTTTAAACGAGAGGAAATTCCATTTGGTGCCAGCCGCCTCTAAAACATCTTGTGTGTCAATGTCCATGGCATTAAATATCTTAGCTAACTCATTCACAAAGGCAATGTTGATATCACGCTGACTATTCTCAATCACTTTTGCAGCCTCTGCCACTTTAATACTTGCCGCCTTATGCGTGCCTGCCAAGATAACCGTGCGATAGATCTGATCTACACGCTCAGCTATCTCAGGTGTTGACCCAGAGGTGATCTTTTGAATCTTTTCAACCGTATGCTCTTTATCTCCTGGATTAATTCTCTCAGGGCTATAACCAGCAAAGAAATCGATGTTGTAGCGCAAGCCAGATACACGTTCAATAACTGGGATACAGTCATCTTCGGTGGCTCCAGGATAAACGGTTGATTCGTACACAATAATATCACCCTTTGAAATAACCTTGGCTACGGTCTCGGTAGCTAATAACAAAGGGGTTAAGTCAGGCTTGTTGTTTTTATCAACTGGGGTAGGAACGGTGACAATGTAAAAATTGCAATCCTTAAGATCCGCAGCATCGACAGAGCAAAACAGACCATTAACACCAGCATCAATTGGATTGGAAGGGACAATAGTTGCCTTTAATAGCTGCTCTTCGACTTCTAAAGTATGGTCATTGCCGAGGTTTAGTTCTTCGACTCTTTTATGATTCGAATCAAATCCAATGACTGGATATTTGGCAGCAAAAAGCCGAGCGAGCGGCAGTCCTACGTAGCCGAGTCCAATTACTGCGATACGGATTGGTTGCATAACGGAATTGTAAAGGTTAATATATTCTAGGTTTATGTTGTAAAATACTAACTTACTTACCTTTGCATAGGTTCGTTGTAGTAATACTTCAAGTATAAATTCTATATTTTAGCTAAAGATATATATTTTGCATTAGACACTCAACTAATCTGTTTGGAGCGGCAAGTTTGGAAGGTTTTGTTCGTCGATCTCACCGTTCTAATTTGCTAATTTCAAAGCAACTGAATGGAGCTTAAAACTGCTAAATATCAGGTATTTAACTTCTGAGTTCATCGAGGCGCATCGAAATAAATATTTTTTTTTTCGTTTCCTCTAATTTATAATCCATTTCGGATTTCGATGGAGCGTCTTGTTGGATTGGTAATTAGCAATTCCTTATTTAGAATGAATCAATATAATGTTTTAAATTGGAGCTTTGAAATTGATTCTTAGTTGCTTATTCGTCTTCTCTTTAATAACTTTGGAGTGCCGTTTAGTAATTAAAACAAATAATTGGCTTAATTAAGTATGACACAGTCGCAATTCCAAGATTCTTTGACAAGTCTTCATAACAAATTATATTATTTTGCCTTAAGTTTAACTAGTGATTCTGACAAAGCGCATGATCTAGTTCAAGAGACTTATTTGAAGGCTTTAACTTACCAAGATAAGTTTTCGGCCGACACCAATTTGATGGCCTGGGTATATACCATCATGAAAAATACCTTTATCAATGATTACCGTCGGAATGTAAAAGCGAAGACTACCTTGGAGAGTTCATCTCATATGTTGCAGATGTCGTTTTCGAAAGACGATTATTCGCCAGCAGCCGACTCTATTCATGCCGAGAAAGAGATCTACAAGAAGATTGATATGCTTGAACCAGAGTTTCGCGAGCCATTTCAGCTATTTCTAAGTGGTTATAAGTATAAAGAGATTGCAGAGAAGCTTGATCTTCCTTTAGGAACGGTTAAGAGCCGCATTTTCTTTACCCGCAAAAAACTTGGAAAATGGCTTAGTGAATATATCAACTAGCTCTCAAGATTTACTAAATGTTTTAAAAAAAACAGCCCTAAGTAAAATTAGAGTGAATTAAAATTTTCTCCTTAAAATTTTTTGAAGTTAGCAAACCTTATGATTTGCGATCTAATTCCTCTTATTGAAGAATTTTAATTTAATATCATATGAAAATCCAGTTTAACACAAAATTTATTCTGACCGTAATTTTGCTCTTTGCAATTTTATTGATTAGTTACTCCAACCATTTTCAAAATACTTTCCATTTCGATGATTCGCATGCGATTCAGTCGAATCCTTATATCCGGAGCCTTGATAATTTGCCTAAGTTCCTTTATTCCCCTGAAATGTTTAGTTCGCTGCCTTCGCATTGGGGATTAAGACCTTTAGTAAGTATGTCACTAGCAATAGATTATTGGATAGGCGGGGGATTAAATCCCTTCTATTTTCAGCTCTCTACCTTCATCTGGTTCTGCTTAATGTTAGCTTTATTATTTTTCGTGTATCGAAAAATAATAGGTTTGTCGGTAAAAACTGAATGGACCCATTATGCCGCACTATTCATACTAGCTTGGTATGGTTTGCATACTGCTAATGCTGAAACGATTAATTACATCATCTCTAGGTCAGATGTGCTCTCTACTTTTTTTATTGTACTCTCCTTTGGTATCTATATCCTTGCTCCAACTAAAAGAAAATACTTTCTCTATATTATTCCAGCAATGATAGGCGTTCTTGCAAAGGAAACTGTTTTAACCTTGGTGATTATACTGTTTTTCTATGTCAACCTATTTGAAAAAGACATTTCCCTGAAAGGTCATTTTGAAAAGAAGAATTTCAATGCTATTCTGAATACGATCCTAAACTTACTTCCTTTATTCTTTTGCGTTGCCGCTGTGCAGTATTATACGCTGTCGAAAATGCATTCGACAACTGACATGTCAAACCCACTTGGCTATTATTTATTAACGGAGAGCTATGTTTGGCTTAAATATTTTATTGCCTTTTTTATTCCTGCAAATCTTTCAGCTGATTCAGACTGGGGTGTTATTAGAAATATTTTTGATGAGAGAATCATTATCGGTCTAACTTTTCTTGTAACTCTAATCTACTTTATATTTAAAACATCTAATAAAAAGAAGACAAGACCAATATCTTTTGGATTGATCTGGTTCGCGGTTACCCTATTGCCCTCTTCTGTCGTCCCATTTGCCGAGGTTACCAATGACCATCGAATGTTTTTTTCCTTCATTGGATTGGCCTTAGCTGTTGGATATGCTATTTATTTATGGGTTCTGCAGGTTAAGGAAACTACAGCGAATGCAAAGTGGCTACAAATAGGTGTTATATTGGCTGTATTTTTGGTTCTTGGTTTGAATGCTTATGGTGTTTATAAAAGAAATATCGTTTGGCGTACAGAAGAATCACTTTGGTTTGATGTGACTGTCAAAAGCCCTGCAAATGGGCGAGGTTTAATGAATTATGGATTAACTCAAATGGAAAAGGGCAATTATGCGGATGCTGAAATCTATTTTGAAAAGGCATTAATCTATAATCCTTACTATGAAGCATTGTTTACGAATATCGGCGTCCTAAAAGGTGCGATGGGGAAAAGCGATGAAGCCATTATTAGCTTTAAAAAATCAATTTTATTTAATCACAGAAGTTCTCATACTCCTTATTATTTTTATGCTCGTTATTTAAAAAATCAAGGGTCTTACGAAGAGTCAGAACAAATTATCAAACAGGGTATTGCGATTAATCCATACAGCATTGATTGCCTAATAATGCTTGCTTATATCTATTATGATACGCAACAGTGGGATAAATTGGTAGAGGTATCCAATAAGATATTAAAAATAGATGCAACGAGCGTTGAAGGAAATAAACTTCTAAAATCAGGAACAGAGAGAAAACCGATCGGTGATGGAAAAGCCAAAAAACAACTCTCAGCTCAGGATTATGTCAATCAAAGCTTGGTATTATACAATAAGAAAGCCTTCCAAAAATGTGTCGATGTGTGTCTGGAGGCCCTGAAATTAGATCCTAAAAATGTTGGGGCTTATAACAATATTGGGGCCGCTTATATTCAAATGGCTCAATGGCAAAAAGCGATCGATGCCTTAACCCAAGCTTTAATAATAAATCCGAATCATAAGCTAGCAAAAGGCAATTTGAATTGGGCAAAGTCTGAGTTAGCAAAAACTGAGTAGTTAAGTTGTAATTAACCCAATTAATTCGAACTATTATTATGACTGATTTTAGTAAATCACAATCAATTATAATAAGTCTTAGCGCTTGAACTTAATTATAAGTAATTTTGACACTTATGTCAAATTACAAGCAATTGATAAAAACTAAATTAGTTTCGATCATTCATCGTATTAATTCACTTAAATATAATAAGTCAGCTTATTATGATAAATGAACATTGTTTTGCAATCCCTGTATATAAAGACTCTCCATTTTTAGAGCAATGCATCACAAGTATTCTTCAGCAAAATACCAAGAGCGATATTATTATTTGCACCTCTACTCCAACTTTTCAAAATAAACAGTTAGCTGATAAATACAATCTTCCTTTTATTGTAAATACCACGGGGGACATAGGAATTGCATCTGATTGGAACTTTGCCCTAAATAGTGCAAAAACCAAATTCGTAACAATTACGCACCAAGACGATATTTACGAGCCCGATTTTTCGCAGTCTGTTATTCAATCAATGGACAATAAAACCTTAATGTCTTTTACTAACTATGCTGATATTCATGGAGAAAGTCTTAAAGTTTGGACTGTTAATAAAATTATAAAAACCATCTTGTTATTCCCATTTTTAATCAAAAAGCGAATTTCATTTAAATTTTTCAAGAAAAGTATTTTAAGTATTGGAAATTCAATCTGCTGTCCTTCTGTTACTATCAATAAAGAATTACTCCCTGATTTTCGTTTTTCAGAAACCTACAGTTGTATTTTAGATTGGTATGCCTGGTATGAAATTGCTCAAAAAAATGGTTCTTTTGTATTCATTAATAAACGATTAGTGAAACATAGGATACATCAAGATTCTGAAACTTCCAATCAAATAAAAATTGGTAAAAGAAGAGATGAGGAAGAGACTATGTTAATCCAAATATGGGGTAAATTACTTGGGAAAGCGATTGCTAAAGTCTATCAATTAGGTCAATTAGAGAATAATGTATAAATAAAATAACATGGTATTAATAATTATATTCTGGACAATAGTTTATTGCTTAAGCACAGCCTTTTCGATTGTCTTACTGGGTGACAGGAATCTAATTTCTGGCAATCTTCTTACTTTTGATGCGATTGTTAAATTGCTATTTAATTGGAAATTTATCTTAGCCATGGGACTTGCTATCTTTTCAAGAATGAGTTTTATTTTTTTAAATAATAGTTTTTTAAAAGTCCCAAGACTTGCGTCAGTTTCTACCACACTTACCACCTTTGTAACGCTGCTATCTATAATTTTTATTGTTCTTGCTAACTATATTTTTTTGCAAGAGAAATTAAATTTGCAGCAATTAATAGGAGCATTTCTAATTATTGCTGGTGTAACTATTTTGCTTAAATAAATAAAACAACACAGGCTGTTTTTGATAAATCTTTCCTAAAAGATCAATAAAATCGGTGTTTTTGGACAAAAAAATATTTCGTGTTTATGCAAAAAAAAAATAAATTTGCAGCAATTCATTGGAACATTTCTAAATATTGCTGGTTTAATTATTTTGCTTAAATAAATGAATGAAGCAACACAATCTACTTTTGATAAATCTTACTTAAACTATCAACAAAATCGGCCTTGGATACGAAAAATAGTTCGTAAAATTTATTTTTGGCAAGCTCAGACTCTCTCATTGGGTAAAACTATTGATTTTGGGTGTGGTATTGGAGAACAACTTTCTCGCTTTCCTGAAGGATCAATTGGTTTAGAAATTAATAAGGAAACAGTTAAGTATTGCCAATCAAAGGGACTTAATGTTTTGTTGTATGATTCTAAAGTCGACGATTATGCCCTTCATAATCTAATACCAAATACTCATGAAACCTTCTTTATCAGCCATGTTTTGGAACATTTGGAAGATGCAGACGTTGTGCTTAAGAAAATATTGACTTCGTGTGCTAGAATTGGAATTCAAAGAGTTGTGATTATTGTGCCATGTGAATTAGGATTTAAACATGATAAGACCCACCACACATTTATTGATTATGATTTTATTAAATCAAAGGGCCTTTTGTCTTTTGCCGGCTTTGAAATTACGAAGAAAGGCTATTTCCCTTTGAACTTTAAATCAGCGGGCAAATTTTTTACTTATAATGAGTTTTATGTTGTTTTTGATAAAAAACAATAGATTTATAGAACCTCAAAAGTATTTCGAAATTTTTTGATCAATTCTAACCTTTTCGGTTTAAAACTTAATCATCGTATCTTGAGTAAACGAAAGGGCTGCTGATTTTAGTTCTCCGTTTGATATGATCTATTTTATAGCCTCTAACCTTCAGTTCCTCTATTTAAAAAGAGCATTCTTCTGTACTTTACAATTGGAATTCTCTTAAACTAGAACCGTTTTCATAGATCTACATGATTACTTTCCAATCCAAGATAGTCTATAGATCTTGTTATTTGAATCGTCGGTAATCAGCAGTGAACCATCACTAGCCATAATGACATCAGAAGGTCTTCCTAGTACTTTGCCGTTCTCAGTAAGGAAATCTACATATTTAAGCTCTCCATAAGGATGTCCATTCTCAAACAACACTCTGCTCACGCAATAGCCAGCTTTTTTGCTTCTATTCCAGGATCCATGAAACGCCACGAATGCATCATTTTTGATCTCGGCGGGAAACTGATTTCCGGTATAAAAAACCATTGCATTAGGGGCCCAGTGAGATCCGGTGCACCATTCAGGGACAATCGTTTTAGCGGCTAATTCTGCGATGTCTGATCGATCCATAAACTCATAACGTGGAATGCGATTGCCCACAATAAAT
Organism: uncultured Bacteroidia bacterium; assembly: GCA_903897145.1. Lineage (GTDB taxonomy): Bacteria > Bacteroidota > Bacteroidia > Bacteroidales > Prolixibacteraceae > JAAFHB01. Next base: position 77,195 of record CAIUAN010000034.1, on the reverse strand, counting down.
GGGTGTCCATAAAATCCATCTTGTACATAATGGTTCATTTCATCAGGAGGGAAGAGGTCGGTAATCGGTTGACCTACAGAGGAGCCCTTTTCAAATTTACCACCGAACATATCACTGCCGTGATCCATTCCCCAAATCTCATCAGTTCCTGGTCGGATCAAAAGTTTTTCTGTATTTCGAACACCTGATGAGAATAGTTTTTTGTCTTTTCCTGTTAAGTCGTATGACCAAATTTTTTGTCTGTCGGTCCCTTCGTCGACGGCAATATTTGAAGAACAGCCGATGGCGGTATAAAGTCTGTTATTATGAATTAAAATTGGGCGCCACCAATGGCCACCACCTTCAGGAAGCTCACCTTTTGGTATGACGGTCTCTGTTTTATCTGCAACCCCATCGTGATCGGTGTCCATGGCACGAAATATAGCTCCAGACTGAGTAAAATAGAGCCATCCATCATAAAAATACATCCCATGAACAGATGGATAATTAGTGACAAAGGTTTTCACTGTTTCGTAATAACCATCTTTATTTAAATCTTTTAACGTTTTGATCTCCCCATCATCCGGGTTTGAGACATACAAGGTCTCTTGGTCATCTAGAACCATAAATCGAGGGTTCTTTAATGTATTTTCTACAACCGTTAATTTATAACCGTCTCTCACCTTAATGGCAGGATTAGGGGATGTTTGCTGACCGTTTAAGTTGACAGCTTGCAGAATGCCAACGACTGCGAATAGGATAGCCGTAAATTTCATAGCTTAAAAATTAATAGTTGTTTTATTCATTGCGTTGATTTTGAACTAAGTAAAGGGGGAACGCAGAGCTTTATTCCGAATAACCCACGAGCAAATATAGTGCAATTCGTGGTTAACAAAAAGAGCTATACCAAAAGGTAATAAATTTCCAGAGAGGGACAGGGGGATAGAGTTATGGTCCGACTTCAAGTCGGACCATAACTCTGCTTGGCTGGTGTGGATTTGCAATCCGATAGTGTGTGAGGGCCCGACTTGAAGTCGGGCTCTCACTTTTTCCAAGTCGGCCCCTAGCTATGCTTCTAAGGTACAGCGTACCGCGATAGTTGTAGAAAAGTTGGATAAAAGGTTTTTAGGAGGTACAGCGTACCGTAATATTAGTTGTCTTGCTAGTGCGGATTTGTAATCCGCAGTCTATTTTTTTATATTATTTCTTAAAAAGACTTTCTTTTTATCGTGTTGCTCTTTGATTTTTAGTAAGTTAAATGTATATTTGATAGTATCACATTTAACTTATTATGTTATTAACCTAATTTTAAAGACATGAAAACAAATTCATTGAGGGTTTTATTGACTTTTTTGTTATGTTTATTTTTACTTTCATCTTGTTACACCTATACCAGTGTAATCGGTAAAGGTGCTCAAGGAAATCAAGAAGTAACTAAATGGAATCATTATTTGATTTATGGTTTAGCTCCTGTGAGTATTTCCGATTCTAAAGTTATGGCAGGAGATGCAACAGACTATACCATTACCACTAGTCATACTTTTGTTAGTGGACTAATCTCTGGCTTGACTTGGGGGATCTATACTCCAACAGTTACTTCAGTTAAGAAATAGATTGAAATTTCAAACGGATTTTTACTTCATTAGTTTAATCAAGATTTATAAATCCGCTAAATTTCAAGATCTTATTGGTTGGAATTGCAAATCTGTGCCAGCAAGGAAAATTTAGAATACAAAAAGAAAGCCACTAAAAATCAGTTGATTATTAGTGGCTTTTGTGACCCCGGAGGGGTTCGAACCCTCGACCCATTGATTAAGAGTCAATTGCTCTACCAGCTGAGCTACAGAGTCATTTTTACTTGTTTGAAAAGTCCTGCAAAGATAATCCCATTTTTGGGATGGACAAAGAGATCGTTGCAAATAAGATTGAATTATTTATTCAATGCTCTATTTCGACCTGTTCTGCGGATAGTCTGGCTCCTTGGCAATGTAACTATAGGTGATCTTATCCAATAAAGAGGGAAAAAACTTACTTAAAAAGACCGAAAACTTACCTTCGATTAAGGTCATGATTAACGATCTCTTCCGTTTCTTGATCGCTTGTGTGATCAGATAAGCACACCTTTCAGCACTCATCATCTGATGCTCATCACGTGGCGACTCCCCCTGTTGTTGACCATCGGCTAACAAAGCCGATTTGCGTACCTCAGACGCTGTATAACCCGGTGCTGCCACAAGGACATGCAATCCACTATGCAAATGTTCTATTCGAATGGTATCTAAAAAACCACGTACCGCAAATTTAGAAGCCGAATAGCCCGTACGACCAGGTAATCCAAGATATCCAGCAATGGATATAATACCCACCAGCGATCCCTTGGACGCTAACAGATGGGGGAGAGCAAACTTGGTGCAATAGACCGTTCCGTAGAAATTAACATCCATTACCCGCCGAATAACCTCTAAATCGGTCGCCTCAAACATCGATCGCATCGATATTCCAGCATTGTTAATTAATATATCTAGTCGACCGAATTTCTCAACAGTCTGATTGATTAAATTCTGACACTCTGATTCAATGGCTACATCGGTCTTGACACATAAAACCTCTGTGTTTGGTAACGCTGATTTCAACTCGTCAAGTTGTTCCATGCGACGTGCACCTAACGCTAACTTCGCCCCTCTACTAGCCATTTCAAGCGCTAAGGCACGACCAATACCCGATGAAGCGCCAGTAATCAGTACAACTTTATCTTTCATAAAAAATGTTTTAAATGCTAATCACTCTGTATTGCAAATCAATACCTCATTTAATCCGAACAAAACTACAAATAAAACCAATCTTTATGCGAATTTGTCTAATTGGGATTTGTATAAATTAAAAAACACCTTATCTTTGCAGCGCCTTTGAAAAACAAAGGTATTAAGAGGATGACTCAGTAGCTCAGTTGGTAGAGCACATCCCTTTTAAGGATGGGGTCCTGGGTCCGAGCCCCAGCTGGGTCACCAAAAGCCTGCAAATCGATGATTTGCAGGCTTTTATTTTTTAGATATTTGAATGTAATTATCTAAAGTAGAATATTCAGTACCTTTGCTTGCGTTAATAAACAGAGAACTTATGCTAGGCTTTGAATCACACTATCGGGTTTGCTATGGCGATACAGACCGTATGGGCTATATGTATTATGGAAACTACCCGCGTCTATATGAGATAGGACGAACTGACATGATCCGGTCAATCTGGAAGTCGTATCGCGAGATTGAAGATAGCGGTCTGATTTTGCCTGTTCGGACCATGAACGTGGTTTACCACAAACCGGCTCTTTACGACGAGCTATTGGTGATTAAAACACTTATAAAAGATGTTCCTAAAGTAAAATTCCGAATGTATTCTGAAATCTATAACGCCAATGGCGACTTAATCAATGAGGCAGAAGTGGTTCTAGGTTTTATGAGTGCTTCAACGGGTAAACCAGCAAGGGTGCCTGATGAGTTCGTCGAAATCCTAACTAATCTTTATCCATTTGAAGACTAGTTAAGCTTATGGCTTGCTAAATTCCTTTAATCGCAATTAGTGTAAACAGACTGATTGCAATGGATACAATAATAAATCCAACAATTTTATTGGCCCACCATAAAGTCTCGGTGGTTAATTTATGTTTGAACCCATAAGCTAATCCAGTAATAATCAACCACCAGATCGTACCTCCTGCAAATATTCCACCTACAATCAAACCGGCGTCTAAGATTTGCGAGAATCCTAAGGCAAGACCGTAGCTAGAGAAAATCGCGATAAAAACAAATACAGATAATGGATTCGTAACAGTTAATAAAAAGGCTGTAAAGAAGTCTTGAAGATAAGAAGTCCCATTTTGTTTGAACTTTTGGACCTCCTTCGCAGGGTTTGAGAAGAAAATATAGAGACCAAGACCCGCAACCATGGTCGCCCCAGTGACTTTGAAGTAGATCTCATAGCGATGGATGAAATCGATGATGATGGTCAAACTAAAGCCAGCTATGATCGCATAAATAGCATCAGAGGCTGCGATTCCCAATCCAGAGATAAAGCCAGATTTCCAATTTTTATTTACCGTCCGTTTGATGCATAACATCCCTAGAGGTCCCAGTGGAACTGAGACCGCTAAGCCAATCATCAAACCTTCCCAAAGCAATTTAAAGTTCATGTCTCGGAAAATAGAGGTGTTAAATAGATTCTGTTGAATTATAATAGACAAAGGTAAAATTTGACTCGATATTTTTTACTTTTATCCCAACGAACTTTTAATAAATACTGAACCTATGAAACACATTTTTTTAATCATTTGCTTTTCTGCACTTAGCTTTCAGATTCTGATTGCCCAAAATGAAATAAAGCTTTGGCCCAATGGAGCACCGGGAAATAACGAGTGCCCAAAACCTGAAGAGCGCTTTAACGGAGGCATGGTTCGTTATGTTTCTGAAGCTACAATTAGCTTGTATCTTCCTGAGAAAAGTAAGAATACAGGAGCGGCCATAATTATTTGTGCAGGAGGTGGCTACGGAATGGAGGCGATAACCTACGAAGGTTACGATTATGCAGAATTTCTGCAACACAATGGTATCGCAGGTATTGTGATTAAATATAGACTTCCTTATGGTCATTCAGAGATTCCTCTGCTTGATGTTCAACATGCGATCCGTACTGCACGTTACAATGCAGAAGCTTGGGGGATAGATCCTAAAAAGATTGGCGTATCTGGATTCTCTGCGGGTGGTCACCTGGCTTCTACAGCTGCTACACATTTCGATAACGGAGATTCAAACGCTAAAGATCCAATTAATAAACTTAGCTGTCGTCCAGATTTTGCAGTCTTGGTCTACGCAGTGATCTCTTTCAATGAGCAATGGGGACACGTAGTTTCTGGAGAAAACCTGATGGGGAAAAATAAAACACCTGAATTAATGGCTTATTTCTCTAATGAACAACATGTTACAGCAGAAACACCCACTACATTTTTAGTCTTAGCGGATGATGACAAAGGGGTAGTTCCACAAAATAGTATTGAATTCTATTCAGCCCTTAAAGCGAAAGGTGTTCCTGCTGAACTTCATATCTTCAAAGATGGTGGTCATGGATTTGGAATGAATAAAAAAGGTAAGCCACACGATCAATGGCCTAATCTTTTAGTCGAATGGATGAAGGCTTCAAAGTTGGTGAATGCCCCTGTCGTGATTAAATAATTACTTAAAACAGAGCTTTTAAAGTGTCAAATCATCAAAATACACACCCTAAAGAGGTAATTAAACACTGTTTGCGGTGTGGATGTAACAACTTCAATACCAATGATCAAGGAAGATCGTTTAGGTGCGAAGAGTGTAACTTTGTTTATTATATAAATAGTTCGGCAGCCGTGGCTTGTCTTATTTTTAATCCAGAAGGAAAATTACTTCTAACACGCCGTGCTATCGATCCAGGAATAGGAATGCTTGATCTACCAGGTGGATTTGTGGAGCCCATGGAGAGGGTAGAGGATGCCCTAATTAGGGAAATCAAGGAAGAATTGGGTGTGGAGGTCAAAGAGGCAAAATTCATCTGCTCATTTCCCAATTCCTATGCCTTCTCTGGATTTACAGTTTTTACCGTTGATATGACCTTTATCGTCAAAATTGATAACTTGGATGCCATTGTACCTGCAGATGATGTGGCGGGCATTGCTTATCTTTTTCCAAGTGAAATTAAGGAAGATGACCTCGCATTTAAAAGTATGTTTAATATTATTCAATACTATATAAATAATAATAAATGAATGTTTTAAGCAATGTTAACTCACTAAAAAGTGCAATTAAGAAAGCCAATATAAATGCGGTGATCTTGCTTGGTACTGATCCACATTTAAGCGAATATATACCTGATCATTTTCAGGTTATTAAATGGCTAAGTGGATTTACTGGTTCATATGCTAAGATGGTTGTGACTCAAGATAAAGCTTTGCTTTGGACCGACTCAAGATATTTTATCCAAGCCGAAGATCAACTTAAAAATAGTGGAATCATACTGATGAGAGATCGTCAGATTGATTCAATATCGATTGAAAATTGGTTGATCAATGAGCTTAATTCCGGAGATGTCGTGGCTCTGGATGGCCTCACAATTTCAGCCTCGGAATACCATCAATTAAAGACGAATTTTGCTGCGAATGGCATGTCTTTGATTGAAAAAGAGGGGCTGGTTGACCTAATTTGGTCAAACAGACCACTGGTTCAGAATTCGAAAATTTACTCATATCCGGTCTCTTCTTCAGGTCAAAATAGGATTGAAAAGCTCAAAACGATACGACAATTATTAAATAGTCGTGGGGCGGAGGCTACCCTAATTTCAGCACTTGACGAACTGGCTTGGACCTTTAATCTTCGGGGTGAGATGCATAACTTCTCGCCATTATTCGCTGGATATGGCTATGTAGATCAGAATAAGTCGATTCTTTTTGTTTCTAAAAGTCAGATTTCTGAATCTTTGATACAAGAATTAGCAAACGATGGGATAGAGGTTGTGGCTTATGAAGGGCTAGTTGCATACATTTCGGACCACATTCCTAAATTTATCTATCTGGATAGCAGTCGAATAAATTCAAAGTTAATGAATTTGTTCCTAGATAATAGTGTTGTTATAGAGGGAGTTTCATTGATTGCTAAATTAAAGTCGATTAAGAATAAGGTTGAAATCTCGGGTATGAAAGCTGCTCATCGCAGGGATGGAGTGGCCATGGTTAATTTCCTATATTGGCTACAAAGCTCTCTAGGAAAGGAGAAAATAACAGAAGTATCTATCGCTGAGAAGATTAAGAGTTTTAGGGCTCAACAAGTCCGGTTTAAAGGTGAAAGTTTTAGCTCTATTGTTGGATTTGGTCCACATGGAGCTATTGTACATTACAATGCTACACCAAATACCGACATTGAAATTCGGAAAAACGGAATTCTTTTGATTGACTCGGGTGGACATTATAGCGATGGAACGACCGATATCACCCGTACTCTTGCAATTGGTAAGGCAAAAGTAAAGCAGAAAAATGATTTCACTTTGGTGTTAAAAGGGATGATTGGACTTGCGAATGCCGTATTTCCCAATGGTGTTAAAGGGCATTCGCTTGATGTTTTGGCTAGAAATAGTCTTTGGAAAGAAAAATTAAATTATGGTCATGGGACTGGTCATGGCGTTGGACACTACTTATCGGTCCATGAAGGACCCATGTCTATACGCTCAGAAATAAATAATGAGCCCATAGTTCCAGGTCAAATTTTATCTAATGAGCCTGGACTTTATCGTGAAGGTGAGTATGGAATTCGCATCGAGAATATTCAGCTTTGTATTAATGCGGGTGAAAATCTTGGAATATCATTCAATTCTTTTGAGACCTTAACGCTTTGTCCAATTGACAGAAGATTGATTAATAAGTCGTTATTGAATTCTGATGAAGTAAAATGGATTAATAGTTACCATAAAAAAGTCTATTTAGCATTGAAATCTTCGCTTACTTCACCTGTTTTAGTCTGGTTAAAATCACAATGTAATCCTTTATAATTCTTTTAAATGAGAACTGCTAAACGAATCTTATTGATATTCCTATTCTCGGTGGTTCCATATTTATTGATGGCGCAGTACTATGTTTTGGGTGAGGATCCATCAGGAATACATTGGAAACAAATAAATACAAATCAATTTCAAATCATTTATCCGGCCGATTTCGAGTTGAATGCTAAGCGAATGGCATCTTTGTTGAATCAAGTTTATTTATTCGGCGAAAATACTTTGCACTATTCGCCTAAAAAGATCTCGGTTATATTACATACTAATACGGTGCGCTCGAATGGATTAGTGGCTTGGGCACCTTCGCGAATGGAACTTTTTACGACTCCTCATCAAGAGATGTATGCTCAAGATTGGTTAGAACAACTGGCAATTCATGAATATCGTCATGTTATACAGATTGATAAAATACAATCGGAACTACCTGGTATATTCAAGTTTTTACTTGGCGAACAGGCTGCTGCCATTGTTACGGGGATATACTTACCCTTCTGGTTTCTTGAAGGTGATGCTGTGGTAACAGAAACTGCGTTAAGTCAATCAGGGAGAGGTCGGGTGCCTTCGTTTGAGATGGAACTTAAAGCAAATAGTGTTGAGAAGAAGAATTTCAGTTATGATAAAGCTTATCTAGGTTCGTTTAAAGACTATATCCCAGATTACTATCAGTTTGGTTATCAGATGGTCGGAGAGTCAAGGCGATTGTATGGTGCAGATACTTGGGCTAAAGTTTTGCAACATGTTGCGCATGCACCGCTCTCCTTAACAGCATTTTCAAGTGGACTAAAATCGGCCACCGGTCTTAACCAGGTAGAATTATACGACACCATCTTTGCAGGTTTGCAACAAAAATGGGTTAAAGAAGTCCAATCTATTCAACCCACTAGTTTTCAGTATATATCTACCTTTTCGAAAGAATATGCAAGTTATCGATACCCTTTTCAAATTAATGATTCTAGTTATTTTGCTGTTAAATATTCTTTGGATGCCCTGACAAAGTTTGTCTCTATTGACCTAAAGGGTCGAGAGAGAACTCTTTTTACACCTGGAAATTTTTTTGAAGAATCTATCACCTATGGTCGTAATACCATTTATTGGATTGAATCAAAGACTGATGTTCGTTGGACTCACCGTGAATTCTCTCAATTGCGGATTTTTGATCTATCAACGGGGTTAATTGTGGAAAAAACATACCAAGATAAACTTTACGCACCTTGCTTATCTCCTAACGGACAAGTACTTGCGGCCATAAAGATCGATCAGCAAAACAGCTGTTCCATTGTTTTGATTGAACCCAAAACAGGAGAAATTCAAAAGGAGGTAAAGCTGTCTAAAGAGCTGTTTTACTTCACACCTTCTTGGGGAGACAACAATCTTGATTTATATGCTATTGTGCTGAGCAATAAGGGAAAGTCTATTGCGAAGATAAGTACTTCGAATGGTGAAGTATCTCTTCTGATGCCTTATTGTTACAATGAACTGAAGAGGCCTGTGTATTCTAAGAACGCAATTTATTATATCTCATCAGCAACCGGTATTGACGAAGCGTATGTGCTTGATTTGACAACTAAACAAAATCATAAACTTACCACCTCTAGATTTGGCGTTAGAGATCTTCAAGTTTCAAAAGATTCGAAGAGTTTACTCTATTGTAGATATGGAGCAGATGGCTTTAAAGTCGTAAAAGCAGCTAATATTCAACAAAAAAATGATTTACAAGATTACTCGAAATCATTTACTTATCCATTAGCCGCTAAGTTAAGCTCTCAAGAGCATAAACAATTTAATTTTTCAACCAGTGATAGTTCGACCTATCAAGCGATTCCGTACTCAAAATTTGGAAACAGTCTAAACTTCCATAGTTGGTCACCTGCTTATGTTGATTTGTCTAACCAAGAGCTGCGGCCTGGTGTCACCTTTATGTCGCAAAATAAACTTAGTAACACGCTACTTCAGATTGGCTATGATTATTCGACTTTGAACAAAACAGGAAAATGGCGTGCTGAATTCGATTATAATGGACTATTTCCTGTATTTAAATTGCGGAGTGATTATGGGCAAGAGAATTCGCACTATTATCAAATTAATACCTATAACAATCTAACAACTCATACGGTGCGAAAGGATACTCAGAAAGTGGCTTATTCGTACCATATTTTGAACTTAAATGGTATAGTTAATCTACCACTCAATTTAACTCAAGGTAAATGGAATAGGCTCCTGCAGCCCGAATTTCAGTTAGGTTATAAAAACATTGTGCAGTCAGAAGCCACCCCGATAGCGAGTTCAGCTAGCACATGGCTCACTTACCGTTTATATTTTCATAATCTACTTCAGGTGAGCTTACGCGACATGCAGCCAGCGATTGGGCAAATTATAGATCTAAATTACCATTATTCGACTTTAGGAAGTTCCGGAATTCAGTCTATTGGCAGCGGCGAAGGCACTTTGTATATGCCAGGATTATTTAAGCATCACGGTTTAAAATTCTATGGTGGCTTGCAGGATAAGACGACTTCAGTCGGTTACTTATCCGATTATATTAGTTATCCAAGAGGGTATATGAACTTTGTAAATAGTCGGTTAGTTAGTTTTAAGTCGGATTATGTTTTACCTGTTATTTATCCAGACTTAAGCATAGGAAGACTTAGTTACATTAAGAGAGTTGCCTTACGTTTGTTTTATGATCAAGGGTGGGCGACCATATCAAATCACCAGAATACCATGACTCAAAATGTTTCTTTTCAATCTGTAGGAAGTGAATGGACGGCAGATTGCAATTTTTTCAGATTATATGTACCTACCAAAATTGGAATTCGAACATCCTACTTGGTAGGTCAACAAACTTTCACGTCAGAATTCCTCCTCTCTATTAATTTCGGAGCCCTTTAATCGCCTATTAATGTGGTCTATGTGCCTATATGGTGAAAAAAAGAAACACAATAGACACAGTAGAAAGAAACACAGTAGGACACAATAGGTTATTTCGATTGTGCCTTCTATGTGACCTATGTGCCTATGTGGTGAAAAAAAGAAACACAATAGACACAGTAGAATCTAATGTGCTTTCTAATGTGCTCTATGTGCCTATGTGGTGAAAAAGGAAAAACACAGTAGGACACAGTAGGATAAACACAATAGACACAATAGTTTTTAATGTGCCTTCTAATGTACCCTATGTGCCTATGTGGTGAAAAAGGAAAAACACAGTAGGACACAGTAGAATCTAATGTGCTTTCTAATGTGCTCTATGTGCCTATGTGGTGAAAAAAGAAACACAGTAGGACACAGTAGGATAAACACAATAGACACAATAGTTTTTAATGTGCCTTCTAATGTGCCCTATGTGCCTATGTGGTGAAAAAAAGGAAAAACACAATAGACACAATAGGATCTAATGTGCTGTAGTAACCTCAGACTTGATTCGTGCGATTCTCAGCATGTCAATTTTCCTGCCTTTAACCAAATAAGTAGCTAATATAAAGTCATATAAATGTTAATTACCGCGAAAATTTTGGTTTCATATTCATTGTCTATTAGATTAATTTGGCTCATGATCCCTTGCTTATGCTGTCTGCTGGACATAAATTGCCATTATAACTCATCTTTAGGTCTGCGGAATAATCTCCTTAAAGAATTTGATTACCGATAGGACAGGGGAGTGGTTAATTAATTTAATTTACTCTTGTTAATTACAAATGTAATTCCCTTATTTCACAAATATATCTGGTAATAGGCTTGTCAGTTGTTGCACCAGCACCTGATAAGTAACAATAAGCAATCACTAATCAATTCTCTTTTAAAGCTGTTCTTAGATAGATTCTTAAAGATATAATAATTACTTAAAGTAGATATTTATAGATACTTATAATGATTATATAAAGTATATATCCAATATTATTTGAGCCTGTAGACTCTTCAGTCTTTACCAGAGTACAAACAAGTCAATATTTATACTTTAATATATTATAAACCAGTATTTTACATTGTTTATATGATGTATTAGTTTATATCTAATGTAAGCTATATAAATGCCATTATAATGTATTAAATAATTATAAATCAATTGTTTAAGTATATAAGTATTATACACCTCGCATTACACTTTAAAAATCCACATATTTACCAGTAGTTTAAATATGTAAACACAATTTACATGATTACATTTGTACACAAATGTACATTTGTATTTAGTTACATTTCGCAATTATTTATTTTATACATTTGTAACGTAATTATGTATGTCTAGAAATGGGTATACTTTAGCTGTTTTGATTTTTTAGATTTTAAACAAGATTGTTATGCAAGATCGAATTACACAGTTTCTTCGGAGTGAGGGAATCTCACCGGCTGAATTTGCCGACAAGATTGGAGTTCAGCGTTCCAGTGTTTCTCATGTTATAAATGGAAGGAACCATCCAAGTGCTTCATTTATTCAAAAAATGTTGGCTGCATTTCCAAATTTAAATTCGCGTTGGATCCTGCTTGGAGACGGTCCGATTTTTGAATCCAATGTTGAAGTGATAAAAGAGCCACGTTTATTTGATAATCTTATTGAACCAGAATCGCCTAAAATCCCTAATTTGGGTGAGATATTAGCCCGTGAAGCAAACTTAAAGGTTGCCTTGCAACCTTCAGTAAATGTGAATGATAGAAGAGAATCGCTGAATTCTAATGATCCTGTCAAGGAAATAAATTCAGGTTCAAAATCGATAGATTTAAGCTCTTATGGTGTTGATTATAAAGATGTTGATCGTATCGTGTTCTTTTTTAAGGATAAAACTTTTGAAGTACATACTCCTTCAAAATAGAATTTGACCTATCTTTGCACGAATTAGCGGGGAGGAGTATATTGCCGAGTGTAATGAGCAATTGTCTTTAAGCTGCAATTTATTAAAGCTTAAATTTCTTTGGGATGAGAAAAACCGTTCAGCATTTGAAGGTAATTGCGAACCTTCGACTTAACGATGATCATCATATATTGGTTTTGCAGTCAGCGGATAAATTAGAGCAGATTCACCCAGGTCAATTTGCTAATTTATTGGTTGAAAACTCATCGACTGTATTTTTGCGTAGGCCATTTTCTATCTATTCTGTCGACTATGCGCAAAACACAATCTCAATTTACATTAAAATAATTGGAGAAGGCACTCGGGCTTTATCGAAAGCTGTTGTCGGATCTGAGATTGATACGATGTTCCCATTGGGGAATAAATTCACTTTACCTACCGAGAAAGAGAAGGTTCTTTTAGTCGGTGGAGGCAGCGGTGTCGCTTCATTAAAGAGCCTGGCCCAATCGTTGCATGAGAAATCGAATGAAGTTGCCATTTTAATCGGAGCTCGATCATCAAAAGACCTTGTTGAACTTGACGAATTTTCGAAATATGGGACTGTTTATACCACGACAGAAGATGGAACGCAAGGGGTGAAAGGATATGTCACCAACCATCCTGTTTTAGAGCTCGAATTATCAACCTTTCAGCGTGTTTACAGCTGTGGGCCTGAACCGATGATGAAAGCTGTGGCAAAAAAGGCAAAAGAAAAATCTATTTTCTGTGAACTATCGCTTGAAAATACCATGGCTTGTGGTTTTGGTGTTTGCTTATGCTGCATCACTACCACTATTGATGGACATAAATGCGTCTGTACTGAAGGACCAGTGTTTAATATAAATATATTGAAATGGGAGATCTAACAGTCAGTATACACAACTTAAAACTCAAGAACCCAGTCTTAACGGCATCGGGCACTTTCGGCTATGGCCTCGAGTACGATGATTTTATGGATGTAAGTCTTCTAGGCGGTATTGTTGTGAAAGGGACAACCATTCACCCTCGACAAGGAAACGATTATCCGAGGATGGCCGAAACAGCATCCGGGATGCTAAATTCGGTTGGACTGCAAAATAAAGGGGCAAAATATTTCGCTACCGACATCTACCCTAATCTTTTAAAATACGATACCAACATACTCGTAAATGTTTCTGGTTCTACAATTGAAGAATACATTGCTTGTGCTGAGATTATTAATGAACTAGATCACATACCAGGTATCGAATTGAATATTTCTTGTCCAAATGTAAAAGAGGGCGGAATGGCCTTTGGAACTTCCTGCGCTTCAATTGAGGCGGTGGTCAGTGCTGTTCGCAAGGTTTATCACAAAACGATGGTTGTTAAGCTATCGCCAAATGTGACTGATATTGGCGAATTAGCGCGTTCTGCTGAAGCTTCTGGTGCAGATAGCTTATCCTTAATCAATACTTTAATGGCGATGGCTATAGATGCCGAGCGTCGCAAACCTATTCTCTCAACCATCACCGGTGGACTTTCAGGACCGGCCGTGAAGCCTATCGCACTTCGTCAGGTGTGGGAAGTCGCCAAATCAGTTAAAGTTCCAATCATTGGGATGGGTGGTATTATGAATGCAACAGATGCAATAGAATTTTTTCTAGCTGGTGCATCTGCGATTCAAGTTGGAACAGCAAATTATCTGGATCCGATGATAACCTTAAAAATTATTGACGGAATAGATGATTACTTAAATCGTCATAAATTTAGTTCTATAAACGATATTATAGGCGGATTGCAAGTGTAATTTATGGATTTTAATAAAAGTTTTAACCGGTATATGTCTAGTTTTTCGAGAAGAATATGTTTTGTTTGGCTTCTGATCTTTCTGCTTAGTCCGTTCAGTCAGTTGTCATATTCTAGTCGAAATATCGTTTTATCACCTACCGGTGAATCGCTCTATAGTCTAGTCGTCAATAAAGCTATTGAAGACAAGAACACGGTGCTCATAGATGCCGCCTTAGAGAGGTTTAGAAGCCAGAATGGTCTTAAAGGTATTTCAGTGGCTATTGTCAAGGATGAGAAGTTGGTTTTTGCAAAAGGTTATGGATTCTCCAATTTACAAACAAAACAATCGGTCGCTCCAACAAACCTATTTCGATTAGCAAGCGTCTCCAAATTAATTACCGCTGTGGCAGTGATGAAACTTGTTGAGAGTGGTAAAATAACCCTTGAATCAAAAGTTTTTGGTAAAAATGGGATTCTAAATGATGAAGCTTTTTTGCATATAAAAGATAAGCGATTAGAAAAAATCACCGTTCGCAACCTCTTAAACCATTCGGGTGGCTGGACCCAACATTATGGTGATTTAGCTTTTTTACCTAAAACAGTTTCTAAGGGGGTTGGCGATCCATTGCCAGTGGGTATCGATTCATACATTAAATTTGTCACAACACACAAGGTCCATTTTGAACCTGGCTCCAATAGCGTATATTCTAATCTGGGCTATTTAATCCTTGGAAAGGTAGTCGCCCAAGTTTCCGGTATGGACTATGAATCCTATGTCAAGGTGACCGTATTAAAGCCTGCAGGAATTCATGATATGAGGCTGGGAAAGAGCTTTATCGAAGATGCCTTTCCGAATGAAGTGAGCTACTATCAGCCTGAAGATGGCAAACCTACCGAAGCCTTTGATGGAAGTGGACGAATTGTTCCAAAGATCTATGGTGGTAATGACATTCATTTGCTAGGATCAGCTGGCGGATGGCTCGCTTCGTCTGTTGATTTAATGAAATTAATTGTGGTGATTGATAATGAACCAGCAGTAAAAGATATCCTAAGTGCTGAGAGTATTAATCAGATGACTAAAGTTGACCCGAAAGGTCTAAATCCATTGGGATGGAGAGGTACTAAAGCAAATGGAGAATGGTGGAGAACTGGCACCTTAGCTGGTGCGTCAGCTCTTGTAAAACGCTTGCCAAATGGTGTTTCATGGGTTATTCTATCGAATACTAGCAATTATAAAGGACCGCATTTAGCTAAAGAGATGGACAAAGTGATGTCACATATCTTGCTCAAAGTAAAGAATTGGCCCGATTATAACCTGTTTGCTTCTATAGGCAAATGATGATTTAATATCTATTTTAAACTAAAGATTATCTTTTTGTTGATTGCATATCGAGTAAACCAAAAAGATTTCGTTTTTTTATAAGTACTAATTAAAATGTAAATAAGAAACAATGTCTGATTTTCATGTACTAATACCAAAATTGGGAGAGAGTATCCAAGAGGCTACCATAACAAAATTGTTTGTGAAGCTAGGAGATACAGTAATTGAAGACCAAATACTTTTCGAAATCGCGACCGATAAAGTGGATTCTGAGATTCCATCCCCTGTGGCTGGGGTTATCAAAGAGATTATGTGTGCAGATAATGACTTAATACCTGTTGGACAGGCTGTTATGGTTATTTCTATGGGTGGGGTTGCTTCAACTCCTGCAACCGCACCAGTAGTCGAAGAGGCACCTGTAGTTTCAGAAAAAAAGGAAAAAGCTAAACCAGCAAAGGTTGAAGCGGAGCCTACACCAGTTGTGCAAGCTGCATCTAAAGAGGATTTAAATAGTGCCTCTCGATTTTATTCTCCTTTAGTGAAAAGTATTGCCTCAAAAGAGGGTGTTAGTTTAGCTGAATTGGAAGCTCTAACTGGTACTGGATTAGGTGGTAGAGTACAAAAAAACGACATCGTTCAATATTTATCTCAAAAAGGTGGACAAAAAAGCGGGTCTATTAGCTCATCCGGAAGTCAGGTTGAAAGACCTAAAGTTTCCGTTTCAATAGGGGCGGAAGACACCATTTTCAAAATGGATCGCATCCGCAAGCTGATTGCAAACCATATGGTGATGTCGAAACAAGTCTCTCCGCACGTCACCTCAGTCGTAGAAGCCGATGTAACAAATATTGTCCTTTGGAGAAATGCTGTTAAAGACGAATTTGAAAAGATCAATGGACAAAAGCTTACTTTTATGCCTCTATTTGTAGAGGCTACCGCAAAAGCACTTACCGAATTCCGTCAAGTGAACGCCTCAGTAGATGAAGATAATATCATTCTTCGTAAACATATTAACGTTGCAATAGCCGTAGCAACCAATGATGGAAATCTAGTTGTTCCTGTAATTAAAGATGCTGACACTAAAAATCTTGTTGGATTGGCTCGTGAGATCAACAATTATGGCAAAGCTGGTCGTGAGAATAAACTGAATCCAGATGATGTTCAAGGTGGAACCTTTACAATCACTAATTTTGGATCATTTGGAGGTCTTATCGGAACCCCAATTATCAATCAACCGCAAGTGGCGATCTTGGCTGTGGGCATGATAGAGAAAAAACCGGCCGTGATGGAAACACCAACTGGTGATGCTATTGTGGTTAGACATAAAATGTTTTTATCGTTGTCATACGATCATCGCGTCGTTGATGGCATGTTAGGTGGCAGATTTCTTCGCCGCATAGCTGATTTATTAGAACAATTCGAACAACCCAAAACTCTTTGATTAGAATATTATGCACACAATGAAAGACAATCACGATTTGCCTGTACATCGGATCTTTACGATTAAAAATACAGATAAAGAAACGCTTGCAAAATGGCTTCATCTGATGACCGTAGGGCGTATCATCGACGAAAAAGCACCCAACTACTTGAAACAAGCTATTGGATGGTCGTATCACGCACCTTATGCTGGTCATGATGGAATTCAATTAGCTATTGGACAGATATTTGAAAAAGAGCACGATCATTTATTTCCATATTATAGAGATATGCTAACCAATATTTCCGCCGGGCTTACTGCTGAAGAGATTATCTTAAATGGGATCTCCAAAGCTGCCGACGTTACCGGTGGAGGTCGCCATATGTCAAACCATTTCGGTAAACCGGAATGGAACATCCACAATGTATCTTCAGCTACTGGTAACCATACACTACATGCAGTTGGGGTTGCAAGAGCAATGAAATATTATAAAAGCAAGGGTGTTTCAATTAGTTCACAAGGAGAGTCTTCTGTATCTGAAGGGTATGTTTACGAAGCGATCAATGGTGCTTCTACCGAAGAACTTCCAGTGATATTTGTCTTTCAAGACAATGGGTACGGAATTTCTGTTCCAAAGAAAGATCAGACTGCCAACCGGAAAGTGGCTAATAACTTTACTGGATTTAAAAATCTTCGTATCATTCACTGCAATGGAAAAGATGTTTTCGATTCTATGAACGCCATGGTAGAGGCTAAAAAGTGGTCTGTAGCCAATCAACAGCCATGTATCGTTCAAGCAAACTGTATCCGAATCCATTCGCATTCAAATTCTGATAGACACGATCTTTACCGAAATGAAGCTGAATTAGGTTATGTGGCGGCTTCTGATCCACTCTTGAAGTTCAAGCGAATGTTAATTCGTTACGAGCGCCTAACGCAGGAAGAAATCGATGCAATTGAGGCACAAGCGAAAGAAGTTGTTCAGGTAGCTCATCGGATTGCTTTGGCTTCTCCGGATCCTGATCCAGCTTCGATACACGACTTTGTTATACCAGATGCCTATCCAGCCTCAAAATATCCAGAAGGTCTTCATGATTTCCAGGGAGAGAAGAAAAAGTTAATCGAGGGAATTAATGAGACTCTTAAAGCAGAATTTCGCTTAAATCCAGATACATTTATATGGGGTCAGGATATTGCGAATAAAGAAAAAGGGGGAATCTTCAATGTCTCTAAGGGATTGCAACAAGAGTTTGGTCCAGCCAGAGTCTTTAACGGACCCATTGCAGAAGATTTTATAACAGGTACAGCGAATGGTATGTCACGCTACAGCGATAAAATTAGAATTGTTGTTGAAGGAGCTGAATTTGCCGATTATTTCTGGCCAGCTATGGAACAATATGTAGAGATGACTCACGAATATTGGAGAACAAATGGAAAATTCAGTCCAAATGTAACCATTCGCTTGGCATCAGGAGGTTATATCGGAGGCGGATTATACCACTCTCAAACGACCGAAGGTACCTTAGCAACATTCCCAGGTATTCGTATTGTTTATCCATCTTTTGCAGATGATGCTGCAGGATTATTACGGACAGCTTTACGTTCTCAGGGCCCAACATTGTATTTAGAGCCTAAAGCTCTTTACAACTCACCTGTGGCCGCTACTCCGGTTCCAGATGACTTTGAAGTTCCTTTTGGAAAAGCTCGTATTCGCCGCGAAGGAACTGACCTTAGTTTAATTACCTATGGAAATACCACGCATCTGTCGCTAAAAGCTGCTGAGAGATTAGCTAGTGAAGGGATCAACATTGAAGTAATGGATCTTCGGTCTCTGATTCCATTAGATAAAGAGGCAATATTAAATACCGTTAAAAAGACTGGTCGTGTATTAATTGTACATGAAGATAAGATCTTCGGAGGTTTTGGGGGTGAATTAGCCGGAATTATTGGCGAAGAAGCCTTTGAATACCTTGATGCTCCAGTTCGTCGTGTCGGTTCAGAAAATACACCTGTCGGCTTTAGCAGAATCCTAGAAGCGGCTATCTTGATCAACGAACAGAAGATCTACGAAGCAGTTAAGGATTTATTAAACTACTAGTGGTATAAACTATTTAGTTATTATATTCGTCAAATTAAATTGGATGGGCCCAATAAGCTCATCCGCCAATATAAAAAGAAGTATCGAATGGGAAAAATAGGCCTTTTTTATAGCTTTAAATCAAAAAAAACCGCGAAGGTTGCCGGACTAGTTCTGAATGCATTTTCGGATGTTGATGTTGAGTCAGTGAATGTTGATGAGGTGCATCACGAAAATTTTTTACAATACGATCGAATGATTTTTGGCGTACCTACCTGGTTTGATGGTGAATTGCCAAATTATTGGGACGAAATTCTTCCAGCTTTGGAAGATGAGAATTTTGCAACTAAAAAAATTGCCATTTTTGGTCTAGGCGATCAAGTGGGTTACGCAGAGAATTTCTGCGATGCGATAGGGATTATGGCCACTTTTTTCGAAAACAAAGGAGCAACGATTATCGGTAACTTCCCTTTGGAAGGATATACCTTTGAACATTCAAAAGCTGTCAGAGATGGAGAATTTATAGGTCTTCCTTTAGATCAAGAGAACCAAGCTAGACTATCGACTAAAAGAATTGAACAGTGGGTTGAACTTCTGAAAAAAGAGTTTAAGAAGTAAGACTGGAAAATTATTTATTGGGATTTAAAGGCTGATTATTTTAGCAAATAGGTAGCATTTTAACCATGTGTTTTTATGCTTAAAATCTTTCGTCAAGTACTCTATTTTTCACTTTTCATATTTGCCTTATACTTCGGTGTTAAGGTAGACATTTACTTTTCTAGCTATTGGTCTAGGATCGTTAAAGTTCGAACGATCCAACTTACTTCACCTGATTCTATTGTCAGTCAAAAAGGGTCGACGATCATTCCAATTGACTACAAAGGTGCTATCGACTTCCGCGCTGTGGATGGTGAAAAGAGAAAAGATCTCTTTATCATGCATATCCTTCCAGCCATCGTCCTTACCCGAGATAAGCTACTGGATGACTTGCATCATGTTGAGTTTATTGAAAATCGAATAAATCAACATAAATCGGTATCTAAGTTTGATTCTACTTTCTTGTCTGAGGTAAAGACAAAATACAAGACTGACTCTATTAGTGAATTAAGGAAAAGAATCTATCCACATCCAGTCAGTCTAGCTTTGGCTCAGGCAATTCTTGAATCGGGCTGGGGAACCTCCAGTATATTTCGACATGGTAATAATATCTTTGGTATTATGTCCTTCTCAAACGATGAATCGCGCGCTCTTATCCGCTTTAATGAAGGCGATGACGACCGATATCTGAGAACCTATGGATCTGTAATTGAGTCTATTGAACACTATTTTCAGTTTATCTCAACTGTCTCATCGTACAAAAAATTCAGACAAAAAAGGTGGGAGGGAGGTTCCTCCTCTCAGCTGATCAGATACCTGAATAGCTACCACGAAGATACGGACCAATATTCGGTTATGGCTCGGTCAATAATAGCAAGCAATAACCTTGAAAAGTACGATGTTATCTCCATTGACCCTAAATTCAAAGAGCATTTTTCGTTGAGATCTTTCTTAATGAAGTATTAGAAAGAGTTGCCACTAAGGCACTAATTTGCTTTTCTTGGAGTCTAGGAGCCTTGGTGGCATTTTTTTTCTGAATCGTTCTTGGTGCCTTGGAGCCTTGGTGGCATTTTTTTTCTGAAATATTAATAATTTGATAATCATCATAGTAGACAAATAATACATGTATTGTTCTACCTTTGTCTAATAAATTTTAAAAAATGAGAATGAAAGTAAAGAAAACAATTGCTATCGTGGCCCACGATAACCGTAAGAAAGATATGGCTGAATGGGTTGGATACAATTGGAAAGAATTAGCTCAACATAGCATTGTATGTACTGGTACTACTGGTAAAATGGTCGAAGATACCATCAGTCTGAAATGCAAGGAGCACGACGAAATGCCACCAAAGGTGATTAAATTAAAATCTGGACCACTTGGGGGGGATCAACAGTTAGGCGCCATGATCTGCGAAGGAAATGTTAATTTACTTATATTTTTATGGGATCCGATGCAACCACAACCACATGATGTTGATGTAAAAGCACTGCTAAGAATTGCTGTTTTGTACAATATACCTACAGCTTCAAATCGATCGACGGCTGATTTTATAATCTCGTCACCCTTATTTCACCTAGATTATAAGCCAATCTTAAAAGATTACAGCGTATATATCACTCGCACAATTGAATAAAAAAATAAAAGACTGAAATTTCAGTCTTTTATTTTTTGGTAGCAGCTACAAATTTGATAGATACCGAATTGATACAGTAGCGTAATCCTGTTGGCGGTGGACCGTCGTTAAATACGTGACCTAAATGAGCATCGCAATTGGAACACGTAATTTCTGTCCGAAACATTCCATGACTCTTGTCAACAATGACGTTGATAGACTTAGTATCGGCTACGGCACTAAAACTAGGCCAACCACATCCAGATTTAAATTTCGAATCAGAATCAAATAGAAATGCACTGCAATTTGAGCACATATAGTTACCTTTCTCATAGAAGTCGAAATATTGTCCTGTAAATGGCCTCTCGGTCCCTTTATTCCGCGTAACCTCGTATTCTAGCGGAGTTAGTATGGATTTCCACTCATCAGCAGTTTTTACCACCTTGGGTGCCACTTGTTTGATTTTTAACTCTTGTGAGCCTGATTTATCTTGCGACATAACTTGTGTATTTAGATTTAAGCCAATTACCACTAGTATTAAATAGAGATAGTTCATATTTAGTCTTTTTGAATACGTAACGCCTAAATTACTATAATTGTTTAAATTCGTGATCTAATTGGTTATTTTTATCGTTTCTCATGGCTATTTATACCCCTATTTTTCTGTTTGCAAATTCTGTCTTATAATTAATATTATGTTAAATATGATACATTAAAATAAAGAGGGAAATTAACCCTCTCTATTTTTACTTCTTATTTAAAGCATTGTATTTATCCATCATCTTTAGTCGGTAATATAACCCTTTAAGCTGGTCAGCAATGTAGGTGTCGGTAGGATTGTATTTGACTGCATTTTCAAGGTATGGCACAGAACTTGCAAAAAGTTCATCTGCTTTTTTCTTTTCTGCATCGTAACGCACTAGGTCTGAAGTTGGGACACTATTGGCGATGTCAAATTGTTTGACTCCGCGATTGAAATATATAACACCGATGTTATAATAAGCATCTGCTGATTCGGGTTTTACCGCAATCGCTTGTTTGTAAACTTCAATAGCCTCGTCGGTACGTTTTAACCTGTCTAGGGCTACACCTTTCGCTAAATAGAATGATACGTTATCTTTCTCTTTTGCGATGGCTTTATCGAGGTATTGCATCGCTACACTATCACGATGAGTCAGAATATAATAGTTAATTAGTTGTACGTTAATGCTTTGAGCACTTGGGTATTTCGCCAATCCTTGTTTCATCACTTCAACAGATGCAACGGTGTCTTCTTTGGTCTTTAGCAGTTGATAAGCGCTAATAATCTGAGAAAATGGTGCATCAGTGTTATAACCATACTTGGTACACTCGGTGAAATACTTGATTGCTTTCGGATATTGTTTTGCATTCATTGCAGACAACCCTGTATTGTAGATGATGGCAGTATCAATGGTACTTTCAGTTTTGAAAAGTGGCAGCTTGTCAATTAGCAATTTCTTTTCAAAATAATCGGTTGCCTTGTCAAAAGCATTGGCTTGAAAGGCAGTTACTGCAGCATTAATTAGCACATTTGAAAAAGAGACTAATTTCAGCTTAATAAGTGGATTACCACCTTTTTCATCCAATTCAATCGCTTTCATATACGATTTGAAGGCTTCCTCTACTGGTTCTGCAACGAGGTTTTTATATTTCTCATCTTTAGAAAGTATGATCGCTTCGATAATCTCTCCGCGCGCTTGCCAAGCTCCATTCCAATTGATTGTTTTTTCTGCTTTTGGGTTGGCTGGATCTAAGGTTTCTTTAATAGTTTCCCAAGCTTTATCAAGCCTTCCAGATTCTTTGTAGGACAATGCACTTGAAACTTTTCCTTTCTGAGCAAAAGTCAGAACACTAAATAATACGAGCGTTGTTGTGATAAATAATTTAGTCATATTGTGTTTTTGCGTTAACAGTTAATTCTAAAATATCAAACTAAAAATTAAAATTTTTAATATTATTGAATAAGCAAACCTTAATCTAACTCAACTTCAGGTGTCTCTTCTTCCGATTCTGGTAATTCAGCTTCTTCAGAATCCAGCTCCTCACCCTCTTCTACCTCTACCCTAGCGACTGATGCAATTGAATCGTCATCTCTAAGGTTGATTAGCTTAACGCCTTGTGCAGCTCGACCGGTCATTCTAATTTTTGAAATCGGAAGTCGAATTGTCACTCCAGCTTGTGTGATGATCATCAAATCGTCTTTGTCGGTTACATTTTTAATGGCAACTAAAGAACCAGTTTTCTCGGTTACATTAATGGTTTTCACCCCTTTGCCACCTCGGTTTGTGATTCGATAGTCTTCGATTTTTGAACGTTTACCATAACCGTGTGCAGAGACTACCAATACATCTTCTAGGTCATTCTCAACACAAATCATACCAACTAATTCATCTTGCTCATTGGCCAGACTTATTCCTCTAACTCCAGATGCAGTACGACCAATAGCTCTAGCATGTTTCTCATGGAAACGAATCGCTTTACCTGATTTTATAGCCAACAATATTTCATTGTTACCATTTGTTAAGCGAGCTTCAATCAATTGGTCATTTTCACGTATTGTGATTGCGTTAACACCATTCTGGCGCGGACGTGAATAAGCCTCAAGAGGTGTTTTCTTGATTACACCCTTCTTGGTACAAAGAATGATATAGTTATTGTTGATATACTCTTCGTCTTTTAAAGAAGTTACATTGATATAGGCACGAACCTGGTCATCAGCCTCTATGCCGAGTAGGTTTTGAATGGCTCTACCTTTAGAAGCTTTCGTACCTTCAGGGATCTCGTATACCTTGAGCCAGAAGCACTTCCCTTTTTCAGTAAACAGCAACAACGTGTTGTGCATGGTTGCAATAAACATATGCTCTAAGAAATCCTCCTCACGCGTGCTCGATCCTTTAGAACCTGTTCCTCCCCTAGCCTGTGTTCTGAATTCACTTAATGGCGTCCGTTTAATATATCCTAAATGGGAAATTGTAATCACCATCTCTTCATCCGCATAGAAATCTTCTGGATTAAACTCTTCAGAAGCATAAACAATTTCCGTTCGGCGAGAATCACCATATTGAGATTTTATCTCGATTAGCTCATCTTTAATAATGCCCATTCGAATAGACTCATCAGCTAAAATTTCTTTTAAGTATTCGATGTGTTTACGAAGTTCTTCATATTCTGCATGAATCTTGTCGCGTTCTAGACCCGTAAGTCTCTGCAAACGAAGTTCCAAAATTGCTTTTGCTTGAATCTCATCCAATTCGAAATTAGAAATCAAGCCATCACGAGCTTCATCTGGTGTTTTCGCACTACGAATAAGGTTAATAACTGCATCTAAATTATCGATTGCGATGATAAGTCCTCTTAAGATATGTGCTTTTTTCTCAGCCTGCTCTAAATCATATTGTGTGCGACGAATAACCACTTCATGACGATGCTCCACAAAATAGTGAATCAGGTCTTTAAGATTAAGCATCTGCGGACGCCCCTTGACTAACGCAATATTATTCACGTTAAAGGCAGTCTGTAGCTGCGTAAACTTGTATAATTTATTCAGAACCACACTGGCCATCTCATCGCGTTTAATATCGACCACGATGCGCATTCCAGTACGATCTGATTCATCATTAATATTTGAAATACCTTCGATCTTCTTCTCGTTGACCAAATCGGCAATTTTGATAATCAATTCGGCCTTATTAACCATATAAGGAATCTCCGTGATTACAAGCTTCTCACGCCCGCTCTCTACCGACTCGATCTCCGCCTTGCCACGAACAACGATCCGTCCTCTCCCTGTCTCAAAGGCCTCTTTAACACCTGCATAGCCATAGATTATTCCACCTGTAGGAAAATCTGGAGCCTTTACAATGTCAATTAATTGACTAATCTCGATGTTGTTATCTGCAATATAGGCGACAATTGCATCGATCGTATCTGACAGATTATGAGGTGGCATATTTGTTGCCATACCAACTGCAATACCAGAAGTTCCGTTTACTAATAGATTTGGAAATTTCGTTGGCAAGACAGTCGGTTCCTGAAGTGTTTCGTCAAAGTTCGGACGAAAATCAACCGTGTTCTTATCTAAATCTGCAAGTGCTTCCTCTGCTAATTTTTTTAAACGTGCTTCGGTATAACGCATGGCAGCGGGACTATCTCCATCGACAGAACCAAAGTTACCCTGGCCATCAATTAATGGATAACGCAAGGACCACTCTTGGGCCATACGAACCATTGCAAAGTAAACCGAAGAATCACCATGGGGATGAAACTTACCAAGCACCTCTCCCACTATTCTTGCCGATTTTTTATAGGGTCTATTAGACGCACTGCCTAACTCACTCATACCATATAAAACCCTGCGATGCACAGGTTTAAGTCCATCACGGACATCCGGAAGTGCTCTTGATACAATCACCGACATCGAATAATCGATGTAGGCAGTTTTCATCTGCTCTTCAATGTTTATCTGTATAATTCTCTCTGAATCAGACATATATGCCTTGTTTTGTTTAAATTGTAAAAAGTCTTACAAAAATACTAAATTATATCGTAAATCATAACCAAATTAGACTTTTTATCCCTTGCTAAAACACATTAGAATAATGATTTGAAAGACAGGACTTTCCCATTTTTCATTCACCTGAAGTTATTCAAATTAAATGTTGCAATATATTGTTTTATAGTTAAATAGGATAATATTGGTTACTTTCTTAAAATTCATTTAACATAGATTAATGATGATATATTGTGAATAATTCTGTAATTTAGTGCCGAAATAAAGCAGTTCATAAAACAACATACAAACCATTTATTGAATATGGATTCAAAATTCTCTCCCCGTATTAAAGATGTACTTTCCTATAGCAGAGAAGAAGCAATACGTTTGGGAAATGATTATATTGGAACAGAGCATCTTTTCCTAGGTATTATTAGGGATGGAGAAGGTATTGCGATTGACGTAATGAATAAATTACAACTGGACTATATGTCGATGCGTAAAGATTTAGAATTACAAATTCGCAAAGAGTCATCCTTGCAATTGGAGGCCAACATTCCGCTTTTAAAAAATACTGAAAAAGTTTTAAAATTAGTCTTCCTAGAAGCCCGTGCGATGAACGAAAATATTGTAAACACTGGACATTTACTTCTGGCAATTCTGAAAGAAAAGCAAGGCTTAATAAGCTCTATATTCAAGTTAAATAATCTTGGTTATGAAGATATTAAGATGAAAATAGAAGAGCTTTCTAAGATTGAGAATAAGTCTGATTTCCCTGAAGATAGCGATGAAGGCGATGATATGTTCGGCAAAGGTGGTAGCGCCTCTGGTGGTTCATCGGCTTCAAAGGCAACTGCTGCTCCCAAGACTGACACTCCAGTATTGGATAATTTTGGCATCGACATTACGAAAGCAGCTATTGAAGGCAGTTTGGATCCAATTGTTGGAAGAGAGAAAGAAATTCAACGCATTGCGCAAATATTAAGCAGGCGGAAGAAAAATAATCCAGTCTTAATTGGTGAACCAGGCGTTGGAAAATCGGCCATCGTTGAAGGGCTAGCCTTGCGTATTTCTCAGCGGAAAGTATCGCGAGTATTATTCGAAAAACGAGTCATCAGTCTAGACTTGGCTTCCATCGTTGCAGGCACAAAATATAGAGGTCAGTTCGAAGAGCGTATGAAGGCGATTTTGAATGAGTTAGCAAAGGTTGATAATATCATCTTATTTATCGATGAGATTCACACCATTGTAGGCGCTGGTGGTGCCACCGGTTCTCTAGATGCTGCGAACATGCTTAAACCTGCCTTGGCACGCGGAGACATTCAATGTATTGGAGCGACAACTTTAGATGAATATCGTCAGCATATCGAGAAAGATGGCGCCTTAGAGCGACGTTTCCAGAAAGTTATGGTCGAGCCAACGAGCGTTGAAGAGACGATTGAAATTTTACACAACATAAAAGAACGTTACGAAGATCATCACAACGTAACCTATACCGATGAAGCGATTGAGGCTTGCGTTAAATTAACCACTCGCTATATCTCAGATCGTCATTTGCCTGATAAAGCAATTGATGCTTTAGATGAAGCAGGGTCAAGAGTACACATTACGAACATCACTGTTCCTGAAAAGATTCTAAAGCTTGAAGAAGATATAGAAGTTGCTAGAAATGAAAAGATTCAATCTGTAAAAAGTCAGAATTTTGAGCTTGCTGCTAGCTATAGAGACCAAGAAAAAAACCTGCTTGCTTCTGTCGAAAAAGAGAAAGAGATTTGGGAAAAAGAACTTGAGAGTCATCGTGAGGTAGTTGGTGAAGAACAAGTAGCCGATATTGTAGCCATGATGTCAGGTATTCCTGTTCAGCGTATTGCCCAAGCTGAAGGTAAAAGACTGCAGAATATGTTTGACGATATGAAGCTAAACATCATAGGACAAGATGATGCTGTACTGAAAATCACAAAAGCTATTCAACGAAACCGTGCTGGGCTAAAAGATCCAAACAAGCCAATTGGTTCGTTTATCTTTCTTGGTCCAACTGGGGTCGGAAAAACACAGCTTGCAAAAGTTCTAGCGAAGTATCTATTCGATACAGCCGATGCCATTATTCGCGTTGATATGTCTGAATACATGGAGAAATTCTCTGTGTCTCGCTTAGTTGGAGCTCCTCCAGGATACGTAGGGTATGAAGAAGGTGGTCAGCTAACAGAAAAAGTTAGACGCAAACCATACGCTGTTATTCTTTTAGATGAGATTGAAAAAGCACATCCGGATGTTTTCAATATCTTATTACAAGTGATGGATGAGGGTCGCTTAACGGATAGTCTGGGTCGTA
The DNA here is from genome assembly GCA_903897145.1 of uncultured Bacteroidia bacterium. Lineage (GTDB taxonomy): Bacteria > Bacteroidota > Bacteroidia > Bacteroidales > Prolixibacteraceae > JAAFHB01. The sequence continues at coordinate 49,208 of CAIUAN010000034.1, read as the reverse complement.
AGATTGATTTCAGAAATACCATTGTTATTATGACTTCTAACATTGGAACACGCCAGCTTAAAGAATTCGGACAAGGTGTTGGTTTCTCTACTCGTAAGACTGTTGAAGAGGAGAATGAATATGCAAAATTCGTTATTGAGAAAGCCTTAAAGCGCGCCTTTGCTCCTGAATTTTTAAATCGTGTTGATGATGTTATAATTTTCAATCCACTCGAGAAGAAAGACATTGAACAAATTATTGATATTGAATTAAAAGGGCTTTACGAGCGCGTAGAGGCTCTGAAATATAAGCTTGAAATTACCGAAGCTGCCAAGAATTTTATTGCTGATAAAGGTTTCGATCCTCAATTTGGTGCTCGTCCATTAAAACGTGCGATTCAAAAATATCTTGAAGATGAGATGGCAGAGTCAATCATTGGAAACACGGTCAAGGAAGGAGATATTATTCAGATAGATTTGGACGAAACCAAGGAGAAGATTGCTGTTCGCATAGTTCCTCAGGAGCCGGTATTGATTGAAAAAGAAAAAAGCGACCAATAGTCGCTTTTTTCTTTTTACATTTTCTTCTCTAATAGCTTAGCTGCTTCCCAATGCACATCCATCTCAGCTAGGGTAAGATCGTGCAGGGATTGCCCCTTTAGTAGAGTCTGCTCTTCCAAGTAATTAAACCGTCGTATGAATTTCTGATTGGTCCGTTCTAAGGCACTTTCCGGATCAATATCGTAAAGTCGAGCCACATTAACGAGTGAAAAGATCAAATCGCCTAGCTCTTGCTCCATCTTAACTACTTCTCCTGCTTTCATCTCCAACTCGAATTCTACAAGCTCTTCCTTTACTTTATCCCACACTTGTTCTTTTACTTCCCAATCGAAGCCTACACCGCGAGCTTTCTCCTGAATCCTATTGGATTTAACTAAAGCTGGTAATGCAGCGGGAACGCCTTCAAGAACTCGATTACTCCTTCCCTTCTCTTTTAATTTTAAGGCTTCCCAATTTTGTTCCACCTCTGTTGCATCGGCAACCGAAATATCTCCAAAAACATGGGGATGGCGGTAAATCAACTTATCTGTTAATTGAGTGATTACGTCTCCAATATCAAACGAATTGACCTCTGATCCAAGCTTCGCATAGAAGACAATATGTAATAAAAGATCGCCAAGCTCTTTCTTTAGCTCGTTTAAATTATTTTTTAAAATGGCATCACCCAATTCGTAAACTTCCTCAATGGTCAGCCTTCGCAAGCTTTCAAAGGTCTGCTTTTTATCCCAAGGGCATTTCTCCCTTAACTCATCCATAATATCAAGGAGTTTTTCAAATGACTCCAACTGCTCTTTTCTATTGTTCACGACAGATTATTTTAGGATAGCGAAGGTAATAAATTGAATTAACTTCCAATTGGATAAATGGAATTGAACTCAATCGAGTTCAAAATTTCTGTTCTTTTGAATTGAACTTATTAAGGGGCTAATATGTTTAAAATTATTGATGAATAGACAACTGTTTTTAGGGTCAAGTTCAAAAAAATGTTTATTTTGTAACAGCATTTAAGGAACTATATGATCGAGCATACTTTTTCGTTAGAAGGGATAGAACCCACCGAATTTTACGGTGTTAGAAGCTCCAAAATGGAGTTGATTAAATCGTATTGTCCCAAAATTCTTGTGGTGGCTCGGGGTCACACGATTAAAGTTAAAGGCGAGGAATTGGAAGTCGGTGAGTTTATCCGTAAGTTTCAACTGATCATTGAACATTACTATCATTTTAACGCCTTATCTGATGAGACTATTCATCAGATCATGATGGACGATATCAACTCGATTGAACAAAGTCTGTTGAATGCAAGTGATGTTTTGGTCTTTGCAAATAATGGTAAGCCGATTCGTCCCAGAACCCAAAATCAGCAAAAGCTTGTTGACGGTGCAAAAAAAGATGACCTAGTCTTTGCAATTGGACCTGCAGGCACAGGGAAAACCTATGTTGCAATTGCCTTAGCCATTGGCGCACTTAAAAATAGAACAATCAAACGAATCATCGTCAGCAGACCGGCCGTTGAAGCGGGGGAAAATCTTGGATTTTTACCAGGCGACTTAAAAGAGAAGATCGATCCTTATCTTCAGCCTATTTATGACGCGCTATTGGACATGATTCCACCAAAGAAATTAGAGGAATACCTTAAAGATGGCGTCATTCAAATTGCACCTTTAGCTTTTATGCGCGGAAGAACGCTAAGCAATGCCTTTGTTATCCTTGATGAAGCACAAAACACAACCATTCCACAACTTAAAATGTTCTTAACCCGAATGGGGTTAAATACAAAATATATTATCACTGGTGATGTGACTCAAATTGACTTGCCGCGTAAGCAGCATTCTGGTTTAATCCTCGCCTTAAAAATACTTCAAGGTGTTGAAGGAATTTCAACCATTCATTTTGATAAGAGCGATATCGTTCGACATCGATTAGTAAAAGATATTGTGGAAGCCTATGATCAATACAATATTTTACACAATGAAGATTATTAATAACGTTTAAATTAAAAAAACATGAGTGATGCAATAGTTAAAACCGATTTTTCATTTGCCGGACAGCAAAGCTTTTACAAAGGAAAAGTTAGAGATGTGTATAATATTAACGACGACTATCTCGTGATGGTTGTAACGGATCGAATTTCAGCTTTTGATGTTGTTTTGCCAGAGGGAATTCCGTTTAAAGGACAAGTTTTAAACCAAATTGCTGCTAAATTTTTAGATGCTACTTCAGACATTGTTCCAAATTGGAAGATAGCCACTCCAGATCCGATGGTTACGGTGGGTCATTTTTGCGAACCTTTTAAAGTTGAAATGGTTATCAGAGGCTACTTAACTGGTCATGCTTGGAGACAATACCGTGCAGGTAAGCGTGTTTTATGTGGCGTTGAAATGCCTGATGGTATGGTGGAAAGTCAGAAGTTCCCTGAACCGCTTCTTACCCCAACGACTAAAGCCTCGGAAGGTCACGACGAAGATATCTCTAGAGAAGAAATTATCAGACAAGGACTAGTCGCAGAAGAGGATTATGTGATACTTGAGCAATATACCAGAGCGCTCTTCCAAAGAGGCACTGAGATGGCAGCCGAAAAAGGACTTATCTTGGTGGATACTAAATATGAATTCGGAAAAAAAGGCGATCAGATTTACCTCATTGACGAAATCCATACACCTGACTCTTCTCGATACTTTTATTTGGAAGGCTACTCCGATCGTTTGGCTAAAGGTGAAGATCAGAAACAACTTTCAAAAGAGTTTGTGCGTCAATGGTTGATAGAGAATGGTTTTCAAGGTCTAGAAGGACAGAAAGTACCTGAGATGACACCAGCGATTGTGAGCCAGATTTCGGAGCGCTATATCGAGTTATATGAAAATATCACAGGAGATAAGTTTATCAAAGGTAATGTAGCAAGTGCAGGATCTAGAATTGAAGCCAACATAAATCAATTTATAGACCAGAAAATTTAAGTAACTACCCTATTTAATTCAGACATAAAAAGAGCTGGAATGAATAATTCCCGCTCTTTTTAAATTTGGTGTATGACAGATTTATTCTGATTTTTTAGCTTTTGTCTTTTTTGCAGGTACATCTGTTACTTCGGCAACCTCTTCTTTCGGCTCTTCAAAGTTCAACAACCCTTTTTCATGCAAAAGGTTGTACCACGAGATTACTTTTTTTAAGTCTGAAACATAAACTCTCTCTTTATCGTAATCAGGAAGAACGGTCTCGAAATATTTTTTGAATTCATCAGGTGATGACTTCGTTGAGATAGAAACTCCGCCAATCTCTTTGTCTGATATCTTTTTCAATACCTCACGTAAGGGGACATCTTCGATAATCGTATAGATCGCTATATCTTCTAAGGCACTCATTTTCGCATCAGCATAAGCAGTCGACTTTTTGCCAGTAAGCAATGATTCAATGACAACACTGTTTTTACCTTCTGAAATAACTTTAAATAGACCTGGTTGTCCTGAAATGGCTAAGATTCCTTTTAACATAAATACGTTTCTTTATTTTTTTACGATCGCCGAAGATAATACTTTTTCAATCCTTGACAATAAAATTGGCTAAGCCAGTCTGTTTAATTAAAGATTAAATTTCCGGATTACTCCAAACTTAATCCATCTTCCTGGCTCAGAAACATTTCCAAAGTCTGTGTATTTCTGATCAAATAAATTGGCTGCTTCTAAATAATAAGTCATTCTCTTTGGTTGGTATTGAATTCGTGTATCAACTAATACGAATGGCTTGTAGGCAGTTTCAGCACCATATCTTGATCCATCCCAATAGGTGTATGTGCCATTCCGATCTTGGTACGAAAACTGCCAATTAGCTGATAGGTTTCTCGCTATCTTGTGCGTCAATCCTAAATTGATCTTGTTCTTTAAATAATCTAAGACATATTTAGAGGAATAGATACCAGATTGCTTACCTTGATTTAGTATAGACATTGAGAAATTTACAGATTGAATAAAGATCTTATGATTCAATAACTTACTAGGATTTATCTTAGCTGAAAATTCAAGTCCATCGGTCTTCAGCGAGGTAATATTTTCTGCATACCAGACGTTGTCTGAAGGTCTTTTAACCCAGTCTATGATGTCAGTACCATCTCGATGAAAATACGATAAATGACCTTCGATTCCTTCGAACTGGTATTTAAAACCGGTCTCTGCTTCAAATGCTTTCTCTGGCTTAAGCGAGGCATTTCCAATATTAGTAGCACTTGAATAATACAAGTCTGTAAAAGTTGGCATTCGCAAAGAGGAGTTTACCGACGAGTACCATTTGTATTGATTGGTAATAGAATAACTTAGGTCGGCCCCAGGAAACAAGCTCCAGCTAGAACCTAATTGCGTATTTGAATTTGCCATAGCACCTGCAGATATCCTGATTTTATTGAAGGTAATGGAGTGCTCAGCAAAAAGGCTAATATTTTTTCGTTCATCTGATTTGTTAAACGTATGGCCACTCTCACCAGGCACATTAATTGGTGTACCAAGGGGCGTTCCCAAAACGTTGCTCAAAATATCTTCTTGTCTAAAATCGGCTCCGAAGGCTGTTTTGCCGAATGAAGTAGCAAACCAGGCATTGAGGTTAGCACCATAAACATCTGTTAGGTGGTAGTTGTCCGTCTTATACCATGATGGTATAAGCTCTGGATACCTGAAAAGCTCAAAGTGATCTTGATTTCTCCTCCAGTAAATGGAGGGGGTAAAATGGATTTTTGTATTAGTCTCCAGTTTTACAGAGGCAAAAGTAGTCTTAACTTGCTCGTATTGATCAGGATAAGCGGGAGTATAAAAGCTGTTGGCTCCAAATCCTCTGGAAGAATTTCCCAATTGCCAATTCAAATCACCTATCTTCGTTTTTACACTTCCTTGATAAAAGGCGTCGGTAAGGTTAAAGTCGGTATTTTTAATGTATCCATCAGACGCGCGATTATCGACAGAGAAGAAGTTTTTAACTTTTCCTGAGACGATTGTCGCAGATGCACCCAGATCGTGGTAATTATTCTGTCCTTTGGAGAGTTGAACTTTGAGGTTCGAACGGGTGTCGGTACCCGTGATAATATTTATTGCTCCACTAAAAGCATTTGGACCATAAATCCGAGCGGCGGGTCCTTCTAATATTTCGATCTTGTCAATCGCATCAAAACTAACGGGAAGATTTAGAGAGTGATGTCCCGTTTGCGGGTCGTTGATATTAATTCCGTTGAGCAAAATTAAGACCTGATCAAACGATCCTCCGCGAATACTTAAATCGGTTTGCACTCCTAGGTTTCCCCGCTGACGAACATCGACATCTAAGGCATACCTAAGCAAGTCTTGAAGACTTTGCACCGGAGCCGATTGCAGCTCTTCTTTTCCAATAACTTTAACTACGCGAGCAACCTGTGATATGGCCACAGGAACGCGCTGTGCACTCACAATCACCTCATCAACAGCCACATCTCGAATGGCGTTAAGGGTGTCGTGACCGGCTATCAACATGTTTCTTTCAGCATTTGAAGGTATGGCAAATAATAGGTAAGCAACACTTAAGCTCCCAATCTTCACCACGCGATTAAGACTCTGAAAAATCGAGAATCCCTTTCGTCCAAATTTTTTGAAAGTTAAAACACGCCCCGCCTTGCGCACGAGAACATTTTTTTTCATATGAATTTATTTTTAAATTTAACGTCGCAAAGTTATCCAAACATTTTATTATCTGGTTTTGAATAGACATTTTTACAGCCGAATTAAATGACTGCCAACATATGTTAACTAAATTTAAAGGTTCTATTTAAGCTTCTGCTATTTGAACTTTATCTAAATTCATAAACTAAATCAATTAGCATGAAAAAAAGCCGCAGAGAATTTGTCAAAACCGGTGCCATCGCTGGTGCTGGAATTGCAGGACTAACCTTAACTGATGCCGCAGCATTTGGGCGACACAAGTCCAAAACAAAAGCTAGTGAATCTTCAGATCCAAGTATTGTAAGAGTTGGATTTATTGGTATTGGTGGTCGTGGCACCGGCCATGTGCACGATTCAATTACCGTTGGTGGTCTTGAAATAGTTTCAATATGCGATATCAGTCAAGCGGCTATCGATAATGTTCAGAGCTTGCTTTCTAAAAATGGACATAAACCAGCCAAAGCTTATACTGGCAGTGATCGCGCTTTCGAGCAGATGTTGAAAAATGAAAAACTCGATGCAGTCATTATAGCTACTCCTTGGGAATGGCATGTTCCAATGGCTATTGCTTCGATGAAAGCTGGTGTTCCGTATACAGGTGTTGAAGTTTCGGCTGCCAATACTTTAGAAGAGTGCTGGGACCTTGTGAATGTTCATGAACAAACTGGTAATCAGGTTATGATCATGGAAAATGTCTGCTACCGAAGAGATGTGATGGCTATTCTTAACATGGTGAGAAAGAATCTTTTTGGTGAACTTGTTCATTGTCGATGTGGTTACGAGCATGATCTACGCGGCGTAAAATTTGATTTCAAAAATGAGGTTCTAACAATTGGCAAAAACGCCAGAAGTGAAGCCAACTGGAGAGGCCTTCATTCTGTTCGGCGCAATGGTGACTTGTATCCCACTCACGGTCTTGGTCCTATTGGTGTATACCTTGATATCAATCGTGGAAACAGATTCTTGAATATTGCCTCAATGGCCACCAAGTCAAGAGGACTAAAAAAATATATCAAAGATCACTCCAAAAATGATAATAGCCTAGAGCCCTTAACGTTTAATTCGGGAGATATCGTCACTTCGATGATAAAATGTGCCAACGGCGAAACAATTATTGTTACCCACGATACAAATTTACCGCGCCCCTATTCGTTGGGCTTCCGAGTTCAAGGAACCAATGGACTTTGGAAAGGCGAAGGAGGTGGCGATTGGCAAGATGCTGGCGAGCAAATCTACATTGAAGGACAATCTCAACCACATCAATGGGATAAAGCTGAACCTTGGCTTCAAAAGTACGACCATCAATATTGGCGCGAAAAAGGTGGCAAAGCATTAGGTGCGGGGCATGGTGGAATGGATTTTATTATGCTTAGTGACTTTTACGATACTGTTCGCCACAAAAGACAAGTCCCATTAGATGCTTACGATGCTGCAGCCTGGAGCGCTGTTTCAGCTTTGTCTGAGATGTCGGTTGCTAGAGGCGGTGAACTCGTCGACTTCCCTGATTTCACCCGTGGTCAGTGGATCAAACGTCATCCAAGTTTTGCTATGGATGTTCAATTTCCAATTGATCCGGAGCGTGATTATATCAATAACCTCTTTTAAAAATAAAAGTGGGCAGTCTGAAAAATTTCGTTAGACTGCCCACCTCTTTTTTTATAAGCTACTTTTTTAGTCTCTTCGTACTCCTAGATAGATCATAACATAGTACAAAAGCGTTGCCAGCGAGCCTAAAGCGGCAATGATATATGTATATCCAGCCCATTTTAGAGCATCTTCAGCCTTTTCTTGTGTCTGAGCATTGGTCACACCAGAAGTTCTAATCCAAACAAGTGCCCGATGACTGGCATTAATCTCTACTGGCAAGGTGATAAAGCTGAATAAGGTCGTTAAAGCAAATAAGACTATTCCGGCCAGCAAGATTCCAGGGAAAGAGTTAACCATTAAAATCCCTGCTAGCAGTATCCATTGCATCCATTGAGATGCAAAGCTTACCATCGGAACGAGTCCAGATCGTAATCCAAGCCATTGGTAAGCAGCAGCATGTTGTAAGGCATGACCGCATTCATGGGCTGCCACTGCTGCAGCTGCAACACTGCGACCCTCATAAACATCTTCGCTAAGATTAACTGTTTTGGTCGTCGGATCGTAATGATCTGTTAGTTGACCTTCGACCGACTCAATTTTAACACCTTGAATTCCAAAATCTTGAAGCATCTTTAAAGCTACTTCCCGACCTGACATCCCGTTTGATGTTGGGATTAGTGAATACTCTTCAAACCGACGTTTAAGTTGATGACTGATAAGCCAACTAGCTAACGCGAAAACAATAAAAATAATCCAACTTCCGATCATAACTTTATTTTTTAGTAGTAACTATATTTAATATAAATCTATCAAATTTCTAGCCAAAAATTTAAACTCTGAAATTTTGACAGACTTACGTTTCTAATAAACCATATTTATACGTCATAATTTTTTTTAATATTTTCAATATTAGATTTTTAATAACTATAAAGCGCGACTTAATAAAAATTAAAATTAAACTAAAAAAACCTTCTAACTGTCAAAATAAACATACTTAATTCCTTTTAATTGTGTAAATTCAGAAAAGGAAATTTAGTCGTCAGCATTTTTTATAACAATTTAAAATTAAGATCATGAAAAAGATTTTTACTCTTTCAATTCTTGCTTTATTTATCCTGACTTTGAGTCCCAGTTATGGATCTTTAAGCATTCAGAAACCTACGAAGACCTCAAAAGATTTAAAGCAAGCTAAGAAGCTAGAACAGCAGAAAAATCAGAATTCAGTTTCAGAAGTTCAGAGCAAGAAAGATGTCGAACTAAAGGAACATTCTGTAAACAAAGAAAAGAAAGTTAGAAGTTTATCTACAGACAAGAATATCCATCAGACCATAAAAAAAAGAAACAATCCTTAATTTGCTTTTGGATTAAAGTCACCTGCCGAGACACCACCTGAGACAATAAATTTCATTGCCTCAGTAGGTGCAACATCCAAATCTTTAACATTGGAAGCTGAAACGAAGAATAATTCACCTGCAAAACCATAAGAAAACGGGCAATAGACTGTAATTAATTCAGATTTATCGGCTAAGATGGGCTTTTCTTGTGTGACAAACCCCATTTTCCAAATGTCATTTTCTTTATTCAGCAGGATCATAACTGGACGATGGAATTTTCGTTCTTTTCCAATAAAAGCAGAGAAAAGATCGTTTATCGAAGAGTATATTAGCTTCAGAAAAGGTGTTCGCTGAAGTATGCCATTGAAAAATTTCTTAATCGGCCGTGCTAGGATTGTTTCTCCAATCATTCCAAGCAAAACAAGGAAAATGAAAATGATAAGAATGCCTAATCCAGGAGTTTTAATGTCGAAATGCTCCTCTAAATAGACTGAGAGTAACCCATCTGTAAGAATGAAAATTCGATAAACAAAAAATACAGTTATTCCCAATGGGGCAACCAACAATAATCCTTGAATAAAATAGGTAAATAATCTTTTCATAAAATGCCATTCGTTAACGGTTTGGCGAAGATATTAAAAACATAGCACACCTTAACCATTGCCTTCTGATTAATCTACGCCGGGGTGCAATGTTAATGTAATCGTAAAATAAGTCTGAACATTTCAAACCTTCTTCAATTATTTTCTAGCTATTGCAAGATTATCTGAGACTTTTCTCTGGGCCGATCATACAACTAGTTGAACTATTTGTAATTAAAAACTGTTTATCCAAAAACAACTGTTTTTTCAACCTTAGAGATCCTGTAGGTCAAAAGAATTGCTTTTAAAAACCATTTTCACAATGTACCCTATTTTTTACTTGATGGAATTAGAATTAATTTAAAGTTCATTTTTAAAAATAGCAACAACTATTGCACCTTATCGTATCTTTGTCAATTAAAATAGGATGTTCAAAATTCTAGGCCGCTCTTCCCTATTTAACTTGTATGAAAGTCACTAGATAAACACTGTAATATCCAATTTTCTTCATCAATTAAAATCATTCTCTAAGAAGGAATATTAAAGAAATCGGTATGAAAAGGATTCCCTGCAATGATTTTGTGCAACGGATGAATGAATGGGGTGACCAAGAAAAGCCCTTCTTGTTTATCCTTGATTTCGAATTGAAAAAGCCCATTGTTTTTCCGTTAGAAGAAGCTTCAGATGCAGGAATTTTATATACCCTAAATAGTACGAAAAACTTTCAAGAAGAGCCGGAAATCAAGGATAAGTTTACGTTTGAAAAATTTCCAGTGTCTTATGAAAAATTCAAAGAGGCATACGATAAAGTACTAACTGAAATTAAGTTAGGCAACTCCTTTCTGACCAACCTAACCTTTCCAACACCAATTAAAACTTCCCTATCGCTCTCAACGATTTTTCATAGAAGCCAGGCTCCTTATAAGCTTCTGTTTGGCGATGAATTTGTAGTATTTTCACCCGAGTCATTTGTGACAATAACCGATGGGAAGATCTCGTCTTATCCGATGAAAGGAACCATTGATGCCTCACTTCCAAATGCGGAAAATGAACTATTAAATGATCCTAAAGAGATCGCAGAACACCATACCATTGTGGATATGATCCGAAATGATTTGTCGATAGTTGCTAAGGATGTGAAGGTCGAGAAATTCAGGTTTCTCAATCATGTTCAGACAAGTGATAAAACGTTAATCCAAGTAAGTTCTGAAATAACTGGAAGCCTACCCGAGAACTACAAGAGTAACCTAGGTACTATTCTATCGAAATTGCTTCCAGCCGGGTCTATCAGCGGAGCTCCAAAGAAAAAAACCTTAGAATCTATTAACAAGGCTGAAAACTATGAAAGAGGTTACTATACTGGAATATTTGGAATATTTGATGGCCAGAATTTGCAATCTGCTGTTATGATTCGATATATTGAGAAAGCAGATCAAAACTATATTTTTAAGAGCGGCGGTGGAATAACCTGCTATAGTGATCCAGAAAAGGAATATCAGGAACTAATCGATAAAGTTTATGTACCAATTCATTGAGACTATTTGTTACAAAAATGGCCTGTTTGAACGAATCGACCTTCACACCAATCGGCTAAATCGTACGCGCCACCATTTTTTTGGTAATCAGATAGCTATAAATCTTTTTGATCACTTAAAAGTGCCACAGGATTTAATCAATTCAACAGTTAAATGCACGGTTACCTATTCAAATGAGATAGAGCATATCTCCTATTCCGACTATCAAATGAGAGCGGTTAATTCACTAAAACTCATCGATCACAACTTAATAGATTACAGCTTCAAATATGCCAACCGAGAAGAGCTTGGGGAATTGTATTCCAAGAGAGGCGAATGCGATGATATCCTAATCGTTAAAGATGGTTTTTTGACCGATAGCTTTTATGCTAATTTAGTGTTATTGCGAGAGAATCGTTGGTATTCGATGCTGAATCCATTGCTTCTTGGAACTAGATTGCTAAGTTATGTACAAGAAAGTTTAGTGACTCCTGTTCTAGTATCTCCCGATGACCTCCATTTATATAGCGAAGCTCGAATCATTAATGCGATGATCTCTATTGAGAACTCCCCAATTATCCCTATTCAGAACATCTATTATTAATTTAGAACCTTTACAAATAGCAATTAATTAACTTGTCATTTAATGAACAATAAATTGGATGACAATTATTTAAAAAAACAACCGTTCTGTTTCTCTTGTTTCAAACCATTTCAATTTATGATCATCCAAATGTTAATAATTGATTTGCTTGTCTAAAATTTCGGTATTTATTCTTAAAATTGATTAAAATACCAAGAAATACAAATGAGAAAGAGCTTTAGATTATCTATTTTGTTCTTCTTTGGGACCATTCTTCTGATTGCAATTCAAGTGCAGTGTAGGCATGATGGTTTAAATGTTTCGACCCTTCGAACCATTTGCTTTGATACGGAGATTGCTCCGATCTTCGTTAATAATTGTGCAAGTTGCCACAATAGAACACATTCCAAAGGTGGTTATTCATACGCTGATTACAATTCCATCATGAAGTCTGTCACCCCATACAATGCTTAAAATAGCAAAGCTTATCAAGCTATTACTGGTAAAGCCTTTACCCAATTAATGCCACCGAATTCTGCCTTGTCTGAAAATGACCGAATTCTTGTGAGGGTTTGGATTGATCAAGGTGCGAAAAATACAGTTTGTACCCCACCTCCAAATACCGGTGGAACAACGGGGGGCACAACCGGTGGAGGTTCAACTGGACTTAAAAGTGATGCTGTTTGTTTTCAACGTGATATTCTTCCGATTTTGTTATCATCTTGTGGAACAACTGGGTGCCACAATCAAGCATCTGCAAGAGAAGGTTATGTAACTGTAAGTTATGCTTCAGTAATGGCTAACATGGTAAATCCAGGGTCTCCTAATTCAAGTAGGCTTTATACAGTGGTAGCTAATAACAATATGCCTCCGAGTTCCTATGCGAAGTTAACTCAAGCTTCAAAAGATAGTATCTACAATTGGATTAAAAACGGGGCATTGAATAGCGTTTGTACCTCAAATTGTGACACATTAACTACGGTGACTTATGCCAATCAGATCTCTACTTTAATGTCACTTAATTGCGTCTCCTGTCATAGTGGATCAAGTGCACAGAAGGGGATCATGTTGGATACTTATGCGAATGTTAAGACTTATCTAGACAACGGAAAGTTATTGTCAGCCGTCAAAGGGACATCCATACAGATGCCTCCAGGGTATAAAATTACAAGTTGTGAATTACGCCAATTGGATCTTTGGAAAGCAAATGGTGGAAAACAGAATTAGTTATCCTATGAAAAATCTATTATTAATAGTCATTCTTTTCATTTTGGCCGGTTGCTATTACGATAGCGAAGAGGCCTTGTTTGGCAAACCAGCTGCTTTAACTTCAACTTGCAACATAGATTCCACCAAGTTCTCAGTTAATATAAAGCCTATCCTACAATCTAAGTGTTTGGGTTGTCATTCAAATTCGTCAGCTGCCTCTAGTGGTGCTGGAATAAAGCTTCAAGACTATGCCGATGTTAAAATACATACTGATAGATTATTAGGAACTGTCCAGCAAGCTGCTGGGTATTCGCCCATGCCCAAAGGTGGATTGAAACTAACCGACTGTAGTATATCAATGATTCAAGCATGGATTACTAAAGGCTCACCTAACAATTAAACCAATGAAAACTGTTTTTTCTCAAGCTTTGCTTATTACTTCTTTTTTATTGCTAAGTTTTCAATCTAAAGGTCAGGATTTGGATAGCTTGTTAGCGAAATCGACAAATCCCCAAACAGTATATGCTACCGCGACTTTTAAGTCGACCCGCGTGGTAAATGGTCATTCGATTGAGCGAATGAAGAAAAATCAATTGGAGTTTCGGGTATCTCACAGATTTGGCGAACTTAATTCAGGTTCCTATAATTTCTGGGGTCTCGACCAAGGGACGATCCATTTAGCTTTAGAATGATTGGTTAGAAGTTGGTATTGGCCGCAGTACCTATGAAAAAACAGTTGATGGATTTGGCAAGATCTCTTTACTTCGTCAAAGCAGTGGCGTTCGTAATATGCCAATTCAATTGTCATATTTGTTAAGTACAGAATATATTGGATCTAATTTAGATCCGAATTATACGAATAGCTATTCGCGAACCTCTTACGTGCAGCAAATCTTACTAGCCCGCAAGTTCAGTGATAATCTTTCTATTCAATTGGCTCCAACCTATATTCATCGAAACTTAGTACCATCCGAATTAGATAAGAATGATCTATTTTCTTTGGGTTTAGGTGGTCGGTTAAAACTTTCGAAGCGAATCTCCTTGAACGTCGAATATTTTTACGTCTATCGGGCAAACGAAAGTGCGTTAAATGCTCCTAATTCTGGTGCTATAAAATATTACAATCCGCTCTCCATTGGCATTGATATTGAAACAGGAGGTCATGTTTTTCAGATTATGCTAACCAATGCTCAGGCCATGCGCGAAGGCGGATTTATTGGCAAAACAACAGGCTCTTGGAGTAATGCAGGGGTTCATCTTGGATTTAATATCTCTAGAGTATTCTCATTCACAAAATAATAAATCATGAAAAAATTCATACTCGTAACTTTCTTAGGCTTTTTAGCCTTTAATCTGAGTGCTCAAAAGGTTTTTCTTACCAAGGATGCAAAGATTAATTTTAACTCTTCAACCCCGATTGAAGACATTATTGCTGAATCAAGCCAGGCTACAGCAGTTATTGACATTGAGAAAAATGCACTGCAGTTTTCGGTGCTTACCACCTCCTTTAAATTTAGAAGAGCCCTTATGGAAGAGCATTTCAATGAAAATTATATTGAATCACCAAAATTTCCCAAAGCCACTTTTAAAGGAAAGATCACCTCTATCATTGACTGGTCAAGCGATAAAATGGCAATCGTCGATGTTAAGGGAGATCTTACCATGCATGGCGTCACCAAAGAATATACTTTCCAAGCCCAGATTACTCCAGGAAAAGATAAGATCGCGGCCTCTGCAACATTGAAAATAACACCTGAACAGTTTAATATACCAATTCCTTCTGCTGTTCGAGAAAAGATAGCCAAAGAGGTGGCTCTTAAAATAGATGCCACGTTTGTCCCTTACCATTAATAGTTGCCTTTATGACTTCAAAGCGGACACTTCGTATCGTTGTATGGATTTTTAATCTTGGACTAATCATTGCATTTAGTTCGATCTACTACGTCTTTAATATGCCGCATCGGAATCTCTCAACCGAGACAGCTTCTTATACACTCAAAGCAGCAGATCTCATCACGCAATTTAAAAAAGATGACGTTGAAGCGAATAAAAAATACCTCAATCAAGCTCTATCTGTTAGTGGGATTGTCAAAAGCATTCGGAGACTTGAAAATCATGGCATTGTCATTAGTCTAGAAGATGCGATGGAAGGGGTAAGTTGCTCTGTTGACAGCCTAGATGTGGTGAAATATAAAACAAAGCTATCTGCAATAAAAGAGGGCTCAAGTGCCTCTTTGAAGGGTCGCTGCTCCGGAATGTTAATGGATATTCAGATTATAAATTGCGTACCTGAATAGAGCTTGAAACTTAATAAGAAAATCACTAGAAAGCTATCCCTAGACTTATTCCTGCACGAAGCCAAGGATAGGGAACTCCATTGATTTTTGCATTGACTCGATTTCCAGTTTGACTTATTGTTATTTTGTTTCCAATAAAAGCAGGTAAGACATCTGTTTTAGATGAGTTTATATTGGAAACAATCGTATTCGTTGCACTAGTAAGTATTTGGTCTGCATTAGATGGAAGATTTGAATTGGTCAATTTGACAGTTCCTGATAAATCTCCTCTTAAAAATCCCGCTTCCACGCCTAGGAAATAAAAATCCAACGAAACACGCTTTGCTATAAGAATTTGCGTGCCAAACTGCAATCCAAAGTTCATCGTGTTTAATTTGATCGATAAATCGCTCGCGTAAGGTTGAAAATATTGACTTTCAGTTCCAGAAACACCAGCTGAGCAGCTAATATCTTGGTATTTTACATACGGCTCCACATAAAATCCACGCGGCAGTTGACTCTTACCAGTATAATGCCTATACGCTGCACGAACATGCATGGTACTGAAATTGGCCGTCTTTAAGGAAGAAGTTTCGTTTGATCCAAACATGCCAATGATTGATTTTTGAGTTGGTATTCCAACCCCTATGGTAAAAGAATTCTTCGGATTTATCATCCGTTCATATTCAAATGAAAGAGATTGAAATGGGATATTAATAGGTAAGAATTTAAAAACATTTCCACGCGAAAGCTTTTCTGGAGCCTGTTCTTGAGCATGACTTACTCCTGACAAAATTAGGATGAAAGCAAAAATGAGAATTTTTTTCATGTTTTTTTTGTGTGATTTCATTACACTATTATTCTCAAATATAGCAAATTTCAAAGGTCTAGATGACAAAACAACTAACAAATCAATACAAATAGATTATTTAAATCTAATTCCTATTTAGTTTTTTTAAGCTATGCTATAATTGATATATTTTTAACTTTACCATCATTAAATTTAAGAATGATTTGGTCCATAGCCCTATGAGAAGAAGTGTAATCTTTGTACTATTTTTAATACTTGGTTTCTGTTCAAAGGGGTTTGCTCAACCGCTTGAAACATTTATTGAATCAGGTATAAAAAATAGTCCATTTTTGGCTGACTTTAACAACCAAAAGTTAGCAAGTAAGTTAGATAGCTTGATTTTAATAGCTTCCTATAAGCCTCAAATTAATCAAGTTACGCAGGCTGTTCACTACCCCTCTGGAAATGGCTGGGGTTATGACGATGCAATTACAAATGGTGGAAACTATGCCGCTTTGGTTAGTTTAGCACAACCACTGTTTGTGAAAAAACGGATTCAAGAGCAGCTTCAAACCATTGAATTACTGAATCAGACGGTCAAGCAAAATGCTAAAATAACTCTCATCGATCTTAAGAAATCAATCACAGCGCAATATTTAACTTCTTACAATGATTTTGCACAATATCAATTTAACAAGTCAATTTTTGATTTACTAAATAAAGAACAAAATACGGTAAAAGCCTTAGTTGAGAAAGGGGTTTATCAGGTCACTGATTATATGAATTTACAGATTGTCATTCGTGCTCAGTCTATCGCAATCAATCAGGCATTTATACAGTACAAAAACGACTTAAGTATTTTGAGTTTAGTTAGTGGTTTTAAAGATCAATCTAACGTTGTATTAACTAAACCTAATTTAGTGCCTGTGTCTAAGCAGAATCTAGAGAATTCACCTGTATTTGCGCAGTTCCATATCGATAGTTTGAAAAATAAAAATAGCAAACTACTGCTAAATCAGACCTATCGTCCGAAAGTTAATTTCATTGCAGATGCAGGTTTTACCGGCATTACCCCTCAGAATTTACCGCACAATGCTGGAACTAGCCTAGGTATCAATTTAAGTGTCCCAATCTATGATGGCAAGCAGCGAAAATTACAGCTCAAAAAAATTGACTTGGCTGAGAATACAAGGATTTATTATAAAAACTTTTACTCCACTCAATACAAACTTCAATCCGATCAATTGATTAAGCAACTAGAATTAACAAATAATCTTTCAGCTGAAATTGAGCAACAACTTCTTGATCAGGAGAAATTAATCGAGGTTTATAGAAAAGAACTTGAATCAGGTCTAGTGCGATTTTTAGATTTCATAACAGTATTGAACAATTATACCACTACAAAAGCAACCTCAGTAATTACTGAAAATAATAAAATGCAGATTATTAATCAATTGAATTATTTAAAATGAAAATAATCCGTTTAACGTTAAGTCTTCTTGTTATTTTTCTTCTCTACCAGTGTGGTACTACTTCGGACGAAAAGGCTGACAAATCTTCAAGAGTTACCACTCCTGTCAGTGTTTTGGGCATTGAAAATGCTTCGATCAGTGAATCAGTGAGTTTCAATGCGGTTTCCTCCTATCAGCGAAAAAATAGCATTCGTTCCAACATCAGCGGCTACGTTATGAAATCTCATGTCAATCAAGGGGATAAAGTCAAAGTAGGACAGTTACTATATACCATACGGACAAAGGAAGGCGAAGCTCTTAGCCATCTCACCTTAACTGATTCATCATTAGCATTTAAAGGCGAACAGAATATTACAGCTCCAACCTCAGGAATTGTTCTCGAAGCCAATAAGCATACGAATGATTATGTCAGTGATGGTGATCAACTTTGCAGTTTAGCTGACTTAAATAGTTTTGTATTTAGTCTAAATGTCCCTTTTGAGCAAAACAAATTAGTTTCAATAGGAAAAAAATGTTCCATAATATTATCTGATTCGACGATTTTAGTTGGCACGATAGCTGGGAAATTAGCCTCGATTGATCCAGTTTCTCAGACTCAATCCTATCTTGTGAAAGCTGTGGGAAAGAATTCGTTACCTGAAAATTTATCTGTAGTCGTGCAGATCACAACTCAGACTAAACCGAATGCTCAAGTCATTGATAAATCATGTATTCTGTCGGATGAAACCATGGAAAAATATTGGGTCATGAGACTTTTAAATGAAAGCATTGCTATTCGGACACCTATTCAACTTGGATTAAAGGCGGGTCGTAAAATTGAAATTCTTTCGCCTATTTTTAAAGTCAACGAGCAGATTATCAGCAAGGGTCAATATGGATTACCAGATACTGCCTTTGTAACGATTACGCAACCTTAAGACCATGAAAGATTTTTTTGTATCGCACAAGAATCCTGTTGTTATAGTCTTGTTTATCATTCTCGCAGCTGGGATATACAGCTACTCGAAGATGCAATCTTCATTGTTCCCAGAGGTGACTTTTCCCAAGATAAAGATTATTGCTGATAGTGGATTGCAGCCTATCGGTAAGATGATGGTAACGGTCACCAAACCTCTTGAAAATGCAATTAAAAAAGTCCCAAATTTAAGAACGGTTCGTAGCATTACAAGTCGAGGTAATTGCGAAATCTCAGCTTTTATGGATTGGAGTGCAGATATTGACTTAAGTAAAGGTCAGATAGAGTCGGCAATTAATCAAATTAAGAACGATTTACCTCCGGGCACCAATCTAACTGTGGAGAAGATGAATCCATCCATTCTCCCGATTATCGGGTATGTAATTGAAGGTAAGTCTCGCAGTAACATTGAGTTGAATCAGATTGCTAATTATACCATTAAACCTTTCTTAGCTCAGGCGACAGGAGTTGCAGATGTTTGGGTTGTAGGTGGTAAGACGAAAGAATTTCATATTGAGCTGCTACCTCAGAAAATGGCAGCTTTAGGAATCACACCAGCCAAGATTTCAACTGCTTTAAGTAATACAAATTTCATAAGTAGCAATGGTTATCTAAGCGATTATAATCGCTTATACCTTACCGTCACGGATGCGAATGTTCACAATCTTGAAGAGCTCGAAGAGCTAATCTTAAGCAATGATAGCAAGCGAGTTATTCAATTAAAAGATATTGCCACACTGAAAATCGCTGAACAGACGCAATATGTTAGAGTGAATGCAAATGGGAAAGCGGCTATCCTTATGGCAGTTATCAAGCAACCCAATGCAAATCTCATTGAAGTGACCGATGGTGTTAAACAAAAAATTGACGAACTAAATAAGACTATTTTACCCAAAGATGTTAAGCTAAGTCCGTATTATGTTCAAGCTGATTTCGTAAAAGATTCAATCAAGAGCGTCAATGATAGCCTATGGATTGGTTTGATTCTGGCAATTCTTGTTGCCTTTATTTTCCTTCGTTCGTTAAAGTCTAGCTTCGTCATCTTGGCAACAATACCTATTACCTTATCTTTAACCTTAACGGTCCTCTACCTAATTGGCTATAATTTCAACATCATGACTCTGGGTGCCATTGCTGCAAGTATTGGCTTAATCATCGATGATGCAATCGTGGTTGTTGAGCAGATACATCGGACGCATGAAGAGTATCCTGATAAACCTACCAAGGAGCTTTTAACGGGTTCAATAGGATATCTATTACCAGCCATGATAGGCTCATCAATTAGCACGATTGTAATCTTTCTGCCTTTTGTTATCTTGAGTGGTGTCGCTGGAGCGTATTTTAAAATACTCACCAATACCATGATGGTCACATTAGTCTGTTCATTTCTTGTTACTTGGATTGGACTTCCGATAAACTATCTATTGCTTTCTAAAAATTCTAATTTAGATCGTACTGAAAAATTCAAGAAAGAGAAAACATCTGGAAAGTGGATTTCATATTTTATACATCGGCCTTTAATCAGTTTCTCTTTTATCGTCCTGCTTATTATTTCTGCGTTTTTTGTTTATGGCAAATTACAAACAGGCTTTTTGCCTGAGATGGATGAAGGAAGTATCGTGCTAGATTATACCTCTCCACCAGGTACATCATTGCAAGAAACAGATCGAATGTTGCGCGAGGTTGAAAAGATTTTTCCATCCATCCCTGAGATCGAAACTTATTCAAGAAGAACAGGAGCTCAAATGGGATTTTTTATCACTGAACCTAATTATGGCGACTATTTAATTCAGTTAAAAAAGAGCAGATCAAAGAGTACTGAAGAGGTTATTGATGAGATTCGAAAAAAAGTAGAAGCATCACAACCAGCCTTAAAGATTGATTTCGGTCAGGTTATTGGAGACATGCTAGGAGATCTCATGAGCGCTACCCAACCTATTGAAATTAAAGTCTATGGTGACAACGTAGGCATCTTGAAAGATCTAGCAAGAAAGATTGCGTATCTAACAGCTCAAGTGCCTGGAACTGCTGATGTTTTTAATGGTATTACGATTGCCGGTCCATCCATAAATATTGAGCCTGATCACAAAAAACTAGCTTTACTAGGAATTACTCCATCCGACTTTCAAAATCAACTTCAAACGCAACTAGCTGGAGTTATCGTGGGCAATATTTATGAGAAAGAGCAATTAACTTCAGTTCGAATGCTCTATCCTGATGCGGCTAATTCAACGCTAGATAAAGTCAAACAGAGCTCGATATTTTTGCCCAATGGGAGGCTTCAACCTATTGCACAGCTAGCCCATATTAGCATTGACAATGGCGCTTCAGAAATTGTAAGAGAAAACCTTCAGTCGATGATTCCAGTCACAGCAAGACTAAATAATCGTGATTTGGGCAATGTGATGAAAGATCTAAAGTTAGCGATACAATCAAATATCAATTTACCGCATGGCTATCACATAACTTATGGTGGAGCCTACGAAGAGCAACAAACATCTTTTAAAGAGTTACTGATAATTTTAATAACGGCTATCTTATTAGTGTTTGCCACGATGCTGTTTCTCTTTAAAGAGTTTAAAATTGCCACCTTGATTGTCTCTTTAGCAGCTTTAGGCACCTCTGGAAGTCTAATAGCGCTTTACTTAACCAATACACCTCTTAACATTGGAAGCTACACAGGAATTATTATGATTGTCGGCATTATCGGAGAGAATGCGATTTTCACCTTCCTGCAATATCAGCAAAGTGCTCGAACGAATTCACGAGATCAAGCCATCGTTTATGCCATATCAACCCGGATTAGGCCGAAGCTCATGACAGCCTTGGGGGCAATCATTGCTTTAACGCCAATCGCTCTGGGTATTGGAACAGGGGCTCAATTGCATCAGCCATTAGCAATCGCTGTGATAGGTGGTTTTGTAATTGCTATTCCTTTGTTACTAGTCGTTTATCCTTCTTTACTCCGGATTCTTTACAAGCGATCATAGTTACAAAAAGAAGAGCCATAGACACTTATCTATGGCTCTTCTTCAATGTATCTCTAACAATGTTAAAGTGTTATTGTACTGGTCTTATCCCCTATTGTCATAGTGGCTTTATTGTCGCAAGTGCCGTCACCGAAATTTATTGTTCTAGCTAGCTCTCCTTGTGGAGTAATTAATACGGAGCCACTAGAGAACCATTTACATGAATTCTTTTTTACCAATGCACTAGGGAAACTAGCTGTCCAAGTTAGACCATTTCTATCTTTTCCAGATGATGAACCTTCAATGCGATACACATCATCGTCCAGTGTTGCAGTCGCAGAACCTTCCGACTGTAGTCTAACGTATTCTGTGCGATAAGTCATAGATTTCTTGTCTGGAAATTCAATCTTAGCTTCCGTGAAGATTTGATAACGAGGCCATGAATTTCCTGCATTAAGACCGATATAAGTAATTCGGTGTGTTCCTGTAATCACATTTCCATTGCTTACAAAATTAGAGAAAGTAAAGGTTGCAATTGAATTAGGAACATTCATTTTCCCAGAAAGTGAAATGTAAAGCTTACCGCTTCGTATTGTAGTATCTAATGCACTAGAACATCCAGTACCCCAATCCAAGGAAATATTGATTGGAAAACTTGTGCTTAATGTAGCTGTAATAGTAGGACAAGTTCCAATTGAGATAGCTTTAAGTCCACTCACTGATAGATAACCATCCATATACCCATTTAAACCTTCAAAGGTCGCATTGGCCATAATAATTGTTGATTCCGAAGAATTTGCAGATCCAGCCACCGGCGTAACATAATTGGGTGCTGAATCTTTTTGGCAGGCACCAAGAATTACAATAACACATCAAACAAAAATTAGCTTTTCAAGATACTTTTTCATGGTTTGTGAATTGATAAGGGTTTGAAAAAACTG
Source organism: uncultured Bacteroidia bacterium (assembly GCA_903897145.1). Lineage (GTDB taxonomy): Bacteria > Bacteroidota > Bacteroidia > Bacteroidales > Prolixibacteraceae > JAAFHB01. The sequence goes on along the minus strand of CAIUAN010000034.1, from coordinate 26,789 downwards.
ATCAATATAGACGTAACAAAGATACAATTAATTGATTATCTGACTATAATAATTTAAAAAAGTTTAATCATTGGAAAAAGAATTGAACTTTGGGAGGGCGATTATTAGAGAAAAATTGAATGATTTCAGGAAGTAGCATTCAAAATTTAGCTTTATTCGGATCAACTGATCATGTTAATTAAGAAGTAGAATAGGATGTAAAAATAATCTCAATTGGATTCGGTAAAAGTTTAAAAGGGGATGTATAAAAGGATGTATATAAATACAAAAGCCTCACAACCAAATGGTTGAGAGGCTTTGTTGTGACCCCACCGAGATTCGAACTCGGATCAAAGGAACCGGAATCCTCCATTCTATCCATTTAACTATGGGGCCCTAATTTGAAGGGTAGCAAAAGTAGCAATATTCTTTAAACTCAGAATTGTTCTTTAGCTTTATTCGTTGTAAGGTGCGAAATTTAGTCTCATTGTTATGTTTCTGTCATCATATCGAATATAACCTTCATGAAAGGCATAGCTTAACCATATAAATGTTAAATTTATACCGTAACAAGTAAATGACAAATGGACTATATTGAAATTTTAGAAGATTTAAGAAAAGCATACCAAGCTATAAAACAAGAGTGCCAATTGCCCCCTTTAGCGCTTAATCCAACAGCCTTAAAAACAATCGAGCACACCGATCGAGTAGTCTCAAATATTTTAATTCTGTGTGAGAATTTAGAACTTGATGAAAATGAGAAAGCAATTTCAGAGATTGTTGCTCTATTTCATGATATTGGTCGAATCAAAGTCTTACTAGATGAAGATACGGCCTCCTTGCCCACTAATCACGCGGATCTAAGTGTTCAATTTCTAAAACAGAACAAATCTTTTGTACTGTTATCTGATAAAATTCAGACTATTGTTATCGAGACAATTTTGAACCACAATAAACCCGAAGTAAGTCAAAAAGAGGGCGATCTAGTTCTTTTTTACTTGAAATTACTCCGTGATGCTGACAAGTTAGATGTCTGGTATTCAACGTCTGAATATGTAAAACATAAAGCTGGAAAACCCAATTTAGCCTTAGACTTAGCACTTTCAGAAAAACCTTTCGTCACGGCATCATTTTGTCAAACTATTATTGATGGTGGTATTCCAAGTAAAACGGATCTCATCACGTTTAATGACTTTATTATTTTTCAGATGTCATTAGTGTTTGATTTAAATTTCAAGAAAAGTTTTCAGATCCTAAATCAGAAACAGTATATCCGACATTTGTATGATTCGTTGCCTAAAAACGATAGTGTCATTGAGATTTACCGAATGATTCGGATTTATTCTGAAAATAGAATCTAAAAGCGATTTGCACTCCTTCATATTTTGCCTTTGAAGTATTATATTTAGACTTTTAATTTTAAAAGTAAGTTCGCTAGTGTATGCCATAATCGATATTGAAACAACGGGTAGTGCTGCCTCCTATGGTAAAATTACAGAGATCGCTATTGTTCTTCATGATGGTCAGAAGGTTACCGAGACTTTCAACACCTTGATTAACCCTGAATGCTCTATCCCCTATCAAATCACCAGTCTTACAGGTATTTCAAATGCTATGGTAGCGAATGCTCCCAAATTTTATGAAGTCGCAAAACAGATACTCAGTCTGACCGAAGGGCGAATTTTCGTAGCTCATAATGCCGTTTTTGATTATTCTTTTGTCAAGGAAGAATTTAAGCGCTTAGGATACTCTTTTAGTCGAGAAACAATCTGCACAGTAAAAACTGGACGTAAAATTATCCCAGGTCATCGATCGTATTCGCTTGGTAATTTGTGCGCTGATTTAGGCATTGTCATTACCGATCGACATCGAGCCCTCGGTGATGCTTTGGCAACAGCTAAGCTTTTTGATATCTTACTCAAGAAAAGTAGTCTAACAGAAAATCTTCTTCCGACAAACTCCAATCACCAATTAAATCATGAAAAGATCGCTTCATTACCTGCCTTAACTGGAGTATATTATTTTTATGACAACCAAAACAACCTTATTTATATCGGGAAGAGTAAAGATATTCGACAACGGGTACTCACCCATTTGAATAGTCCAAAAACTAAAAAAGCCATTGAAATGCGTGATAAGATGGCTGATGTTTCGTGGGAAGAGACAGGCAGTGAACTTTTAGCACTTTTGCTAGAGTCAGATGAGATTAAAAAACATAAGCCTTTGTTCAATAGGGCGCAACGAAAGACATCTTTTAATTTTGGATTATTTGCTTTTGAAGATTCAAAGGGATACCTAAATCTAAGACTTCAGAAAGTTGAGAATGAATCAGACCCACTCACCACATTTAGTTCACAGCAGGAAGGTTTAGACTTTCTGCATGAACTTGTTATGGAATTTACACTTTGTAAAAAATTATGTCATCTCTATAAAACGGATGGCGAATGTTTTAGCGCACAGTTAAATGACTGTCATGGTGCTTGTGGTGGTCGTGAAAGTTCTGAAAGCTATAATGTTCGTGTTACGAATGCCATTCGTCCACTGAGTTATAAATACGAGAATTTTTTCATTGTAGATCAAGGAAGGTCGACAGATGAAAAATCGATTGTAAAAATTGCAAATAACCGCTATATTGGATTTGGTTATGTTGGTCTGAATTACTCAGTTTCCGATCTCTCCATTCTAGATGATTGTATAAAGAAATACGCAGATAATAGAGATGCACAAAGAATCATTACTAGTTTTTTACGGCTAAATAAACGTCTTCAAATCATCTCCTTCTGAGCCTAGTCTTCTGAGTATCCAATGGCTTGGCCATATCTTTTCAACGTTCTTTCACGAGCAAACTGGTGATCTATTATTGGAGCGCAATATTCAAAGCTATTTAGTTCAGGAATCCACTTGTTTAGGTATTCATTTTTAGGATCAAATTTCTTAGCTTGTAAGGTAGGATTAAAGATTCTAAAATAAGGGGCTGCATCACAGCCAGAACCTGCCACCCACTGCCAGCCTCCATTGTTTGAGGCTAAATCAAAGTCATTCAGCTTACTCGCAAAGTACGCTTCGCCCCATCTCCAGTCAATCAAAAGATGCTTGCATAAGAAGCTAGCGGTAACCATTCTTACTCTGTTATGCATAAAGCCAGTCGAATTAAGTTCGCGCATCCCTGCATCCACCATTGGATAGCCAGTCTTTCCCTCGCACCAAGCTTTAAAATGCTCAATGTTGTTTTCCCACCGAATTGAATCATAAATAGGCTTAAAAGCTTTCGTGGCAACATGTGGAAAAAACCAAAGGATTTGACTATAAAAGTTACGCCAGATAAGTTCAGATAAAAAAGTCTCGGAGTGCAATAGAGCAAAGGCAGTAATCTTTCGAATGCTTATGGTGCCAAAGCGCAGATGAACGCCAAGTTTTGATGTGCCATTTAAGGCTGGGAAATCTCGTGTCTCAGCATATGACTCGACTAGCTTTTGATCTAGTGAAATGGAGGGAAAAAGAAGATCCACTCGTTCAAATCCAAGTTGCTCGATCGACATTACTGGAAGTGGTTTTGTTCTATAGAAATGATGAAAATATAGCGTTGTATTTAAAGCCTTCACCATCTCCATATTAAATTTTTCGATGAACTTATTTTTATATGGAGTAAAGACGGTGTATGGCTTGCCATCATTTTTAACTAGCTCGTCTTTTTCAAAAATCACATGATCCTTGTAGGTTTGAAACTCTATCTTATGCTGCTTAAGATATTTATCCACCTGATGGTCTCGTTCCAATGCCGAGGGCTCATAATCGCGGTTCGTATATACGCTACAAATATGATATTTTTCAGTTAATTGCTTAAATACATCGAGTGATTTCCCATGTCCGATGTACAGTGAAGACCCTATGTTTTCGAGATATGCCTTTATCTCTAAAAGTGTTTTATAGATAAAATTCACTCTACAGTCAGGACGATATTCAAGCTGATCAAGAATGTCAGCATCAAAAATGAACAATGGCAGTACATTCTCCCTAGTCTTTAATGCATGATAAAGGGCCGTATTATCTTCGAGCCGCAGGTCGCGCCTCATCCAGAATATATTAACAATTGGTTTTACTTTTTGTGTCATTTCTATAACTCCAAGATAAAAGGTTAAATCGCGCTAAATAAGCTTGCTGAAATATACTAAAAACCCCAAAACAAAACTTATTTTTACAAAGAAAATTAATGTCTATACAAACATTCTAAACTATAACAATTATGGGACAAAGAGGTTTTGCAAGCGACAACAATTCTGGCATTCATCCACAGATTTTAAGGGCAATTGAATTATCGAATATTGATCATGCCATTGGATATGGCGATGATCAATGGACTAAACAAGCGATAGACCTATTTAAAATAGAGTTTGGTAGTGATAGCGAAGTGTTCTTTATGCTTACTGGAACTGGAGCAAATATTTTAAGTATTCAATCTGCTGTCTATTCGTTTCATTCTATTCTCTGTGCTTCTACTGCTCATATTCATGTTGATGAATGTGGAGCACCCGAAAAATTCACCGGAAGTAAACTTATCCCGATAGCGACCAAGAATGGCAAGCTGACGCCTGAATTAATTCAGACTCAACTTCACGGATTTGGCTTCGAACATCATTCTCAACCTGGACTTATAAGCATCACTCAAGTTACTGAATTAGGCACCGTATATACTCCTACTGAGATTAAAGCCCTTGCCGACTTGGCTCATCAACATGACATGTATCTCCATATGGACGGTGCACGAATTGCCAATGCCGCAGTCTCTTTGGGCCTCTCCTTTAAAGCATTTACTAAAGATGTGGGTGTTGATATTCTCTCTTTTGGCGGCACAAAAAATGGGATGATGATCGGTGAAGCTGTTATTTTTTTGAATCCTAAATTAGCTCACAACAGTAAATATTTCAGAAAACAAGCGGCTCAGCTTTACTCTAAGATGCGGTTTGTTGGAGCTCAGTTTGTCGCTTATCTGCAAGATGACCTTTGGAGAAAAAATGCCACTCATGCGAATAAGATGGCTAAACTTCTTGAGAATAAATTGAAAGAGATCAAGCAAATTCAAATTACTCAACCGGTAGAAGCCAATGGAATATTTGCCATAATACCTGCAGCTATTCTGCAGAAACTGCAGGAGCAATATTTCTTCTATACCTGGGATGAGGGAAAAAATGAAGTTAGATGGATGACTTCTTTTGATACAACAGAGGACGACATCAATGGTTTTATCTCCTTGATGAAACAACTTCTAGTAAATTATTAGTAAAAATCACCGTCCTAACGATCGATTAATAGAGCTAAAGTTAGATGTCAATATTTTCAAGATATCATCCAGGAGCTTATACCGAGGATCAATTTCTACTCGAAAAAAGGGTTGTGAACCATGCTCTTTTTGTCTCTCTATTTCTTTTAGTGGTGTTATGGTTTGTGAAAATTTTCGAAGTTGAGTTTGATCATGACTTTGCTTCATGGGGTATCTATCCATTGTCGATTAAAGGTTTACGGGGCATTCTTTTCGGACCGTTAATCCATGCAAATTTTGAGCATCTAATTGCCAATTCATTCTCTATTTTCATTTTAACATTTTCATTGTTTTTCTTTTATCGACACTCTGCTTACCTAATATTTGGATTAATCTATTTTTCAGCTGGATTGTCGGTTTGGTTTGTGGGTCGCGATTCCTTGCATATTGGAGCAAGTGGCGTTATTTATGGACTTGCAGCCTTTTTATTTCTCAGTGGTGTGATCAGCTATAATGCTCGGCTATTAACGATTGCCCTAATTGTAGCTTTGATCTATGGTGGTTTATTCTGGGGCATATTCCCTGTTAAACCTGAAATATCTTGGGAATCACATCTTTGGGGAGGTGTGATGGGATTTGGAATAGCGTTGATGTTTCGAAAATCAGCCCCTGTCAATCCCTATTTCGAGGATGAAAACGATGATCTGGACTCCGATATTGTGAATGAAACTGAACTTGATTCAATAGAACCGCCAGAAAACAAGTAATCATTTCGGTTTTTTGTTGTATTTTTGCGAGCAATTTAATAATTGAAACTAGTTCTGTTAAAATCATGATAAGTCGAAGGATAATCCGCACAAAAGTACTTCAGATAATCTATGCTCACGTATCATCTTCTGAGAAGACCATTACACAATCGGAGACAGAACTTCATTTTAGCATCAAAAAAACCTACGATCTCTATCATTTGCTATTTGCTATTCTAGTTGAATTTAGTGATTTTGCAAATGAAAGAATAGAGGCTCGCAAGCTGAAAAACCTTCCTACAGCTGACGATCTCAATCCCAATTTAAAATTTGTCAACAACAGACTAATTGCTAAACTCAAAGAAAACAAAGGGTTAAATGACTATTTAAAGTCAAACAAGCTTAATTGGGCTATGTATCCTGATCTTATTCGTAGCTTATTTATTTCACTTGAGGAATCAGAAATATATACCGAATATATCAATTCTCCGACGGATAATTTTCAAACTGATCGACAATTCTGTGAAGATATTTTCAGTATTATTTTGGTGAATAGTGAAAGCATGCTTGCTGAACTTGAAGAGCAAAGCATCTATTGGAACGATGATTTAGATTTTACCATATCGATGGTTATAAAAACAATCAAAAAATTCAAAAGTGAAGATGATAACAATGAATACTTAATGTCATTGTATAAAGATGAAGAGGACCAAGAGTTTACAGCTACCTTATTTCGAAAAGCAGTCTTAAACAATATAGAGAATAGAAAAATCATCGAGACCTACACAAAAAATTGGGATGTCGACCGAGTTGCGATCATGGATATCTTGATCATGCAATTGGCATTAACTGAACTTACTGAGTTCCCCTCAATCCCAATAAAAGTCACCCTTAATGAGTATATTGAGCTTGCAAAATACTACAGTACCACCAAGAGCAGTACCTTCATCAATGGAGTATTGGATCGGATCACTAAAGATTTCAAAGAAGCTGGGGAAATCATTAAAACTGGACGTGGCTTGTTGGAATCATGAAAACTGAGCGAACCATAATTCAAGTCTTAGGCGCCCTGCTTCTCTGCGTATGTATTAGTTCATGTGCTACAAACCCCAATACTAAGCAATCAAATAAATCAAAACCACTAGAAAATAAAGGTCTTGGCAAAATTGTATTTGATCAAGAAATTCATAATTTTGGTAAACTTAAAGATGGCGAAGTTGCTGCCTTTTCCTTTGTATTTAAAAATTCAGGGGAGCTACCTTTTAAGGTTGTAAAAGCAGACAAATCCTGTGACTGTCTTGAAGTGCGTTATAGTTCTATTGAAATAGCTCCCGGCGAGCAGTCTTCCATTGAAATTAGCTTAAATACAGCTGGAGAATGGGGAAATTTAATAAGAGAGAAAATAATTGAAACCTCGAACGGTGAGAAAAAAACATTACAGGTAGGTGCCTACATTGAAAATAAACAGTTTAATAACCTTTTAAATACATTAAAATGAATTCGATTTTATTTATTACAGCCCAGGCTAATCCGCAAGCAGGTAACTCTCCAATGAGTATGTTATTGATGATGGGCTTGATGATTTTAGTATTTTATTTCTTTATGATTCGCCCGCAAATAAAACGCCAAAAGGAGATGGCTAAATTTCGTTCTGGTCTTCAAAAAGGTGATAAAGTTGTAACAACAGGCGGACTATATGGTAAAATAGAGGAGATTAAAGACAATATTATTGTTTTAGAAGTAGCTCCTAACGTAAAAGTCAAAGTGGATAAAAGTGTTGTTTTAAATGACATGTCAGATGCTCCAGTGCAGAAATAATGATTTGCAGTACTAAATAAATTAAATGCGATTTAGTCGTGAAATGAATTTCTAAAAGGCTGGGTAACCGGCCTTTTTATTTAATTTTAATAGCCTCTAGTGATGTTTAGACGTGTTATTGGTTTTCTTAAAACAGAGTTACAAGCAATTGGAAACGGAAAGGCCTTCGTGTTTTTAATCTGTCTTTGTTTAGCTTCTTTTTTGTGGGTTTTAAATGCACTTCAAAAGCGCTACATCGATCACATCTCCATTCCTGTCCAATACATCAATAAACCAAGTTCTAAAGAACTTACCGGTAAGTTGCCCGACCATTTGGAGTTAACAGTGGATGCAGTCGGATATACCTTGCTGCAATACAAACTAAATATTGCTATCTCTCCCCTACTTATTGATGTAAATGAATTGACTAATAATTATTTAGAAAACAATTTCAGTACTAAATATTCTATTTCTGCAATCAAGCACAGAGATGAATTCGCTAAACAACTTAGTAACGAGATGACTATTACAACCATTAGACCTGATACGATAACCTTTAAAATAAGTCATTTGGTAGAAAAACTAGTCAAAGTTTATCCCCTATTATCGCTTAATTTTGCAAAGGAGTATATCCAGCATAAAGAAGCTCAGGTAGAACCTGAATCGGTCCTTATTAGAGGTCCTGAGGAAATTCTTGACACTCTGAAATTTATCTATACCAAATCCATAGAAGGTAAAAATATTTCTCAGTCCCTAACTAAATCAACCTCATTAATCATACCAAATGAGCTGAAATCTGAGACGTCTAAAGTGTCAGTAAAAGTAATGGTTGAGCAATATACGGAGGGAAAATTCGAAGTGCCTATTCAAGTAAATAGTCAACCTGAGGGATTGACAATTAAAACTTTTCCATCCCAAGTTAAAGTTCTTTGTCGCGTAGGAATTAGTGATTATAATAAATTAAGCAACGCTAGTTTTAAAGCTGTTATTGATTTTACTGGTAACTCGCAACGATCAAAATTACCCGTAAAGCTTTTAAACTTATCAGATGACATTATCTCAGTTGATTACATGCCTAAAGAGGTTGAATTTATTATAGAACGGAAATTAGATAAGCAATGATCAAGATTGGCGTAACTGGGGGCATCGGAAGTGGCAAAAGTACTGTTTGTGCAATCTTTGCCTCCCTGGATATTCCTATTTTCGAGGCTGATTTAGAAGCTCGGCGATTGCAAGACAACGACTCTTTTATCAGGCAACAAATCATTAAATTACTAGGCAAAGAGAGCTATAGCAGCGAAGGGATCATGGATCGTAAACATGTTGCATCCAAGATCTTTAGCGATAAATCGTTGTTAACTCAAATGAATGAGATTGTTCACCCAGCTGTACGCGAGTTATTTCATAAATGGGTCCTTAAGAATCAAGAGTTTCCTTACGTAATTTATGAAGCAGCAATTTTATTTGAATCCAAAACAATTTCGGATTTTGATCAAATAATTCTAATTGTGGCTGATCAGCCACTCAAAATAAAGCGTATAATCGCGCGAGATAGTATCTCTGAGGAACAGGTTAAATTACGAATGTCAAATCAAATGTTGGATCGAGATAAAATTAAGCTTGCAGACTATATTATAGACAATAATGACCTGGAGCTACTCTATCCTCAAATTTTAAAAATAGATAAATCAATTCGAGAAAATGGGAAAGTTTGGTAAATGGATCGGTGGTGGATTAGGGTTTACACTTGGTGGACCCATAGGAGCTTTGGCCGGCTTCTTTTTAGGCTCTTTTTTTGATGATGCTGATTCAGCACAAAATACCCCCTATGCAGCAAATAGTCAAATTACCCAAGGCGACTATATGTTCAGTCTACTTGTACTTGTGGCAGCCGTTTTAAAGGCTGATGGAAAAATACTAAAATCAGAACTTGATTATGTTAAAAAATTTCTTGTCCAAAGTTTTGGAAATGAAGGCGCAAAACAATCCCTAATAATCCTTAAAGAGTTAACAAAACAGGATATTCAAGTTCAGGAAGTCTGTCTGCAGATCCGACAATTTGTAGATTCTTCCTCACGACTGCAGCTCGTTCATTTTCTTTTTGGAATTGCCAATGCAGATGGTCAGTTACATCCCGACGAACTGCGATTAATTCAACAAATCGCAACCTTGCTAGGACTTTCAACAGCTGAATATGGCTCCTTAGAAGCGATGTTTATTCCAAAGACTGACTGGGCTTATGCTATCCTTGAGATTACGAATGAGGCAACCAATGATGAGATTAAAAAGGCCTATCGAAAGATGGCACTTAAATATCATCCTGACAAGGTGAGTTATCTTGGCGAAGATGTGCAAAATGCGGCTAAAGAGAAGTTTCAAAAGCTTAATGAAGCTTACCAATTAGTTTGCAAAGAGCGTTCTATTGTCTAAAATAGGGTCAATAATTTAAAAAAGCTCGAAAAGAAACTATAAACCAATGGTTTTCGTACCTTAGCTCAAGTTATTAAATATTAGATTTTAACGAACTATTAAGCTATGAAAAAAATTGTCTTAAGTGTTGTTTTTACAGCTCTTTTTGCCTCGAGCTTTGCTCAGTTTCACTTTGGGGTCAAAGGGGGGCTAAATAAGAGCACTACGTTAACTGAAAGCACCATTAACTCTACGACTTTCAGTTCGCTTTCAAAGTCTGGATATAACTTAGGTGTTTTTGCCCGTTTGGGTGTTAAGAAATTTTATGTTCAGCCCGAAATACTCTTCTGTCATAAACTTTGTGGGTCAAGTGCAGGCGCGGTCTTGCAGAATCTAACCTTAAACACATTTCAAGTGCCAATCTTGTTAGGCTATAAGTTAATTGACTTAAAATTAGCCTCTTTACGGGTGTTTACAGGACCTGCAATGTCATTTAAAGCCTCAGGCACCCAAGTTTCAAATATAAGTTCTGTAAGCTTAGATAAATTAAATAATAACACTTGGGATTGGCAGCTCGGTTCTGGAATCGACATCGGCCCGCTCACATTTGACATACGATATGAATGGGGCCTTTCTCAGTTAAGTGTGCCAATCTTAACAGGAAGTGGTTTTGGCAACAAAGCTAACTTTGTAAGTTTAGCTGTCGGATTTAAATTCATTTAATGTGCAAACAAGCTTGATCAATGCATATATAAAACAAAAGAGCTGATTTCTCAGCTCTTTTGTTTTATAATGGAAACGATTGATTAAGTATTCATTGCACCACAAACGGTAATAACCTGTCCTGAGACATAGGAAGAAAGATCAGATGCAAAAAACAGAGCCACTTTCGCCACTTCTTCTGGTGTTCCTCCTCTTTTCATTGGAATTGAAGCTTCCCATTGTTTACGAGCATCCTCAGGAATTTTAGCAGTCATCTCAGTGATGATAAAGCCAGGAGCAATCGCATTCGAACGAATACCTCTCGAACCTAGCTCTTTAGCAATTGATTTAGTAAATCCGATGATACCAGCTTTAGAAGCCGAATAATTCGATTGTCCTGCGTTGCCACTTACCCCTACAACAGAGCTCATATTAACAATAGAACCGCTTCTCTGCTTTAACATTATAGTCTGAACAGCTTTAGTAAAGTTAAATACAGACTTAAGATTAACTTGAATTACAGCATCCCACTGATCTTCTGTCATTCTCATTAAAAGTGTATCCTTTGTGATACCAGCATTGTTAATTAAAACATCAACAGCACCAAAATCTGCAATAATCTGATCAACAACTTTTTGAGTGTCATCAAACTTAGATGCATCAGAGGCATATCCTTGTGCCTTAACGCCCATAGCCTTAAGTTCAGCTTCAGTAGCCTTTGCAATATCATCGTAGAACAAATCTGTAAAAGCGATATCACATCCTTCCTCTGCAAATTTAATTGCAATTGCTTTGCCAATACCGCGAGATGCTCCGGTAATGATTGCCGTTTTTCCCTGTAAAAGTTTCATTTTTTATGGTTAAATTATTTAGTCTACAAAAATACTAATCTTTCTTGATAACTCGATAAACCTAACTGCGCAAACTTTCTATCGCATTAAATAATCGGATTAACAAGCTACAAAGAGTGATGAATCAAGCAAATTTCAGCTCAAAAATGCTCTTTCGATTCGTTCTTGCGCTTTCTTTTAAGATTGGTTAAAAGCTTATAGTATTCGTCAACTTTAGGTGAATAAGCCGACTTGTAAGATTTAAGTGCCCATTCGAGTGCTCCATCTAAGTCCCCTTTCATCTCCGCTGCTAAAGCTAAATTATACTCTATTTTAGAACGAATATTTTTGGACGGGATAGTGCTAGATTTTATCCAGATTGCTTCAGCTAAATCCCATTTATTTTCCTTGACATACAATTCAGCCTTATCTATTTCCGTATTTCCTGTTAGATAATAATGACGATTTGATGTTGACCAATTAGGAGATATTAAACCTGCCATTTTAAGACCAGCATCTACCCCACCAGAGATCAAGACCTCTTTCGTTTTTGGCATTCTTATATAAAGATCATTTAGGTTTGAACTACTTTGTTTCCAGTATATTGAATCATTCACTGAAAAGCGAAGAGGTGGTTTAGTTTGCCCCTTGCGATACAATCGCCAGTCAGATTTATGACTTAAATCAGAAGATGCGGTATAAGGATCAGAAAGAGAAATTTCAAATGCACTGTAGCTATAGCGTGTTACTAAACGCTCGGCAAAACCTTCTAAGACCAATATAGCATCTGCTTTATAAATCTCACAAATTTCATCCACTGCTTTGTGAGATAAAGGTGCATCTACATCCTTGAAATTATTCCGATAAACAGCATATTCTTGAGGAACAACGACATCAAAACGACCAGAATCAAAAAGCGAGTGAGCAGTAACATGTATCAAAGTATCTGCCGCCAGACTATCTCTATACACCGAATCGAGATTTAAATTTTTACTCACTAGCAAATGCTCCAAGGAATCAATCGAGAGGTTGGAGAATTCAGCATTCATACTTCGATTGAGTAAAACAAGACTTTGAACATCATCTGCAATTGGATATTCAGGTGCGACAGATGTCTCCACAGCAATATCGCGCAATGAAGAGCAACCGAACAACAAAATACCTACGACCAATAAAAACAAGTGTTTACTGGTCATTAAACTCTTTATTTTGAGGTTGTATATTATTTTAAAGTACAAACTATGCATGTAAGTCAATGACAAAATTATTCTGCAAATAAACTAATTCTTTGAGTTATTTAATGTTTCTATATGCTAATAATTTTCTAAAACCTTAACTAATAGCTTCCAAAATTTATCAACCGTTTCAATATTTATCTTCTCATCTGGCGAATGAACTCCGCGCATTGTTGGACCGAATGATATCATATCCAATTCAGGAAGTTTCTCAAGAAATAGACCACACTCCAATCCTGCGTGAATAGATCGTACAATAGGTGTTTGATTAAACAAGCTTATATATGCCTTTTTTGTTAGCTCAAGCAGTTCCGAAGATGGATTTGGTGTCCATCCAGGATAGCCTTCGCCACTAGTCGTTTCAGCTCCTATCATATGAAAGACAGAATGTACCATGGCTGATGCATCTAAAATAGCACTTCCAAGGTCGCTACGCTGACTGGTGGTTATTTCAATCTTATTCCCAGGTATAAACTTAACAGATGCTAGATTCGTAGAGGTCTCGACGAGCCCGGGCATTCGAGTGCTCATCGCCAGAACACCATGAGGACATGCATATAAAGAACGAATTAGATTAGTCTGAGTAACTTGATCTAAAACAAAACCAGCTGACTCAGTCGATTCTAAATTTAGCTGCATAAAAGGTTCATTCAATAGCATTTCAATTTCAATCTGAGAGCGAAAGAGATTAAAATCAATTGTCACCGACTCCTTTTTAGATTTTGGTATTAATACAATTGCAAAAGCCTCACGAGCAATTGCATTACGAAGGTTTCCCCCTTCAAAATGTTGTAGAAGAAAAGAGTAATTTTGAGTTAAGTGTGCCAAAAATCGATTGAGAACTTTTATGGCATTTCCTCTATTCTTATCAATATCATCACCCGAATGCCCCCCTTGGAAGCCAGATACTGCTATTCGCAAAGGGAAATATCCTTCTGGTTCTTTCTGTAGCTGGTATGATAGTGTAGCAACCGTATCTATGCCACCTGCACACCCAATAAAAAGTTCTCCTTCATCTTCGGAATCAAGGTTAATAAGCGCTTTACTACTAAAAAATCCGGGCTGTAATGCCTTCGCACCAGTAAGACCAGTCTCTTCATCAACGGTAAACAAACACTCAATTGTACCATGCCTAAGATCATCTGATTCTAAAACAGCTAATTGCGTTGCAATTCCAATCCCACAGTCGGCCCCCAATGTAGTCCCTTGAGCTGTAACCCAATCGCCCGCTATAATTGGTCTTATAGGATCAGTGAAGAAATTATGTATCGTATCGCTATTCTTCTCGCAAACCATGTCAAGATGTGACTGCAAAACAAGGGGCCTTCGCGCTTCAAATCCAGGAGTTGCGGACTTTGTAATTAAAACATTGCCAGCCTCGTCACGTTTCGCCGATAGATTATGACTTGCAGCAAAATCCATAAGGAATGCTATAATTTCCTCTTCGTGTTTAGAAGGTCGCGGAATTTTGCATATCGCATCAAAAAATCGCCAAACTGACTTAGGTGATAATGAATCTAGGGAAGTCATTTTTCTAGTATATTGAATTTTAATATGTTAATGCATTAGATCGAACATAGACCTATCATTTAAAAGTATACTTTTTTTCGATATTTAAATCGCTTATAACCTACTTAGTTGAATACAAATTATTCTTTTCATACTCATAGACCACGAGATAAATACTATTTTTGGACTTTCGAAAATTTCATTCAGCACCCTTGCCTATTAAAGTCCTATTTAGATTACTGATACTCCCTTGGATGATTGCCTTTTCGTGCCAGGAGGCCCGCTCAGAAACTGGGCTTGGAAATTGGAATGCCCTTATTTTCAAGAGTAAGTTTAATGAGAAGTGGTCGATGATACAAGAAAATCATTTTAAAAGCGCTGATTTCAATTTAAAATACGATTATTATGAGGTCAAAGAAACGGTCTATTATGCCATTCGATCAAACCTCGCCACGGCAATAGGCTCGGGACTTTTCCATACGTGCGATAGCGGCACTCTATTTGATGTACAGAAATCAAGAAATGAGTTTCGAACTTGGGAGGAGCTAAACGTTAAACATTCCTATGATCGTTTTAGTTTTGAGCACAGAGGCCGTCTAGAGCAACGTTTTCTTTCTGATGGATATCAGAATAGATTTCGCTTTCGAATCGGGTTTATGGCGAATCTGAATCAAGACCCTAAAAAACCCAGTCGATTCTTTCTTTCCTGTAACAATGAGCTTTATATTCCTTTAGATGGGATCAAAATCGAGAAAAATAGGTTGTTTACTGGTGCTGGACTTCAAATGAATCACAATGCCACACTTTCATTTGGTCGACTTAGCGATACCATCTACAATCCAGCCGGTAATTCAAGAAAAAGCTATCTTTATATAGCTGTTATCTATAACCTTAGCCACATACATGCGCGTAACACGGTTGATTAGTTATTAACAATTTTAAATAATTAATCAATATTCCTTTGACGCTAGAATGATTTACTTATTTTTGTGATGAATTGGTGCCTTTAGGGGCTTAATTTGGGAATCCGGTGTAAATCCGGAACAGTTCCCGCTGCTGTAAAACCCGATTCCGCAAATGCGGAATAGTATGTTTCTAGTCAAATACCACTATTCTTACCTCAAATAGGGATGGGAAGGTGATTAGAAATCGGGATAAGTCAGAAGACCAGCCATTCACGGTTTAAGCTTTCGGGACAAAAGCGTACAGATGGCCGATTTTTCCATTCTGCAATACTTCCCATTAGCTTAAAATCAATTAATAGTTATTAATTATTTGATTTTAAGTATGTTTTATTCTAAATATCAGGCTTTATGGCCTGTATATATTGTCATATTTGTTTTATCGTGCAGTCATGCAGATAAAATCACAGGACCCATTATATCCATTAATGTACCTATTGATGGGTTCAAAGTCGAGGTTGGAAAATCAATTCCTATTACCCCTTTAATCGTTAATGACAACCACTCAAGTTATACATGGACTCTGAATGGAAATGTAGTTTCGTTGGATAAAATATTAAACTTTAATCCTTCAAAAATAGGTAATTACGATATTCAACTTAAAGTATCAAATCAAATAGGATCAGATTTCAAAACCATCTCTATTAAAGCCTTTTCAAACTTCTCTCCCTATATAACCAAGGTCTTTGATTACAAATATGGACCTGGTCAGCATGCCTCTATCATTTCTGCGGATTGGAATGGCTCGGATTTCATCGGGCAACCTTGGACTGGTTCAAAAATATATACTTCGCTTGGAGGCTGGGGTGGCTATATCATTGCTGGATTTGATCATCCTATAAACAATACCACAGGAAAAGATTTTGGAGTCTTTACCCAGCCAGGACCAGGTTCTGAGCCAGCCGTTATATCTGTCATGAGTGATGTTAACAATGACGGAATCCCCAATGATGGTGATTGGCTTGAGATCAAGGGAAGTGAGTATAGCAACCCAGAAACTATACACAACTATCAAGTAACATACTTAAAACCAACAATAAATGGGAATGTCACTTGGAACGACAACCTAGGTCACCATGGTGAACTCATTCCTGGGTTTGGCTCAACTTCGTGGTGGTGGAGCGGTTATGGGACTAAAGCAGAGGTCGTATTTACAGGTGAAAAATTACCAAATGCCTATCAAAATACTTCAAATAACTCTGGTCAAGAGAATTGGGCTTTGCGAGCAGGTTTGTTTTCATTTGGTTATGGAGAATGTTACTCGAATTTAGATTACAACGCTGCGCTGAAAGCTAATCTATTTGATCTTTCGGATTGTGTTGATAAAAATGGACATTCAGTGACCGTTACGAATATTTCATTTATTAAAGTACAAAGTGGTGTTTTTCAGATAGCTGGATGGTTAAACGAAATATCGACTGAAGTCAGTGGAGCTGTAGACCTCTCTTTGATTGATTACCCAGCGAATTAAGCAAATGATGCGCAGATCGAAGGCTAAAAAGAGGTTCGCAACGCTATTATACTCCATTATTTGCTTCATTCTACTCCTAAATACTGGGTATACACAAAACTTGTCAGACACTCATCAGATTAAGCCAATCTCAATCATTTCACGATCGACTCAAACAGTCTATAACGATGGAAGGACTCATGCAATCGACTCATTATCCATGATTAAATCGTTAACATCTAGCCTTGCAGAGTTAGTAACGCAGAATACTTCAATCTACATAAAGGAATATGGACGCGGTGCGATGACAACAGCCTCATTTCGAGGAACTGCTCCTTCGCACACCTCCGTTTTGTGGAATGGAATTCCTTTAAACTCGCCGATGCTTGGAATGGTGGATTTCTCTACAATACCAGTTTACTTTAGTGATCAAATAACGGTGGAGCATGGATCAGCCTCCTTAGTTGATCAGAGTGGAGCCTTAGGCGGACTTGTAAAGATTGAAAATAAGGGTGATTGGCAAAATAAATTCTCCGGTCAGATCTTAACTGGCATTGGAAGCTATGGAACTAAAGACGAGTTTATCAAACTTAGTTTAGGAAATACCAAAGTCCAATCCCAAACAAGAGCTTTCTATAGCTTTTCTGATAATGACTATACCTTTAAAAATAAGTTAATTGCAAATATTGACCCGCTTACAGGTAACTATATCTATCCTTCCCAGAAAAATTTAAATGCTCAATATGGAAGTAAAGGGGTCTTGCAAGAATTTTATTTGCATCCTTCTCAACAAAGTTTTTTGACTTTTCGATATTGGTATCAGTATAATGATCGAAGTTTACCACGTCTTCAAACCAATGAAACCAATATAAACTACAATTTAAATCGACAGCAAGAGAACGCCAACAGAGTTATGGGCGAATACAAGCACTATGGCTCAAAAGGAACCTTGACCATTGAGTCCGGAGCTAATCTGCAACATTCGACTTATCAATTAAAAAATAAAATCTCTGGTACACTTGATCAGTTGATAACAGATGCGACTGCAAATGTAGAATCATACTTATTTATAGCCACTTACGATTTCAAGATCAAAGAAAATCTAAACATAACTACAACAGCGAATGAAGTATTTTCAAGCGTTAATTCTATTAATTCGCCACAAAACAGTCAAACCGAAGGGTACGATGCAAAGCGACAAGACCATTCGGTAACTGTTCAACTTGTAAATATTTTCAATGAGAACTTAACCGGCAAACTAATTTCTAGAACTGAGTTAGTGGGAAAATCTTTCTTGCCAATCATCCCTTCAGCTGGTTTAATCTATCATCCTTTGGCCAATAAAAGCTTCTTTTTAAATGGAAATTTAGCCAGAAACTACCATTTACCTAGCTTAAATGATTTATATTTTGTTCCAGGAGGAAATCCACTATTAAAGGCCGAAAAGGGAACAATGATAGATCTAGGAAGTGGCTTCTCAGGTGCATTAAATCAAATTCAGTTTAACGCAAACATTTCAGCCTATGCATCAGGAATTAACAATTGGATTATTTGGCTTCCAACTCCAAAGGGGTACTGGGAACCTTCCAATATAAAAAGGGTTAATACAAGTGGTCTAGAATTTAACACCAGTGTAAGTGGAAAAATAAAATCGATTCAATTCAGACTAAATGGTAACTATGCGTATACCAGATCTATTAATCGAGATAATCCAAAATCCTGGGCTGATGAGTCCATTGGAAAGCAGCTTCCCTATATCCCCAGAAACTCGGCCAATATCTTGTTCGATCTATCCCGTAAACAATATCATTTTACTTGGGTATGGACCTATTATAGCTCAAGGTATACATCAACAAGCAATACGAAAACATCCCCGTTTGAAACCTTACATCCCTATTTGATGAATAACATTTATCTAGGTCGAGGAATAAATTTCAAACGCTCTAAATTAGACGTAGAACTAAAAATCCTTAACCTCTTTAATGAGTCTTACAGAACTATTCTACAAAATCCAATGCCTGGAATAAATTATTCGTTTTTAATACGTTATGACTTTTAGTATGAAGTATTATCTACTTATATCAGGACTATTGATTGCCTTGCAATTTACACTTGTTAGTTGCATGAAAGACGACTCATGGACTGGAAGTCAATCTATTGCCTTGGCTAACAAAGGTTTGTTTATCGTGAATGAAGGAAATTTCATGTATGGAAACGCTTCCCTATCCTACTATGATCCAGCAACTAAAAAAGTGCAACTTGACCTGTTCTATAAAATCAATGGCCTTCCACTTGGAGATGTCGCTCAGTCCATGATTATACACAATAATTTAGGTTTTATCGTGATCAATAATTCGGGGAAAATTTATGTGATAGACAGTCGTACTGGAAAATATGTTCAGAAAATAACGGGATTAGTCTCCCCCCGAAATATTTTCTTTTCAAACAATGGTAATGGCTATATAACAGATCTTTATGCTGGAAAAATAACAATTTTCAATCCACAGAATTATCAAATTACGGGTTCAATTAAGACACCTGGCCATCCATCTACAGAGCATATGGTTGAGATTAATGATCGGCTTTACGTGAGCTGTTGGTCGTTTGACAATACAATTCTAGTTATTGACACCAAATTAAACCAAGTAGTTGACTCCATTAAAGTTGGAATTCAGCCGGCAGGCCTCGCTTTAGATAAGTTAAATAAGCTATGGATCTTGTGTGATGGAGGCTGGTCAAAAACGGGGACTTCAAAAAGAACGCCGGTGCTTCAGCGCATTAATACCTCAAGCAGAATTATTGAAAAAAGTTTTTCCTTATCTGCGGATGCCACCCCCTCGCGATTAGCTATAAATGGAACGAAAGACACCTTAGTATATCTTAGTAATGGGGTTTGGAAGCAACCGATACTGCAGGAGTCTATCAACAATAGCCCATTTATAAATTTAGGAACTCATCTTTTTTATACGGTAGGCGTAGACCCTCAAAATTCAGATCTTTATATCGGTGATGCCATTGATTATCAGCAACAAGGGGTTATTTATCGGTATTCAACATTTGGAGCTAAACTAGATAGCTTTAAAACAGGCATTATTCCAGGTTCATTTTGCTTTAAATAGATGTATGATTGACTAAAAATCAATTAGAAGTGGGTTATCACACCTTTGAAATTCTCAATATGCTTTTTATTAATTTGATTTCTCATTTCTCAATTATCTTAAACTATCCTTGAATAATAAATACAATCTCAAGATTAAAATAATTGGACCTATATTATGTCTTCATTTCTAAAGAATAGGGTTCGTCAATCTATTTATTTTACTCAATTCTTTAAAATCACTTGTCCAAAAGAGATATAATTATTAGTTTTAGCTAAGTTATGGATGGAAGAGATAGAAGCAATATTAGGCTCGGAGAAGCTGTAAGCATCGTGCTAAAAGAGCACCAGCGTTCAGGAACTCTAACGACTGGCATTGTTCAGAACATCCTGACTAGCAGTTCGCATCATCCGCATGGTATAAAAGTCAGATTGACAAATGGCGCAGTTGGTCGAGTTAAGGAAATTAAGTCTGAGAATAAATAACAGACTTTTGCAAGACTATAAACGAATCGTATTGATTAAGATTCACAAGAAGTTAAGGTCTTAAGCAAGCTTTTGGGCGACTTTTGACATATTTCTTGTTAATTTTGTAAAAAAATAAATATTAGAATGGCTACAGTAAATCTTTCTACTTACGATCTGAATTCTGTTCCTCAGGGGAATGCGATGAAATTTGGTATTGTAGTTTCAGAATGGAATTATGAAATCACTGGTGCATTGGCAGATGGTGCATCTAAAACACTAGTGAAACATGGCGTCAAGCAAGAAAACATACATATTAAACATGTTCCAGGCAGTTTTGAATTAACCTTAGGTGGTCAGTTTTTTGCGGAGTATACCGACGTAGATGCTGTGATCTTATTGGGATGCGTGATTCAAGGTGAAACACGTCATTTTGATTTTATTTGTCAAGGTGTGGCTCAAGGTGCTACGGATCTAAATATAAAATACAACCTTCCCGTTATTTTCGGTGTCTTAACAACAGAAAATCAACAACAAGCTAGTGACAGAGCTGGAGGTAAACTAGGAAATAAAGGGGATGAAGCAGCAGTTACAGCACTTAAGATGGTTGCTTTGCAGCAAGGCTTTGAAAATGAACTCCTGGTAGACTAATGAAATATCCTGGATAAATAGAACGTTAATTGCAGCTAGTGGTTATTTTAACAGGGCTGAGATGATTGATATTTAATTTTTAAAATTTAATATGCATCTGAAAGAAGAGAAACAAAAAGTATCAACGATCATTACCAAAGAGGTTGCTATTAGTGACTACTACACTGCTTATCTTAGTCGACAGCTAAGTATATTAGGGCGTAAAGAGGTGCATGCAGGTCGTGCCCATTTTGGTATTTTCGGGGATGGTAAAGAGCTAGCTCAAATAGCATACGCTAAGTTTTTTCAAAAGGGCGACTGGAGATCAGGGTATTATAGAGATCAAACCTTTATGATGGCTGCTGACTTATTAGCTCCTGAAGAGTTCTTCGCTCAGATCTATGGAGATACTGACCTAGCTAATAATCCTGCTACTGGAGGTCGTAACTTTAATAATCATCACTCTACCAAGACATTCACAGCTGGTGTTGGAATTGATAATCTACTAAATCAAAAAAACTCTTCTGCTGATGTTTCTTCTACCGGAGGTCAAATGCCACGACTTCTCGGCTTAGCGCAAGCATCCAAAGTTGTTAGAGAGCATCCTGAATTAGGACAATACCTATCCGATAAAGTTACTGGTAACGAAGTTGCATTTGGCACCATTGGAGAATCGAGTACTTCTGAAGGGATGTTTTTTGAAACCATCAATGCAGCATGTGTCATGCAAGTTCCATTGGCTATTACCGTTTATGATGATGGCTTTGGCATCAGTGTTCCGGTTGAAGTGCAAACCGCTAAGGCCAGTATTTCTAAGGCTTTAAAGGGATTCGAAACTGACGAGAATGACCTAGGCTGTAAAATACTTGTTTGTCCCGGATACGACTACGCAGCATTAATAGAAACCTTTGAAAAAGGAATCCGCATTTGTCGCGAACAACATACTCCTGTGGTATTTCACATAACTCATCTGACGCAACCTCTTGGACATTCAACATCTGGATCCCATGAGCGCTATAAGAGCGACAAGCGAATTGCTTGGGAGAAAGCCCACGATCCAATACTGATCTTTAGAGAGTGGATTATTAAGCAAAATCTTGCAGACTTAGACACCATTGAAGGCTTAGAGAAAAAAGCATCGGAGCGCGCGCGAATGGCAAAAGATCTAGCTTGGCAATCTTTTATTCAGGAGTTCGAAGAAGAAAAAGCTGAGTTGCAAGATTTAATTGATTCTATTGGAATAGAGGATAGCGTTGTTCAATCGAAAATCGAGAACGAACTTGAACAAGTTCTTGCTGCCGCCTTCCCTACTAGGAAAAAATTACTGGCCCTGGCAAAAACACAATTGCGGTCCATGCATGGTGACCTTTCGGTTCAGAAGAACAAACGAAATCTCTCTAATTGGATATCAAAAATTGAACTTAAAGGAAAAGAGAAATACAATACTCATGTTTTCAATGATTTAGACATCTTCAATGCCACAAATGAGATCAAAGCCAGCTATGATGAAGAACCAGACTCCGTGCCAGCTCATGAAATTTTAAATCATAATTTTGATGTCTTATTTGCAAAATATCCTTTGTTAATAACCTTTGGTGAGGACACGGGGAAACTTGGTGATGTAAACCAAGGCTTAAAAGGTATGCAAGCCAAATATGGAGCACATCGTGTTGGAGATACGGGCATTCGCGAGGCAACTATCATAGGACAAGGAATAGGACTGGCACTTAGAGGATTTAGACCTATCGCAGAAATCCAATACCTCGACTACTTGTTATATGCCTTACCAACTATATCCGACGATTTATCGACTTTATACTACCGATCAGCTGGTCAGCAGATCGCTCCACTAATCATTCGCACCAGGGGTCATCAATTGCAAGGAATGTGGCATTCTGGATCACCAATGAGCATGCTACTCGGATCACTGACAGGAGTCAATATATGTGTCCCTAGAAATATGACTCAAGCTGCAGGCTTCTACAACATGCTACTTAAAATTCATAATCCAGCTTTAGTGATTGAACCATTAAAGGGGTATTACATTCGAGAAAATCTTCCTAAAAACCTAGGTGAGTTTACAGTTCCATTGGGAGTGCCGGAGATTATTGAAACAGGAACAGATCTAACATTAGTCACCTATGGATGGAATGTCACTGTCGCTCATAGTGCTGTTAATCGTCTGAAAACCTTAGGAATAGATGTTGAATTAATTGATGTTCAAACCTTAATACCTTTTGATACTCAACATATTATTAGCCGTTCGGTTCAAAAGACTAAAAAAATACTCTTTGTTGATGAAGATGTTCCTGGAGGAGCTACTGCATTTATGATGCAAAAAGTGATCGAAGAGCAAAAAGCATTTAAATTCCTTGAGTGTTCACCTAGAACACACACCGCAAAAGTTCATAGAGGAGCTTATGGCACAGACGGAGAATATTTCTCAAAACCTAACACAGAAACTGTTATAGAGGCTGTGTATCAAATAATGAACGAAGTAAATCCGGATAAATTTCCTGGTCTTTACGACTGATAAAAACATTTAAATTGAAGAAGATTTTATCCCATATTCAATCAGAGGATCAATTTCAAGCAAGAGTTGAGTCCTATCAAGCCTTGATGGACATTTTTAATTCTCGAATGAATGAAACTATTCATCGGGATGAAGATTCAGCTGTCCAGAAGCATCTCTCAAGAGGTAAATTGACCGCACGAACACGAATTGATTTGCTGGTGGATGAGCAGACACCTTTTCTAGAGCTTTCAACATTAGCCGCTTACGGTCAATATGATAACCAATTCCCTTCTGCTGGAATCATTACTGGAATCGGGAAAATACAGGGCAAAACATGCCTAATTATTGCCAATGATGCAACTGTTAAAGGGGGTACCTATATTCACGAAACGGTTAAAAAACACTTACGCGCTCAAGAGATTGCCTTGCAAAATTACCTTCCATGTGTTTATTTAGTCGATTCAGGTGGAATATTTTTACCTGAACAAGCAAGAATATTTCCTGATCAAGATGGTTTTGGTCGTATATTCTACAATCAGTCGCAAATGTCGGCATTGGGTATTCCTCAGATATCGATTGTGATGGGCTCATGTACCGCTGGAGGAGCTTACGTTCCAGCGATGAGCGATGAGACAATCATCGTAAAAAATCAAGGCACCATATTTATTGGAGGACCGCCCCTTGTGAAGGCCGCAACAGGCGAAGAGGTAACAGCAGAAGAGCTAGGCGGTGCGTTCGTACACACTGCAATATCTGGTGTCGCAGATCATATAGCTGAAAATGAAATAGATGCGATTCGTATCTGTCGAAATATCTTTGAATCGATACCACAAAGCGATTCCCAGTCTTTTGAACCATTTCCGTTAGAAGAACCGCTCTATAAGGCCCATGATTTGTATGGTTTTGCACCGATTGACCTGAAAAAACCCATCGATATTCTGGAGATTATCGCACGAATTACCGATGGAAGTCAATTTGAACATTTCAAAAAAGATTATGGCACTACGTTGATCACAGGCTATGCCAGAATAATGGGTTTTCCAGTTGGAATAATTGCTAATAATGGCTTTTTAACCTCTGAGGCCTCACTAAAAGGCGCTCATTTTATTGAAATATGTAATTTCAGAAAGATACCACTTCTCTTTTTACAGAATATTACCGGTTTTATTGTCGGTAAAAAGTACGAACATGAAGGCATAGCTCGCAATGGGGCTAAACTGATTCACGCAGTAGCTACCTCTGTGGTTCCAAAAATAACAGTCGTAATTGGTGGTTCTTTTGGTGCTGGAAACTATGCGATGGCTGGCAGAGCCTACAATCCTAATTTTCTGTTCATGTGGCCAAATTCCAAGATTGGTGTTATGGGCGGCCAGCAAGCACAGGATGTATTAAATTCAATCAAAAGTAAAGGGACTGATCAAAACAACGATCTAGTTACTCAATTTGAACTGGAAAGCTCTGCGTATTACAGTACTTCAAGACTTTGGGATGATGGAATTATTGATCCAAAGGACACTAGATCTATAGTCGGACTTGCCATTGCAATATCTTCAAATAAAAAGACTCCGTTGCCACAAAATGGAATCTATCGAATGTAACAAGGTCTCAGCCCTCCAACATCTCGAAAACAAGTCTATTATTACATTCTATTAAAGGTATTACCTAAGCTAGCAACCACAGAATAAACCAAAATTTAGAGCCTAAAGATGTTAACATACACCACATTAAAATACATCGAAAAAGATCAGATTGCGACAATTTATTTTGCAAGACCTGACGTTCATAATGCATTAAATAACATTATGATAGAAGAGATTATTTCAATATTTAATGAAATAGAAAATAATCCTTCTATCCGGATCGTTGTCTTACGTGGCGAAGGAAAATCCTTCTGCTCCGGAGCCGATTTGTCCTGGATGAAAAAATCTTTTACACTTACTCCTGAAGAAAATTTAAAAGAGTGTCAAACTTTAGCACAACTTTTCAGTACCATTTATTCAAGTAGTAAAGTTATCATAGCCGCAATTCATGGAAACGCCTATGGCGGTGCTATCGGAATTATCGCAAGTTGTGATCTGGCATACTGCGTTAATGATTCCAAGTTTGTCCTCAGTGAAGCCAAATTAGGAGTTGTGGCAGCTACGATCACACCTTACTTGTTACTGAAAATAAACCATTCGCAATTAAAAGAGTTAATTTTTACGGCAAAACTCTTTGATGGGCCCAATGCAATGGATTTAAATTTAGTCAATAATTCATACGATTCAGAAGAAAAACTTGATTTAGAATTGTATAAAATCACCACCCAGATTTTATACAATGGAACTCAAGCTATTATCGAATCAAAAAAGCTTTTAAATAAGCTTGTCATGAACAATATTTCTCCGTTCAAAGATTCACTTCCTCAATTATTGGCTAAAACAAGAGTATCGCCGGAAGCCAGAGAAGGTTTTACAGCTTTTCTAGAGAAAAGAAAGCCTAATTGGAACAAATAAGTTACTGACTTATTATTATAAAAAAAAGACTTTAGCATTTACGATATAAATGAGTTTGATATCCAAAATATTAATTGCGAATAGAGGAGAAATCGCATTGCGAATTATTCGTTCGGCCAATAAATTAGGGATTAAGACCGTAGCTATCTATGTCGAGAGTGAAAGTAATTCTTCTTATGTCTCATTAGCCGATCAGAAGGTCAGCTTAGGAGATGGATCATTGACCTCCACCTTTCTGGATATTGCAAAGATAATAAGTGTCGCTAAGTCTACTGATGTTCAAGCTATCCACCCAGGATATGGCTTCTTATCGGAGGATCCTGCTTTCGCAAAAGCCTGCGAAGAGAATGGAATCTTATTTATTGGGCCTTCTTCTGAAGTATTAAGTCTGATGAGCAGCAAGCCGGAGGCCAAGAAATTTGTTTCTAGTCTAGGAATCCCAATGGCTAAGTCTTATGAATTGAATTTTACAAATTCTTCGACCCAAGATACCCAACTTGATTTTCCAATTTTAATTAAAGCTGCTTTTGGAGGTGGCGGAAAGGGAATGGAATTGGTTCATTCATTAGATGATCTTCATCAGAAAATGGAGAAATCATCGCGTATGGCCTTGAACTATTTTGGAAATGGAACCATCTTTGCGGAACAATACATTCAAAATGCACGTCATGTTGAAGTTCAGATAATAGGTGATAATCACAATAATATCAT
>CAIUAN010000033.1 GCA_903897145.1 uncultured Bacteroidia bacterium | reverse complement strand
ACTTCTAGCTACGCTATTCATCTTTCTATTCAGTTTTACCTTAACGGCCCAACCTTCCTTGCACAAGGCACAGCAAGATTTTGCCAATTTACGATTTGGAATGTTTATTCATTTTAATATCCCAACCTTCTCAACCGATGATTGGCCAGATCCGAATACCCCAGTCTCCTCATTTAATCCGACCAAATTAGATTGCAATCAATGGGCGAAGGCTGCAAAATCGGCCAATATGAGTTACGGTTGCTTAACTACAAAGCATCACAGTGGGTTCTGTTTATGGGATACCAAATCGACCAATTACAATGCGATGAATAGTCCTATCAAGCATGATGTGGTGCGTGAATATGTCGATGCTTTTCGCGCGCAAGGACTAAAAGTTATGCTCTACTATTCTATATTAGACACGCATCACTACCTCCGACCAGGACATATTACTCAAAAGCATGTGGAAATGGTCAAGCAACAAATCACAGAATTATTTAGCAATTATGGCGAGATAACAGCATTATTCATTGACGGCTGGGAGTCACCATGGGCTCGCATAAGCTACGATGAGATTCCATTTGAAGATATTTACCTACTGATCAAATCACTGCAGCCGAATTGCTTAATCATGGATTTAAATGCAGCTAAATACCCTTCGTCTGCACTTTTCTATAGCGATATAAAGTCGTATGAACAAAATGCTGGCGAGAAAATGGAAAAGCAAGGCAATCAATTAGCTTCGATGTCGTGCTTACCTATTAACAAAAACTGGTTTTGGAAAAAAGAGTTCCCTACTAATCTGGTTAAAGAAGCTAACTACATTGTGAATGAGAATATCATCCCGCTCAATAAGGCCTATTGCAATTTCATTCTTAATGTGGCACCCAATCAACAAGGATTAATAGATGATAATGCGCTTAAGCTTTTGCAAGACATTGGTAAATCTTGGAAAAACACAGGTCCAGTAGACGAATTACCAAGCAGTGAAGCCCCTATAATAAGCTCCAATCTCGCAAAGCACAAACCTGCCGACTCGTCGTGGAGTTGGGATATGCAGATTTCTGATTTTGGCAATGATGATAATTTTCAGACATACTGGGAAGCTAATTCGCACACGAAAAATCCTTGGTTTGAGGTCGATCTAGGCATGGACAAACCGTTTAATTCTGTTGTCATCACAGAAGCTAAACCTGGAGCTGAAAAGTATACGATTCAATATTTCAACAATCAAAACTGGAAGACGATCTTTGAAGGAAACAATACGCACAAAGTTAAAATACACCGATTTAATGGGGTATGGGGCAGCAAAATACGGGTTCTATTTGATCGTTTTAACAGCAATCCAACCATTGCCGAACTAGGCGTTTACAATGAACGGAGGTAAAATAAGTCTTTCGAGCAAACGACCTATTTTATCTCCATTTTTTTATCGATGAAACCAACCTATCAGGGATTCATCCGATTGAAATATTCTACGATTGCTTCATTATTTGCATTGGCTCTAGGTCCGCTAGTACCAAAGGTAAGCTCCAACTTTCCTTCTTTCATTTGCTGAAACACAGATTCTACAAATTCGCTTACTGGTGGATAGTCATTGTGTAATCCAGTTCCTCCTAGATCTGTATTTAAGGCAGGTGGAATCATCTCAATCACTTCAATAGAAGTGGATTTCAGTTGGTGGCGTAATGATAAGGTAAATGAGCGCAAAAATGCTTTTGTGCCGCAATACACAGGTACTTTCGCAAGGGGCACAAAGGCTAATCCAGAGGTGACGTTAATTAGGGTATTCAACGATTTTAAATTCAAGAATAGATTAGCGAGATGTATGGGAGCCAAAATATTCGTAGTAATCTCCTCATTTGCCTTTTGATAAAAGTCAGAATCGGTGACATTCATCCATTTTTGAATTCCTGCATTATTCACTAGCACATTAAGATCGCTATGATTTTCCTTCACCCATTCATAGAGTTTAACTCGTTCTGATTCAACGGACAAATCGCATACTTTGATAATGATTGCCGGGAATTTGGCAGCAACTTCATTTAATAACTCTTCACGTCTGCCGCAGATGATAACGGTATTATTTTCCTGAATAAATCGTTCAGCAAGACCAAGGCCGATACCACTTGCACCGCCAGTTATAAGGATTTTATTATTTGATAATTTCATTGTGTCACTTATAAAGTTTAATCGCACAAAATTAAAACTATTTAATCGCTCTTGTTCTTTGAATCATAAATATTATAAAAATAAAAAAAGAGAGCTGAACTAAATCTACTCTCTTTTGTGTCGGGGTACCAGGATTCGAACCTGGGACACTCCCGATACCAATCGGGATGCGCTAGCAATTCTTATAAATACAAAAAAAGAGAGCAGAACTAAATCTACTCTCTTTTGTGTCGGGGTACCAGGATTCGAACCTGGGACACTCCCGATGAAAATCGGGATGCGCTAACCAATTTCACAAAAACAAAAAAAGAGAGCAGAACTAAATCTACTCTCTTTTATGTCGGGGT
>CAIUAN010000032.1 GCA_903897145.1 uncultured Bacteroidia bacterium | reverse complement strand
GAACAAGGAGAGGTACTTAAAGCCGCATCTATACTGAAAGAGACGAATGCTTTGCCGGCAGTCTGTGGGCGGGTTTGCCCCCAAGAAAAACAATGTGAGTCTCGCTGCTTTTATGTCGATAAACTGGATAAACCTTCCATTGCTATTGGTCATCTCGAACGGTTTGCAGCCGACTTTGAACGATCATCAGGAGTATATAATATTCCAGAAGTTGCTAAGCCTAATGGTATCAAAATAGCAACCGTCGGATCTGGTCCTGCTTCTCTTGCATTTGCTGGCGATATGGTTAAATATGGTTATGATGTAACAGTCTTTGAGGCATTGCATGAGATTGGTGGGGTACTTAAATATGGTATTCCTGAATTTCGACTTCCTAATTCTATCGTCGATTTTGAATTGGAAAATCTCCGAAAAATGGGGGTTAAGTTTGAAACTAATTTCATTGTTGGTCGGACCTCTTCCTTTGATGATCTTAAGGAGGCTGGTTATCAAGGCTTCTTTGTGGCTAGTGGTGCAGGCTTACCCCGATTTATGGATATCCCAGGTGAAAATTACAATGGTATTCTCTCTTCCAATGAATACCTCACGAGGGTTAACCTGATGGGAGCCGCCTTAGAAAATAAAGATACTCCAGTTTTAAAGGGTAAGAATGTAGCTGTTATTGGAGGTGGAAATACGGCCATGGACTCCGTTCGAACCGCACTGAGACTCGGAGCCGATCGAGCGATGATTATCTATCGTCGTTCAGAAGCCGAGATGCCGGCCCGTATTGAAGAGGTTAAACATGCCAAAGAAGAGGGTGTTGAATTTATGATGCTTTGTAATCCATTGTCTTATGAGGCAGATCAAAAGGGTCGAGTCAATAAAATGCAGCTGAATAGAATGGGATTAGGCGAGCCGGATGCTTCTGGTCGGCGCCGGCCAATGCCTATTGAAGGGTCCGAATTTGAGCTCGATGTTGATCTGGTAATTGTAGCTGTTGGTGTCTCGCCAAATCCGTTGGTCCCCTCTTGTCTCGAAGATTTAAAGATCACCAAGTGGGGCACGATCATTGTCGATGAGCTGAATATGCAATCTTCAATTCCTGAGATTTTTGCTGGCGGTGATATTGTACGAGGTGGCGCCACGGTTATTTTGGCTATGGGCGATGGTCGACGAGCGGCTGAAAATATGCACAAACACTTACAGCTGAAACTGAATAATTAACTCAAAAATATCTTAAGATGACTAATCTTAACGTTAAATATCTGGGACTTAATCTAAAAAATCCGATCATTGCAGGCAGTAGCGGTCTTACTAATTCAATTGAGAATTTGAAAGAACTTGAGAAGTATGGTGCTGCAGCAGTGGTGTTAAAGTCAATTTTTGAAGAGGAGATTTATCTGGAGTATGCCCATGAAATTAAGAAGCTGGGCCCGATGGATAATAATTTAGAGTTTTTGGATTATTATGATTATCAGATCAAAAAGGATAACATCACCCATTATCTTCAATTAATACGAGATGCTAAAAATCAGTTATCAATACCCGTTATTGCTAGCATAAATTGTGTGACAGCGCAAGAATGGTCTTTTTTTGCGAAAAAAATTGAAGAGGCAGGTGCTGATGCCATTGAATTAAATATTTTTGTTCTACCCTCCAATCTTTCTCTGCGCAGCGAGGATAATGAGCGCACCTATTTTGATATCATATCTCGTGTAACAGCAAAGATTAAAATACCTATCTCCGTTAAGATTAGTCCCTATTTCTCTAATTTAGGGGCAATTATTCGAGATTTGTCTTTTACCGAGATAAAGGGATTAGTGTTATTCAATAAGATGTATAGCCCTGATATTGATATTTTTGAACACAAAATTATCGGCTCTGATGTCCTGAGTCAAGATACTGACTACAAACTTTCTTTGCGCTGGATAGCCATGATGGCTAATCGCGTAAATAGTGATTTGTCGGCTTCAACAGGTGTTCATAGTTGGGAAACAGTTATTAAAATGCTGTTGGCAGGTGCTACCACGGTTCAGTTGGCATCTGTTCTATACAAAGACGGATTTAGCATTATTCCTCATATGATTCAGCAAGTTCGACAATGGATGATCGAAAATGACTACCATCATATTTCCGATTTTAGGGGTAAATTAAGTGCTGAGAATACAACTAATCCATCAGAGTTCGAACGGGTACAATTTATGCGTAACTTTGGCGAGCATAAATAAAATGTTTTGTATGTTTGGTCGTTCGATGAGGTCTCAATTTTATTTAATTCTTACGCTCTTCATTCTTTTAGGCTATTCACCACCTGCTGTTTATGGCCAGAAAACGAGTTTTGGAAAAAAAGAGGAAGTTGTAATTAAGAAAATTGCAATTTATACTGCTGTGGTGGGAGATACTCCGTTCTCAGTTGCCAAAAAATTTAATCTTACAATTGCTATTTTACTCGGGGAGAATCCTTTGATTAAAACTGGTATTAATCCTGGTGATGAGCTGGTTATTACCGGACCTTTTTTGTACACTGCATCGGCTAAACCAACTTCTTTTCTAAAATATAAAGTTGGGCGAAAAGAGACCCTCTATGCGATCTCCAAACTGTTTAATACAACTCAGGATGAGATTGTTCGTTTAAATCCGGAGGTAAAGGGTGTTTTAAGTAGTGGCATAACACTTACAGTGCCTGGTCCTGATTCTGAGATTCCTTCAGAATCGGTCGAGCCGAGCGCTTCGAATAAATCGCTTCAAGAGTATACCATCGTTTCTGGGGATAATTTTTATCAATTAGAACAAAGATTTGGAGTCTTACAAGCTGAATTAGAACAACTAAATCCTTCGTTGAAAAGCGGTTTTAAGCTGGGTATGGTCATTCAGATACCTGCTGCAAAGTTTCTCCCTGAGAAATCTGAGAAACAAAAATCTCGACCTGAGATTGCTGAACAAACAAAAGGCGAAACGCCATTTTTGACTAAGAATTTCGAGATTGGTATCTTCCTTCCTTTTGGCCAAAATCAACCTGATTCGATAAGACTTGCGCAGCATTCGAATAACTACCTTGAGTTTTATTCTGGAGTCTTGCTCGCAGCCCAAAAGCTAACTGCTTCTGGAATGAAACTGAAATTTTATGTGTACGACACGAATGGCGGCAATGAGGGTGTTAATAAAGTCGTTAAAAAACCTGAATTCTTGGGCCTCGATTTAGTCATTGGTCCAGTGTTTCCAGAAGATCAGAAAGTTGTTGCTGAGCTATGTTTTAAAAATCATATTCCAATGGTTTCGCCGCTCTCTTCTGATAATCATTTGGTGAATGTTACTCCTGGTTTTTATGTGATCAATTCTGGACGTAAGCAGCGATTGTCAAGTACAGCAGATTATATTTCATCCACTTTAGCCCAGCAAAACCTTATATTTCTGAATCATTCCAATCTTTCATTGGATGAGAAATTCTTGCATGATCGTTTAATTCAAAAATTAGGTTCCGTAAAAGTGCATCAGTTTAATATACTAAGCGATGATTTGCTAAATGTTGAAAAGATTCTAAAAGACAATGTTGATAATATTTTTATTCTCTCTGATGAGAATGAAGCTAATGTTAGTGTGGCTGTAACTAGACTGAATACGCTTTCAAAGACTCATAAAATCAAGGTGGTAGGAATGCAGGAATATATCAAGATGCAAAGTGTCGACATTGAATATTTTCACAACATCAATTTGCAATACCTTACACCCTATTTTGTAGATTATGCGGATGATAAGACAACGGCCTTTGTTGAGACCTACAGACAATCATTTGAGGGAGAGCCTTCTCCATATAGTTTTCAGGGGTATGATATAGCCTTATATTTTATTAAATCGTTAGCTCGATACGGAAAACGTTTCCCTTCCTCTGATCCAATACAGGAGGGTGAACTTCTCCAGTCGAAGTATGATTTTCAGAAAGTTTCAGATTTTGGTGGGTATGTCAACAAAATGCTTTATGTCCTTGAATATGCCGATACCTATGATGTAAAATGTGTGGGCAAGATTCAGGAATAAGCAATCAAAACGAACACAAAAAACGCCTTGTAGGACCCAATTGTCATACAAGGCGTTTTTTTATCCCAGTTAATGATCTTTAAATGCTCTCTTTCTATGGGATGAGCTTTAATCCACTTAGTGCAGATGCATCGTTTGGTTTTATAATCAGTGCTTGCTGAAATAGCGACTTTGCTTCAAGTGGTTTGTTGTTGTATAGCTTCGACCATCCAAGTATAATAATAGAGTCATAGTCTAGAGGGTAAAGATTGATGATTTTTTCAAATAGTTTAGAAGCATTGACAAAATCTTTTCGGTTGTAATAAATTACCCCTAGCCAATAGTTGGCTAACGTGTTTTGAGGATCTACAACTAAAACATCAAGGTATTGCCTCTTTACCCTTTCCCAATTCTCCAATGCACTCAAAGGCTTCACGCTCCCAAGTCGTGCTTCAATACCATATGGCTTAAGCGCAATCGCTTTATCATAATAAGTGATCGATTCGTTGTATTGCTTTGCCAGGTAGTTTAACCAGCCCAATCGAATGTTAATGACATAATTATTCGCATCGTAAATTGATTTGATCTCATTTATAGCACTAGAGTAATTTTTGGCATTTTCTGCTTCATAACTCTTTCCAAAAGCAATCTGTGTCTGATTGTTCGATTGTGTAAAACCGGGAATAGTTATCAAAAGCAAAGCCAGGATTATTAGAGGTCTCTTTAAAGTTTCCATATCGTACCAATTGAGGATGATTTTGGGAAGGCGAAGTCGATTTTGCCGAGTAAGTGTCGAGTTTGTCCTTGGTTAACCAAGTTTTATGGTGGTTGCACGAAAGATCGAATTAAAGACCCCTTAGATAATCGCCAGCCTCGCTTCTGTGAAGCCTATAAAATGTTTTTTAGTCATGCCGATTCTGAATTTAAAAAGCTGGCTACTGCTTGGAAAATAAAGCAAAACACGACTGCCGTGCAGACCCCATCGGATGGGAACTATCATGCGTACGCTGATTTTATAAACCGCAAGTAAATTTTTTTGACATAGTTTCAACTTGTGCCAGCTTCAGTAATTTTCTTTTACTTCCTTTATTTTGATATTTAGGTCCGAAATACGCGTTTTTTTGCTCCGTGTCAAGCTGTATGGATCCGATTTTGGATCTATTTTCCCCTTTAATTAGTCTTTTTTTGCCACTTTTTAGGATTTCTAGGCGATTTTGAATCCTCGCAACCCCTTCTGTATTTTTAACATTTCAAAAATTAAATTTAGCATTGAATTTCTGCGAGCTGCTATAAATTTTAAGCTCATTTTTCGCACTGAAATAAACTTTCTTTACTCTTATCTCTTCGCTACTCCTAGTATTGTTTATTTGGGATTCAAATTTTCTATTTTTTGTAAGATTTTTTATTGCGTAGTTAGTTGGTTGTTAAATAATAAGCTCTATTTAACTATAACAATTTTCTGGGGCTGTTATATATTGTAAAGTGTAAAATAATATGAGCCATTGTAAAGAAATTTTTTACTTTTTTATTGCTTTCGCCTCCGTTATGACTTATTTTTGAGTAGATCAAACCCTCAATTAGAAGAGTGGTTTAGCCGGCTTAAAAATTTACTCAAATGAAAACAAATTTACTCGTCATCTTTTCTTTGTCCCTTTTGGTTCTGGTTTCTTGTCAGAAAAACTTAAATACCGAAGAGCCAATTAGTGCCCCTAAATCGATCTCTGTTTTTCAGCAACAGATGCTCGATGAGGTAAATTTTGCGCGTACGAATCCTCAAGGATATGCTGAGTCGCGATTAAAAGATGCTTTTTTAAAAGGAACTGATAATGGTTGCTATACCTTTATGAAAACTGTTGTTCCAGTCTCTACTATCAGCTTTAACAATGCACTAAATATCTCAGCTGGCAACTACGCTCAATTTCTTGCTGATAAAAACTTAATGGGCCACAACCAAGATGGAACTCCACTCAAGCGAGCCATTACTGTTGGCTTTACCGGTTCTTCAATAGGGGAGAATATTGCGGCATCGACAAGTGATGCTTACAATGGAGTGGCAGATCCTAGCTTGGCAGCTCTGAATTTTGTTCGATTATTACTAATCGATACTGGTGTTGCCGACTTGGGCCATCGTATGACCATGATGAATGCTACTTATTCAACAGTGGGGATTGGTTATTCGCATAATGTGTCAAGTACATTTGTTAATTATATTGTACAAGATTATGGCGGTGGTTTTTAATCAATCGATTGTCAAACCTAATTTTAATCCTCTAAAAGCTATGTTTTAAAATCACTCTCCTCAATTCTTTAAATTGATTTTAGTTTCTTTGTCTCGGCTGCACTGTTGTGCTTGACTTTTTATTCCTATCTGTTTTGATTTTACGGAGATTTTTAATTGTTTGTTTTTTAACCATTGCCGCATTAGGGCTAAGTGGACAAGATGTGTACTTGAAAAAACAGGACCTTCGTCAAGGGGATCTGATTTTCTGTGGTGCAACTGCAACGCCACTTTCACAAGCGATCGATCAGTCGACCCAGACTTCGAACCAAACTCATTTTGACCATGTGGGCATCGTTGAGATTACGGGGGACTCTAGTTGGATTATTCATGCTGCACCTAAAAAGGGGGTTTGCAGAGAAACCTTATCCTCGTTTATCAATGGGGATTCTAATCATTCCGAACTAGTAGTATATCGACTGAGAAATGTAACAGCTCAACGGCTAACATTAGCCCTTTCTGAAGCACGGAATCAGCTTGGAGCTCCTTATAAATACTCTTATCGACTTAAAGATCCTGGGTTTTACTGTTCTGAATTTATTTACTTTATTTTCAAGTCGGATTCAGTTTTCTTGCTTAAACCGATGTCTTTTAAAGATTCAGCGACTGGTACTTTCCTGCAAACTTGGGTGCTTCATTACCAAAAGCTAGGAATCGATATTCCAGAAGGTGAGTTAGGATGTAACCCAAATGGATTGGCTAATTCTAGCAATTTAGAACGGATAGGGATTTTAAATTTCAAGTGACTCTGTTTTTGCTGTTATTTCATTGATTTTCAGCTGTATAAAATATTTGATTTTAGTAATGATAATCATTGCTCATCTGATGTGTTAAATGGCATTTAACCATCTATTTAATCGTTTAAACAACCCTCTGCCAAGTCGCAAAAAAATCATGCGCCTATTTGTTGAAAAAAATGTATCTTTGCAGCATGATTCGAATAGTAAAAAATATTCTTTTACTCGGCTTGTTTTTTGCATTGGCCGCGTGCAGTGATTATCAAAAGGTAATTAAGAGCACGGACTATGAGTTTAAGTTGAAAAAAGCAAAAGAGTATTACGACCATAAAGAGTATGGCCGTTCTTCGACTTTGTACCAAGAGCTTGTTAATATTTACCGGGGTACTAGTCGTGCTGATCAGATCTATTATTACTTGTCTAAAAGTTTTTATGGCCAGAGAGATTATGTTCTTTCTAGTCATTATTTCCGTCAAATGTTGAAGGAGTTTCCGCGCAGTCCATACAATGAAGAGGCTCAATTTTTGATTGGATATTGCTATTATTTAGATTCCCCAACACCACGATTGGATCAGAAAACTTCGCAAGATGCGATCGATGCGTTTCAGCTATTTATTAATATCTTTCCTGGAAGCTCACGTGTTGCTGAAGCCAATAAATTAATTGATGAATTAAGAGAAAAACTGGTCTATAAGTCGTACCTTTCTGGGCGATTATATTATGATTTAATGGATTACCGTGCAGCAGTAATCTCTTTAAATAACTGTATCAAAGAGTTTCCAGATTCAAAATACAGAGAAGAGTTGATGTATTATTTACTGAAGGCTAAGTATCTTTTAGGCGAGAATAGTATTGAGGATAAAAAACGGGAACGTTTAAACAATGCATTGGATGAATATTTTACATTTACCGATGCTTATCCCGAAAGCAAATACAGAAAAGAAGCAGATCGATTTTTTGCTAACACCAAGAAGTTGATGAATTTAACCGATGAAGAGATAAATAAAATACAAAAATAGAGATGGATTATAAAAAAACAAAAGCTCCTGTTAGCACAGTTTCAAGAGATTTGAATGAATTAGAAGCATTCACTGGTAATATCTATGAGTCTTTAATGGTCATTGCTAAGCGTGCCAATCAAATCAACGCTGAATTAAAAGAAGAGTTAAACACCAAACTTCAAGAGTTTGCTTCTTTTACTGATAACTTAGAAGAGGTATTTGAAAATCGTGAGCAGATTGAGATTTCTCGTTATTACGAAAAATTACCAAAGCCAACACTTATCGCTTACGAAGAGTTTAAAGAGGGTCAGATTTATTACCGTAATCCTTCTAAGGAGAAAAAATAGGTTCTTACTTTTCTCCCCTTTGGAGTTAAGGATTTGATCTTAGTTAGCTCATCCGGAATTTAAACCTTCATATTTTTCACGCGGATGCAACTTCAGAAGAAAAAAATTATCCTTGGTGTTACAGGAAGTATCGCAGCCTATAAGGTTGCGTACCTGTTGCGTGGATTAGTGAAGCTTGGCGCTGAAGTGCAGGTTGTAATGACCCCCTGTTCTCGTGATTTTGTTACCCCCCTTACGCTTTCTACCTTATCAGGTAAGCCTGTCTTGACTGAATTTTTCAATCCGCATGATGGCGATTGGAATAATCATGTGGATTTAGGTCTTTGGGCCGATCTCTTACTCGTGGCTCCGGCAACTGCCACTACAATGGCTAAAATGGCCACTGGTATTTGTGACAACCTTTTACTAGCAACTTATTTATCGGCAAAATGTCCAGTTATGGTATCTCCTGCTATGGATTTGGATATGTTGCAACACCCATCGACTCAACGAAATGTTCAAACGTTAAAAGCAGATGGTGTTCTCATGATTGATCCAACAGCTGGTGAATTGGCTAGTGGACTGGTGGGTCTTGGACGGATGGAAGAGCCTGAAGTCATTCTTGAAAAGATCGTTGAATTTTTTGCCTCCAGAAATTGCTAAATAAAACCTACCTCGTCACTGCCGGACCCACACACGAGCAAATCGACCCGGTTCGGTATATCGGAAACTACTCTTCTGGTAAGATGGGTTTTGCCATTGCTGAACGTCTTGCTGAATTGGGTGCAAATGTGATCTTGATAGCTGGTCCAGTAGCATTAGAAGTTAAAAATCAGAAAATTTTGCGAATTGATATTGTATCTGCAGATCAGATGTTTGAAAAATGTCAAGACTATTTTCCAACCTGCGATGGCGCAATAATGGTCGCTGCAGTCGCTGACTTCAAACCAGTGAAGATCCGTTCTGAGAAAATTAAACGAAGTGATGAAATTTTAACCCTTTCTTTGTGTCCAAACCCTGATATTGCTGCCTCTTTAGGACGAATAAAACGTGCGAACCAGCTATTGGTAGGATTTGCCTTAGAGACAACAGTAGATGAGCAAAAAGCAATGGTTAAACTACGTCAAAAGAACTTGGACTTAATTGTTCTAAATTCCTTAGGCGATGATCAGGCGGGATTTAAATTTGATACCAATAAGGTTACAATACTTGATCAATCGGGTGTTATTTTTACTTCTGACTTGAAGCCTAAGTCTGAAATAGCAATTGAAATTGTAAATAAAATCATAGAGTCTCAGCAAGGCCGTGCGGGTATCTCCTGATTTTTGTATTTTTATAGGACTAAATTCAATTTGTTATGTTAAAATTTCTCCTGGTTTCTATCCTGACGATTGCCTCCATTTCTTTGTGGGGACAGGAACTCCGCTGTAATGTTAATGTCTCTAGTTCACGGATCGAGGGTACCAACAAGCAGATCTTTGAGTCGATGCGAACCGATATTTACGAATTTATGAATAATCGGAAATGGTCAGATAATGTCTTTTCTGTTGATGAAAGGATTGAGTGTAATATTTTCATTCAAATAACACAACAAATCTCTGCAGATGAGTTTAGTGGAACGATGCAAGTTCAGTTAAATCGCCCAGTATTTAACTCTTCATACAAAACTTCTATACTTAATCTTAAAGATAACGATATTCAATTTCGGTATGTGGAATTTCAACCCATGGAATTTGACGAGACCGGTAACTCAAATCCATTGACCAATATATTGGCTTTTTATGCCAATATTATTCTTGGTTTTGATTTTGATACATTCTCCCCACTTGGCGGATCCTCCTGCTTCCAGAAAGCTCGCAATATTGTAAATCGCTCACAGAATGCGCGTGAGAAAGGTTGGAGAGCTTTTGAAGGTAATTATAATCGGTTCTGGCTGATTGAAAATCTCACGAATACGACCTATAGCCCATTTCGCGAGTTGCTCTATCGTTATCATCGTCTTGGGTTTGATATATTGTCGGAGCAACTCGATATGGGTCGGTCTGAAATTGCTGATGCTTTAAAGAGTATGCAGGTTTTATATCGATCTAAACCAGACACTTATATTAATCGAATCTTCTTTGATTCAAAATCAGACGAGCTAGTCTCTTTGTTTTCAAAAGGAAGTGCTGATGAGAAAGGGCGTGTGATGACCATTCTAACGGAATGTGATCCGTCAAATTCCGGAAAATATGAGAAAATATTAGAACAAAAAATATTTTAATAATTGCTTTGCACCATGTTGTCAAGTTTGAGAATCCAGAATTATGCGCTGATACGTGAACTAGAGGTTAACCTAAGTTCGGGGTTCTCTATCATTACAGGCGAGACTGGTGCTGGAAAATCGATTCTGCTTGGGGCATTAGGGTTAATTTTGGGTCAAAGAGCCGATTCTTCTGTCCTTAAAGATAAAGCTGTCCAATGTGTTGTTGAAGCAAATTTTAATATCAGTGGGTTAGGTTTAGAAGACCTTTTCTTAGCGCATGATTTGGACTATGATCCGCATACCATTTTTCGTCGTGAAATTAATCCAGCAGGTAAATCTCGAGCATTTATTAATGATACACCGGTCATGCTTAAGGTTATGCAGGAGATTGGTTATAAGTTAGTGGATATTCATTCCCAGAATCAAAATCTTGAACTGAATGACCACTCTTTTCAATTGATGGTTCTAGATATCTATGCTGTAAATCAAGAGCGATTAAAACAATACAAGTCATCCTATAACGAATATCGAAGTGTCGATATGGCACTTCAACAAGCCAAAATTGCCGTTGAGAAATCAAAGGCCGATCTTGATTATTATCGTTTCCAATTCGACCAACTTGAGAAGGCGATTCTTGTCGAAGATGAACAAGAGATGCACGAAAAGGAGTTGGCTTTATTGACGCATGCCGAAGAGATTAAGCTTGGACTATCGAATGTGGCAGAATTACTAAATCGAGATGATGGATCAGCTGTTAATCAGTCTAAAACAGCTTTAGGATTGATTTCTAAAATGTCCTCCTATTTACCCGAAGCTTCTGGTTTAGCTGCTCGTTTACAATCGGTCTATATCGATCTTAAAGATATCGCTCAAGAGGTCTCTTGGATTGTGGAGAAGGTAGAACTTGATCCTGCGAAGGTAAGCTACCTAAATGAGCGATTAGATCTTATTTATTCGTTGCAGCAAAAGCATCATGTGGATTCTTTATCGCAATTAATTGCTATTAGAGATGGATTAGCGCAGAAGATTGAGTCTGTCTCTTCGAATGAGGAAGAGATTCTTACCCTAACAAAACAGAGAGATCAGATATACCAGCAAGTTGTTGATCTGGCAAACGTGTTACGCAGAGAGCGAATTTCGGTCTCGGAGCAGCTTGAGCGAAATATTGTAAGCCACTTAACGTTATTGGGAATGCCTAACTCGAAATTCAAGTTAGAGATTACGCCTCTCACTGAGCCATCTATGGGGGGAATGGACTCGGTAAACTTTCTATTTACGGCCAATAAGAATGGACTTTTATGTGAGATCTCTAAAGTGGTTTCTGGCGGGGAGATGTCGCGGTTGATGTTAGTGATTAAGGCTCTTATCTCTGCATCAAAGGCCTTGCCTACGATTGTCTTTGATGAGATAGATGCTGGTGTATCCGGTGATATTGCAGAGCGAATGGGATTGATTTTGAAAGAAATTTCCAAAGATATGCAGGTGATTAATATCACTCATCTCCCTCAGATCGCAGCAAAAGGCGACCATCATTTCCGCGTCTTTAAGCAAGACTCAGCCCACGAAACAACCACAAGTCTGAAGCGCTTAACACCCAGTGAAAGGGTGGAGGAATTAGCTAAAATGTTAAGTGGCGAGAATATTACGGCCGCTGCCATACTCAATGCCGAAGAACTTTTGAAATCCTAATATCTATTTAAATTAAATAAATGCACTATCTTGTGCCCCATTGATTATCCCTTGATCGGGATATTCAAGACATAAGGTGATTTTAAACTATATTTGTAAACTATATTTATTAATTGAAA
Organism: uncultured Bacteroidia bacterium; assembly: GCA_903897145.1. GTDB lineage: Bacteria > Bacteroidota > Bacteroidia > Bacteroidales > Prolixibacteraceae > JAAFHB01. Next base: position 13,410 of record CAIUAN010000032.1, on the reverse strand, counting down.
ACGTTGTTTTCAGAAATCTGATCTAAATGGCTTATAATTTATTAAAAGGTAAGAGAGGTATTATTTTTGGAGCATTGAATGAAAGTTCAATTGCTTGGAAAGTTGCAGAACGTGCACATGAAGAGGGTGCAATATTCACTTTGTCAAATGCTCCAATTGCACTTCGTATGGGTGAGATTCAGGTTCTTGCTGATAAATGTGGCTCAGTTGTGATTCCTGCTGATGCGGCAAATGTGGCAGATCTTGAAGCATTGATAGCTCAATCAGTAGAAATTCTGGGTGGAAAATTAGATTTTATTCTTCACTCAATTGGGATGTCACCAAACGTTCGCAAAGGACGCCATTACAGTGATCTTGACTATGATCTTCTAAACAGAACACTTGATGTTTCTGCTATATCATTTCATAAAGTTCTGCAAACTGCTCGCAAGCTTGACGCGATCAATGAGTGGGGCTCCGTTTTAGCCTTGAGCTATATTGCTGCTCAACGTACATTCTATGGTTACAATGACATGGCTGATGCTAAATCATTGCTTGAATCAATTGCACGTAGCTTTGGATATATCTACGGAAATGAGCGCAAAGTACGTATCAATACCATCTCACAGTCACCTACCCCAACCACCGCAGGTAATGGTCTTAAGATGTTCTCAAATCTATTAGACTTTTCTGATCGTTTATCTCCACTGGGTAATGCAACAGCTGATGAATGTGCTGATTATTGTATCGTGATGTTCTCTGATTTGACTAAAAAGGTTACGATGCAAAACCTATTCCATGATGGAGGTTTCTCTTCGATGGGTATGAGCGTTAGTGCAATGGAACAATACAATAAAGGATTTGAAGAAGAAGGTCATAAATTCGACTAATCTTGACTTCTCAATCATAAAAAAAGCGCTTCATGACGAAGCGCTTTTTTTATGATGTTATCTTTTGTGCAATCCACACTCTTTAGTTTCGGGGTTTTCCCACCACCATCGACCGGCACGAATATCTTCGCCATCTAGAATGGCACGCGTACATGGCTGACAGCCAATGCTAGGATAGCCTTTGTCGTGAAGCGGATTATATGGAACGCCATGCTCTTTAAGGAAATGGTTCACATCAGCTTCAGTCCAATCAATAAGCGGATTTAGTTTGATAAGTCCATTTGCCTCGTCCCACTCTATTTTTTGCATATCTGATCGTGTGATCGACTGTTCACGTCGAAGTCCGCAAATCCATACTGATAGACCAGTAAAGGCTCTTTTAAGCGGCTCTATTTTGCGAATATTGCAACACAGCTTTCTATTCTCAACGCTTTCAAAAAATAGATTAATCCCTTTAGATCCAACCATCTGCTCAACTTTTTGAGCTTCAGGAAAATATACCGCTAGTTTAATCCCATATTTACTATTGGTGCGGTGGATAAGATCGTACGTTTCAGGGAAAAGACGACCGGTGTCAAGGGTGAATATCTTGGTAGATTTGTCAATTTGACTAACTAAATGAGTCAAGACTTGATCTTCTGTGCCTAAGCTGCTTGATAAAGCAATTTTATCCTTGAAATCGGCTAGGAAACCTTCCAGCAGTTCTGATGCCGTGGCGCTTGCGTATTTTTGATTCAGGGCCTCAATTTGGTTCTTCATAAATAGATTTGGTAATATTTGGCTCAAAAATACTCAAATATTGTGAATCAACTTTAGCGCGGCAACGAGAATAGGAATTCTAATCCGCCCTCTTTCTTTTTTCGTGCTGAGATCTCTCCTTTAAAGCTAAGTATGGCATTCTTTACAATGGCAAGCCCTAACCCTGTTCCTCCCTCTTTCCGTGAACGTCCTGAGTCTACTCGATAAAAGCGTTCAAATAGTCTTGCAATATGCGCCTCTTCAACACCAGGCCCATTGTCGGAGTAAGAGAAATAGTAAAATGAGTTGTCTTCGTGATATTTAGTGATCGATATTGTTATGTTTTCACCCGCATAATTCACGGAATTTTCCATTAGATTTCTAAAAACAGAGAAGATGAGTGAGTAGTTGGCATTCACGATTAAATCTTCGTCTATCAAAGACTCAATCGTTATATTTTTTTGCTTGATCTGATCGCTAAAGCTTTCAATCACTTCATTAATGGCTTGGGTGATCTGGACCTCCTCTCTCGCATATAGCTCCGAATACTCTTCAATCTTATTTAATATTGAGATATCATTCACTAGTTGAGTTAGTCGTTCAGACTGATTATAGGCTTTTTCAATAAAGTAATGCTGTTTGCTTAACTCAAGATCTGGATTGTTTAGTATTGTCTCAAGGTATCCTTTTACGGAGGAAATAGGGGTCTTTAATTCATGCGAGATATTCGATGTTATCTGCTGCTTCATAATGCTTCGACGCATTAACTGAGTTTGATCAGAGATGATGACCTCAAAACTTTTGTCTGGGAAAACGATGCATTGAATGTTAAAGTGAAACTTATCCTTCTCAATACTGTATTCAATGCGCGGCAGATCATTGTCTTGGTAGTTCGCTTCCGCAGGGATGGTATTGTTTAAGAAATTATTGACTTCATTAAACTCTTTAGCTAGAAAAATATTGTCGATCGCTTCGGTGGTCTCTTCCGAAATTATATTGATAAAAAAGATAAAATGGCTATTGTGAAGCTGGTGTTTCTTGTCGGCAGAGAAGAAACCAACTCCCTCGTTTAAAACAAATAAATGACTGATTAGCTTCTCTTTCTCTAAGACTAATTCGGTTTTTGTCTTTTTTAGTTGGTTGTAAAGTTGAATTATCTCGCGACTAATAAACCCTAATTCATCATTTCTAAACTGCGTCTCATCATTGATACTCGTTGGGTCATTGCGCCTAATCTTAACGGCAAAATCTTTAAGTTTAGATATTGAATCTCCAATGTGATTTGCAATATATCGCAATAAAATGCCGAAAATGACAAATAAAAGAATGAAAAAGGGGATAAATACCCAGTCGGCTTTTAGGAATTCTTTCAGTTCGGAATCGTATACGATGGCAGCTCTAACGACATGCGAATCATATCGTTTTGCATAGTAAATGTAGTTTTGATTGGTGGTGGTAGAGTGCCGTATGTTCTCTCCAAAAGGTTCTTTGAGTGCCTTTTGGACCTCTGGACGCAGGAGGTGGTTTTCCATCCGAAGGTACTCCTTAATGGTGTTGTCATAGGCAACTACTCCATCTAATCTAATGACTGTAATTCTAACTTTTGAAGGGGGTATTAGGGTTTTCAGACTATCAAGTTTGCCAAAAGTATTCTCTTTAGCTAATCCCTGATTCGTAACATACCGGTTTATAATCTCGGTGTATTCATTCAAGGTGTTTTCTAATTGGCCTAGTCTGAATTGGTGTTCACGCTGACTCTGGAATACAATGATGGAGAATGTAAATATCCCAAATAAGAGTAGGTAATAGATGTAAAGTTTCCAGCGAATGGTCTTTTTGTCAAATAGCATAGCGTGGAATTTCTACGAAGTTAAATTTCGAAGTAATAGCCAAAGCCTGGCTTGTTCCGGATGTATGTTCCATACTCCTCCATTTTTCGGCGTATGCGGGTCATGTTTACATCAACGGTGCGGTCGGTCACAATGACATCACTCTCCCAGATTCTACGAAGAATCTCTTCTCTGGAGAATATTCGACCTGGCGTTTTGGCCAGTAGGGAGATGATTTCATATTCCTTCCGGGTGAGATCAACTTTTTTTGATCCTAGGATCAATCGTTTTGTCTCTAGGTCAATCGATACCTCTCCTACTTTTAAAAGCGTAGAAGAGGTATCAGCTGACTTGGATACTTTGGCTCTTTTAATTACTGCTTTAACGCGTGCTTGAAGCTCTTTAATCGAGAATGGCTTAACGATATAATCATCGGCACCAAGGTTGAAGCCAGTCAGTAGATCATTTTCCTTATCGCGCGCAGTGAGGAATATGATGGAAACGTTAAGATTCAACTCTTTTCTTACTCTTTGGGCTAAGCTAAAGCCAGAGATCTGGCCCATCATAACATCCAGTATAAGCAGATGATATAAAGATAAATCTTTTTTTAAAGCCTCTTCAGCCGAAAAGGCTGTATCCACAAGATAACCTTCGCTTTCTAAATTAAATTGAAGAATTTCATTCAGGTCTTCTTCATCTTCAACGACTAATACCCTGTATTTTGCTTCCATATTTAATTAGCTTTCCGAGCAGGTTGTAGGTGTTTTACTGCTGTTTTCTATGCTTTACAATCTCCCCATTGACCACAAATGTGATTGATTCGGCGATGTTGATAGAGTAACTCGCAATCCGTTCAAATATATTAATGATCACTAACAGATTTGTCGCTACCACTACAACTTCCGATTGATGCATCATCTCTTCTAGCACTTTTGCTGCAATCAGTTTGCATTCATCTTTTAGTGCTTCAGCCTCTTCCATGATTGTTTCGGCAATGGTTAAATCGTGTGATTTTACCAACTCAACTACTTTTGAAAAAAGTTCCGTTGTCTTTTGCCCAATTTCATAAATTCCCAAGTCTTCAACGAGTGATTTGTAGTCTTGTAATGGTTCAATACGCTTTGCAATATTTGTCGCATGATCACCTACACGTTCTAAGTCATTATTGATCTTTAAAGAGGAGATGATATACCTTAAATCAGTCGCAACTGGTTGCTGTAAAGCAAAGATTTTTTGACATAACTTATCAATCTTCACGTCTAAGCTATTGATCAATTCATCATCTGAGATAACTTTTTTGGCTAACTTCAGATCGCTTGTGCGCAAGGCTAAAACTACATCAATCAGTTGTAGGTTTACCTGTGAGCACATTTGAATTACTTTGTGCGCTAATTTATCCAGCTCTGAATCAAATATTCTATAGTTTTCCATGTCTAAATGTATTAATTAATTAAGAATCAACCAAAACGACCCGTAATATAGTCTTCTGTTTGCTTCTTATCTGGATTGGTAAAGATTTTTTTTGTTTTGTCGTGCTCGATTAGTTCGCCCAGATAGAAAAATGCAGTGTTGTCGCTAATACGGGCCGCTTGTTGCATGTTATGTGTTACAATAACAATGGTATATTTCTCTTTGAGTTGAACGATTAGCTCTTCGATTTTTGCGGTTGACAATGGATCCAGTGCACTTGCTGGCTCATCCATTAAGACAATCTCCGGATTTACTGCTAAGGTTCGTGCGATACATAAACGTTGTTGCTGACCTCCTGAGAGTCCAAGAGCAGAATCACCTAAGCGATCTTTTACTTCTTCCCAGATAGCTGCATTTTTCAAGGCTGTTTCGACGATCTCATCTAAATGTGACTTGTCATTTACGCCATTGATCTTCGGACCATAGGCGATGTTTTCATAGATTGATTTTGCAAACGGATTTGACTTCTGAAATACCATGCCCACCTTTTTGCGAAGATTAACCACATCGATATTTTTATCGTAGATGTTAACGCCATCAATCATAACCTTGCCTTCAATTTTAACCCCATCAATTAGGTCGTTCATCCGATTAAGACTGCGCAAAAAGGTTGATTTTCCGCAACCAGAAGGACCAATAAAGGCTGTTACCTTTTTCTCAGGTATCGTAATTGAGATATTATTCAGCGCCATTTTTTCGCTGTAATAAAGGAACATATTTTCGGTGTGAATTTTATTTTCTGACATAATCAATTATTTTTCTTTTTTCTGATTCTGTAACGCAAGATTACAGCTGACATATTTAATACAAAGGTTAGCAAAAGCAATACGCATGTCGTACCAAATTGAATAGGTAAGGTTTGATCGACATTGGCCGATTGGGTGGTTAGCACATAGATATGATAGCCCAAAACCATAAATTGATCGCCAAGCCCTGGGAGTGTTGCTAAATAATAAGCAGCTCCAGTGAATAAGATAGGCGCTACCTCTCCAGCACCTCGACTTACAGCAAGAATGGTCCCTGTCATAATTCCTGAGACTGATCCTGGTAAGACAACCTTACGGATCGTTTGCCATTTAGTAGCTCCTAACGCTAAGCTAGCTGCCCGAAGTTCTTGTGGGACGGTTTTTAAAGCTTCCTCCACCGATACAATAACAACTGGTAGCGTGAGTAAGGCCATGGTTAAACTAGCCCACAATAGATTTGGTTGGCCCCAATGAAGGGTTCCGCCATATAGCGAGTTGTCCACATGGGTACCCACGAATTTTATAAAAAAACCTAATCCGAATAAACCATAAATGATTGATGGTATAACGGCTAAAGTACGGACTGCAAAGCGAATAGTTTTCGCGATAATTGAATTCTCTTTTGCGTATTCAGTTAAGTAGATTGCAGTGATCGTGCCAAATGGCACTGCTGCGATTGACATAATAATAACTAATAATGCAGTTCCATAGATTGCTGGAAAGATACCCCCTTTAGTCATCCCATCGGTTGGAAAACTACTTAAGAATTCCCATGTCAGTTGACTCTTTCCTCCGATGAATATCACTGTAAACATCACAATAACTATTGCGATGATTAGCAAAGCAGAAAACAAAGTTACCCCTTCAATGGCAGCACCTTTGAAATTTTTTCGAATGTTATTTATCATTTTCCTTGTATTCTTTTCATGAGTTTTCCTTTCACGTAAAATTCAGCCACCGCATTGATGACAAACGTGAAAATAAATAACAGAGATCCAATTAAAAATAGGACATTGTAATGCGTGTCTCCAAATACAACCTCCGCCATTTCAGCGCCAATGGTAGCAGCTAATGTTCGAACGGAGGCAAAAGGATTTAGATCCATCTGTGCGGCATTACCAGTAGCCATTAAAGCAATCATCGTTTCTCCAAATACTCGACCTATACCTAAAAGTATCGCAGCAAATATACCTGGCGTGGCTGCTGGTAAGATCACAAAAAAGGCTGTTTGCCATTTTGAAGCACCTAAGGCTAAGCTCGCTTCATAGAATGATTTTGGCACTGCTGTTAAAGCATCTTCGGTAATGGTGAAGATGATTGGGATCGCAGCAATACCCATCGCAATTCCTCCAACAAAGGAGTTAAGTCTTGTTTCGTAATGAAAGACACTTTGCAGAAATGTCGCCAGCACCATAAGTGCAAAGAATCCAATAACTACGGAAGGAAATCCAGCCAACAACTCTATGGTTGGCTTAATAAGTTCTTTCATTCTTTTATTTGCAAATACAGACACGTACAAGGCTGCAAGAATAGAGAGTGGTGCAGCAAATAAAAGGGAAATTAAAGTTATTTTAATGGTGCCCAAGATTAGCGCTAATAAACCATAGCGAGGATTCGCTGATACTGGAACCCACTCTTTTGAAGCCATTGATTTAAGTGCTGATCTGTTGTCATCAGAACCACTGCCTGCACTTACGGTGTATGTGTCTGATGTTTTGTTTTTTGAATTAGTTGAATCGCCTGCTTGAACAGTTTCTTTTGGGGCAGCTGATTGGTCCGTAACGGCACCATAGGTCTCTTGCGTGTTGGATTTTGAGGCTGAATCCGATACTGCACCATAAGTCTCTTGCTTCTGGCCCGCTGAGCCATTGTCTGTTACGGCACCATAGGTCTCTTGGCTATCTTGCTTCGCAATTACTTGTGTTTCAGTTGCCGGTTTTGAGGTATTGAAAATTGGAAATGATTCACGAAAGACAAAGACAAAGATTAAAAATACAATGGCTATTGAGAGATAAGCAACCCCTTTGATCACTTTTTCGGCTAGATAGTCTCCAATTCTGAATCTCTTTTGTGTGATGTCAATTCTTTCAGATTGCCACTTTTCAAGGCCAGAAAGCTTTTTCATCTTCCCTTTTTTTTCTTTCTTAGTCATTGATATTTAATGTCTTGGCTAAAGTAGATTATTAAAATAAATTAAGCGAATAACTTCTTTCAAAGTTATTCGCTTTTAATTCAGTATTTCAATGAAATTTAAATTATTTCACAGGGAAATAACCCATATCAACAACTAGTTTTTGTCCTTCTGCACCTAAGATCCAGTCGATGTATTTTTTAGTCTCACCAGTAGGTCTGTTACGTAAGTACATATAAAGGAAACGAGTGATAGGGTATTCGCCTGTTTTGATTGTCTCAGCTGTTGGAACAAATGCAGCGCTTTTATCGTCTTTCTTAACTTTGCAAATAACAATACCTTCTGCGTATGCAGCACCACCATAACCAATTCCGTAAGCATCTTTCTTCACTGCATTTACAACTGCTGCAGTACCAGGTAAGGTTTGACAGCTAGAAGCATAGTCACCCTTTACTACGTTTTCTTGGAAGAATACATAAGTTCCTGAGCTATTCTCTCTACCATAAAGTTTGATTGATTGATCAGCACCGCCAACTTCTTTCCAGTTTGTGATTACACCTTTGTAGATGTCGCTCAATTGTTTAATTGACAATTCAGTAACTTTATTCGCTGGATTAAGGTAAATCGTGATACCATCTTTCGCACAAGCTACTTCAACACCTAAAGTATTGTAACGTTGTTTTAGCTTGTCTTTTTCAGTTTGCTTCATCTTACGACTAGCATTTGCAATGTCAGTAGCACCATTGATTAAGGCAGAGATACCAACACCTGAACCACCACCAGTAACCTGGATGTTAGCTCCACTGTTTGTTTTCATGTACTCTTCAGCCCATTTCTGTGCTAAGATTACCAATGTGTCAGAACCCTTAACTGTAATTCTTTCTGGTGCCGCAGTAAACGCAAAACAAACAAGCCCTACTAAAACAGCGATGATTGCAGACTTTAACAAATTTAATTTTTTCATTTTTTATGTTTATTATTTATTTAAACTATTATGAATCTTAATTATAAACCTAGATTACAAATCTAATTCTAATATTTCAGTGTTTTAACTGATTTAATTAGAATTTAGCTTGAATTCTGATTGAAAATACGTTTTGTGGAATTATTGTGCCGTAATCTATGCCGTTTGTAACAACTTGTCCATCGGCTTGCGTGTAATTTTCTCTGATATTACTTATTCCACTAGTTCGACCAACTTTTTCGTTTTGTACAATGTCGTAGTTAAAGGTAATACGAACGTTGTCATCTAAATAGTGGTGGAATGCAATGCCATAAGTTGTAGTTGCCAAGTCTGATTTCGAGCTAGCTTTTTTCACCCAAGCAGATGTAGCATCATACTGTTTGATTGTTACGTCTGCACCTTTAATATCAGTGTTTGGATCGTAGTAATCATAACGGAATGCTAATTGGTTTCTCTTGCCTAAGTTTTTGATCACATATAGGTAAGATCCAGCGAAATTATTTACAAAGTTAGCAGAACCTAGCACAGCCCCTGCTGGCGCATAACCAATAGATGCATTTTTACCAGAGATATACTCACCCTTTACAGAAAGTCCACCAAGAACATCAGCAAACAATTGGAATTCACCACCTAACCAGTTTTTACCGATTTTCTCACCTACATAAGAAGGGGTAGAAGATGTGTAGTCACTTTTGTATGTCAATGTAGTCATTGATTTCAATGATCCGAAATATCCGTGTGCTCCAAAATCTAATCCACCAAAGCTACCTAAAGGAAGATTATAAGTTACACGAGCCATGACATCTTTAGAGTTGTCGTAGTCGATGTTGTCTGCGGCATTTAAGTTTGTTCCAGCAGCATTGTTGACAGTAATACCATCAGCACCATTTAAAATTGCAACCTGCATGTGGATCGGCGTGCTTTGTGGATTGTACTCTAGTTTTGCACCAATAGCACGTTCTCCTGGATAAAGAGTTCTGACAACCAATGAACGCTCTAGGATCTCACGTTGACTAGAAGAATATTCAACCTCGTAGTTAGGTCTATTGAACTTACCAGCCCATAAACTCCATGATTTAGTCCATCGATCATTTACAACTGCATAAGCATCTTTTAAAACAAAGTTACCTGGAGCAAAGTCTGGTTGTAATACAAATTTAATACCATCAGCTGCTTCATAAGTAAATTTCACACGTACTCTTCTTAAAGAGAAATAATTTTGAGATTTAGCGAGTAGGGTAGGCGTTTCAAAATTTTGATATTGTGCTTGGATATAACCAGAAACTTTAATTTTAGCTAGTTTCTGTAGATCTGCTTCGTCAGTTGCTACTCTTTCAAGTAAACCATTTACTTTGTCGTTTACTTCAGTTAGTTTTTCACTCACGGTTGGCTCTTGCGCTTTTAAGTTTAAAGCGAGAACGGTTACTAATACGAATAAAATTGTTTTTAACATTTTCATGATTTAAATTGTTTAAATTTTAACGTTACAAATATCTAATAGGGATGTTACAATTTTGTTACATATTAATTAAATAATATTACAAATTTATGACATTCCTGTTTCTTGAATTTTTGACTGATTAATTTATCCTACGTTTGCAATAGTGATTATTGAGAAAGATATGCTAAAGCTTAAAATATTGAGGTATTTGACTTCATCACTCTCTCGTAATAGAGATTTTAATTTGGTGGAGCGTGTTGATAAATCTACGTTAGTCAAAGAGGATTTTGGATCAGATTTTAGATGGGGTGTAGCTACTGCTTCCTATCAGATTGAGGGAGCCTGGGATAAAGATGGAAAAGGAAAATCAATCTGGGATCGACTAACCGAAAATCCAAACCATGTAAAAGATCGGACGAATGGCAGAAAAGCCACAAATTTTTACGAAAAATTTCCGGAAGATCTTGAACTTTTAAAGGAACTTAATTTTCAAAATTTTCGTTTCTCATTTTCCTGGCCCAGGATTTTGCCAGATGGCACAGGACAGGTAAACCAAAGTGGGATCGATTTTTACAATAGGATGCTTGACAAGTGTCTTGAGTTGGGTATTGAGCCTTGGGCAGTTCTTTATCATTGGGATCTTCCTCAAGCTTTGCAGGATCGGGGCGGATGGACAAATAGAGAAATCGTCGATTGGTTCGCCGAATTTGCAGAAGTGTGCACGAAGAATTTCGGCGGTCGCATTAAACATTGGATGGTTCTTAATGAACCGGCAACTTTCACAACGTTGGGTTATCTTTCAGGTAATCATGCACCCAGAAAACATAATGTTTCTAAATTTCTGGCCGCCGTTCATCATGCCTGTCTCTGTCAAGCGGAGGGTGGTCGAATTATACGCAAAAATGTTCCAAATGCACACATTGGTACCACTTTTTCTTGTGCTTTTGTTGAACCTAAAAGAAACACTCCTCGTCATCATCGCGCTGCTGCACGTCTTGATGTTATGCTAAATAGATTGTTTATAGAGCCCTCTTTAGGCATGGGTTATCCGACACGGGAACTCTCATTTTTGCGAAAAATCGATCAGTTTATTCTTTCCGGTGATGACGAAAAACTGAAGTTTGAGTTTGATTTCATTGGAATCCAAAATTATTTCAAAGTAGTCAGTAGGCCTGGTCTTGTGCCCCTTATCTGGGCTAATCGAGCAAAGCCTAAGCTTGGTGCTGAGGTGACCGATATGGGTTGGGATGTTTCACCGAAGGGGATATATAGCATCTTAAAGCAGTTTTCGAATTATAATTTAAAAGAAATTCTTGTTGCAGAGAATGGTGTTGCATTTCCTGACCAGCTAGTTAATGGTCAGGTCGATGATGAACATCGGATTCAATTTTTCAAACGTTACCTGAAGCAAGTTCTCCGTGCTAAGAATGAAGGTGTCCCTGTTTCTGGTTATTTTGTTTGGACCTTTGTTGATAATTTTGAGTGGGATGAAGGGTTTAGACCACGTTTTGGTATCGTTTATAATGATGTTAAGACTCAGCATCGTACGGTTAAAAATTCAGGACGCTGGTTTCAAGAGTTCCTTCGCTAGTTAGTGGCTTCCTATCAAGCCTATAATCGGATTGTAATCAATCTTTAATCATTTTGTAACAATTCCGTAATAACAGATAGGTATTTTTGTAATTATCTAATTTAATTGCTTGAATGGATCATAAGCGTAGTGTCGAATTAGTTGTAATCTCAGATCTTCATCTAGGAACCCCCGGTTGTCACGCAACTGAACTTTTAAAGTATCTTAAAAGTATAAAGCCAAAAACCCTTGTTCTAAATGGGGACATCATCGATATCTGGCAGTTTAAAAAACGTTATTTCCCCAAAGCACATCTTAAAGTTGTCAAGCATCTGATTGGATTATCTTCCGATCGCGGCCCAGTCTATTACATCACTGGAAATCACGATGAGATGTTTCGTCGGTTTGTGGGAATGAAAATCGGAAAGCTTCGGATCTTGAACGATTTAAAGCTAGACCTTGGAGATAAAAAAGTTTGGATCTTCCATGGTGATGTTTTTGATGTGGTGATGCAATATTCGAAATGGCTCTCTAAGCTAGGTGCCATAGGTTACGATTCCTTGATTTGGCTAAATACGTTAGTTAACTCGCTTCGCCGAATTTTTGACCTTCAGCCAGTCTCATTCTCTAAAAAAGTTAAAGAGTCGGTTAAAGGCGCTGTGAAATTTATTAATGCATTTGAAGATACGGTGGCTAAGGCAGCCGCTCGTAAAGATATTGATACTGTTATTTGTGGTCATATCCACAAGCCTGAAATACGTCAAATACAAGTCGACGACAAAGAAGTTACTTACCTTAACTCTGGCGACTGGATAGAGAACTTAACTGCCTTGGAATACAATCAAGGAGAATGGAGGATCTTTAATTATCGGACCGATTTTATTGAGCCGTTGGAGTCTGTAGAGGTCGAGCATGAGCAGATGGTTGATGTTGAAACCAAAGAGTTATTTAATAATATCTTAGCTGATTTTCACACCTAGTAATGGGTTTTAAATCTGATTGTTATATTACTAAAAAGAATAAAAAGTTGATCACATGAAAATTCTATACGCAATTCAAGGGACCGGGAATGGCCATATTAGCCGAGCACGTGAGATTATTCCTCATCTGCAGGAGTTTTGCGAATGTGACATCTTGATTAGCGGCACCCAATGTGATGTGGAGCTTGATGTGCCCGTGAAATTCCGCTTCAAAGGGTTGAGTTTTGTGTTTGGAAAAAATGGGGGTATCGACATGTGGAACACCTATATCAATGCCAATCTGCCTAATCTTAAGCGTGAGATTGATGCTTTAAATGTGGAGGATTATGATTTTGTGATCAACGATTTCGAACCTGTATCTGCCTGGGCGTGTCATAAAAAGAAAGTTCCTTGCATTGGATTAAGTCACCAAGGGTCTTTGTTAAGTAAAAAAGTCCCAATCCCAGAGAAGCAGAATTATTTTGGACAGTTTATTCTCCGCAACTATGCCCCTGCCATGATTCATTTTGGATTTCATTTTGATTCCTATGACCATAACATCTTTACTCCTGTCATTCGCAGTCAGGTGAGGGAGAGCGAAGTTGAAGAGCTTGACTATTACACCGTTTATTTACCTTCTTTTGAGGATGCTCGTCTTCTGAAGAAACTATCTTATTTTTCAGAAACTAAATG
>CAIUAN010000031.1 GCA_903897145.1 uncultured Bacteroidia bacterium | reverse complement strand
TTGAAACTAGCAGATCTTCTGTCTTATTTAATTCAGCTTCCGTATCTTTTTGTTCATCGATAATCTGTTTAGCGGTTGCAACATCACCGCCCCCGCCGCCTGAAGAAATAATTCTTGTATTTAAATCTTGCCGTTCAATCTTTAGACCCTCAAGTTCATTTTCCAATGCATAACGGCGTTCGCTATCAGATTTGAATTGAGCTTCATGGCTTGTTAGTTTTTCAAGAAGCTGGCGATGCTTTTCTTCGTCAACTGAGGATACACCCTGATTCTTATTTGCCTGATATTGTTCAAGTCTTATGGAGAGTTTTCTGAGCAGAACTACCCCCAACAAACCTTCCATACCTTGTTTTATTTGTTCAACACGACTTTGGTCAGCAAGCTTCTTAACTTCCTCGCCATCAAAGAAGAAAAATGGTGCAAGGTGAGCAGGTACTAAGTAACGTTCTAGCAATTCATTAGCGTGAGTTCCTTCTGATTTTTGAGGCTGCCTAATGCCGGCCCTAACTTCATACACCAGCAATTCCTCATCATTGTTCCAATCACCATTTTTACCAAAATACCATTTTCGAAGAAATTGGAATGCTTCATGTTCATTAATGTTAATTTGAATCATAACACTCATGCTATCTCGACTGTTTCTAATCGCCTGCCCATGCAGAGCACGTTCAAGAAATGAAGGGTAGCCAGTGTTTGTTTTGAGTCCAGCACGTGCAAGATAAGTTATTGCCTCTTTACCATATAGGCTAAGGTAAATCGCTTCCAATAAGCTTGTTTTGCCAAAGCCATTCATTCCGCCAATTAGTATGATATTTTTACCATCGCGCGGCTGAGGAAAATCAAATATTTGGTGCTGATAACTTTTAAAGTTAGTGAGTTCTAGTTTGGAAATCCACATAGCTAGTCCATTGCTCCTAAAACTTCAGTTATAGCGTCGTAAACCCCGCGAGCTCGCTCCTGATCTTGACGTTCACGTTGAATCACAACTAGATCCTCAAAAACATCTAGAGGTACTTTATGTTTTTCACATAATTTTAAAAGCAGTTCTTTTGCTTCCGGATCTGACCATAAAGGAAGGTCGCCAAGGTAAACATCTGACATTGTTATTGAACTCCTTTTTTACTTAACTCATCAGCCCATGTTGATTGAATCAAATCAAGCTCTGCGTCATTGATTAGACGATCCCCATACTCTTTTTCTGCTTGAAGCAGCTTATCTAAAATAAGTTTACGCGTTTGCATCGTAAAAGGCCCCGGAATATGTTTACCAGTTAAATCAAACTGTACGCGGCCATTTCTTCGCTCGACTTGTCTATGTTGAGGTTCATTTCTAATACTTTTTAACCAATCACGAAAGTCCGCAAGCACTTTGAAATGGTTATTCCCTACGTCAATGAATCCTTGCAGGCTTTTATCTTTTTCAACAACTGTACATGTCCAACAGCCAAATCGACTTGATTTAGTTCCGCAACTAGGTGCTTCTTCTTGTGATAGAACAACAGGACACTCTCCACCTTCAGCGTCACGATATAACTGTATTAAATCTTTATGAGTTCCACCCCATGGAGGGTCGTATTGGCCTAGCACTTCCCATACATCATCTAAGGACATATCAACTATAGGTCTGTAGATAAAAGCACCAAGTAAAGAGCTATGAGGGGAGAGATTAGAGTCTTTCAAGTTTTGAAATTTATCACTCGATTTCATACGTGAATTACTCTCATCTTTACGGACGCCTAGTAATACAATTGCAGCCCCATGCTTAGAT
>CAIUAN010000030.1 GCA_903897145.1 uncultured Bacteroidia bacterium | reverse complement strand
TTTAATTTAACTCGATTATATTTAACAAAATTAACATAAAATTAACATTTATTGAATAGAAACCAGATGGAATTATGAATAAAATTGAACTTTTAGACGAATTGTTTTTTCAAGCTGTTAGGAGTAGTGGTCCTGGTGGTCAGAATGTTAACAAAGTTAATTCAAAGGTTGAGTTGCGATTTGATATCAATACCTCAAAAGCTTTAAATGACATTGAGAAATCAATTTTAAATTCTAAATTAAAAAATAAAATCAATAAAATGGGGGAGTTGATTTTAGTTGAGCAAACCAATCGCTCTCAGCTTAAGAATAAGCAAAAGGTCATAGCAAAATTATTTTTAATCATTGAAAAGGCTCTTGTGGAACCCCAAAAGCGCTTAGACACAAAGCCCACTATGGCCTCCGTAAAGCGCAGACTTGAAGCAAAAAAAGTTCAGTCAAATTTAAAAGCTTTGCGCAAGGATCTTGGGCAATAAGAAGTAAACTACTTTAATCTTTCTTTATTCAGTTGGAATAAATACTTTTTCTCCTAGGAAATGTGGTTGTTTGGCGGTTAGCATATCAAACAACATAAGTGTTCGGGCCGCAATTTCGCGCAGTTGAACTTTGTAATCCAAAGGCTCAATCTCACTCTCTGCATTGAATGCAATTGCATCGATCTCTTTTTTCCGACCTATATAGATGGCTCGTTGATTGTGAAATAATTGGGAGACAATAGTAAACTTCTCTTGTCCGAATACCTCTTTACATCTTACTACAGAGTCAAGAGTTCGAAAACCCGCATAGTCAAGTATGATTTTTCGTCCAGGAATTCCGGCTGCTACTAAGTCGTTAAACATGGTTATTGGTTCGTTGTAAGTCCTATTTCTATTGTCACCACTAACGATGATATAGTCTATTTTGTTGCAGAAATAAAGTTGAACTGTCGCATTTATTCTGTTGGTATAGAATTGATTACGATGTCCATTGGAGAGGTATTTACTGGTTCCTAATACTAGGGCGCAATGGTTATGAGGAATTGAATCTATTGAGCTATAGCAAAATGGATTCGCATAATCTGAAACGTGCTTGCGGATGTATAAGTTACCACCTACGGCCAGAAGAGTTAAGATTATTAAAAATAGACTAAATAGCTTAAGTTTCTTCAACGGTATTTTTATTGTAAATTATTAAATCTTCGCTAATCTAACTTTTCCAAATCCATTACTGGAATAATGTGTTTATCTAGTACGAATTTAAACATTAATAGAACGTTTTTCTAAAAGTAAAGTTTTAAATTTTGGTCTTGAAAGCTGAAAAACACCCAGAATACGATCCATTAATAGGTAATAGATTGTTTTTTAGTGTTTTAATTCGGGGATTAATTTAACGTTTAAGCAGCATGCAACTAGCTTTTTGGTATGCAAAGATTAGGATACTAAAACATTTAGACTTTTTGGTATCACTGAGATACGTAATTCATTACCCATGGTATAGGTTTCACCATCTAAGTGAATAAGACCCTCTGAAGCTCTTGTGATCTTCAATGAACTTCCTTTCAGATAGGTTGCATATCTATTTTTGTATAGCTTCCCAGAGAAAAGTTGCCAAGCAATTTGAGGAACTCTGAAAAGGTTAAATGGAGCTAAAATACAGATATCCAATAGACCATCTCTAACTTTAGCCATCGGTGCAATAAAAGCATTGTTCCCATATTGAGAAGCATTGGCAATGGTAACTAGAAAAGCTGAGTATTGAACTTCCTCTCCTTGGTCTAAGGATAGTTGAAACTTTTCCGGACTGAATTGAAAGAACTCAGAAATGGCTATTCTAATATAACTTATTAACCCTCTTTTTTTACTTTGATCAAACTTTGCGCCGATAAGAGCATCGAAGCCGACACCGCAGGTACAGAAGAAGGGAATATCATTAATTGTTCCAAAGTCAATAGTTGATATTTTTAATTTATTAATCGCTTTTATGGCCTTGCTTGGTTTTAAAGAGATTTTAAGATGCCGAGCAAGTCCATTTCCTGAACCAACAGGAATGATGGCTAATGTGCCCTGGCTATTTATTAAAGCTTTGGCTATTTCGTTTATCGTTCCATCACCCCCAACTGCAACAAAATAACGATAGCCCTCAGCAAGTTTTTCTAAAACAATTTGAGTGGCCTCACCTTTAAATAACGTGTGACGAATCTCATAATCAAAAATTGATTTATCAATTAGGGAGTTAATTAATTTGGGTATTTTTTTCTTCTTTTTAGTCCCTGAATTTGGATTAACTAAGAATATTATTTTCTCCTTCATAATTTATAGAAAGTTCAAATTGCTTATCTTTATTATTCAAAGCAAAGGTATGCATTATGTATTGAACTTTACTTAGAGTAGATCTTGTTTTATCTAAATGTTAAACAGTGCCATATGGCTCTCATTTAATCCCGGCAAGATGCATGTATTTTGAGTAAATTCAGCTATTTTGCAACAAAAATAACATCGACATGGTCTTAACAAATATTCCTCTTCTTAAAGTTCTAAATTTTGATGATCCGAAAAAATCAATTGCGAAGCTAGTATCTTCCGGAACAAAGAAAAGTATCAACCATATAAATTGGAAAGAGTTTCCACATCTTATTGATGTTCAATTGAGTATTGCTCACAATGGAGAATCCTTATTCCTTTATTATACGGTTAGTAACGAACATATTAGGTCTATTTATCGAAAAGATCAAGATCCAGTCTGGCAAGATTCATGTGTTGAATTTTTCGTCAAAGATGGGGAGGGTTATCATAACTTTGAATTTAATACCCTAGGTTATTGTCTATCTGCTTTTGGTGCAGACCGCAATAATCGGAAGAGTTTAGATAAAAATAGCTTGGAGCAAATACACCGATTTCCATCTTATAATGAGGAGACGTTGCCTTCAGAACAAGTTTTATCTAGCTGGTCATTATTGGTCGAAATACCTTTTTCGCTAATTAATTTGAATCCCGGAAACACATTCTTTGCAAATTTTTACAAGTGTGGAGATCGGACCTTGGTTCCGCATTATATCAGTTTAGCGCCTATTGGTACGGAAAAGCCTGATTTCCATCAGCCTTCCTATTTTGTACCATTTGAATTAGCTCTCTAATTATATACTTAGATTAATAATTATTGCTTATGAAAGCCTTGAATTTAGTTTGGACTGCCGGAATATGCTCGGTGTCATTACTATGCTTTGATTTGCAAGCCTCTAATAAGTTTGCTAATCATGTTGCACCAAAACCTAATATTGTTTTTATTCTGGCCGATGATTTAGGCTACGGTGATCTCAGCTGTTATGGACAGAAGAAATTTAAAACTCCCAATATTGATGCGTTAGCGGCATCGGGTGTTCGCTTTACCAATTTTTATTCTGGTTCAACGGTTTGTGCGCCATCACGATCAACTTTAATGACTGGTTTACATACAGGTCATACTTATATTCGCGGTAATAAGGGGATGGCACCCGAGGGGGAAGAACCTTTACCTGCAGGATTATCAACTGTTTCTAAGCTTTTACATGAATCACACTATGCCACTGGGGCATTTGGAAAATGGGGATTAGGTGGGCCAGGGTCGACAGGTGTTCCTGAAAAACAGGGCTTTGATGAGTTTTTTGGCTTTAATAGTCAGAATTTAGCACACAATTACTACCCCGAATACCTATGGCATACTAGTGAGAAAATCTATTTGCAGGGTAATAAAGACGGAGGAACAGGCCAATATGCCCCTGATGAATATCACCGAATGGCGCTTCAATTTATAGATCAACATAAGTCGGAACCATTTTTCTTGTTTTGTCCCTATACCATTCCTCACGCTGAGTTAAGCGTTCCAGCCGATAGCTTGTTTAAAAAATATGATGGTCAATTTATTGAGGTTCCTTTCAATGGGACCGATTCTGGTGTGAAGTATCGAAAAGGCGATTATGGCTCTCAGTTAAAGCCTAGAGCCGTATTCGCCGCCATGGTAAGTCGACTTGATCTCTATGTTGGCGAACTTGTTGCTAAATTAAAAATGCTTGGGCTATATGAGAACACCTTAATAATTTTCACTTCTGATAATGGTCCTCATGTAGAAGGGGGAGCCACGCCTGATTTTTTCAATAGCGCTGGCTCGTTGAGAGGCCATAAACGATCGTTATATGAGGGCGGAATACGAGTTCCATTTATTGCCTCTTGGAAAGGCCATACGCCAGTTGGGAAAGTTTCAGATAAACCTTTTGCTTTTTGGGATTTTTATCCTTCTGCAGCCGAATTAGTTGGTTCAAAGGTCAAAGAACCTATCGATGGAATATCTCTTGTGGCCGAATTAACAGGTAAAGGATCGCAGAAAAATCATGAGTTTTTATATTGGGAATTTCACGAAAAAGGGACTAAACAAGCGGTTCGTATGGGAAAATGGAAAGGTATACGGTTTGGTACATCAGAGCCTCTTGAGCTTTATGATTTAAGTGAAGATATTCATGAAGATCATAATTTGGCTAGTTCACACCCTAAGATAGTGGCAAAGATTGAACACTATCTTTTAAATGCCCGTTCCGAATCCAATTTTTGGCATGTTCGTGAACATTGGTCTGTTGGTATTCCAAAAGATTAGCTAGTTTTAAAAACCATAAGATTTTAAATTGACGCGTTAAATAAATACACCGTGGATTCAGCGCTAAATGAAAAGATACTAAATTCCTATCAAGCATTGATTTTTCAATGTAAGAAGAGTCTGCCTGAAGGTGATTTTCTGCAAGTGGACCAGGCCTTTAATTATGCAGCTCAGCATTTGGGTAATTTAGTGTGGAATAAAGATGAGTTTGTTTTAATTCACTCCATTGATGTAGCTAAAATTGCTGTTTTGGAACTGGGCTTGTCTACCGATTCGCTTATTGCTGCATTGCTTCATCATCTCTATGGCACTGATGGCATCGAATTTTCATTCGATGTGGTGAAGAAAAAGTTTGGATTGAATGTAGCTGTTATTCTTGAAGGAATAATCAAGATTAATGCTTTAAACACGGGTAATATTGCATTCCAGAGTGAAAATTTCAGACGGTTATTATTGACCTTATCTGGTGATGTTAAGGTTATCTTATTGAAAATAGCGGATCAATTACAGGATATGAGAACCTTGGATTCTCAACCTGGATCTAGCAAGGAGCGCTTAGCAATTGATACCTGGCATCTTTACGCCCCATTAGCCCATCGTTTAGGCCTCTATAAGGTAAATACAGAGTTGTTAGATCGAGCACTCAAACATCTTCACCCAAGCGACTATCATTTAATCGTGGAGAAGTTAAAAGAAACTGCTGTAGAACGCGCAACATTTGTTTCAGCTTTCGTTAAGCCCATTGAAAAAAAGCTTCAGTCAAGAGGGTTTAATTTTGAGATGAAGGCCAGAACGAAGTCGATTTATTCGATTTGGAATAAAATGCAAAAGCAGAAGGTCGACTTTCAAGAGGTTTATGACCTATTTGCGGTCCGAATCATCCTTTCCACGGAGCCTGATCAAGAGAAGGCTTCATGCTGGCAAGCATTCTCCGTCGTTACGGAAGAATACCTTTCGAATCCTGATCGTTTGAGAGATTGGATAACTTACCCAAAATCAAATGGTTACGAATCACTTCATACCACAGTGCTAGGACCAGATAAAAGATGGGTCGAAGTGCAGATTCGCACTGAGCGAATGGATGATATTGCCGAGAATGGATTAGCTGCGCATTGGCGTTACAAAGGTGGAAAAGGGGGAGAGGAGATCGATAAGTGGCTTAAAAATGTCAGGGAGATCTTAGAAAATCCGCAGCTAAACCCGGTCGATTTTATCGATGATTTTAAAGTTAATATCTACGAAGATGAGATCTTTGTTTTTACCCCTAAAGGTGATTTGCTTAAGCTTAGAAATGGAGCAACATTACTCGATTTTGCCTATGAAATTCATTCGAAAGTTGGAGATAAATGTGTTGGTGGTAAGGTCAATGGCAAATTAGTCACCCTTAAATACATTCTTAAGAATGGCGATCAGATTAGTGTTGAGACTTCCAATAACCAGATCCCAAAGCTCGATTGGCTTGATTTTGTGGTTACGTCGAAAGCTAAAGGTCGCATAAAGGCAAGTTTGAATGAAGATCACAAGAAAGAGGCTGAAAATGGGAAGGAGATCCTTAAGCGGAAGTTTAAAAACTGGAAAATTGATCTAAACGACACCGTCATTCGTGATATCTTAAAACATTATAAACTAAAACTAGCTGTAGATCTGTATTTTAATATCTCAACAGGAAAAATTGATACCTTAGAGATCAAAGAGTTGATTGTTGGCAAAAATGATGATTCCCAACATGAAAAATTGCAAGATATTTTAGCTCCTCATGAGATTAAAGAGCTTTCATTTGATAATAATGATGATTATCTAGTGATAGATAATGATCTAAAAAATGTAATCTATAAGCTTGCCGTTTGTTGCAATCCAATTTTAGGCGATCCAATATTTGGTTTCGTAACCATTTTAGAGGGGATTAAAATTCACCGTGTCTCCTGTCCAAATGCAAAGCATATGTTGGATAAATTTCCGTATCGAAAGATCAATGCAAAATGGAGGAGTACGGGAAAGAAAACTTCTTTTCAGGCATCATTGCATATCTCAGGTTCTGATAGGGCCGATATTGTGACTGATATTTCTCGAATAATAGCCAAGGATATCAGTGTTCAGATGCGCTCCATAGCAATAAACTCTGAAGGTAAGGAGTTTGATGGTACTTTGCGAATCTATGTGAATGATCTGGAACACTTAGATTTTCTCATGCAAAAATTGAAAAATATTAAAGGCGTTCAGACGGTTACTCGTTCTGATGCCTAACTTAAAACTGAACGCAATGCGAATTTTAATTGCTCCTAACGCCATGAAAGGCTCACTGACGGCCGATGAATTTGCCAATGCTATTGGGGAGGGACTATTAAAAGCAAATCCATCTCTTGAGCTAATTAAACGGCCTTTAGCGGATGGTGGAGATGGGACTACTACTTTATTGGTTAACGCATTAAATGGAATTTTCATCCATGTGGATGTCTGTGATCCGTTGGGTCGAAAAATACAAGCACGTTTTGGTTGGTTAGCTGATTCGAAGTGCGCCATCATCGAAATGGCTGAAGCATCTGGACTAGATTTGTTAGCTAGTCATGAACTTAATCCAATGATTGCATCCTCATTCGGAACTGGTGAGTTGATCAGATCAGCACTAAGACATGGTGCAAAAAAAATTATCTTAGGCATTGGAGGTAGCGCAACCGTCGATGGTGGACTCGGAATGCTTATGGCCCTTGGTTTTTTGGCAACCGATCATGCTGGTCACAAAGTTTCTTTGGGAGGTGATGGTTTGATATCATTGGCCCACCTTTCTTTTGAGAATGGGAAAGATGACTTTGCGGATTGCGACATGATAGTGGCAACTGATGTAACGAATGTACTTTTGGGACCTAACGGAGCCGCTCAGGTATATGGACCTCAGAAAGGGGCAGATGCTCCAATGGTTGTAGCATTAGAGAAGGGATTGAGTAATTATCTGTCTATACTTGAGACTCAATCGGGAAAAACATTAGGTGATGTTATTGGTGGTGGCGCAGCAGGTGGAATAGCTCTCCCTTTGATGGCTTATTTTAATGCTCGTGTGATCAATGGGGCTTCACTCGTAATCGAATTACTTGGCATTCTTGATGAGCTTAAACTAACCGATTTAGTGATCACAGGAGAAGGGTCATTAGATGTGCAGACTTTAAATGGCAAAGGAGCAGCTGCCATCGCTCTGGCGGCACGTGAGGCTGGTATTCCAGTGATAGCAATCGGTGGTTTAATTAATGATCAAGCTTCTGCGCTCTTTGATGGCATGTTCTCGATTGTAAATAGACCGATGGAGCTTTCTGAAGCTATGACAAATGCATACGAATTAACGGCATCTTTGTCCTTTGAATTAGGCAAAGCAATAGGCATTTACAGCAAATAATATAGCTTTAACGGCTTGAATTACTACTTTAGTCTTTCCATGCAATCATGAACACTGTCAAGCCAATAGGGAATTGATATCCCATAGGTGTCTTTGATTTTCGACTTGCACAAAACACTGAAGCTCGGTCGAGGAGCACTCACTGGATAGTCTTTGCTTAGTATCGGATTTATTTGGCAATCAAGTCCAGCTAAGGTGACAATTGATTTTGCAAAATCATACCAAGAAGCGACTCCTTCATTTGAGTAATGAAAAAGCTCAACTCCATTTTTTTCTTTGGCGCGAGGAATGATATCTAAGATCAACTTGCTTAAGTCTTTAGCGTACGTTGGAGTCCCTATTTGATCAAAAACTACATTGAGCTCTTTTTTCTCACCTCCAACCCGAAGGATTGTCTTAATGAAATTAGCTCCGAAAGCAGAATAAAGCCATGAAGTACGAAGAATCAAACCTTTTGCTGCAAAATCATAAACCGCCTGTTCTCCCGCAAGTTTGCTTTTGCCATAGACTGATTGCGGATTTGCATGCTCAGACTCAACATAAGGTCTATGATTGTTGCCATCAAAAACATAATCAGTCGAAATATGAACCACTAATGCATTTACCACTGAGGCTGATTTAGCAAGATTCTCAACAGCCAAATGATTGATTCGATAAGCCAATTCTGAATCTGTTTCAGCCTTGTCTACTGCGGTATATGCCGCACAATTGATCACTGCTGCTGGTCGATATCGCTTGAAATATTCATCCACTTGTTGCGCGTTGGTAATATCAAGATCGTCAACATCTGTAAAAAGAAATTCAAAATCAGGATAATCTTTCGCAATACCCTGAATCTCATTCCCTAATTGTCCCTTTGAGCCGGTAACAAGTATCTTCACTTTAACTGTTTTTAATGTTTATTTCTCAAATAATGGATGAGAAATAGTCTATTGTTTTAATTAATCCTTCTTGAAGTTGTACTTTAGGTTCCCAGTTTAACTCTTTACGCGCTAGGTCAATGTTGGGTTGGCGCTGTGCTGGATCATCAGATGGTAAAGGCATCCTTACAATCTTAGATTTCGAATTGGTTAATGCGATCACCAATTCGGCAAGTTGTAAAATTGTGAATTCGTTTGGATTCCCAATGTTAACTGGACCGGTGAACGAATCATTAGAGGCCATCATGCCAGTCATTCCACTAATTAAATCATCGACATATTGGAAGCTGCGAGTTTGTTGACCATCACCGTAAATAGTTATATCCTCACCTTTCAAAGCTTGAACAATGAAATTGGAAACGACTCTTCCATCGTTGGGATGCATGCGAGGACCATAGGTATTAAAGATCCGAATGATTTTTATCTTAACGTTGTTTTGTTTATGATAGTTCACAAAAAGTGTTTCAGCAGAGCGTTTGCCTTCATCGTAGCACGACCGTTCACCAATCGGATTCACATGACCCCAATAACTCTCTATCTGAGGATGAACCTGAGGATCTCCATAAACTTCACTCGTTGATGCTTGAAGAATCTTTGCTTTGGTTCTCTTTGCTAACCCTAACATATTAATTGCCCCTAAGACAGATGTCTTCATGGTCTTAATGGCATTGTACTGGTAATGGATCGGTGAGGCTGGACAAGCTAGGTTGTAGATTTCATCCACTTCAATGAAAAATGGCATCGTAACATCATGCCTGACAAGCTCAAAGAATGGATTGTTTATCAAATGTATGATGTTTTGCTTCTGACCAGTGAAATAATTGTCGAGGCACACCACTTCATTCCCTTGTTTAAGTAGGTGATCGCAAAGATGTGATCCAACAAATCCTGCACCTCCAGTGACTAACACTTTTTTTCTAATCATCTTAGTTTTGGTTTAAGGTATCAACGCCGATGCAAAAATATTCAAAACCTTTCAGTTTAATCTCATGCGAGTCGTAGATATTTCGGCCATCGAATAGCAGCGGTGCACTTAATCTACTTTTTATAACTTCAAAATTAGGAACTTTAAATTCGGGCCACTCGGTTACTAAAAGCAAACAATCAGCACCTATAAGAGCATCGTATGGATCAACCGAGTAGGTTATGGTGTCACCAAGAAAATGCTTTGCTTCTTCCATCGCGACAGGATCATAAGCATTAACCTTCGCTCCTTGAGCAAGCAATTTTTTGATGATCACTAAGGAGGGAGCCTCTCGCATATCATTGGTATATGGCTTAAAAGATAAGCCCCAAATAGCAATTGTTTTACCCTTAATGTCTTGATTGTAATGAGCAAAGAGTTTGTTAAACAAAACAGACTTTTGGTCCTCATTAACAGCCTCTACAGCTTGCAAAAGTCTTAAATTGTAATCATTCTCTTTCGCTGATTTTATCAGTGCTTTAACGTCTTTAGGAAAGCATGAGCCACCATAGCCAATTCCAGGATAAATAAATTTATTTCCAATACGTGAATCAGAACCGATACCCCTTCGAACCATATTAATATCTGCCCCAACAATCTCGCAGAAGTTAGCGATGTCATTCATAAAGCTAATCTTGGTTGCTAACATGGCATTGGCAGCATATTTGGTCATCTCTGCCGAGGTAATATCCATAAATATGATTGGATGTCCATTTAAAGTAAATGGTTTATAGAGTCTTTTCATGATCTCCTCCGCCTTTGTCGATTCTAAACCTACGATAATGCGATCGGGCTTCATAAAATCATCAATAGCAGCTCCCTCTTTTAAAAATTCAGGATTAGAGGCGATATCAAAAGTGAGATCTAAGGACCTGGCGTTTAGTTCAGATTGTATTACGTTTTTTATTTTTTTAGCTGTGCCGACAGGAACCGTGCTCTTGGTGACAATTAATACATAGTCTGTCATGTATTTACCACAATCCCGAGCGACTTGCAGTACATACTGCAAATCGGCGCTTCCATCTTTGTCTGAAGGTGTACCTACGGCCAAAAATAAGACTTCACAGTCGGTCATTGCCTCTTCTATACTTGTTGTGAATTGCAATCTTCCTTTGTTGGCATTCCGATTAATAAGATCATCAAGCCCAGGCTCGTATATCGGGATAATGCCATTTTTTAAATTGCTAATCTTGGTCGCATCAATATCAACGCACGTGACATCTATGCCAACTTCTGCAAAACACGCTCCAGTTACCAGTCCAACATATCCGCTTCCTACGATTGCAATTTTCATGATTTAGCTAGGGTTATTTAACAATATACAAATATAGATTATGTTATCAGAGAAGCGTGAAAAAAGATCAACTAAATTTTTTTCATGCCATAATAGCGATCTAGATCCAAGATAAAGATCATTAATCTCTACAATTGAATGTTTGCTTTAAGAGTTCAAAGGCTTTAAAATTGATTTTTTTATCATCCAGGCCTGTCTGAAAGAACAAGGATATGGTCTTTCCTGAGGCATTAAAAACAAAAATGTAACCTTCAACTTTCTGTTCCTTAACAATCGCAGAATAATGGCAATTCTTTGTTTTAAAAAGTTCGAAATTTTCATTTCCGATCGCTGTAAATTCAATTCCTGGGTTCCGATAAATATTCGCATTTTTCATCGTCTTTTGAATTAGGAGCATCGTTTTCTCAGGATCTTCAACCTTGTTAATCCAGGTAATAGTGATTAATCCAGTAGCTTTTTTTCCAACTCGCTCGGCCGAAAAGTAGTATGCGTTATTGCCAATTGAATCATTACTGATAACATTCCATCCTTCCGCAATGGAAAGAGAGATGCCATCTCTGAGAATTGACACTTCTTTACTTTTTACATTCGCACTGGCAGAGATCCAACAGCATGCAAATAGACATAGGATTAGTTGTTTTTTCACTCGTACAGTAAAAGTGATAGGTCGTTTAAATTAGATTATAATGCTTTAAAATGAGCTTTGTTATTTTCGATAATCTTTCGATACCACCACTCTGGGTATGCTGGATGTGCTGGGCCAACAGGTAGTTTACCCGATTCATTTCGTTCAAATTGTCCATTTTTCTCCTGCATCACATTTCCATCTTTGTATTTGATCAAAAGATAATGACCTAATTCTCTCCACTTGTTCACTGTGCTCTCTACTTGATTTTCTGAAAACTCAGTTAAAAATTGAATGGCAAGATCCTTTTTACCGTTATTCAGCAGAGATAAGGCTGCTTGGTCAATTAGGGGAGTATAGGCAAAAAATTTATTCTCTTGTTGCGATTGAACCTTCTGTATGTCCAAAATCATATCGCTATAGCGTGAATAGCAGAAATTAGATACTTGATTAAACGTCCAAAATGCGGAATGATCCGACCAGGTTAGCATATCTCCATCTCCAACTTTAAGTGATTGGGGAACTTTTTTCAGACAGCAATATATTGGCATATAGCAGGTCATGAAGGTATCGTCAAGGCCAAACCAGAGTATTCCGCCGATTGGATTTGGAAGGAACGACCGACATTGTGCAACAAAGGAGAATCCAGTTTGCTGAGTTGAAACAGCACGTTCGTGGACATATGTAACTGAGTCGACTTTCCATTCCATAGGCCTCCAGCGATATGGAGAGCGGAAGGGTCCAGCACCAGGGTCTTTTGACATATCAAGAGCTGTTCCTTCGTAATGATCACGCATTAAATTGATTACATCTTTTACTGATAAAAGCGAATCGGGTTTAATCCATAGTGGCATGCGGTTATTCGCAACCTTATTTTCGTCGTAAGTCACTTTGCCCATGGCATAGCCTTCATACTGAAACATCTGTTTGTTCACCTTGTTAAAACCAGACCATACCCTAGCTTCACAAAAACGTGCACCAGAAAAATTGACGGGTGCATAGGTGTCTGAGAAACTAAATTCATTATTTTTTCCATCAAATAACCCTTTTTCTCTTGCAAAGGAGATGACATCTGTCGAATAAACACAATTTTTTGAATCGCTTAGTGGAAAACGGGTAATCCGCGCTTGATTCGCATGACCAGAGATATAGCCGTCTGGAATTCGCATGGCAACCCAAACAGCCCCTTTTTGACCATCGCCTTTGCCGATCATCTCCATAATCCAGACCTCATTAGGATCAGCGATGGAAAAGGATTCTCCACTAGAAGCGTATCCATAATTTTTAACTAGATCGGTCATAATGTTGATGGCTTCTCGAGCACTTTTTGAACGTTGTAGAGCGATATAAATCAAACTTCCATAGTCCATTATGGCCTCTTTTTGCCCCTCAAGCTCTTTTCGACCCCCAAAAGTTGTCTCGCCAATCGCAACTTGATTTTCATTCATATTGCCAGTTACTTGGTAGGTATGTTTAACCTGAGGGATTTTACCTAGGAATTTACCAGTGTCCCACTCATAAACATCTAAGGTTGATCCGTCAGGATAATCAGCTGCTGGCCAGTAGTATAGTTCGCCATAAAGGGTGTGTGAATCTGCTGCATAGGTGATCATAGCAGATCCATCTTTGGTTGCTCCTTTAGAAATTAAAAAATTAGTACAAGCTTCAACTAGTTTAACTTCCAAAGTCAAAAGCAAGCATGTTAAAAGGATTATTCGGTACTTAATCATTTTGATTCTTTGTTTTGGTCCTGTTTTTACAAAAATAGAAAAATTGTAGCAGTTAATTGTTCGATAGTTTAAAAGTATAAGGGCAAAAGGCGCTCTTATACTTTTGTTGGCATTCGAGTTAATGTTCCGCCAATATTATCTGTCGAAGAACCCGTAATCGTTGCCATTACATTGATCTCTCCTTTGAATGCCAAAACTCCTAGAAATGCAAAGATTAGCGCTTCCTTAAAGTTAATAAGGTTATGTTCTGGAATAGATATTTCACAGGTGGTTTTGGTCTTTAATTTCTGAACTAAGAACGTGTTATGTGCCCCTCCACCAGTTACAAGAAGCTTTCCTTTAGCTCCTAGATTTAAAGAAATCTGATCTGTTATATGTTCATAAATTGTGGCAGCTTGATCTTCGATTGATAACCCTGAATTCATAAGAAGTGGCATAATCTGAGTCTCTACCCATTCTCGACCTAATGACTTTGGATATTTCTGTTGATAATAGGGGAGATTATTAAGCTTCGAGAGCAATGCGGGGTTAACTTGACCAGCAGCTCCAATTGCACCATTTATATCGTGTTCTTGGTCTTTTGAAAGGGCTAATTGGTTCAATATAATATTGGCAGGACAGATATCGAAAGCGAGCTGTTCTCCATTTAATTGTTGAGAAATATTGGCAAATCCTCCAATATTCAGACAATAATCAAATTCACTAAACAGATGCTTGTCGCCCATCGGGACCAATGGAGCACCTTGTCCACCAAGAGCTACATCGAGAGATCTAAAATCACTAATCGTAGAGATTCCTGTAGTCGCAGCGATGGATGCACCATGTCCTAATTGGAATGTAAACTTTTTAGTCGGTTGATGGAATATGGTATGTCCATGTGAGGCAACGAGTGAGGGTTGCTCTTTTCCTCGCAAGAATTCATTGATTAAATCTCCAATATAACATCCATATTCGTTGTGAAGTAGCAGGAAATCTTGAGCACTTAATGTTGGCGCGTCTTGAAGTTTACTTTTCCAAATTGAAGAATATTCAACTGTTATTGCCGCTAGGACCTCGTATTTCCATCTAGTATCAGAGGTCGTAAATCGGCACAGAGCTAGGTCGATGCCGTCAAGTGAGGTGCCTGACATCACCCCGATAGCTAGATAACTCATAGGTTAAAGGTTGTTTTGTATTCAGACATATTATTTTTATTGTCTTTTACTTCCAATCGCAGTTTATGTGATTTTCCTGATGCAAGCTTGGTTTTGTCAATTGTATAGGTTAACAGACCCATCTTTTCGTCATATTCAAACAAGGCCCAATTTCCATCAATTTCACCAATGTATGACTTTATTCCTGATAGATTGTCTGAGATATGAAATTGTAGTAGCTTCGAAATATTGATTGATTTTTTCCCTTTTGCAAGTAATGGAGCTATTACAGGAGGTGTTTGATCAATTGCAATCGCAAATGTGCCCATAACTGTTGTCTTGGCAGTTACCCATCCATGTGAATATTCGCCTCCAATAGCTGACTTACGACCCTTTACTGGGTCCACGACTACAATAAGGGCTTTGTTCTTAAGATCACTAGGAAGCTCTTCGCAGCTGATTGATAGTGTATAGGGAGTATGAGTTAAAATAGTTTTAGAACCAACCTTGTGAAGCTCGGAGTAACAGCCAGCAATTTTAGGTGTTGCGCTATAATTGAAATACAGATTATCATAAAGCGCCCCTTTGGGTATCTCTATTTTGATCTTATCAGTTTCAAATGAGTTGGATTTGTCGTAGGCGAATTCTTTTAAATGTGGTTTTGGCCTAACAGGTGCAATCGATTTTTTCTCTTTGGTTTTGAAATGTAAGGTTGCCTTGTTTTTAAATGCATCGCTTACGATTAATTCAAAGTCATGACTTTTCCCATCGTTAAAGTTTAGAACTCCTGAGGAGTTGGGTATAGTATAAATGTCTAATTTGTTTCCTGGTTGTTTGTAGAGTCGTTCAACTCTTCGGCTGGCGCTCATATATTCTTCAAGATCACCTTGTGAATTGGCATATTTAGTATCCTCAAAAGCTACCTGATCCATCTTGAACCCAAAAACTTCTTTTTTATCGCAATATAAATGAGCCGAATAAATACCGCATTTTAGTCCCACGCCATTGAAATAATCTTCCGCTTGGACCCCGAATCCAATCTTGCCGTAGACTTCCAAAGGTGCATTATTTTTTAAGCGATATCCTCCTGGCACAGAGATGGCTTCAAGTCTTTTTTTTGTTCTCTCTTTCCCAATATTACTTGTCTCATCTAATGGATAAACATAGAGCGCAATTAGCTTAGGAGCACTTTTATCTGTTATTCCCATCGGATAAAAAAGTGGGTTTTCAGCTTTTTCTGTTTTTGTATTTCGAATTTCGAAATGGAGATGAGGGCCACCAGAGCTTCCAGTATTTCCTGACCAAGCAATAATATCACCTTTTTTAAATTGAAATTGATTGACAGAAGGATTAAGGGTTAATGCAAAACTCTCCTTGTCGTACTGTTTCTCTTTAACAAACTCTTGTATTGAGGTTTGAAATTTTAGGAGATGACCGTATACCGTAGTTGTCCCATCAGAATGATTCAAATAGAGCACATTGCCATAGCCAATGGGAGAGACACCGATCTTTGAAACATACCCATCTTTAACAGCAAATACAGGCAGACCTACTTTCCCTTGTGTGCGAAAGTCTAATCCGGCATGGAAATGATTGGGGCGTAACTCCCCGAAATTACCAGCAAAGAAATAAGGTGGACTTAAAGGGCTTTTAATGTTAAGGTCTCCCGAATTTTTTATCGCAGAAGTGGTTGTTGCGAATGAAAAATTCAAGAGTAGGATGGTTAGCAAAGCTCTCATTATTTCAAGTTTATCAATCAAGGGGTAAAAATAGTAAAGTTTTAAATGTGAATTGGCAATATTTAATAGGTTGAATGGGTTTGAAATTTGATTTTAATATTAACTTTGTGGTTGTAAATTCAAGGTATGACAGAGCGAGAGACTGCTTTATTAAGAGAGTTTAAGGAAAAACTTGATAAACTAATCGTACTATACCAGCAAGTTAACAAGGAGAAAGAGTTATTGTTAGAAGAGAAATCAAAGCTAACTATTCAGCTCAATGAGCTCTCTTTAAAGAATGACGAACTTGCCAGAAAAAGTGAAGATTTAAAGTTTACTAAAACATTACTTGGTGCGGATGATGATTCGCATGAAGCTAAATTGAAGTTAAACAAGATTGTGCGGGAAATAGACAATTGTATAGCTCTATTGAATAAATAATAGAGAAATGCTATGGATGATAAACTTTCGATAAATATCAATATAGCCGACCGTTTGTATCCTTTACGAGTTGATCGTAAGGATGAAGAGAGTATTCGGAAAGCTGCGAAAATTATCAACGAAAAGGTGGTTCAGTATAAACAAAAATATGCTGAAAAAGATATACAGGATTGCATGGCAATGGCAACATTGCAGTTTGTAATACAAAAATTCGACACTGAAAAACGTTTAGATAATTCTCCTTTGATTGAACAATTGGAAGTTATGAATGATTTACTAGCTGATTTTCTAGAGAAAGAAGGTTAGTTTGTAAGTTTTTAGTTTGACCCGCAATTTAAATGTGGTGATAATTTCGACTTTTTGTTGAGATTGACCTATTTGATTTGCGGTTTTTTTATTAATCATTAAATGTAAATTAATAATGAGCATAATTATTACAGCTATCGTAACCCTACTCATAGGAGGTGCTATCTCTTATTATGTTTGGGAGATGCTTTTAGGCAAGAATAAACGCAAGTTGCTTGCTGATGCTGAAGTTCAGGCAGATCTAGTAAAGGAAAAACGGATGCTTGAGGCCAAGGAGCGGTTTATCCAATTGAAATCTGAACATGAGACCTATATCAGCGAACGCAATGTTGAGATCGTAAGTTCAGAGAATAGATTGAAACAAAAAGAGGATATTTATCTGCAGCGTAAAGAAGAGTTGCAAATAAGTCTTCGCAATTTGGAAAATTCTGAGCGTGAATTAGATGCTATTCGTGAAAATCTGAATACCCAATTAGAGTTGGTTGGACAGAAAGAAGAAGAGATGCTGAAGATCCGCAAACAACAGATTCAACAGCTTGAAACACTATCTGGATTATCTGCGGATGAAGCTCGTAATCAACTGGTTGAGTCCTTAAAAAATGAAGCTAAAACGGAGGCTATGTCTTTTATCCAGGAGATTATGGATGAGGCTAAAATGAATGCCAACAAGGAGGCTAAAAAAATCATTGTAAAATCAATTCAGCGTGTTGCCTCTGAAACCGCTATTGAAAACTCAGTAACGGTTTTTCATATTGAAAGTGATGAGATAAAAGGCCGTATTATCGGTCGTGAAGGTCGTAATATTAGAGCTTTGGAGGCAGCTACAGGCGTTGAGATCATTGTCGATGACACACCAGAGGCGATCGTTCTTTCTGCCTTTGATCCTGTACGTCGGGAAATTGCTCGTCTTGCCTTGCATCAACTGGTTACAGATGGTCGTATTCACCCAGCTCGTATTGAGGAGGTCGTTAATAAAGTGAAAAAACAAATTGAGGATGAGATCATTGAGACAGGAAAGCGCACTACCATTGATCTTGGTGTTCATGGTTTACATCCTGAATTAATTCGGATGATTGGTAGAATGAAATATCGTTCTTCTTATGGTCAGAACCTTTTACAGCACTCACGTGAGACAGCTAACCTTTGCGCAATTATGGCGGCAGAGCTAGGACTGAATCCTAAACGTGCGAAACGTGCTGGATTGCTTCATGATATTGGTAAAGTTCCAGATGATGAGCCAGAATTACCGCATGCTATCTTAGGGATGAAGCTTGCAGAAAAATATAAAGAGAAACCAGATATTTGCAATGCGATCGGTGCCCATCACGACGAAATAGAGATGGAGAGTTTGATTGCTCCAATCGTGCAGGCTTGCGATGCGATATCTGGTGCGCGTCCAGGTGCTCGACGTGAGGCCGTAGAGTCTTATATCAAACGTTTAAAAGATCTTGAAAATATGGCGCTCTCTTACCCAGGAGTCACAAAATCATATGCGATACAAGCAGGTAGAGAACTTCGTGTAATCGTTGGTAGCGACAAGATGACGGATGCAGAGGCTGAAAGTCTATCTTATGATATCGCTAAAAAGATCCAAGATGAGATGACTTATCCAGGTCAGGTTAAGATTACAGTAATTCGTGAAACGCGAGCAGTCAGTTTCGCTAAATAATCCTAGATCGACTAAGAATCATAAAAAGAGAGGCTAATTAGTCTCTCTTTTTTATTGCTGCTTATTTATTGATCTAAGTAAGCAGCTAACTAGATCAGCTTTTTCTTCATTTCCAGTGGCTTTGTAAGCTCGTTTAAGGGATTCTAAGATCCTCTTTAGTATGGATCTTCTCGAAAGCAATTCGGCATCTTCCACTTTTTCTTGATTTTTCTGCACCACATAGTTTAACTCTTTCGATCCAATGATAGCTCCCTTGTTCTCTATATTTATGTAGAACAAGTATGGATCAGCATGAGCACCATGAATCTCCTTGGCTAGCTCAGGGCCATAATAACCCAGTATGAGATATGATCCTATCCCTATGATGTGTATTGGTAGCTCTAATCGCTGAGCAATGATAACATATAAAGTGGAGAGAGAAATTAAGTTTCCTTTTCTGGATATCAATAAATTATTTAAAATGCAATTTTCTGGTATATCTGGCTCAAGGGTATTCAATTCAAATTTAAAGATGTCAAACAGGATATGGTTTATTATAGAGACTTTCTCAAGCGAGGTAAAAGCTTCATTTAATTCAATCCAGATTTCGCTGGTTATCTTGTGAATAAGTAATTCTATTTTTTCATCTACAAGCATTGGATGGTGAACTTTACTACTTATTATCCACCCTTCAAGTAGCGATTTATCTTCTGATTTAGCCCATAAAGCTAATTTATCAATCAGTTTTGATTTTTTTAATTCGCTTATAATTAATTCCAACCTATCGTTCTGCTGAAGGGATGTTGAATCTGCTAATGCAGCTTCTAATTCAGGAAGAATAGAAGTTCCAAATCCCAGAAGTTTTTCGTGCACAGCAGTAAAGACCTCCAAATCATTGTCGTCTAGTAAACGAATTAATGGATCAAGATTGAAACTATTTTCCATCCTAGTTTGAAAGCTTGTTAAGTATGATTTTTACTAGTTCCTTCATCTTCTCTTTATAGTTAATACTTGCTTGCAAGGTAACTCTATTGGCAATAATTAGACAAATAGTCAAGGCCTGATGACCTAGTAGGTGACTTAATCCATAAATCGCAGAACACTCCATCTCATAATTGGTAATCGACCTCTCATTAAATCGAAAAGATTCAATCTTTGCGTTAATTGCTGGATCAACAAGGCCTAGACGCAATATCCTTCCTTGTGGACCATAAAATCCAGGGGCAGAAATAGTAATACCAGAGGTGAACTGTTGATCATTTATTTTGTCATAAAGCATTTTATTGCAATTAACAACATATGGAGAAGCTAATAAGCTGTTCCAGTCTGTGTGCTGCTTAAAGGAATCTTCAAAATGACGATCTGCAAACGCTTCTCGATTGGCATAGAAATTCATGAGGCCATCAAAACCAATGGCTTTTTGTGAAATCAAAAATGTATTAATTGGAATCTCAGCTTGCATGGAACCAGAAGTCCCAATTCGGATTAAGTTCAGGCTTGACTTTTGTACTTTAACTTCCCTGGTTTGAAAATCAATATTCATCAATGCATCAAGTTCGTTCACCACAATGTCTATGTTGTCTGTTCCAATGCCAGTTGAAATAACAGTAATTCGTTTTTTATTATACATACCAGTTATGGTAATAAATTCTCTATTCTGTATTCGAAATTCTACTTGATTAAAAAAGCTTGCAATAAGATCCACTCGATCTGGATCACCTACCAACAAAATATCTGAGGCTACTTGATGTGGCTTCAGATGCAGATGATAAATCGATCCGTCTGGATTAAGCAAAAGTTCTGAAGATGCAATGTGATTTGTCATTTAATTATTAGAGTAGAACGGTGGTTAAATCGCTGTATTGTAATTATTTGCGGGGTGATGATATTTCGAATCGGATCCTTTACGATAATCAAATTTATTTAAAATTATAGACTTTAACAAGACGCAAGTAAATTAATTGTTTTTCATATTTTTGTGTAAAATTATATTGAAATGATTCAACGAATTCAAACTTTCTATCTGCTTGTTGCTGAGATCTTAATAGGGACTTTGTTTGTTAGCCCTTTTGGTAAGCTTGTGGATAAAGCAGGGGCTGATTTTACGACCGACCTTCTTGGTGTTCATCGGATTGGTGCCAATAGTATGCTCTTGCAATCGAATATGTTCTTAACTATTCTTGGTGTCGTTATTTTGATCTTAATCCTAGTAACTATTATTCGGTATAAAGCCAGAAATAGTCAACAAAAAATAGCTTTTATTGTGCTGTTTTCTTGTTTGGTTTTAGCTGGATTTATGTTTTTAAATGTTCGCGCTGTTGCAGAGCAAATGGTAGGCCTATACACGCTTAATTTAGCCTTTATCTTTCCCATTATTGCTGCTGTATTAACTCTTATGGCAATACGAGGAATTCGCAAAGATGAGGCACTTGTCCGCTCAATCGATCGGATCAGGTAAAAACTTAAAATCTATCCGATAGTTTATCACAGAGTGCTAGAAGAAACTCTTCATCGTCTGCAGTAAATGGGGAAGGGGTATTCGAGTCGATATCTATCTCAGCCACAAACTCACCATTCTTTAAGATTGGAAAAACGATTTCACTTTTTACTTCGATACTGCAAGCAATATAATTATCTTCTTTTCTTACATCCTGTACTATTTTAGGCAGCAGACTAACTGCTACTTGACCGCAAACTCCTTTCCCAACAGGGATTTCAATGTGTTCAGTAGGTAAACCATTGTATGGTCCAAGGCGCAACATCTCACTTGGTTTGTCGAAAATATAAAACCCAACCCAGTTGTAATGGGTAACTTCTCGCTGAAGAAGAGTTGCTATTTCAACTAGAACATCTTGGTTCGACTTTTCAGAACTTAATACTAGAATTGCTTGATCAAGAAGGTTGGAAAATGTTCTATTCATCTTATTCGGTACTAATCGAGAAGTAATGACCTGATTATTATAAATAAGTCATCTCAGACTCGCTGGTAATTTTCTCGCAATGAAAGCATTTCATCGTGATCGGCTTATTGGATAGCACTTCAAAACGCGTCTTTATGTTTTCTACGTTTGTAATACATTTAGGATTAAAGCAGCTTACAATTCCAAAGATCTCTTTAGGTGTCTTCACGACGCGCTTCTCAATGACTTCATAGTCCCGAATGGTATTTAGTTTGGCATTCGGAGCGACTAAAGCTATTTTATTTACCTCTTCATCGGCAAAGAACCGATTTGCAATCTTGATTATTGCCTTGGTTTTCATTGCTTTACTGTCTAGGTTATTCCCAAATGTAATCATCTCACTACACTCTTCAAGCTGAAGGATTTTAATGACCTTAAATAGAGCTTTTGTAGGGATGTGATCAATGACCGTACCATCTTTAATCGCGCTTACTTGGAGTTGTTTTTCCATGACAAAAAAGGGTGAATGGGTTATTTAAGATTCAGTAAGTGGGCAATGATGGCCATCCGAGCATAGACACCATTCTTGGCTTGGGTAAAATAGTAAGCTTTTGGATTATTGTCTACATCGGTGTGGATTTCATTGATCCTTGGCAGTGGATGCAGGATTCTCATATTCTCCTTTGTGTCTTTCAACATCTCATTTCGTAGAATATAAATATTTTTTACTTTTTCGTATTCTACAGGATCGATAAATCGCTCTTTTTGCACGCGTGTCATATAGATGATATCCGCAGCATTTATAATGTCTGTGAACTCATCGTGTTCATAATATTTAATACCCTTTGAGGCAAGTAAAAGTTTGTATTCATTTGGCATTGCAAGTTCTGCCGGAGCTATAAAATTAAAGATTGGATTTTCAAACTGAAGCATTGCCATCAGCAAGCTATGCACAGTTCTTCCATATTTCAAATCGCCAACTAAGAAAAGATTGATATTATCTAGGCTGCCCTGTGTTTTCATGATCGAATACATGTCGAGCAGCGTCTGAGATGGATGTTGGTTGGCTCCGTCACCAGCATTAATAACGGGTATGTTAGAGACTTCAGAAGCATATCTGGCACTTCCCTCCATCGGGTGACGCATGATAATTAGATCGGCATAATTACTGACCATTTTAATCGTATCGTGTAACGTCTCTCCTTTAGAAACACTCGAGGAGGCGGAGTCTGAAAAACCAATGATCTTGCCACCTAGCCTGTTAATTGCAGTCTCAAAACTTAAGCGAGTGCGTGTTGAAGGTTCAAAGAACAAGGTGGCTATAACCTTACCTTGCAACAAATTTTGATTGGGATTTTCCTCAAAATCTGCAGCCAAACGCATTATCTTAAGGTATTCCTCTTTGGTAAAGTCCGTAATTGAAATTAGGCTTTTGGTTTGCATGAGTTTGTTAATTTGAAGTTATACAAAAATATAAAATCCAATCGTTTATCCATCAGATCTGCTGATTAGTTGTTTAATATTATCTCCGCCTTTAGATTTTCTATTTTATTTAGTTGTTCGATTAAAGTGATTACAAAACTTTTCCTTACTTGAACAGTTGCCTGACAGAGGATATCAAAATGACTAGTCCTAATTTCAAGCTCATATTCTTTTAATAAACTCATGAGATCATTCATGGCTTCATAGCTAAACTTTATTTCGAGAGGAACGAGGATAATCCTCTCAACAATTACTGCATTCTGCATCACATCTGCAGCGGATAATTTATAAGCCGTAGTTAACCGACTCGTGCCTAATAAAACTCCTCCGAAATATCGAACCACAACAATCAATATATTCGTTAAGTCATGCTGTTGTATTTGTCCAAATATTGGTTTTCCAGCTGTACCAGAAGGTTCGCCATCGTCATTTATACGAAACACTGGAGATTCGGCGCCTAATCGCCAGGCTAAACAATGGTGCCTAGCACTATGGTGTTCTTTTTTTAAGCGGTTAAGGATGGTTTTAATTTCCTTCTCATCGGAAACAGGAAATGCAAAAGAGAGAAATTTAGATCCTTTCTCTTTATAGCTGCCATTGGCAGGGGCCTCAATTGTTTTATAGGTGTCCAAATCTGTCATTAAAACCTATATTTTAAGTTTTGTTAATTCGTGGACTAGAAATGAGTATTTTTTTCAAAAAAAAGCAGACCGTTAAGTCTGCTTTTTATATTTTAATATTTTAACCTATTTTCTATTTCGTCTAGGTAAACTTTGAAGTTCTTATCGGTGTCTTTCAGATTGGTTACTGTTCGACAAGCGTGTAGCACCGTTGCATGATCTTTACCTCCGATCTGAGAGCCAATTGAGGCTAAAGAAGACTTGGTCATGCTTTTAGAGAAATACATGGCTATTTGACGAGCTTGTACTGTTTCACGTTTTCTAGTTTTAATACCTAATGCATCGACAGGTAAATTAAAATAGTCGCAGACAGTCTTCGAGATATAATCGATCGTAATCTCTTTAACCGAGCATTTAACTAACTTATTAATCATTTTGATAGCTAGATCAACATTAATCTCTTTTTTGTTTAATGTTGCCTGCGCAAGTAACGAGATCAAAGCGCCCTCAAGTTCACGAACATTGGTGGTGATATGTGAGGCGATATATTCTAGAACTTCTTCTGGTATCTCAATTCCATCTTTATAGATCTTTTTATGCAAGATGTTCATTCGAGTTTCAAAATCAGGAATGGAAAGATCGGCGGTTAATCCCCATTTAAAGCGTGAAAGTAATCGTTGCTCTAAACCTTTAAGTTCGATCGGTGGCTTATCAGAGGTTAGAATAAGCTGTTTGCCTGTTTGATGTAAATGGTTGAATATATGGAAAAAAGTCTCTTGTGTTTTTTCTTTTCCTGCAAACTCTTGAACATCATCAATGATTAATACATCAATCATTTGATAGAAATGAAGAAAATCATTTCGGTTATTGTTACGAGTTGCCTCTGAGAATTGAGTTTGAAACTTATTTGCATTCACGTAAAGCACAATCTTTTCCGGAAACCGCTCCTTTACTTCAATTCCAATGGCCTGTGCAAGATGTGTCTTGCCAAGTCCTGAATTTCCATAAAGCATCAGTGGATTAAAAGCAGTGCCACCAGGTTTTTGAGCTACTGCGTAACTAGCACTTCGTGCTAATCTGTTGCATTCGCCTTCTATGAAATTCTCAAAAGTATTGTCTTGCTTAAGCTGAGGATCAATATTTAATTTCTGAATTCCAGGAATTACAAATGGATTCTTGATCGTATTATCATCGTGAAACGCAGAAGCCGTGACAGGTCTATTATTTAAATTGTTATTTTGATTGGTAGGTAACTTAACAGTGTAAGGCTTGCTATTTGCACTCAGATTATTGTCAACAACAACACTATATTCTAATTTCGCATTTGCACCTAACTCTTTTCGTAATGTTTTTCTTAATATATCGATATACTGCTCTTCTAGATATTCATAGAAGAATGGGCTAGGAACTTGGATAGTTAGAATGTCATGATCCAATTTTATTGGAACAATAGGTTCAAACCAGGTTCGATAGCTTATATAGGGAACATTATCTTTAATTACTCGAAGACAGCTTTCCCAAATATTTTGATGATCTCTATTCATTAATAACTATAAACTCAACTGTTGTATAAAACTCTTAATTTCTATTCTATTCCACAAAGGTTAGCAAAAAATAGTTTTAATAAAATTGCAAAAATCCTTGCGTAATTCAATCCTGTTAATTTTCAGTCTAGTGGACTAAAAATTATTTTTTGATTTTTCTAATTAATTGATTATGAGTTGATTATATCCGGGTAAGTAGCAAGTGATTCATATTATGCTCTTTGCAGAAATTTAATTCAATCTAAATAAGAAAAATGTATGTTGTTTGGAAATCCAGAAGCGTAAAATCTCTTTTTTTCGACTTGGATAAAAGTAATCAAAATTGTTACTGAAAAAATTATTTTTTGATCAATTTTAACACTTTTTTAAAAGTTATTTCTTTTCCATTTTGGTAGCACTTTAAAACCGCCTCAGGAAAAGCACCTTGCGCCTTATTTAGAATCATTCTAAGTTTGGTATAGGATGAAAATGGACCTGTAAAATAATAAAAATCATCCCCAGATTTTGTTTCAAAAACTGGTCCAACTTCATTAAATAGAGGGGTTGTTAGTGGGATAGGAGTCTTTGAAATGCAGATCCGTACTTTAAACTTTACATTATCAGGTATTTGCGAGTCTTCTGGCATGCTTGGGCTTGATTTCTTTCCAAAGTCAATGGCAGAAAAATGAACATATTTTTTCGGATTTGTTCGTAAATCAATTAACAATTGATTTAAGCTTTCAGTTGATGAAGTTATGTTTTGATAAAGCTTCGGATCTTTAATTAAAAGACCAATTGTCCCATTGGCCGTATCGATTTTGCTTAGAATTTGACTCAGGCTAGCAACTGACCCATTAATATGTTCAACAGTTTTATTCAGCTCTATCTTAGAAAGAGAGTCACTAAAGGTGCTGAAATTGGTAATCATGTGTTCCAGCTTACCCGAATTCTTTTTTAAATTTCCTGAAATATCATTGATATTTGATAAGGTGGAGGATAGATTCTTCTTTTGACCTGTTACAATTTCATTCAAGCTTGCCGTTAAACTTTCAAGATTGTTCATCGTGCTATGAATTTGTCGAATACTTTCGCTGATGTTTCGTTGAGAATCGTTGTTTAGAAATTTTGAGGCTGCCGAGACAATAGAGTCTAGATTTTCAATCAACCTTTCAGCTTTTGCTTTAATAGGTGCGATTTGTTCATTAACCTGCTGCATTAAGTCGGCATCCATCTGAGAAGCTAAGGTATCATTTGCTTGTAAAATCTTTTCCGAATGACCTAAATTAAGCTTTACGACTTTTGATCCAAGGAAGTCGCTGCTCGCAATTTGAGCAGAAGTACCTTTCGGGATTGGGAAATTATTGTGTAACGCAATCTTGACAATTAAATCGCCACTTAAGTCTTCGGCAAAATATATTTCTCGCACATATCCAATCTTTAATCCATTTAAGGTAACCAAAGTTGTAGCTGTTAATCCCCCAACATTTTTATACCTCGCATAGAACACTTTTTCAGTCCTGAAAATATCTCTTCCCTTGAGGAAATTGATTCCCCAAATTAATCCGGTTAGGCAAAGGATTACCAGAATTCCTATTTTCGATGGTTTTGAAAGTTTCATTTTAGAATCAAATACAATTATAGGGCGAAGGTACGCAGGATTTTTAAAAAAATGGATAATTAACCTTACTTAGATTTCGGAATATCTTTAAATTGAATCGGTTCTCCATTCTTAAAGACAATAATAAAAGCTTTGGGAATCTTAAGTTGAATTTGTAGTAAATTATGTTTCGATTCGGAAAGCGTAGTCGTGCTTAGGCAGTAGTATTTATAATAACCCCCAAATTGGAATTCAGATATGTCTTTAATCCCTTTAAATATTTTAGAATTTAGCGGTAGCTTTTTGGGAAATGCTGCTATTTGAACTGCATAAGTGATACCATCCGTCGAGCTTGATTTTTCTTTTACAACTGACTTATGACTCTTTTTAATTGTCGGCTCACTGGTTTCTTGAACCTTAGGTAATTGTTTAGTTTTTACTTCTAGTTCTTTCTTGACCACGTTTTCAACTGGCTTATTCGCGCGATCATTTGCATCCAAACTTGTTGTAATCGTCTTGTTTAAACGCGATTCGAATTTATTTTTATACGTTTTAAAGGAGTTGAAAATCGATGTCGCTATTGACATACGCCCATTATCCGACATTAAATATGCAGCTTCAGAAGGATTGCTTAAGTACCCGGTTTCTATTAAGACTGAAGGCATGGCACTTTCTCTCAAAACTAGAAATCCAGCCTGTCTTACGTCTCTGCTATCACGTTGCGCATGTTTGCGAAAAGAATCTTGAATGATTCCGGCAAATTCCACGCTTTGCTCAATATTGGTATCTTGTATTAATTCAAACATAATATAGGACTCCGAAAGATTGGGATTAAAACCCTCATATCTTGTAGAATAATCTTGCTCTAAAAGTATGGCACTATTCTCTTTCTTCGCTACATTTAGGTTGTCTTCTGTTCGATGTAGTCCTAAAACATAAGTCTCAGTTCCCTTAATTGCTGGAGTTGCACAGAAGTTAACATGAATTGAGATAAACAGATCAGCATTGATTTTATTCGCAATAACCGATCGTTCAAATAAGGGGATGAAAACATCCGTATGACGGGTGTAAATAACTTTTACTCCAGGTATTTTTTCTTTAATTAGATTGCCTAGGTTTAGTGCTATAGCTAGGGTGATGTCTTTTTCACGCATTTTACCAGTCATGGTGCCAGGGTCTTTACCCCCATGTCCTGCATCTATTACAACGGTTTCAAGACTCTTTGATTGCTTGTTTTTGCCATATAATATATTGTTGTTTAATACTATAGCAGCAATTAAGATAGACCAAGTAAACAGCCTACGATAATCAATATTTTTAGCAAATTGTTTTTCCATTTTTTGTTCAGTTAGCCTGATAATAGTACTACAAAAATAGAACATTAAATTATTTTTTTTTTGTTGTCAGTTTCTCTAATTGCTTTTTCTACTTTTGCCTAGCATTATATTGCATTGAAAGTAGAATTTAACTTGATTTTGAAAAAGTTTTGAGCCCATTGCGATATTTATCTTTTTTTGTAGCAATCCTATTGGTCGCGCACGGATCAATGTTTGGACAAAAGTCTGAAAGCAACCGAAAAAATCCGATTGTTTCTAAGAATATTGGTAAGCCGGAGCGAAAAAGCAGACGTGGATCTGTGCTTGCTGATAGCTTGCACATTTCGCCAAAGGATTCTATTGCTGTTGATAGTCTTAAATCTTCTGGTAGTTCAGGTTTTGATGCAGAGGTTGAGTATACAGCAGATGGATATATCACACTTTCACAGACCAAGGCAGGGAATAAGGTTTTTATGTATAAAAACGCCCATGTTAAGTACAAGGATATCGAGCTTAATGCTGATTATATAGAGATGAATCGAGACAGCAACCAGGTTTATGCCATTGGAAAACCTGATTCGACTGGAACAATTGTTGGTAAGCCTGTCTTTAAGCAAGGTGATCAAAAATTTGAAGCCGATGAGATTCGCTATAATTTTAAATCCAAGAAGGGAATTGTAACGGGTGTTGTAACAGAACAACAAGGTGGTTTTGTCCATAGTGATAAAACCAAGCTTATGAATGATTCCACCTATTGTCTTCGGAATGGTCGATATACAACATGCGACGCAGAGCATCCCCATTTTTGGCTTGAGATGACTAAAGCAAAAGTGCTATCTAATAAAAAAATTGTCACCGGCCCTGCCTACCTCGTGGTGGAAGATTTTCCTTTATACTTTGTATTTATTCCATTTGGTTTTTTTCCTAATTCTCCAAAATATTCTTCTGGCTTTATTATGCCAACCTATGGAGATGAGATAAATCGAGGTTTTTTCCTGCGTGATATCGGTTATTACATTGCCGGCAACGACTTTTTTGATGCTTCTATTCGTGGAGACTTGTATTCTAAAGGTTCTAGTGGGATAAAACTTCACAGTAATTATAGAGTTCGCTATAACTACAGTGGATCTTTTGATATTCAGTATTT
This sequence comes from uncultured Bacteroidia bacterium, assembly GCA_903897145.1. Taxonomy (GTDB): domain Bacteria; phylum Bacteroidota; class Bacteroidia; order Bacteroidales; family Prolixibacteraceae; genus JAAFHB01. The sequence continues at coordinate 45,599 of CAIUAN010000030.1, read as the reverse complement.
TAAAAATGTTTTTGGGGATAAAGGGCTACCCGATTTTCACAAGCAAAATGATTTCGCCATCACATGGAGCCATTCAATGGACCCTAAGTCAAGTCCAAGCCAGACATTTAGCGCAAGTGTAAATTTTTCAACTAGCTCATTTGATAAGAATAATGCTTTAACGTCTGAAAATTATTTAACCAACACCAAGCAATCGAGCATTGCCTATTCTAAGCGATGGGAAAACTCGCCATTTAGTTTGTCAGGTAACATGCGTCACTCTCAAAATAGTCGAGACACAACAATTAGTTTAACGCTTCCTCAGATCACCTTTACGATGTCAAGGATCTATCCATTTAAATTCAAAAGTAGGGAAGGTAAAGAAAAATGGTATGAAAAAATTGGCCTTAGCTACTCCATGGATATGCAAAATACCATTGATACTAAGGAGAATAAATTAATGAATTCAAATATTTTCAAGGATTGGAAAAATGGGGTAAAGCACTCTATTCCATTGAGCACTTCATTTAAGGCCTTGAAATACATTACCCTCAGTCCATCAGTAAGCTACAATGAACGTTGGTATACTCAATCGATACACAAAAAATATAATCCACTTACACAAATGGTTAGTGCTTCTGATACTTTATACGGGTTTTCTCGGGACTATGATTATGCAGTAAGTTTTGGTGCTTCTACAAAAATATATGGGAATTTTATGCCTTTGAATCCAAAGTCTACGATTGCTGGCATTCGGCATGTCATGACCCCTACCTTGAGCTTTAGTCTATCCCCCGATTTTGGTAAACCATCTTATGGAATGTATGAGAATATAGAATATTTTGATGCGAAAGGACTCCCTGTAAGCTATCGTTATCCAAGGCATGAGAATGCAATTTATGGAACGGCTCCTTCAGGTCGCTCTGGCTCTATCGGGTTTAATCTGAACAATACTCTTGAGATGAAGAAGATCAATGTCAACGATTCGACCTCCAAGGATCCATTTACAAAGATTAAGCTTCTTGATCAGCTATCCTTAAATGGATCCTATAATCTAGCTGCCGACTCTTTAAACATGTCTAATATAAACATAGCAGCCCGAACACGTGTTGCTGGTGTCGATCTTAATTTTGGTGCTATTTTAGATCCTTATGCGTTTGAGAATGGTCACCTCGTTAATAAATATCAATTTTCAAAAGATGGAAAACTAGCCCGTCTAACAAGTACCAATGTCTCTTTTGGCCTCTCATTTAAATCCAAAGAGGGCAAAGCAAAGGATAAAGAAGAAGCAAAAATGACTCCCGAGCAAAAAACTGATTTAGCCAACGTTCGCCTTCGTCAGAAGACAGGCGATGTGCCTCAATATGCTGATTTTAGCGTCCCTTGGGATCTGTCATTTAACTATAGTTTCCGTTATAGTAAGCCAAATCCTGAGATGAAATCTATCATTACTCAGACAATTGATTTTAATGGAAATCTTAGCTTGACAAAACAATGGAAAGTTGGTTTCTCTTCTGGATTAGATGTTGAAAAGATGCAATTGACCTTTACACAGTTTAATCTATTTCGGGATTTGCACTGTATGCAGATGTCGTTAAACCTTATCCCATTTGGGTACCGACAGAGTTATAGCTTTACAATTCGTGCAACATCTTCGCTGCTTAAAGATCTCAAGCTTACTAAGCAGAAGAGCTACCAGGATAACGTTGCCTATTAAGTGTTTTTAGAGAAAGAGTTCACACCATTCCATGAATTTATCGTGGCTTTTAATACCAAATTTAGCCATAGAGGTAGTTATTTGTTTGATTGATTTCTCTTGAAATAGATCTCCACTCTTCGAGAAAAATTTGTCTGAAAAGCAAATAAGTTGCTCCTCTAAAGACAATGGGACATAATTTCTTAATGGAAGTGGTAGATTCTTAGAAGAAATTTCTTCCATTGTAATACCAGTCCCCGTATGTCTTTCACATACAAGACCGTGTTTGGGATATCCTTCTTTTTCCAATAATTCAGATCCTAAATATCCATGGCAGATGTAAGGTAAGTTGCCGTAACAACCTAAATCAGGGGCATCAGTAAGAAAAATACCTATGTCATGAAGCATAGCTGCTTGTTCTATAAACAGTAGATCTAATTTTAAACTTGGATTATTGGAAGCAATCTTTATAGCCTTGTCTGCGACTAACCGAGAGTGATTTGTTAAAATCTTGAAAGACTTAGAGTCTGGTTGATAGTACTTTAAAATTAATGCTAATGGCTCCATGAAGTTGGTTTTGCTGTAAAAATAACGTTAATCGATTGAAATTAATTCCTTGAATTTATCGAGATAACAGAAAAAGAATAATTCTTAATTAATTTTTGGTAAAAGTATATCTACTAAGTTAATCATTAAAGTTAAATTTATACCCTATTTTGAATAACAGCGTAATGAGTCAAATAATTGAATCTTCCCCTCGAGGATTTCGTAAAGGGGTTGAGTATTTAAAAAAGGGAAAGAAAGAAAAAGGGTTGAGTCGTTTGAAAAAGACGCTCAAAGATGGCTATTTGCCAGCTATGGTTTTTTTGGATGTCTATGATCATGAATCTGATTTTGATCAAGTATTAGCATCTTTTAAAACTAGTATGGAAAATGGCTTCTCTCAGGCTGCTCTTGCAATTGGGAATGCCTATTATTCTGGAATAAATCGAACCGTCTCACGCGAAGAGTCTGTGAAGTGGTTTTTAGAATCTGCCCGAGATGGAGGTGTCGAAGCCTGCAATTTTATTGGTGAGATGCGTGAGAATGGCGAAGGACTACCTAAAGATTTAACAAAAGCTTTTGAATGGTATGAACGCGGCGCTCAACGCGGCGATAGTATTGCAAAATATAACATTGGTCGACTTCTTGAAAGTGGCGAGGGTGGTTATAAAGATATGAATGAGGCTGTTGATTATTGGTACGAAGCAGCAAAAGAGGATTATGCCCCTGCGATGTATAAAGTTGGTGAAATTTTTGAACTCGGACTTACCGTTCCTATTAAACTAACGAAAGCCTTTGAATGGTATTTAAATTCTGCAAACAAAGATTATCGTCCAGCCTTTGAAAAGGTCGGATTGTTTTATTACGAAGGACGAGAGATTGAAAAAGATGTTGATCAAGCCTACAAGTGGTTGTCTAAGCTGGAACCAACTCTCTCCGATGAGGTGGCTCTTATTTTAGGAAAACTCTATTTTAAAGGGTTAGGGACAGCAAAAGATAATGCAAAAGGTAAAGAATATCTTGAGCAAGCTGCGAATGGAGACTATGTTGAAGGGCATTTCTTAATGGGACGCTTACTTGAAGAGTTAGGGGATCCAGGAGCTCAAGATTGGTTTCAACGGGCTGCAGATAAAGGGAGTGCTGATGCTCAGGATGCAATTGCCGGACTCTACCTTCAGAAGTCGGATGATGAAGGGATCAATTGGCTGAAGAAAGCAGCTGAGAACGGCAATGCTGAAGCCATGTTCCGCTTAGCTGAAAAATATGAAATCGGTGAAGAGATTGAATCTAATCATAAGATGGCTGTTGATTACTATCGAAGTGCAGCCGACAAAGGGATCATCGAGGCTCAATTTAAATATGCCAGCTTATTATTGGCAGGCGAACTAACTGCTAAAGATAATCAGACTGCTGCTGAATACTTTAACAAAGCAGCCAAACTAGGCCATCCTCGAGCAAATTACCTGATCGGTATCATTCATGAGAAGAGTCTTAGCTATTGGTCTGAGAAGGAACAAGCCTTAGAATGGTTTACGAAAGCTGCTGACCTTGGAGTTCCTGGAGCAATGTTTCGGATTGGCGTTTACCATGAGAATGGGATTAACGTACCAATTAGCACAGATGAAGCCTTTAAATGGTACAAAAAAGCAGCTAAAGCTGGTTATCCTAAAGCTGTTTTTAATTTGGGTGTCATGTACGAATCGGGTAATGGGGTTCGTCAGGATATGAAAAAAGCTTTAAAGCAATATGAATTAGCCGCTAAGCTTGGTGTATCAGAAGCTATGAATAACCTTGGCAATGCCTATCATCAAGGTAAGGAAGTGGACGCTAATCCAGTCGAAGCTTTAAAGTGGTATGAAATGGCTGATAAAGCCGGATTCTATTTAGGCACCTATAACCTAGGCGTATTGTATTATTTTGGTGATGGAGTTGAGAAGGATTGGCCAAAAGCCTTTGAATGTTTTAAAAAAGCTTCTGATGCCGGTTATAATCAAGCTCAATATAACCTAGCTGGAATGTATTACTTTGGCGAAGGGACCGAGAAAGATGTTGAAGAAGCATTTAATACCTATTCCAAAGCTGCAGAGAATGGATTTGTGGAAGCATGGAAAAATTTAGGTGATCAATATCTTCATGGAGAGGGTGTTCAAAAAAATGTTGAGAAGGCTATCTTAAGCTTTGAAAAGGCTGCCGAGGCTGGTGATGACGAGGCAAGAGTTGAACTCGGACGAATTTTGTATACCACCAAAGGCTTTCAAGATTTTACAAAAGCATATGAGCACCTAAAAGCTGCTGCAGATAACGGCTTTGCACCTGCCTACAATCTTTTAGGTGTTTTATTAGTATCGAAAAAATTTACTTCACGCAATCCAACTGAAGCGATTGTCTTTCTAGAAAAAGGATCAGAATCCGGTAGTACTGCATCTAGGATTAATAGTGCGACTTATCACAAAAGAGGTGAAGGCGGAAAAGTAGATTATCCAAAGGCTTATGCGATCTTAAGTGAATTAGTGGAGGAGAATTCTGATCCAACTGCAGCTTATTTATTAGCTCTTCTGATTTTATCTGGAGAATGTGAGAATAAGGATCAAGCGATCGCTCAAGCGAATTTGGAACTTTCTGCTAAAAAAAGGTGGGAGCCTGCCGCCAAACTAATTGAAAATGATTCGCTAATCGCAGGACCTGCCATTTTAAATTTCTGGGAAGATTATATCATAGATGAGCTAGAAGAGAAAGAGGCTTAAGACTAATCTGAATTAATTTATATTTAAAAACTAATATGTCATGAAGAGTAAATCATTGTATTTCGGACTGTTTTTATTTGCAATGCTTTTTGCCGTGGGACATTTGTCAGCAGCTGAAAAGCCTAAGGTTTTGCGTCATGTCGTGGAGTTTAAATTTTCGCCTCAGGCAACAGCGGAAAATATTCAAAAGATCGAAAAATCATTTGCTGCATTACCTCAGAAAATTAAAGAGATTAAAAATTTTGAATGGGGAACAAATGTTAGTCCAGAGGGTTTAAATCAAGGATTAACCCACTGCTTTATTTTAACTTTTACCTCTGATAAAGATCGTGATGCTTACCTTGTTCATCCAGATCACAAAGCATTTGGCAAGAGCTTAGGAAAGGATCTAGAGAAAGTTACAGTAATTGATTTCTGGACGAAGTAGGGAATTCTACTTCGTTTTTGCTTGAATCCATTTTGAAGCATTCACAAAAGCTTCAATCCAAGGTGTCACTTGATCATTTTTGCGTTCGGTTGGATAGTTAGCCCATTGCCAAGGATAAATGGCACGCTCAATATGAGGCATCATGGCTAAATGACGACCATCAGTAGAACAAATAGCGGCAGTGTTAAAATCTGAACCATTGGGGTTTCCAGGATAATTGGTATAGGAGAATTTCACTGGAATTTGATATTTATCCTCTTTGTAAGGCATTACAAACTTACCTTCTCCATGTGCGACCCATACACCAAGACTTTTGCCCGATAGGGTGCTGAACATAATGGATTGATTTTCCTGAACATCCACACTTACAAAGCAAGATTCGAACTTATGAGAATCATTATGCTCCATCTTGATTCGTTCACCATGACCAGGGTTTACAAGGTCTAGTTCAACCATTAGCTGACAACCATTGCATATACCCAGACTCAAGGTGTCAGATCTTTTGTAGAAGTTCTCAAGTGCCATTTTGGCTTTTTCATTGCATCTGAAAGCGCCTGCCCAGCCTTTGGCAGATCCAAGCACATCTGAATTAGAGAACCCACCTACAAATACAATCAAGTTAATCTGTTCAAGCGTTTCGCGACCGCTAATTAAGTCGGTCATATGTACATCCTTCACATCGAAACCAGCTAGATACATGGCCCAGGCCATCTCGCGATCACCATTACTCCCTTTTTCACGAATAATTGCCGCTTTTATACCAGTTAATGAACGACGCTTTGGATCAATGCCATGATCTTTAAACTGACCTCTAAATGAACCTAAATTGAATTTTAATTCATTCTTTTTATAGTTATTAAAGCGTTCTAAGGCAAGCTTTTCCCCACTCTGACGTCGGTCTAGAAGGTAGGATGGTTTGAACCATTTATCGCGCAAGCCATCAATATCAAAATTGAATTTTTCATCCCCGTTTTGAATGGTAATGGCTCGATCTTTTGTAGGTGTCCCAATTTTAAGATATGTGACACCATTTTTCGTTAATGCCTGTTCAAATTCTTCTCCATTGTTTGGCTGGACAACAATTCCAGGATTTTCACTGTATAATAATTTAATGCTATCTGCTTCACCTAAGGCTGTGAGATTTATGTCTAATCCGCCTGAGTTTTGTGCAAAACAAAGTTCCAGAAGAGTGGTTAGAATACCTCCTGAAGAGATGTCGTGTCCAGATAGTATTTTCTGATCTTCAATGAGTTGTTGAATGGTATTGAAAGCTTTGATAAAATAAGCTGGATCGGAAACCGTGGGCGTATTATCTCCTAATTGATTTAGGATTTGTGCAAATGAACTTCCACCTAACGATTTTGGTACGTTCGAGAAATCTAGGTAATAGATCGCTTTTGCGGGATCAGAAACAAGCACCGGCTCTACAACCTTGCGGATATCAGATACTTCACCTGATGCTGAAATTATGACTGTTCCAGGAGCATAAACCACATCATTTTTATATTTCTGCGTCATGGATAGCGAATCTTTTCCTGTTGGAATATTGATTCCTAATGCACAAGCAAAAGTAGATGCAGCCTCTACACCACTGTATAGCCTGAAATTCTCACCTTGATTCTTCGCTGGCCACATCCAGTTGGCTGATAGCGAGATTCCTTTAATCTGGTGGGTAAGAGGTGCCCAGATAATATTTGTTAAGGCTTCCGCAATAGAAAGAATAGATCCATTACCCGCATCAATTAATCCAGCAATTGGCGCATGTCCTAATGAAGTGGCGATACCTTTGATTCCTTGATAGTCGACAGCCACAACACCCAAGTTATTAAGCGGAAGCTGCAACGGACCAGCACATTGTTGTTTTGCAATTTTACCGGTTACAGAACGGTCTACTTTATTGGTAAGCCAGTCTTTGCAACCTACCGATTCTAATTGCAAAATCTGTTCAATATACTGATAGACTTTTGATTGGTCATAGGTTAAACCTGAATAGGTAGCCACTTGAGAGGTATCTTCTAAGATAGTCCTCGGTGGTTTCCCAAACATATAGGCAAGCTCCCAATTAATAGGTTTTTCGCCAGTTTTGCGATTTAAGAATGTAAACTTATGGTTTCCAGTTGTCTCCCCAATAACATAGATTGGAGAGCGTTCACGTTCGGCAATTTTTGTGATTAATTCAATATTTTCGCTGCTAGTGACAAATCCCATTCTCTCTTGTGACTCATTCCCAACAATTTCTTTAGCCGATAGGGTAGGATCGCCAACAGGTAATTGATCGACATAAATTTCCCCACCAGTCTCTTCGACTAATTCAGATAGGCAGTTTAGATGACCTCCAGCGCCATGATCGTGTATGGAGATAATAGGATTATTACCTGTCTCAGCTAGAGCACGAATCGTGTTGTAGGCTCTTTTCTGCATTTCCGGATTCGCTCTTTGAACGGCATTTAATTCGATGTGACTTTCAAATTCTCCAGTATCTACTGAAGAAACAGCACCTCCGCCCATGCCGATTCGGTAGTTGTCACCACCTAATAATACAACTTTGTCACCAACGCCTGGAACATTTTTAAGACAATCTTCTTCCCGTGCATAGCCGATTCCACCGGCTTGCATGATCACTTTGTCATATCCGAATTTCTTATGGTTTTCAGTATGCTCAAAAGTTAAAACAGATCCATTGATCAAAGGTTGTCCAAATTTATTGCCAAAATCAGAAGCTCCATTAGAGGCTTTGATTAAAATCTCTTCGGGTGTTTGATAGAGCCATGGACGAGGAGCCATTCCATTTTCCCAAGATCTTTCTTGATCGTCGTTTCTGGAATAGGAGGTCATATAGACCGCAGTACCTGCGATTGGAAAGCTTCCCTTTCCACCAGCCATGCGATCACGGATCTCGCCGCCAGTACCAGTTGCTGCTCCATTAAATGGCTCAACAGTTGTAGGGAAATTATGTGTTTCTGCTTTTAAAGATAGAACCGTTTGAATGTCGGTTACCTGGAAAAAGTCAGGTTTATCTTGGGTGATTGGTGCAAACTGCTCAGAATCTGGACCTTTACTAAATGAGCAATTGTCCTTGTAAGCCGAAAGAATAGTATTTGGATTGGCTTTTGTGGTTTTTTTGATCAATTGAAAAAGGGTTGATTCTTTTTCAACTCCATCAATAATAAATGTGCCATTAAATATTTTGTGTCGACAATGTTCCGAATTAACCTGAGAGAAACCAAATACTTCACTGTCAGTCAGTGGACGGCCTAATTTTGAGGAAACTTCTGTTAGGTAGGTAATCTCATCATCGCTTAATGCTAATCCCTCTTGAGCGCTATAGACTCCGATGTCGGATATTGAGCGGATTGGTTCTGGTTGATGTTTAATGACAAATAAATCTTGATTTAGTGCTGCAGAAACAACTTGAAGCATTGGATCAAACTTTGGATTCTTAGGATCAGCTTCAAAAAATTCTTCGATACGAAGGATTCCATGAATTCCCATGTTTTGGGTTATTTCAACAGCATTGGTACTCCATGGGGTAATCATCTCTTTGCGAGGCCCAACGAAACAGCCTTCTACCGATTTTTGATCAATAAGCTGCGCTCCATCAAAAAGCCAAACTAATTTATCTAAGTCTGAAGAGGTTAGATTTTCAATTGAATCAACGGCAATAAGGTTGGATTTTCCTTTAAAAAAGAGGATCATGAAGGTCTGTTTTATTTGACTATGTCAATATTTATCACTGTCAGCAAAGATAGAGAAAAAATAAAGTTCGAAATTAGATTGCCTCCGTAAACGCAAGGTAATGATGTTAACAATTGGTTGAAAACAATAGAATAAAGAACCAACATTCAATAAATCAGCTCTCACTTTATTCCGGTTTCCACTCCGTGATTTTAATCAAGGATGGAAACGCTTTTGGCTTGTAGATCGATTGATTGTAGAATATCCGGATGCACTCTTGAATTCCCTCAGTTATACTTGGGTGAGGATGAATGCTCTGCAATACTTCGTGTAGTCGAATGTCGGAATTAATTAGGTAGGCTATGGAGACAATAAATGCTGAAGCTTGCGGTCCTGCCGCTCTCATACCTAAGATCTTCTCCGTTCCATCGTTACTTACGATAATTTTCACAAATCCTTTCGTACTGCGCATGGCAATAGCTCGATTGACTAATTCATTGGAGTAGTAAATTGCTTTATAGGGTATTTTCTGCTCTTTCAAAATTTTCTCATTTGCACCAACTGAAGCTAGCTCTGGCTTGAAAAACATCAGCGTTGGCATATACGAGTAATCGAGTGGAAAAGAGACTTGACCATAGATTGCTTCTACAATAAATCGACCTTGTTCCTCAGCTACTCCGTAGAGGGCTTTTTGACCAGTTACATCGCCAGCCGCAAAGATGTTACATTTTTTAAAGTCACCGATGGCACACTCCTCATTGATATGTAGATAGCCTTTTACATTTGGCTTTATTTCAACATTTTCGAGTCCTAGATTTTTGGTATTCGCATCACGTCCAATGGCGACTAATATGATGTCTACTTCAACAACTTGACTATGGCCATCTTCATAATCTAATACTACTTCCAGATGCGTTTTTGCCTTCCGAACTGTGCGTAGGATAGCAGTATGATGAATGATAACGCCATTTCGCTCTAGGTTATTCGAAACAAAATCACTTACATCATCGTCTTCAAAAGGGATTACACGGTGTGACTTATCCAATAAATGAACCTCCGTCTGTTTAAAATTCGAAAAAATAGTCGCGAATTCACATCCAATGATTCCAGATCCTAGAATCATCATCCGTTCGGGAAATTTAGTCAAATTTAAAAGTCCATCAGAGTCGAAAATCTGCTTTTGATCAACAGGAAGTTCTGGTAATTCACGTGGTTTAGAGCCAGTTGCAATTATAATATATTCAGCTTCAATTATTTCGATTCCATTTTCACCTTCAATTTGCAAGGTGTTACGATCCAGAAATTTGGCAAATCCTCTTTTGAAGGTTATTGTTCCATCATCGTTATTGTTGGCTGAGAAAGATTCAATCTGCGACAACATTTGATATTGCTTTGTTTTAGCTGCTGCAAAAACAGTTTTCTTAACCATTTTATAGTCAACTTGTAAGCCAGAAGCACGATAACCTCGATCGATGGCAGCCGCTACTGAATAGTCAACAGATAGTTCCCACATTGTTTTCGAGGTTAACGGACCATTCATGATTCCAGTTCCTCCAACGTGCCCCGCTTCAATAAGACAGACATTTTTACCAAAGTCTACTGCTCTCATCGTGGCAGCAAAACCACCAGGACCACTGCCAATTATCGCAATATCAAATTTCGTCATAGGGCATTGTAAATTATTAGTAAGCAAACATACAAAACTTTATGTAGGGTTGAGTTGGGTTGTTTGTAATTTTTAGGTTATTAATCAACAACCTTTTCAGCATATCTCGTTTTTATTCACGTCCCTTTTAGGTCTGAAAAAAGAGGATGATTGGCCTATTTATATTTTTTATCTGTTCGCCATGTTGTTAACTGTTTAGTATATAATATTTAAGACGTTAAAATATTTTTTTTAGGTCTCTGAATTAATGTTGATCTTTGTAAAGATCAAAATCATAATTCAACTTCTTATGAATGTATCGCATATTGAACACATTGGCATTGCCGTTGTCAGCTTAGAAACAGCTATTCCGTATTATGAATCACTTCTAGGCACGAAGTGTTATGCTATTGAAGAGATTGCTGATCAGAAGGTTAAGACTGCTTTTTTCAAGGTTGGAGAGACTAAGATTGAGCTCTTAGAGTCCACTGATCCAGAAGGTCCAATCGGTAAGTTTATCGATAAAAAAGGGCCAGGTGTACACCACTTGGCTTTCGCTGTTCCAGATGTAAATTTTGCCTTGGAACAAGCCAAAGCTTCTGGGATAGAGTTAATCGACCAGGTTGCAAGAGATGGGGCAGAAGGGTTAAGAATTGGTTTTTTGCATCCCAAATCAACTTTAGGTGTTTTAACTGAAATTTGCGGAGAGAAATAGCCTCTGATTCAACCATCCCAAAATAAATTCTGTTGAATTTTGATGCTTTAATTTTGATTGATTTCAACAATATGCTGACCTCTTTTTGTCACTAGTCCAAAGGATTCTGGGTTTAACCCATGTTGATTCATGATCTCTAAGAATTTTTCTTTTCCTTCCGGACTTACTGCCACTAGCAGACCTCCGCTAGTTTGAGGATCGCAGAAAAGATGTTTTTGCAGGTCCGTCATAGGGGATACTTTATGGCCATAGCTATCAAAATTTCGAAATGTTCCTCCAGGGAAAGTTTTTTGCTCCAAATAGTAAGGTATGTTTTTAATAATTGGAACTTTTTCAGGATATAGCTCAGCGCTTAAGTTGCTTCCTTCGCACATCTCAATTAAATGACCAAGTAAGCCAAACCCTGTTACATCTGTCATAGCCTTAACAGCTTCAATTTTTCCTAGTTCTTTCCCTACTGAATTTATTGTTAACATGAGGTCACGCGCTACTTGACGATCTTCTTCTTTTAGTAGACCTTGTTTTTGTGCTGTGGAAAGTATTCCAATACCTAAAGGTTTAGTAAGATAGAGCTCGCAGCCTTCTGTTGCGGTGCAATTAAGGCGAACCTGATCTTTTGAGGCTATCCCAGTGACCGCAAGTCCAAATATGGGCTCAGGTCCATCTATGCTGTGCCCCCCAGCGATGGCGATTCCTGCATTTGCACATGCTCTTTTAGCCCCTTCAATTACTTGCCCAGCAAGTTCTGCTGATAAGGTGTTTATGGGCCAACATAAGATAGCCACTGCCATGATTGGTGTTCCTCCCATGGCAAAAATATCGCTAATCGCATTTACCGCTGCAATGCCGCCAAAGTCATAAGGGTCATCAACAATGGGCATGAAAAAGTCAGTGGTTGAAATGACAACCTGATTATTTCCGATGTCGTAAACTGCTGCGTCGTCAAGGGTGCTATTGCCTACGAGCAGGTTTACATCTGGAAACTCAGTCTTGCATTGCTCTAAAATTGTGTTTAGAATTTTAGGAGATATTTTGCAGCCACATCCAGCTCCATGAGAATATTGAGTTAGCTTAACAGCAGAATTGGTTGTCGTCATGATTTACGAAATTGCTTGTTTGAGAGTTTGAAATTCTGGTATTTTTTTGATTAATGTGATGGCATTCGTCATTGAATTATCTGAGGATAGCACGATTCCATTGACTTCCTTTTTGAATTTTTCGCGGCTATACAGGTAGGCTTGATCATAGTAATTTAATAGTTTTTCGGCTACATCAAAAAGGTTTTTAGCTTGGTACTTTTGCAATATCTCGTTCATTGTTTTGCTACCTAGTCGCTGAACAATAGTGTTTATCGCTCCTTCCATTTGTACTGAGGGCAAGGGGCCATATTCGTCAACTAAGCGTTGTATGCGGTGTTCTTTTAACACCTGTATTTCAATATTTAGAGCTGAATTCATCGCTTTCCATAGTGGATCGGGTAAGAAAACACGACCAACTGAGAGGCTTTCTCCTTCAATCCAGATGCGCTTATTTAGGTCGAAGGTTAGAATCTCATTGAAAATAAGGTTTTGAAATTGTTGCGTTGATGGCTGTGGTTCTTGTCCGATACCTCCAAAGGCAGAGCCTCTGTGGTTTGCAAATCCTTCAAGGTCAATAATCTGCTCGCCTAAATTACGCAGTTCCTTTAGAATATCTGTCTTGCCACTTCCAGTGTAACCTTCAATTACAATTAGATTTGGAAGGTTGCCCACCATTTCGAGTAACAGATTTCTATACCCTTTATATCCACCTTCTAATAAATGACATTTGATTCCCACTCTTTCAAAGAGCCATGCCATACTTTCTGAGCGCATACCCCCTCGCCAACAATGGACTCGCAATTCTCCATTTTTTGCTAATTCTAATGCCCTCTGAGCAAAATCAGCCATTTTTGGTCCAACGATCTGAAGCCCTTTTTCAACAGCAGGAATTCTCCCTTTGTTTTTATATAAAGTTCCAATTATAGCTCTTTCCTCATCTGTAAATAGTGGCATATTAAATGCTCCTGGAATATGCCCTTCCGAAAACTCTCCTGGTGACCTCACATCGACAATCGGCAAGTCGTTAAGCTTTATGAAATCGGATGGATTAAGGCGAGCCATTTCAATTATTAAGTAGATAAAAGTTTATATATAAAGACCTATTGCTCAAATACTAGTCTTGTAAAAAGCAGGAGATTAAACCGATCGATTTAAACTCCTGCCTTTAAAAATAGGTTTTCTTGATCTGAATTATTTGACTGCCTCCGATTTTTCAGGCATTAAAGCAACGCTTGTATAATTCTTAAAATCAAAAGTTTTCGCTGCAGCAGCCTTTAAGGATTGAGCGTTTAGACCTGTTACGGCACCATTGAATTCATCAAATGTTTTGAAATCACCATTCATATTTAAATAGTAAGATTTCAAAGTAGTTTCCCAATAGTTGTTCTCTCTTAAGTTTGTCTCACGTTCTCTTTTGATTTTTTCACGCGCTTTATCAACCTCTTCTTGTTTCGGACCATTTGCGACTAAGTCTTTAATAATGGCAAAAACGGAGGTTTTTAAATCTTTTACTTTCTCTGGTGCTGTGCCATAATAGATGGTCATGTCAAATTCTGGATGAGGAAATTTAACCATTCCAGGTTGAGCTCCGATATAGTATACGCTAGACTTATCTTCTCGAATACTTTCCAGTAATCGAGTTGTTAGTATCTTACCTAAAGCATCAATTTCCATCAAGTCTTTTGTGGCATAATTAAGCTTGCCATGAAATTGGATATATTGAATCGACTTTGGCTCTTTTCCTTTAAACACTGTTTTTTCTACAACTCCATTTGGTTTGCGAACTCCTAGATCAACCCATTTCTCCGCCTTTTGCCCATTTGCTAAAGAGGCTATGTATTTTTCCACCAACGGTTTAAATTTTACTGGGTCTATTTTACCGACAAAAAAGAATGTGAATGCACCTGGATTAGCATAGCGCTCCTTTGCAATTTGAGTGATCCGACTGAATTTTGCTTCGTCTAACATCTCTTTGGTCAACGGTTTCATGCGAGGATGATAGCTTGAAGTCGTCCATTTAAAGGTGTCAGCGAAAGCACGTTCAGGCGATACAGTACTATTGTCTAGTTGACTATGCATTCTAGTAATATAAGAGGAGAAGGCCGATTCATCGAAACGGGGCTTGGTGAAATAGAGGTTGATTGCTTGTAAGCAAGTCTCTAGATCCGAAACATTAGAAGAGCCTTCTATTCCTTGAGTAAGCATCTTTAAAACAGGTGTTACACTAACCACTTTTCCAGCAAGCATTTTCCTTAGGGTGGTACTGTTATAGTCTGCAATACCACTTAGGTCCATTATAGTGGCTGCAATTGTTGCAGACATGTTATCGTCTTGTCCATACAAAGACCAACCACCTAATGAATAGGCTGTAAATAAGATCTCATCGTCTTTGAAATCGGTCTTCTTATAAACCACTTTAGCTCCGTTCGACAAGGTCCATTCTGTAGCATCCACCGAAGCTATTATTTTTTCTGAGGTTACTTTTCCAGGAGTTGGCATTGATTTCATTAGAGGCTCTGAGGATGTTACGTCAGCATATTGTTCAATTTTCTGACTCTCTACCTCAGTTAATACAGCTCTTATTTCAGCTTCAGTAGGAGCGGGAGTATTCGCAAGTTCAGGAGCTGTTATTACCACCACGCGATTTTCAGTATTAATCCATTTCTTGGCCAATGCATTAATCTCTTCCAAGGTAATGGTTGGCATAAATTCTTTATAGTATAGATATTCAACTTCAATACCAGGGGTAGGTTCTTGGCGCATAAGGAAATTTCTAGTAAACTCTTGAGCAAGGCTCATTGATTCTCTCTTGTCTCTGTTGTTATAAGATGTTTCCATATATTTCAATGCTGCATTTTTATTCCGATCAAGTTCACTTTGGGTGAATCCGAATTTTTTTACTCGCTCATTTTCTAGTAATACAGCTTTAAGACCAGCTGGTATTTTCCCCGGATGGGTAATCGCAGTAGAAGTATAAACGTCAGATGGACCAATCAAACTGCCATATTCAGCTTGTCCCATGACAAATGGCGGGTTTTCTTTTTGTGCTAGTTCCGACAATCGTAGGTTTATCATTTGGTTATATAGACCATTCACCATCGAATTTCGATATCCTTTAATGGTCAGATCCAGATTCATTGGGTGTTTAATGTAAACCGAAGCAGATGAGTAAGTTGCTTCTTTGTCTGTAACTATTTTCACTAGAGTCTCATGATGACCAGGTACGGGGGCAATCTCTTTCTTTCTAGGATTTGCCTGAGCAGGAATAGCTGAAAATTTCTCTTTGATCAAGTTGATGATTTTTGTTTTGTCAAAATCACCTACAACAATAATTGACTGAAGATCTGGTCGGTACCAATCTTTTCTGAATCTTCTTAAAACTTCAGGTTTACAGTTGTCGATAATTTGTGGATCTCCAATCGGTAGCCTCTGTGCATATTTTGAATCTTTCAAAAAGACCGGAATCCATTGATTAAGCATTCTCTTCTGAGCACCTTGTCCACCTCGCCACTCTTCATGCACAACGCCTCTCTCTTTTTCGATCTCTTCGTTCGAATCGGTTACTTGAGAAGCCCAATCATATAATACTTGAAGTCCTTTTTGGAGATATTCCTCCTTGTCAAGAGGAATTTTAATCATATACACTGTTTCATCAAAGCTCGTATACGCATTTATTTCTGGTCCAAACTCCATTCCGATGGATTCGAAATACTTAATTAAATCGTTTTTTGGGAAGCTCTTCGTTCCATTAAAACTCATATGCTCACAAAAGTGCGCTAGTCCAAGTTGATCAGCATCTTCTGAGACAGATCCAGCTGAAACGACAAGCATTAACTCAGCTCTGTTTTTAGGGGTTGAATTGGACTTCACATAGTAGGTCAATCCATTTTTTAATACACCTTTTGTCGAATTAATGTCAAAGGGAACCTTTTCTGATAATTTGAAAGGCTGAGCTGTAAGGAGGAGAGTAATAGATAAGAACAGTCCTAAAAGGGTTAATTTTTTCATGTTTAAATTTTTAAAAATGAGTAAAATTCTTGTTGTAACTATTAATTTCTTACTAGATAGCGAACTATCCTAGTAGGTTTATTTTGATTTAATATGTTGATTTACAGCGTGTGTAAATCCATCATCGTAATGGGCTAGACTATTTAAATATTTTAATTTTAATTCCTCAGGTGCATTTTCAACTACGTATGAATGCTGGGTAAATTCTAGCATCTCAAGGTCATTAAAATCATTCCCAATTCCAAGGGTATTTTCGCGTGCTATCCCCGTGATTCGGCAAATTTCTTCTATTCCTTGAGCTTTTGAGACTCCATTAGGGAATATCTCCATCCAGATATAACCAGAGAAAAATGGAGAAGTGGTCTTAATGACGCTTAAGTCAGGAAAAGCTTTTTGAAACTTAATTTTTACGCTTTCAAATTGGTTGGTTTCCATCGGAAAAAACATCAAAAGTTGCGAGGATATAAACGGTTGGTTAGGGTTTATTTTAAAGGCTTCTCCTAACTTACTGTGATGTTCGACATAACGGGTTAATTCAGGGCATTCAAAGCTTTTATGCCATCCAAAGTTGTGATTGTCGGGTAATTCTCGAGAAACTTTAAAATTAAAGTGCTCTGCAATGAGGTAATTTATTATTTGGCTTGTTTTTTCAGCTGAGATGGCTGTTGCACGAATAAGTTTTTGGGTCTTCCAATCAACAATGCCTGCGCCTGATGAGAAGATAACATAGTCGAATGGCGATTTCTCCGTTAAGGCCATTCTGACTTTAAATAAATTACGACCTGTTGCAGCTACCCGGCATAACCCAAGCTCCCCTAGTCTTTCAAGTGTTTTTTGGTCGGTAGGACTTATGGAATGATCTGATTGTAAAAGGGTTCCATCTAAATCAGTAACAACCATTTTTACTTCATGCATACAAGAGAATTGAGTGATGATAAGTGCGAGTACCTTTAAATAATAACGACACTAAGATACATTATTGGTTTGAGAGTGAAGTGATATTGGTGAATAAATATTTTTATGTTAGTAAAGGTTAGTTCGCTATTATTTGAAAGCATTACAAATTAAGGTTTCATTGCTTTTGGTATTAAAATAGACCTTAAATTTGTACTATTATTTCCAACACAAAGGGTCGCTATATTCGTATGACCTTGATCGATCAACCTAGCTCGTTCACTTTTTTCAGATTTGTTTCTTTTTATCGTTTACTAAAAATTGGTTTTTAGTTTGTTGAAATACAGGTTTTTAAATCATGGTATGTATTTCTCTTCAATTCATAATTATTCATTTTTAATTTTAATGGTATGAAACGCATAGTTCCATTTCTTATGTTTTTGGCATTTCCGGTTTTAGGATTTAGCAATGAAGCAGATCTGAAGATTCCGGTCTTGGAAGCTAGTCAGTATAACATGCTTCTTTTTGGTTTTCTAATTTGTATCCTTGGTCTACTTTTTGGATTTTATCAGTTTGTAAAGGTCAAGAAACTGGGTGCTCATAAAAGTATGTTAGATGTCGCTCATATAATTTTTGAAACATGCAAAACTTATTTGATCCAACAAGGTAAATTTTTAATGATCCTATTTGCCTTTATTGCTGCCTGTATTGGATTTTATTTTGGTTTTCTTCAACACATGAGTCTTGGTGGTGTTCTGTTAATTTTAATGTGGTCAGTTGTGGGCATTTTAGGTTCCTATGGGGTAGCCTGGTTTGGAATTCGGATGAACACCTTAGCAAATAGCAGAATGGCCTTCGCATCTTTAGAGCGAAAGCCCTTGAAGCTTTTAAACATACCTTTAGATGCCGGAATGAGCATTGGAGTATTGTTAGTCAGCGTTGAGCTTATTATGATGCTTATAATTTTGTTATTCATTCCGAGAGAATTTGCTGGTGCAAGTTTTATTGGCTTTGCCATTGGCGAATCGCTTGGAGCATCCGCACTAAGAATTGCGGGTGGTATCTTTACTAAGATCGCCGATATCGGCAGTGACTTAATGAAAGTCGTTTTTAAAATCAAGGAAGATGACCCACGTAATCCAGGTGTAATTGCAGATTGTACAGGCGATAATGCAGGTGACAGCGTTGGTCCAACAGCCGATGGTTTTGAGACTTATGGTGTAACAGGTGTGGCCTTAATCAGCTTTATCGTGTTAGCTGTAACCAATGTTGCCGATCAGACCTTACTACTTACCTGGATATTCTTGATGCGTATTTTGATGGTTGTAACGTCTATTGCCGCATTTTACATCAACAAACTCTATACAAACGCTAAATATAAATTAGCTCTTGATCTGGATTTTGAAAAGCCTTTAACGACCTTAGTTTGGATCACATCCATTCTATCAATTTTGGTAACTTTTGCAGTGAGTTATGCTATGCTGGGATCATTGGCACATAATCTTTGGCTTACGTTATCCATCATAATCAGTTGCGGAACTTTAGGTGCTGCCTTGATCCCTGAGTTTACAAAGCTATTTACAAGTCCAAAATCGAGCCATGTAAATGAAATTGTTACGGCCTCAAGAGAAGGTGGAGCCTCCTTAAATATCCTCTCTGGTTTGGTAGCAGGAAATTTCAGTGCATTCTGGCAAGGGATGGTTTTTCTCGTTCTTATGTTTGTAGCCTATTTTGCCTCTACCCATGGTCTTGATTTATTGATGATATACCCTTCGATTTTTGCTTTTGGACTCGTGGCATTTGGATTTTTAGGGATGGGTCCGGTAACAATTGCTGTTGATAGCTATGGTCCAGTTACCGATAACGCACAAAGTATTTATGAATTATCTTTGATTGAAGAGAATCCTAATGCAGCTGCTGAAATCGAAAAACAATTTGGATTTAAACCCGATTTCGAAAATGCGAAACACTATCTTGAAGCAAATGATGGTGCAGGAAACACCTTTAAAGCAACAGCTAAACCGGTACTTATTGGAACTGCTGTTGTCGGTGCCACCACGATGATCTTCTCGCTAATCTTAGTGATCAAACATAAATTTGGTATTGAACCCGAGACAATCTTAAATATACTAAATCCTTATACTATCCTTGGCTTCCTTGCTGGTGGCTCCGTGATCTATTGGTTTACAGGTGCCTCCATACAAGCAGTAACAACTGGTGCTTACCGAGCAGTTGAGTATATTAAGAAAAACATCCAGCTAGATGAAGGTGCTGATAGCAGTGCGTCCATTGAAACTTCCAAAGAGGTGGTTAAAATTTGCACACAATATGCTCAGACTGGAATGTTAAACATATTTATTGCCATCTTCTCCTTTGCTTTAGCCTTTGCTTTCTTTGCTGGCTATCGCGATTCTGCTGCAACGAATTCTGCGACCATGTATGCTGCCACTTCATTCTTTGTTAGCTACCTGATTTCAATTGCCGTTTTTGGCCTCTTTCAGGCCTTATTTATGGCCAATGCTGGTGGCGCCTGGGATAATGCAAAAAAAGTAGTAGAAGTTGATCTGCGCGAAAAAGGCTCTGCTTTGCACGAAGCTTCAATCGTTGGAGATACCGTTGGAGATCCGTTTAAAGATACCTCTTCCGTAGCGCTTAATCCGATTATTAAGTTTACAACTCTTTTTGGATTATTGGCCATGGAAATAGCCATATCCGATAGTTTCTATCGGGTGGCTCCGCTGGTAGGTGGGGTATTCTTTTTGGTAGCGTTGTATTTCGTCTATCGGTCGTTCTATAAAATGCGTATTATTAAGTAATTAGAGATTGAAAGTTTTAACAATCTTTATGATCTGTTGAGTCGGTTTAACCAAAGTGATTTGCACTTTTGTAATACTCAAATAAAGATTTTTTTTCATAGATTTTGGTTTAGTTGGCTTGGGGTACTTCGAAAGAGGTACCCCAAGTTTTTTATTTATGGTCATTCGAAGAGCTTTCGAATCTAGATCTTTTCCTCTATTTTGGCCATCATAAAAAATGGGATTATTGATTACTCAATAATCCCATTTAAATTTGGGTGGGTATAAAATGTATTATAATCCTAGCAAAACTTCATCTCCACTTTTGCCATTGAATAATAGCTTAGCTGGGTTTTCAATCAAGTCTTTTACTTTTACTAAAAATCCAACGGAATCTTTTCCATCAATAATCCGATGGTCATAAGATAATGCCACATACATCATTGGACGAATTTCAACCTTGCCGTTGATGGCTACTGGTCGGTCTTTGATGGTATGCATTCCTAAGATTCCACTCTGTGGTGGATTAAGTATAGGTGTTGACATAAGCGAACCAAATACGCCACCATTGGTAATGGTAAAGGTTCCACCTGTCATCTCTTGCACTGTTAATTTTTTGTCTCTTGCTTTGTCAGCAAGTTCTTTTATCTCACGCTCGATTCCTTCAATTGACTTGGTTTCTGCATTGCGAACAATCGGAACCATGAGACCTTTTGGCGTCTGCACTGCAATGCCAATATCGTGATAGCGAGGGGTAATAATATCCTCATCTTCGATCAATGAATTGACAGAAGGATGACTTGCTAAGGCTATACTGACTGCCTTGGTAAAAAAAGACATGAACCCTAATTTCAAACCATATTTATCAACAAAGGCTTGCTGGTGTGTTTTACGTAACTCCATTAAATGACTCATATCGATCTCATTGAAGGTCGTAAGCATGGCTGTTTCGTTCTTAACAGCAACTAGACGTTGACTAAGTTTGCGACGTAAAGGTGACATGGCATTGCGATCCACTTCTCTTGTTATTTCTGTTGAACTCAAGGGTAAGCTTACATTTGAAGCTCCAAGTACCGCTTCAACATCTTTACGGCTAATTCTGCGCAAACCACTAATTAATTCATCGATATTTAATTTCGCCTCCTCCATAACAGCTTTTGCTGCAGGGGTAATTTTTAAATGATTTGTGACTTCTTTCGTCACAGCAGGAGCTTGTTCCTTTACTTCCGCACTCTTTGAGGCAGCAACTGGTTCTTGTTTAGGAGTCTCTTTAGCAGCTTTCTTTTCAACTTTCTGAGCATTTTCATCTCCATCGATCTGGCAAACAACTGTTCCTACAGCTGTCCGTTCTCCTTCGTGAACCAAAATCTTAAGTATGCCATTCGCAGACGCATTTAAGGGTAAAGTTGCCTTATCTGATTCTATCTCAGCAATTTCTTGATTCTTTACTACACTAGAGCCATCTTCAACAAGCCATCTGCCTATCTCAACTTCGGTAATCGATTCACCCGGTGACGGTATTTTGATTTCAAAAATCATATCAGAATAATTTAGGATCTAAAGTTAATTAAATACTGCATTTAGAATTCGCTCAAGACTTCTTTTATGCTTATCCAACATTCCAGTAGCTGGACTAGCACTTTCAGGACGACATATTAGTTCAAGTTCGAGCTCAGGAAATTTGCGTGAAATATAAGGCCAAGCACCCATATTTGCTGGTTCATCTTGCACCCATAAGACCCGTTTAGCTTTTGAGTTCTTGAATTTTAACTGACGAAGTTCTTCAGAAGGGAATGGATACAACTGCTCAACGCGAACAATAGCTTGATTTTTAAGTCCTAATTTATCGCGTCGTTCCAATAATTCGTAGTAAATTTTTCCAGTTGTAAAGATTAATACTTCAGCTTTTCCTGGTGCCACAGTTTGGTCAGGAATGATTTCCATAAACTCTTGCGAGGTTAGATGCTCCATTGGAGAGACCACCATAGGATGCCTCAATAAGCTTTTCGGCGTAAATACCACCAATGGAATACGAATATTCCCTAGCACTTGTCGACGCAATAGATGGAACATATTAGCTGGGGTAGTAGGCATCATAACTTGCATGTTATGATTGGTGCACAAAGATAACATCCGCTCTAAACGGCCGCTTGAATGCTCCGAACCCTGACCTTCATAACCATGAGGTAGAAACAAGACTAAGCCATTCATTAATCCCCATTTCTCGCCTGCAGAACTAATGTATTGATCGATAACTACTTGAGCTACATTGCTGAAATCGCCAAATTGTGCCTCCCAGATGGTAAGTCCTTTAGGATAAAACATAGAATATCCATATTCGAAGCCCATGACGCCATACTCGTTAAGAGGGGAGTTGTAAACACTAAATTTAGCCTGGTCATCAGATACGCTTTTTAGAGGGAAGTATTTCTCTGTTCCTTCTTCCATTACAATGGCAGCATGACGATGCGAGAAAGTTCCTCTTTCGCAATCCTGACCACTCAATCGAACAGGAACATTTTCAGAAAGCAAAGAGGCAAAAGCTAGCTGTTCAGCCAAAGCCCAATCAACTTTGTTCTCTGTTAACATCTGACGACGCTCAGCTAAAATCTTAATAATCTTTCCAAAGAATTTCTTCTCGTTCGGTAAGGTGTTTATTTTTAATCCTAACTCTTTCAGCTTAGCTCCAGACACACCAGTAGGTGTTGAGATCGTTTCAGAAGGCTCTGGAAAGCGATAATCTTTATATTCTTCAACAAGGAAGCTTTTTATCTTCACCTTGTCGATATCCTTACTTAGTTCGTATTTACCTTCTAAATGCTGATTGAATTCATCAATCTCAGAAAGCACTTCCTCTTGAGTCATTACCCCTGCTTCAATTAATTTGCTGGCATAGATATCACGAGGATTTGGATGTTGTGAAATAGCTTTGTATAATATTGGTTGTGTAAATCGAGGCTCATCACCCTCATTATGACCATATTTCCGGTATGAAAGGATATCGATAAATACGTCACTATGAAAATGCTGTCTGAATTCTAAGGCTAGCTTAACAGTAAAGATGATGGCTTCTGGATCATCACCATTTACATGGAAAACAGGAGAGCGCGTAACCTTTGCAACGTCTGTGCAATAGGTACTTGATCGTGCATCTAAATAATCGGTGGTAAATCCAATTTGATTGTTTACCACAATATGTATTGTTCCACCAGTTTTATAGCCAGGCAGTTGTGACATTTGAATGACTTCGTAAACGACTCCTTGTCCAGCAATTGCAGCATCGCCATGGATAATAATAGGAGCGATTTTATTGAAATCCCCTTCATAGGTATAGTCTATTTTCGCTCTAACCATCCCTTCAGCTAGTGGTGCTACAGCTTCTAGGTGAGAAGGGTTGGGCAATAAGCTTAACTTAACTTTAGAGCCATTTTTGGTAATGATTTCTTTGTCGAAGCCTAGGTGGTATTTTACATCGCCAAGTTCAATGCCATCTTCATATTCTGTGGCATAAAACTCTTTGAAGATATTTTCATATGGTTTCTTTAAAATATTAGCTAAAACATTCAAACGACCTCGATGAGAGATTCCAATAACATACTCTTCAAGACCAAGGTTGACACCGTGTTCTACGATGGCGTTTAGCGCAGGAATAAGTCCTTCAGTACCTTCAAGTGAAAATCTTTTAGCTCCAACAAACTTCGTATGTATGAAATTCTCAAATCCAGCAGCCTCCTTTAAATAGTTAAAGATCTCTTTTTGATCCTCGATTTGAAGTTTTTCCGTGTTTTGAGTGCTTTCCATTCTGCGTTTTAGCCAATCAATCAGCTCAGGGTTACGCATATAAAGGTATTCAACACCAATCGACTCGCAGTAAGTATGTTCAAGATGAGCAATAATGGTACTTAATGTTGATGCGCCTATACCTATCTCTTTTCCTGCTTCAAAAGTTTGATTTAAATCACTCTCCTGAAGACCGAAATTTTTGTAGTCAAGGGTAGGGGAGTATTGACGTCTGCGCCTTACTGGATTGGTTCTTGTAAACAGATGTCCTCTCTGGCGATAGCCATTAATGAGGTTTAGAATGCAGAATTCTTTTTCGAGATGACTTTTATCAACTAAATCTGATGATTTCGAGTCGTATGCCTTGCGAGCTAATTCAAATCCTTCGAAAAAATTACGCCAACTTTCATCTATTTCTTGCGGGTTTTGAAGGTAAAGTTTATACAATTCTTCAATTGCGCCAATTTCTTGATTTCCGACTAAAGAGAACCTATCCATTTTGAAAATTTAATACCGTACTAATTACAAACAAGGGTTGCTTTGGTTCAATGAAATTAAGCAACTATTTCAACCGTATCTGTATATTCAAAAAAAAGAACCAATTTTATATTTTTATTTTTTCGCTGCCTAATTATTTTGCAAATTTCTAAATAATTGGCGAAGTAATCTTACTATTTGACTATTTTTTTTACCAATACATAATAATTTAAAACGTTTATGATCGGATTTTTAAATCAAGTGGGTTCACATTTGTTTAAAATACATAAAGATAATATCCATAAACTGACTCTTGTATTTCCAAATCGAAGAGGTGGTACATTCTTTAGTCATTACTTAAATAGCTTAGTCGTTGCACCAATTTTAGCGCCTGAGATCGTAACTATCAATGAACTTTTTACAAAGCTGTCTCCAGTGCATGTTCCTGACAGACTGAGTCTTGTATTTAGATTGTATCGTACTTATCAGAAATTAACAAAAACCAAAGAGAGTTTTGATGACTTTTATTTCTGGGGTGATATGTTGGTCAGTGATTTTGATCAAGTAGATAAATACTTGGTTGATGCGAATGAGTTATTTACCAATATTACGGAGCTCAAAGAGATTGATGATCGCTTCAGTATACTGTCTGATGAGGAGAAAGAAAGACTCGAGAATTTTTGGAAAACATTATCAAATAAAGATAAATCGAATACTCAGGAGGAGTTTCTAAGGTTGTGGGAGGATCTTTTAGGAGTCTATACGGAGTTTAAATCTTCCTTGTTACACGAAGGACTTGCTTTTGAAGGGATGGTTTATCGTGAGGTTGTAGAGACCATTCTTTCAAAAAATCAGTCGCTTTTTGAAGATAAACAGTTTGTTTTTATCGGTTTCAATGCCTTGAATTCATGTGAGGAGAAGCTTTTTGATTACCTAAAATTAAATAAAAAAGCTCAGTTCTATTGGGATTTTGACCCATATTATTTGGAAGATACAAATCAAGAAGCAGGTTATTTCTTGCGTAAGAATATGGCTCGATATCCGCAATCTGAAGATTTAGGAAGGTCTGAATCATATTTTAAATCGAATAAATCAATCGAAATTGTCAGCATTGCATCGCAGTTAGGTCAAGCCCAAGTAGCTGCCAATGTGCTTATTGATAATGGCTATCAAGCGTTAAATTCCGATGATACCGCCATTGTGCTGTGTGATGAAGAGTTATTATTGCCTATGTTGAGTTCGCTTCCAGAGTCTCAAAATAAAGTAAATGTCACGATGGGCTATCCCATGAAATCAACTCCAATCTATGGCCTTATCGTTCAGGTAGTCGATCTTCAAAGAAATAGCAAAATAGAGAATGGAGTCCATTTGTATTATTATAAAGATGTTAATGCGGTACTTAATCACCAACTAATGGTTGATTTAGATCCCTTTACCTGCCGGAACTTAACAGCACAAATCAAAAAAAAGAATCTTATATATGTTTCAGAGGTAGAACTTCAATCAACGCCTCTTTTTAGTCAATTATTTGCTGTCCCAGAAACTATCTTAGACCTCTCTAATTTTTTTCTTCACCTTCTTGAAGTGTTATTAGAATATTGGCAAAACAAGAAGGAAGGAAGCGAAAATACGATGGTTTACTGTGAATATCTTTATCAATCATACTTGGCTGTGAGCAAGTTAAAGGGGATATTGATAGAGGATGGCACCAAGGTTTTTAATAGAGAGAATTTTATTTCTAAAGATTCTTTTTTTAGATTTTTAGGTCAGTACTTATCTGGGTTATCTATTCCCTTCGAAGGTGAACCTCTTGAAGGATTGCAAATTATGGGTATATTGGAGACTCGAACGTTGGACTTTAAAAACTTGATCATTCTTTCAATGAATGATAGCATGATGCCAAAGAGTTCATCAGGCGGCTCTTTTATCCCCTTTAACCTTAGACGTGTCTTCGGATTGCCGACTATTGAGGAACAAAATGCCATGTATGCTTATTATTTCTATCGTTTGATACAGCGCGCCGAAAAAGTGACATTCGTATATGATTCGGGGGTTAGTGGAATGTCAACTGGCGAGAAAAGTCGCTACCTATACCAATTGCAGCTTGAATCGAAATTTCAGATCAAAGAGGTAAACATGGTCTATAATTTAGCTACAATTGAAAATACCCCAATCGTAGTCCCCAAAGATCAACAGGTTATGACGCGACTTGCTAAGTATTTTGATGGGTCTAAATCGCTATCCCCTAGTGCAATAGATAAGTATTTAGGTTGTTCACTGCAATTTTACTTTAGGTATATCGCTGGACTTTATGATCCGGAGGAGATGCCAGAAGAGGTCGATTCAAAGACTTTCGGAACTTTGTTTCATGATGTGATGGAAAATTTTTATAAACCTTTTGTTCAAACCATAATTAGTTCAGATCAATTGCGATCACTCATTGCTGATCAAGAGTCTTTGAAAGCAATTGTAAAGAGCTCTTTTAATCGTGTCTATTTTAAAACGGATGTTGCGGTAGAATCTAATTTGTATTCAGGCCAAAATTATTTGGTATTTGAAGTTGTCATGAAATATATGAATCAGATCCTTGCTTTTGATCTTAAACGAGCTCCATTTAGGGTGCTCGGAGTTGAAGAAGAGGTCTATACGACAGTTGAGATCAATGAAGGCGAACAACGAGTAAAAATTGGAGGGTTAATCGATCGGTTAGATCAAATTGGTTCTGAGGTTCAGATTTTTGACTACAAGACAGGAAGTGATCAGCTAAGTTTTACAATGCTTAAAGATCTTTTTGATCCCACACTCGTCAAACGAAATAAAGCCGCCTTTCAAATTCTACTTTATGCTTATGTCGTCCACCTTAATCATCCTGAAATGGAAAAAATAGCTCCTAATATTTATCTTATTCGAGAGCTTTTTAAGCACGATTTCAACTCTTCGCTTAGGTATAAAGAGAATGGGAATTTGCCCATTGATTTTGTCCCTATGACCACGGCTTTTGAGACCCATCTGATCGAATTACTTGAGGAGATATTTAATCCTAAAATACCATTTCAACAAACCTCCGTTGTGGAACATTGTAAGTATTGTTCCTATAAAACTATTTGCAGACGCTAATAAATGAGGCGGTTTATCTTCCAGTCATTTTCAAGATGTGCTCTGGATATCGCTCACCCATAATTTTTAGTTCATTAGCTGCTAATTCAAGTGTTTCTAATTCAAAGGCACTAAGAACTAAATTTGCTGCACCAATATTCTCAGCCAAGCGATTGATTTTTGTGGTGCCAGGAATTGGCACGATCCACGGTTTCTTGGCTAATAGCCAGGCGAGTGCTATTTGAGCTGGAGTAGCCTCCTTTTCACGTGCAATATTTTGAAGGAGTTGAATTAACACTTGATTTGCCTTTAGCGCTTCGGATGTAAATCGTGGAAGTATAGCCCGAAAATCTTTACTTGAAAAAGAGGTACTTTCATTCATCGTGCCGGTTAAAAAGCCTTTACCTAAAGGACTAAAAGGGACAAACCCTATTCCAAGCTCTTCAAGAGTTGGAATAATTTCTAGTTCCGGCTGTCGTGTCCATAAGGAGTATTCACTTTGAAGGGCTGTAACAGGTTGCTCAGCATGAGCCTTTCGAATGGTTGCTGCTCCGGCTTCAGATAGTCCAAAATGTTTAACTTTCCCTTCCTGAATCAACTCCTTAACTGTTCCAGCTACATCTTCAATGGGTACATTTAAGTCAACACGATGTTGGTAAAATAGGTCGATAGCCTCTATTTTTAAGCGCTTCAAAGAGTCTTCAGCTACTTTTCGTATGTTTTCTGGTCGACTATTTAATTCGCTCCAGTTTGATGGATTCGTATTGGATGGCGCAAATCCAAATTTGGTGGCAATGACTACATTATTTTTAAAGGGCGCTAAGGCTTCACCTAAAAGCTCTTCATTAATAAAAGGTCCATAAACTTCAGCTGTATCAAAGAATGTAACACCTAGCTCTACGGCCTTTTGAATTAAGGTGATCATTTGTTGTTTATCTTCGATTACGCCATAACCAAAGCTCATCCCCATGCATCCAAGTCCGAGGGTCGATACGGCTAATCCACTATTACCTAATTTTCGAATTTCCATAAAGAGTAATATTTGTATGGATCTATTTGATAGATTGATACAGAAGTTATATAAAGCGATTATTTATCTAGTAAATCAGGTCTAATTGCTTTCGTACGTTGATAAGCTTGTTCTTGTTTCCAATCATCGACTAATTTGTCGTTTCCTGAGAGCAAAACCTCGGGCACTTTCCAGCCTTTGTAATCGGCAGGTCTGGTATATACTGGAGGGGTCAGAAGTCCATCTTGAAACGAATCAGTTAGGGCAGAGGTTTCATCGGACAATACACCCGGTATTAATCGTACGATTGCATCTGTAACAATGGCAGCAGCGAGTTCACCTCCTGTCAGAACATAGTCGCCTATTGAGATTTCCATTGTCACCAAATGATCTCTAACTCGTTGATCTATTCCTTTATAGTGACCACAAAGCAAAATTAAATTTTTCTTAAGCGATAATTGATTCGCGTCGCGCTGAACAAATTGTCGAGCATCTGGTGTCAGGAAAATTACCTCATCGTAGGATCGTTGGCTTTTCAGTTCCGTGATGGCTTTATCAATAGGAGCGATAGACATAACCATGCCTGCACCTTTGCTAAATGCATAATCATCAACACGATTGTGTTTATCTTCCGACCAGTCGCGAATATTATGAACATGTATTTCTACCAAGCCTTTGTCTTTTGCCCGCTGAAGAATCGAATGGTTCAATGGACTTTCAAGTAGCTCTGGTACGACAGTGAGTATATCGATACGCATAGTTCTTTTTTTACAAAAATAGCAATACCAATGGTTCTTCACAAGGTATTGGTTCGATTCAATCGAAGAGCCGGTTCGTTTAGAACCCCTAAAGCACAGATTTAGCTTTGATAGGTCGCTTAAATGTTGTTTGAATTAATGAAAATAGATATCATAGTTATCATTTTACAAAAGAGTAGGGCACTTGTATAGCTGTTAATGTTCATATTATTGAAGGTTAATCACGATTTTAAATCATTTTAATAGAATTCTTTTTCTTCCTAGATAGGTGGGAATTTTATCGCTTTGCTTTGTATAGTATTTTGAAAAACAGACAGATAGATTTTTTGTTATAAACCTCAATGAGTCAATCGTTATTTGGAACAAAAATATGTTAGTGAATAAGTTGAGTATTAGCTTGTAAATATCTATTTTCGTAAAATAATATTGTAATCATCCTGGCTTAATCGCCCTAACTAATTTTCTGATGGAATCTAACGAATTGAAAAAAAAGGCAACTGCACCTAAAGCTACATTGCCTAAAAAAACAGAAGTAAAACCTAAAGCCACCAAACCAAAAGTAGCTGCAGAAGCTCCGAAAAAAGAGAAACCCTTAAAGGATTCTGAAAAAAAGGAGGTTAAATCAAAAAAGGTTTCTTCTTCATCTGAAGATAAAGTGAAAGCTTCAAAGCCAATTGCAAAAGAAAAAGCTGCAGCAGTTGGAAAAACGTTTAAAGTAAAATCTACTCCAGCTAAAGAGGCAAAACCTAAAATTGCTGCCACGGATGCGAAAGCAGATGTTGCTGTTCCGATTAAAGAAAAGGCAAGTAAAAGAAAGAGTATTCCCACTCCAGTAGATGTAAGTGCAATTGCCAATGAAAATACCTTAATCGATCAGATTGTCCAAGCTTCCGAGCAGACAGAAGAAGAGGATGATTTATTTTCTGATCACGAATCCGATGTTCATTCGATTCCTATTCATGATTACTCTTCTTATAATAAAAATCAATTAGTTAGTACGTTACGGAAAATACTTGCCGAAGGTACGGCTGATGAGATTAGGCCTCACGCAGAAGCTATAAAGGGTTGTTTTTATAAAATTAGAAATAGTGAATTAAATGAGCAGAAAGCAGCGTTCTTGGCCGAAGGTCATGAAGAGGTTTTGTTTGAAGCTTCAGAGGATCTATTTGAAGTTGAATTAAAAGACCTATTGCGAGAATATAAGAACCTTCGCGCTGAGTTAAATAGAAAGCAAGAAGCCATAAAAGACGATAATTACGCGAAGAAACTGGCTATTATTGAAGAGATTAAAGCTTTAATAAATAGTGAAGAGTCTATCAATATGACATTCCAGGAGTTCAATAATTTACAGGATAAATGGAAAAGCATTGGTCAAGTACCACAAACTAAGGTTAAGGATCTATGGGAAAATTATCATTATAACGTTGAGTTGTTTTATGATTTTGTCAAGATCAACCGTGAATTGCGCGACTTAGATTTACGACACAATATGGATGAGAAATCTAAGTTGTGTTCCAAAGCTGAGGAGCTAGCTAATGCATCCGAAAAAGAGGCTTTGGCAACATTCAGAGAGCTTCAGAAACTGCATGAATCGTGGCGTGAAATAGGTCCAGTTCCTCGTGAGAACAAACAGGAGCTTTGGGAGCGCTTTAAATTGGCTACAACACTCATCAATAAACGTTATCAGCAGTTTTTTGAACACGAGCGTTCTTCACAAAAAGAACAGCTTCAGAAAAAAGTTGAGCTTTGTGAACAAGCAGAGTCGCATTGCACCTTTACTTCAGATAATCCACGCGAATGGAATGATGTAACTGATAAGGTGATTGCACTGCAAGAAGCTTGGAAAAATTCAGGTTTCGGTCCTCGTAAGGAAAATGCAAAAGTTTGGGAGCGCTTTCGGGCTGCCAATGATGCATTTTTTCAAAACAAACGTGATTTTTGGAATAAGAGTAAAGATCAACTTAGCAAAAATTTAGCTTTGAAAGTTGAGATCTGTGATCAAGCTGAGAAGCTAAAAGAATCAGACGACTGGAAAGCATCAACAGATAAGTTGATCGCTTTACAGAAAAAATGGAAAGAAGTTGGTCCGGTACCTCGCAAGCAA
Organism: uncultured Bacteroidia bacterium; assembly: GCA_903897145.1. Taxonomy (GTDB): domain Bacteria; phylum Bacteroidota; class Bacteroidia; order Bacteroidales; family Prolixibacteraceae; genus JAAFHB01. The sequence goes on along the minus strand of CAIUAN010000030.1, from coordinate 14,175 downwards.
TCAGAGCTAGTATGGAAACGATTTAGGAGCGCTTGCGATGAGTTTTTCAATCGTAAAACAACTCATTTCTCTAGTGTAACTGGCGATCAAGATGAGAATTATAAAACGAAGATCGCTCTAATAGCTGAGATCGAAAAGTTTAAAATCACAGGTAATACAAAAGACGATATTGACGTATTGAAGAAATTTCAAGAGAAATGGGCATCGATTGGTTTCGTTCCATTTCGCAAGAAAGAGGAGCTTCAGTCTCGTTATCATACGTTAGTGGATAGCTATTTTGATCAGCTTAAGTTGGATGATCAGGATATGGGCATGTATAAATTCAAAAGTAAGATTGAACACCTAGCTTCACAGCAACGTGGATGGGCGAAGATCAATCTGGAGCGCGATAAAACAGCTCAGCATCTGAAGCAGTTAGAGAGTGAAATTAATACCCTTTCTAATAATGTTGGATTCTTTGGTTCCAGTAAAGGTGCACAATCGCTTATCCAAGGCGTAAATGATCAAATGGATAAGATCAAAGTTCAGATCGATTATTTAAAACAAAAACTAAAGGTTATCGATTCAACGGAAGAGATTAACTAAGGTTTTTTATGAACCATATAATCCCGTTTCAGTCAAATGGAGCGGGATTTTCATTTGATTGAAAGTAACCTAATTTTAATGTTAGAATAGCAGGTTTACGATTAAAATTCGTTACTTTGCGACCTTTAAGTATGGACAAAAAATTATAATTGTGGCCACAACAAAGTATATATTTGTAACTGGTGGTGTGACTTCTTCACTCGGCAAAGGGATCATCGCATCATCCCTCGCTAAACTTCTGCAAGCTAGAGGTTATAAGGTAACGATTCAAAAATTAGACCCTTATATTAATGTCGATCCAGGAACACTAAATCCCTATGAACATGGTGAATGCTACGTCACAGATGATGGAGCAGAAACGGATCTAGACCTTGGTCATTATGAGCGATTCCTGAATTCGCCAACATCACAAGCAAATAATGTTACCACTGGTAGGATATACCAATCGGTCATCAACAAAGAACGTAGAGGCGATTACCTTGGCAAGACAGTTCAAATTATTCCTCATATTACAGATGAGATTAAGAAATACGTTAAGTTTTTAGGTTCGAAACGAAAATTTGATGTGGTAATTTCTGAAATAGGTGGTACAGTTGGCGATATCGAATCTTTGCCATTTATTGAAGCTGTTCGACAATTGAAGTGGGAGATGGGCAGCGATGCTTTATTTATCCACCTTACTCTAGTCCCATATCTTTCAGCATCTGGTGAGTTAAAAACCAAGCCAACACAGCATTCTGTTAAAGCATTACTTGAGAATGGCGTTCAGCCTGATGTACTTGTTTTAAGAACTGAGCATACACTTTCTCCTGGATTAAAAGAAAAAGTTGCTCTGTTCTGTAATGTGAATAAAGATGCAGTTATTGAATCGATCGATGTTTCCACGATCTATGAGGTGCCAATAAAAATGAAGGAAGAGAAGCTCGATGAGATTGTTCTCAAAAAGCTTGGCTTACCATTGGGTGTTGCTCCAGATCTTAAGAAATGGAATGAATTTTTGCTTCGATTTAAGAATCCTAAGCAAGAGGTGAAGATTGCATTAATCGGTAAATATGTAGAACTTCATGATGCATACAAGTCTATTTGTGAGGCCTTAATCCATTCTGGTGCTGCGAATGAGTGCCGTGTTAAGATTGAATGGATTCATTCGGAGAAGATTACTGAAGAAAATATTGAACGTAAAGTCAAAGACTGCGATGGAATAATCATTGCTCCAGGATTTGGTCATAGAGGAATAGAGGGTAAAATTGTAGCAGCTAAATATGCACGAGAAAATAATATCCCATTCTTCGGAATCTGTCTTGGCATGCAGATAGCTGTTATTGAATTCGCTCGTAATGTGTTGAAGTTTAGTGATGCCGATTCAACAGAGATGAACGAAAGCACTAAGCACCCTGTTATCGACCTAATGGAAGAACAGAAAGAGATTACCGATAAAGGTGGCACCATGCGATTAGGTGCCTATGCTTGCCAGCTGAAGAAAGACTCTAAGGTTTACAATGCCTATGGTAAACCTAAAATCATGGAACGTCATCGTCATCGGTATGAATTTAATGATACGTATCTGAAAAATTTTGAAGATGCAGGGATGAAAGCAGTTGGTGTCAATCCAGAAACAAAACTTGTGGAAGTTGTCGAAATTCCAAATCATCCTTGGTTTGTTGGTGTTCAGTTTCATCCGGAATATAGTAGCACCGTTCTTCAGCCACATCCATTATTTGTTGCTTTTATTAAAGCAGTACTTAAACATTCTAAATAATCCCAATTCGAACTCTTTTTATGGACAAAAATACAATTACAGGTTTTATCTTGATTTTTACTATCCTGATAACATTCAGTTATCTGAATAGTCCTTCAGAAAGTCAACTACAGGCCGCTAAGCATCAACAAGATTCAATCGCTCAAGTTGCGACTGCCAATGCTCAGCAAGCAGAGCTCAAGGCAAAACAAATTGCTGTTACACCTCAAGCAATTCCACTAAGTAGTTCTGATACTGCAAAAAGCGGAGCTGGAACTGAACTTAAAAACCTTTATGGTGTATTCTCCGAAGCCGTAAAAGGTACAGAGCACTTTATAACACTCGAGAATAACTTAATGAAAATTAAGGTGTCGAATAAGGGTGGTAAGATTTACTCTGTTGAATTAAAAGGGTACAAAAGATTTAATGGTGAACCATTAGTGCTTTTTGAAGGGGAAAAAAATAGATTCGGGTTGAACTTCTTTTCACAAAACAAAAGCATTCAAACAGATCAGTTCTATTTTGTCCCTTCTTTAAAAGATTCAGTTTTGTCTGTTTCAGGTGCTGCAGTATCTAAGGGAAAAGAGGGTCGCGAAGAGTACAATGTGAAAGGCTCTGACTCGTCTAAGTCGCTAAGTATGCTTCTTGATGCCGGAAATGGTGTTAAGGTCGAATATCTCTACACCATCAAACACAACTCTTTTATGGTTGGTTTCGATGTGCGAACCTCCGGACTTAAAAAGGTTATGGGTGCGAACTCAAACTACATCAATTTAAATTGGACCATGGAGATGCCTCGACAAGAGATGGTCTCTAAATTTGGTGAAGATAATTATGCAACGGCTTATTTTAAATATTTCAAAGATGAGGTAGGAGAGATACCTCCTGCGAAATCAGAGACCAAAGCATTAACCACAAAGGTTGAATGGATCAGCTTTAAAACGCTTTTCTTTTCCTCGGCCTTGATTGCTGATAAAAACTTCTTAAATGGTCAAGTTACCACAAAGAAAAGAGATAAAGATTTGGCATTTGTCTCAGATATGAGCGCCGATCTAACCCTTCCTTTAGATAATTCGGGCAGTGAAACATTTCCTGCACGCTTTTATTTTGGTCCAAACCATTACAATACGCTAAAGCAATATGATGTAAAACTAGAAGAAGAACTTTCTTTAGGTTGGACCGTAATTGGTTGGACTAATAAATACATCATTATTCCAGCATTCGATTTCCTTCGCAGGTATATTAGCAACTTTGGATTGATAATCCTTTTGCTTACGATCTACGTGAAAGTTATCGTTGCACCATTCACCTATAAATCATATATCTCACAGGCTAAAATGCGACTTTTAAAGCCTGAGATTGAAGAGATCCAGAAGAAATTTGGGGAAGACAAAAAACTAGAGTCGCAGCAGGCAGTGATGGGGCTATATAAAAAGGCAGGGGTCAATCCAATGGGAGGGTGTTTGCCTATGATATTCCAAATGCCTATCCTGGTTGCCATGTTCTATTTTTTCCCAATTTCGATCGAATTAAGACAGCAAAGTTTCTTGTGGGCTCATGACCTTTCAGCGTTCGATTCAATCGCAACCTTGCCATTCGAAATACCATGGTATGGCCATCATGTAAGCTTGTTCTGTTTGTTAATGACTGTTACCAATATCTTGTATGTTAAATACAACAATGAGATGAGCGCTGCTGGATCACAGCAAATGCCAGGTATGAAAACGATGATGTACTTGATGCCAGTGATGTTCTTGTTTATCTTTAATAGCTATGCATCAGGCCTAAGTCTTTATTACTTCTTGTCTTTAGTCTTTACATTTGTGCAGATGTTCATCTTCAAGAAGCTAGTTAATGAAGATGAGATTCATGCACAGCTTAAGGCTAAACAAAAGATGCCAGTGGTGAAATCAAAGTTCCAAGCTCGCTTAGAAGAGATGGCTAAACAACGTAACGTACCTCAAAAGAAAAAATAAGTGATAAATTATCTTCACAATAAAAAAGCTGCTCTAGAAATAGAGCAGCTTTTTTATTGTTTCAATCGAATCAGATTAATTGGCTAATTCCTGTTTGATTTCTTCGAGACAAACTATACAGACACACGAATCATAATGTGAAGCGACATGTTCTAAAACTTCTTCAGATACGGGTAGATCAAAGCATGGGCATTGAGCTGTGCCAGTACAAAGGTGCATTTTGCTGCAGCGACTGCAGGATGATTTGTCGTACTTTAAATCCATAGCATCTTCAGAAGAATATTTCTGTACGAATATTGCCTGGCATGATGCCTTGATGCTCAAGGATTATCGTGACTTCATTAACCATCTCTGAATTTCCACATAGGTAATAAATAGAATTTTTATCAACCTCCTGAGCTAGTAAATAGTCTGTAACGCGACCCCTATAATTGCCCGTCTCGGCTTTGGAGGTACAGTTGATATACCGATCAGCGGCATAATCAGCTGCATCATAAGCCTCTCCCTCATTTCGAGTCCCATGTAAAAGGGTATAATTCAACTTCGAATAGGTGAGGACCATACTGTGAAATGGTGAGATTCCTGTGCCTGTAGCCACAAATGTAAAATGCTTTCCGGCTGCTAGCTCAGAATCACGAAGTACAAAGAATCCATAAGGCCCAGCTAGCTCCACTTCGGTTCCTAGCTCAATATTTTTTATCTCTTTAGATACTTCACCTGGATCAACCTCCTTGATTAGTAGGTCGATGTAATCCGTCTCGATAGAATTGTAAATCGAATATTCACGAGCCTTCTGTTTCCCGGGAATCGTTAACACCAAATATTGACCAGCTTTAAACTGAAATCCATTCTTTTCAAGCCTAACAACATAGGCTGTAGGAGTCAGATGCTGAATGGCTAATACTTTACTTTTGGTGGTCTTGATTAGTGCCATGCGATTAAGCGTGAATATGACGCTCGGCGCGATAAGAGGAGCGAACAAGTGGACTACTTTCAACCATCTTAAACCCTTTTTCAAGAGCCGCTTCGCGGTATTTTATGAATACTTCAGGTGTTATAAACTCTTCAATCTTTAGATGGTGAGCTGTTGGCTGCAAATACTGACCGATTGTAAGCACTTTACAGCCCGATTTAAGCAAATCGTCCATTGTTTCAAGTACTTCTTCTTCAGTTTCGCCTAATCCCACCATAATGCCCGATTTTGGCACTATGCCAGATGCTGCAATAAGCTCGACAACTTTTAAACTTCGATCATATCTTGCCACATCACGAACTTTAGGCGTTAATCGACGAACAGTCTCCATATTATGTGAGATAACTTCTGGTTTTGCATCAATAACTTTTTGAATGTGGGCGCTGTTAGCATAGAAGTCAGGAATCAGTGTTTCCATGGTGATTCCTGGGTTGACTTCTTTGATGGTTGTGATCGTCTTCGCCCAGAAGGCAGAGCCACCATCTTCAAGATCGTCGCGTGTTACTGAGGTGATCACACAATGTTTAATCTTTAATGCTTTTATTGTTTCAGCTAATCGTAGAGGTTCATTCCAGTCAACAGCATCTGGAATCATATTCTTAACATCACAAAAACGACAGTTACGTGTACATTTCTCACCCAAAATCATAAAGCTAGCTGTAGATGCTCCCCAGCACTCTGCTTTGTTTGGACAGTTGCCACTCACACAAATTGTATTTAGTTGCTGTGCAGCGGCTAAATTTTTTAACTCCACATATTCCTTTCCAGAGGGGAGAGGTGTTTTCATCCAATTGGGAAGTCTTCGAGTTGCTGTAGTCATATCTTAAAAAATATTTTTCGAGTAATTCAAAATGTCAATTAATTAACAATGGTGTAATCAAGATGGTTTAACTTAAAATAGTTTTCAGCTATTGTTTGGTTTTTAGCGATTCCTATTAAGAATCCACCACCACCTGATCCACAAATTTTTAACTGAAAGTCACCACTTGAAATGCCATATTCAAAATGCTCCAAATACTGTTCTGCAATAAGCCAATCCATCTGTGAATATTGAAATGATGAATATTCAGTCAGTGAAGTCTCAAAAGTACTGAAATCATTCGCCAAAAGCGACTCTATAGTTCGATTAATTATCGGAATATAGTTATTTTCTATCTGCTCTTTAAACTCTGCCTGATTTAATTTATTCATGAAATTAGCCACCAGCAAGCCAGTTTCCCCTTGTTTATTTGAGTTAATCAGAAATAGGGTATAGGTTTTAAAGAAGGCGGTTAAATCTATTTCGCGAATAATAGTATTCTGCGCATCAATTAGTATGGGCTTGTTGATCCGCGATATTAATGGGTCGATGCCAGAACTAACCTGATGGAAACATGATTCAATAGCAGATAAACGCTGCTTAATCACCATTAGATCTGCTGTTTCAGAGCCTTCAAACAGGTATCTACCGTAAATAGCAGCAGAGACAGCCCCTGAACTACCCAGTCCCGATCCATTCGGTATGGTTGATTGGAAGAGCACTCCTTGTCTTAACTCACTCTCAAATAAATCAAGGTTTAAGTATTGAAAATTAATAGCATTAGATCTGAAATATTGATAAAGCTTCTTTAAGCTAGTATGCGAAGAGGCCAATAATTCATCAGTATTCGTATTATGCGCAGGTTTTAGAATGATTTGGCCACTGAATTTCGAATAGGGCATAGCTAATGCCTTTGCTCCAAGAAGAACTCCATATTCTCCAAATAAAATAATCTTGGCCGGATAATTCATTACAAATTGAACGTTTCAGGGGTAAGACAGACTGGACCTTCGCCGATCTTGTCATCGATCCATTTCCCATTTTCACAATAGATACTAAGGGTATTTTCAACAAATGACAAAACTTGTTCGCGTTGATCTTCGTAATAGATCAGATGAACATTAGGGCCAGCATCAATGGTGAAGAAAAGATCTAGCTGATGCTTATGTCTGAATCTTTTTATCTCTTCAATGATCTGAAGTGTGTTCGGTTTTAATAAAAACCCATCCGGTCCAGAGGTCATTAGTAAGGCATGGAGCGATAAAGCTTCAAGTTCTGCAATTTTAGCAATATTGGCGTAATCACTGTTGCGCACGCTACTTAATAAGTCGGAAATGTTAGTATTCGCTTGATTTATTCGACCATTTCGATAAGGGTGTTGTTCCATTTGAGAATGGCCGATGCTGCTCGACATTGATTTCTCTTGCGAACTTACAATAAGGATAATATCGCGGACAGAATGAAGTCTACTTGTTTCGTTCAGTTTAAATGGTGATGCAAAAAGATCAGAAGTGCCTCTCTCTCCATTTATCGATCCCCAGGAAACTAATCCGCCATAAATTGATCTTGAAGCACTGCCAGAACCTAGTCGAGCAATATGCGAAGCTCGATGAAAAAACGTTTCGTTAACTTGATGTGATTGTTTAACTAATAATTCCATATTAACTAAGCATAAAGCTAATGCAGCCATTGAAGATGCCGAAGAAGCTATCCCTGTCGAGTGTGGAAAATTATTCTCGCTATGAAAAACTAATTCGTAATCTAGTAAAAATGGCAGCTCGTTAATCAGTCGATTAAGAAGGGCAGCAATTTTATTTTCAAACTTTTCTTGTCTCTGTTGATGAAAAAAATAGGTTAAACTAAGCCTATTGTCTTTAACTTTTTTTGCCTTAAAGGATAGATAAGTAGAGGTGGTAGCATGGTCCAACGTAATACTTAGAGAGGCATTGGCTGGAATTTGATTCTCTTTTTTACCCCAATATTTGACAAGTGCAATATTCGAAGGGGCTTTCCATCCTAATTTTATAAAGTCTTCGCTCATTTAAGTCTATTTAAACTTGAACTATTTATTGAATTGCTAGTTGTAATAATTTTCATTTTTCTTTAAGAAACGGTTATGATAGAGAGTTTAATTCTAGTTTGTCATTCGGTAAAATGAATTCTGAAAATCTAAAAAATGTTTTAAACCCTTTTTGTTCAAAGTAGTTTTTAACAGCTGATTCAGTTTCTGAAGAGGCAGCTAGAATAAAATCGCCTCCCCAGGCTCCGAGTGATTTAATTGATCCGTTAAAGTCATTAAAAAACAAGTCTTTGACTTTTTTTACTTGAAGTGTTTCTGAAATTATGTTCTCGTGTTCTTCGAGCAGATTTTGGAAGATTTGTAGACTATCTGATAACTCCATTGCACTTGAGATAGCCGAAATGCGGTCTATTGACGCTTTTGTTACTCGTGAAAGATCGGTCTTCTGAATGCTATCCTTTGAACTCTGTTTTATGTTCAGATAAATAAAATATAAGTTCTTGTGAAATTGCGGGTGAAATTCAGCTTCGCGGTAGCATGACACAGATTTATCCAGGTGATACATAATCGGCGTAGAAGTCCGTGCGCAGGCAATATCATAGCCCGAACCACCGAAGACTGACTTATTTAGCTCAAATGGGTCACATTCGGCCCATGAAGCTAGATTGGAAACCAGCGTGCTGCTTGAGCCGATACCCCATTCAGGTTTGAAGTCCATCACCGAAGTGACCATATAATTATGTTGAACTTTTAAAAAATGGGGATTCAGTTGCCCTGCACTCTTCAATAAACTCACTAAAGTTTGAGCCATTTTGAAATCAGTTGTGGTTAAGATTTCAAAATTTGGCAATGATACGTTGAGTTCAAACCACAAATCATTATTAATGAATGATTTCCATTCGATTGATGGTGTGCCTGATTGTTCTAAAACCGATAGTTCCTGCTTATGTTTTAATGGTAAAGCCAAGGCTAATGCTCCTTCTAGAACAAGATATTCACCAGAAATCATCAGTTTTGTATTTGCAACAAAGGATTTCATGCTCTTACTACGATTTTGAATTTCTAATGAGCTGAATATACTCTTCAACAGCCTTGAAGCTTATTGTCTCATTCGCAAAGTGAGCTATTACCTGATGTTTTTCTGCTTCCGTAACCTTAAATTCATGAAGCATGTTCGAAAGGTGCATTTTCATATGACCTTTCTGGATTCCCGTTGTGATCAATGATGAAACCGCAGCAAAGTTATTGGCAAGGCCTGCAGCAGCAGCTATGGACATAAGTCTGGGTGCATCTGGGTTATTTAAAACCGACATGACTGTTTTTACAACTGGGTGTATTTTTGTTATTCCGCCTACAGTTCCTATTGCGATGGGGAGTTCGAGTTGATATTTAAATAAGCCGTCGCTTAATGAAATAGCAGTAAGTCCTCTGTATTGACCACTACGACTGGCGAACGCATGTCCAGATGCTGCTGTGGCTCTTGTGTCGTTTCCTGTGGCCATTAGCACCGCGTCAATCCCATTAAATATCCCTTTGTTGTGGGTGACTGCTCTGGATATATCTAGATTTGCAATATCGACTGCCTGCTTGAATTTCAAGGCGAATTCATTAGCTGTTAATTCGTTGTTCCAGCCTTGAAGTTTTTCAATTGGACACTCTACCCAACAGATGACTTTACAGTCTGGTGTGTAGTTTGAGAGTATCGACATGATAATCTCAACTTGATATTTTTCGTTATTCAGCTCTTTGTCGGCCAATAATACCTCTGCCATTTTCTCAAGGCAGCTATTGATGAAATTGGCTCCCATCGCATTAGCTGTCTCAAAGCTAACATCCAATTGATAATAGTTTGGTAGCTCTGCAGTCTTGTCTAACAATTTAATCTCTTTAATTCCACCACCACGTTGTTCCATCTTACTGGCTAGATCGCTGGTGGCATCATTTATTTTTGATTTTAACTCTTTAAAATAAGAGCCTATTGAACTAGGATTGCCATTCCAAGTGAAATGAACCTGCCCTTTCTTGGTTAGTCCTTCTATTTTAGCTTTAAACCCACCACGTTCAGCCCAAAATTTAGATGCCTTAGAGGCTGCAGCAATAACCGAGCTCTCTTCGGTAACAAATGGGACCGAGAATGAATGACCATTGATTAGCATATTACTTACAACTCCCATAGGCAAAGGAAAGTTTCCTATGTGGTTTTCTATCATTTCGCTAATAACATGTTGTTGATCACTGTTTGGAGCATCGAAATCATTTAGGCCAAGAGCGTCTGATTCACTCAGCTCAGAGTGATTTACTAGGTATTCAATACGTTGTTTGCGATTGAATTTAGAAAATCCGGATTTAACACTCATTTAAATAGCTATTAGATTGATTAACAGTTCGTCTATAGGTTGGTGTACTTTATTATTCGAATTGCGAAGGATTCCTAAGATAATTCCCTACTTGCTCTTCGGATCTTTAAGCGTTAAATAATTCGTTGCCATTCGGTACCCTTCTATCTGGGCAGAAACAAACTGTTGCAGTTCGCTATAATCACCTTGACTGTAACGCAAGAATGAGGAAGCTTGTGCATAAATGGCAGGTAGGACAGATTTCTGTGTCAAATAATAGCCATCAAGATAATTATGAACACCCCCAGAAATAATCAATTGATTACACTTGAACTTTTCACCTTTCAAAGTCATTTCATTGATAAGATCGACCATCTCTTCTGCGGTAGAACCTACATGAACAAATGGCTGGAATAGCTCTTTATCCTTTATGGAGGATCTATGAAGTTCGACTTTCGAGAAGTTTGTTCCCCCAAAGGCTCCAAATTCTACTGCCGCAAGAGGTAATTGTAATAACCGACGAATACTTTGTGGTCCAAATCCTTGACCTACTTCTTTTATAATTAATTGAAAATCAATTTTTTCTAAAAGTCTCTCAATGGTTTCGATAGGAGGGTGCTGGATTGTATCGCCTTCAGGCTGAACCCACTCTTGCAGTGGATTGATATGAATGATTAGACCATCAGCTTGTAATCGGTCTATTAATCGTCTTAAATCATCTGTTTGCTTGCTTTCTAGCATCTTTTCAATCTGAGCAATTCCTAGATTTGCAAACAGGGGGTTCTCATCGCCAATGAGCGAACGAATGTCGAAGTCTTTAAAATAGGTGTCGTCGCTTAGTAACATGCGGCAGGATCCAAGTCCCATTCCCATGCCAAATTCTTTGCACGCTCTGGCTAAGTTTCGATTTATTGCTCCAGATTCAAGATGACCACCAGTCATACTTGACACCCAGATTGGAACTTTTAGCGATTTGCCTGCGAACAATGTTTCCGGTAGCGGTTTATTCGGGAATCCAGCAAGCATTGGCTCGTAATAAAAACGAGCATCCACCTCGTTGACTAATGTCTGAGATTCTAGAGCCAATCTAATATGATCTAATTTTCGTTGTGAATCGTCAGAAGCCATTATTTTGAAAGTTTAGGTAGGCATTGAAACCTGGATAAGGCTATAAAACATGTCTTGAAATGACCATTTTTAGAATCTCAGAGGTACCTTCACCAATGGAAAGTAGACGCTGATCTCTAAAGAATCGTTCTATGTGGTTTTCTTTCAGGAATCCGAAGGCGCCATGAATCTGTAATGAGTCGTCTGCCACTTCACGAGCGATATCTGAACAATAGAGTTTCGACATGGCAGCTTGTTTTGCAAACGGGAGTCCAGCTTCTTTAAGTCTGCAGGTATGATATAACGTATTCCGAGCCATTTCAATTTTAGTTGCCATTTCGGCTAGCTTAAAGGAGATTGCTTGAAATTCAGATAATGATTTACCAAATTGTTTTCTTTTGGACGCGTAATCGGCAGCCATTTCAAAAGCACCCTGCGCTAAGCCAAGACCTATTGCGGCAATTGATAGCCTTCCTCCATCTAATGTCGAAAGCATAATTTTCATCCCTTCTCCACGCTTGCCAAGAAGGTTTGATTCTGGAACTTTACAGTTTTTGAAATTTATCTTTCCGTTATCTACAGCACGCCACATTAATTTCCCTTTGATCGGTGATGTTGTATAGCCTTCTGTAGAACGAGGAAGTAGAATAGCAGAGAGCTCCTTCTTACCATCTTTTTCACCTGTGATAGCCTGGGCAGTAATTCCTTTTGCGATTTCTGAACACGAGTTGGTGATAAACATTTTACCCCCATTAATTGTCCACAATCCATTTTCAAGTGATGCGATCGTTTCTACCCCTTTTGCATCAGAGCCAGCATTGGTCTCGGTTAAACCAAAAGCCCATAATTTCTCTCCTGTGCAAAGTTCTGGTAGATAGCTAGTTCTCTGCTCCTCCGTGCCAAAAACATAAATAGGACTAATGCCTAGTGAATTATGTGCTGCAATAGTTGCTGCTGGAGAGCTATCAAAGCGTGCTAATTCTTCTACGGCAATGATATACGAGAGGTAATCTAGTCCTTGTCCGCCGTATTTTTTAGGTATTGTTATGCCGAATAACCCAGCCTTTCCCATTTTAAGGGCTAATTCGACAGGAAATTCTTCTATTTCATCTTGATGTACAGCAATTGGCTTCACTTCAGCTTCAGCAAATGCTCTTACTTTGGCTCTATAATCAATGTACTCTTGTGCTAATAACTCATTCATTAAAAATCCTCCAGAAATACTAAAGGCATTCGGTCTGCGACTTGTGCCCCTACATTAACAGCTATTTTTCTTACTCGACCATCTTTAGGTGATAAAATACGATTTTCAGACTTCATCGCTTCAATTATCATGATAAGATCGCCTTTTTTTATGAGTTGATTTTCGGAAATATTAATCTCTAAAACCCGTCCGTGAAGTGGCGAATTAATTTCGCCATTCTCATTTAGAACCTCATTATCAGTGTTGTAATTGCTTTCAGGATAACTTTTTAGTGATCCAGGAAAAGAACATTGATACTGAATATTTTGATAACAAATCAGAAGATCATTCTCATCAACAAAAATAGCAGAAATTCTGCTATTTTGATTAGCAAAAATTAAGTTAATGCTATTTTCAGAATTTTCACTGAATTGAAATGAATATTTAATGTTATTGATTGTTATTGATGGATTTAACTTCTCCTTTAGATGTGGCACCAGTTTATGATTCTCTCCATTAACAACCAATTGAATAGAAGCGTCTGCTATCCGCCAAGAAGTTAGTTGTCTCCAAGGATCTTGACTTGTTATAGGTTTGTTTTTTAGGTATTTAAAATAGACTGCCGCAGCAAGGATAGGCAAAACTTCAGACGACGACTTCGAAGAGTGATAACCAGCGATTAAACTAGCGTGTTCTACTTTGCAAAAATCAATTGATACTTTGTTTTGTTGGAAGGCAGGATGTTCTAGTATTCGATCAAGATAACTAGCATTAGTTGTAGGACCAATGATATTAAGATCTTTAAGCTGCAATTGCAGTAAACGAATCGCAGAAGCTCGATCTTTAGCAGTCGAAATAAGCTTTAATAGTAAAGGATCAAACTGATTGCCAGATGAATTTAAGATGTTTAGATCAGCTTCTATCCGTATATCTTTGTGAGTTGGTATAGTATCCGAAAGAACAGAAGCTGTAGATGGTGTGAAGTCGGTTGAAGGGTTTTCTGCATAAACTCTAACCTCAATTGAGTGCCCTTTAGCCTTAATCTCATTTTGAGAGACTGACAAAGGTAATCCTGAGACAATACGTAACTGTTCATCTACGATATCTACACCAGTAATCTGCTCAGATATAGCATGTTCTACCTGGATTCGTGGATTCATCTCCATAAAGTAAAAGCGTCCAGAGCCATCTACCAAAAATTCAACAGTGCCTGCACCTCTATACTTCAGGGCTTGCGAAATTGTTGTTGCAGCAGTTAGAATTTCAGTCCTTAAATCCTCGGAGAGAAAGAGGGCAGGAGCCTCCTCTATAATTTTTTGATGGTTTCGCTGAATAGAACATTCACGTTCGTATAAGTGAATGATATTATTGTGATTATCACCTATTATCTGAACTTCAACATGACGTGCATTTTGAATGTATTGTTCCGCAAAGATGGTTCCATTTCCAAAATAGTTC
>CAIUAN010000029.1 GCA_903897145.1 uncultured Bacteroidia bacterium | reverse complement strand
GTTAATAAAATATAAATAGATTATTAAAAATTAAATTATCTTCGCCCATCAAACGAAAATTCTGACTGAACTCACGTTTCTGAAAATTACTAAAAATGCACCAAGATAGCAGCCAACTAATTATTAAAGAGTCGATTCCAGAGACTAATAAAGCTAGGCAGAAGAAAAAAATTCTTTGTCTAATGCGAGAGAATGGATTCACCTCTGCTCCGGTACTTAGTCAAAAGCTTAAAATAAGTCTACCGACGTGTATTGTTTTGCTGAATGACCTAATTACGGCAGGTTACGTGAAAAATTTCGGTATTGGAGAATCTAATGGAGGACGCAGACCAAGTTTGTATGGTTTACCGGAAGAGAGATACTATGTTATTTCATGCGATTTCATGCGTTACTCTGCGAGCATGGCTATACTAGATTCGTACCACACATTTGCGACTCCGATAGTAGAGATTGATACCCATATCGATGATCCTCTTCTCGTTGACAAATTATATAATGCGGCACAACAGCTAATTAAAGATAATAACATCCCGGATCAAAGAATATATGGAATCGGTGCTGACATGCCTGGATTGATTGATTCGAAAAAAGGGATAAACTACACAATAAAGGATAAGAGAAAAGCGAATGTGGGCAGAGAACTTCGACAGAAGTTCAATAAGCTCGTATATATGGATAATGATGCACGTATGCACGCCCATGGAGAATTCCATTTTGGGGCAGCAAAAGATTTTAAAGATGCCATCATCATTCACTGGAGCTGGGGACTAGGACTAGGGATATTTATTAACGGAGAGCTTTGCAATGGGAAAAATGGCTTTGCAGGTGAGTTTTCTCATATTCCAATTGTAGAGAATGGCGAACTTTGCATATGCGGCAAGAGAGGGTGCTTAGAGACCATTGCTTCGTCGAACACCATTATCCGAAGAGTTAAAGAGGGGATTGCCAACAATGAACTATCATCGGTAATCACCAAATTTAAGAATCAGCCTGAGTCCTTAACTCCTGAAGATGTTATTAATGCTGCCAGAGAAGGGGATGAATTTTGCATCAGTGTTTTAAACGATATCGGAAGTGCCATGGGCAAAGGTCTAGCATATATTATTCAGCTTCTCAATCCGGAAGCTATTGTGTTAAGTGGTCCTCTTTCAAAAGCGAAGCAATATGTGTTGTCTCCTATTCAGCAATCGTTAAATCGATTTTGCTTAGAAAAAATATCCGAAAGCACCTTAATTCTCATTTCTGAGATGGGTGACCAATCAGCTTTATTGGGGACTTCAGAAATGATCTTCAAAAAAGTCTTTAACGAAGTAAACTTTGATTAAACAATTAAATAAATACTAACCAGTTATCTAAATATTACAAAATGATTTAACCATAAAAAAAAGAATTCTATCCCATAATCTTCTGTTTTGAAGCAAAATCGAGGATTAACGTCGTAATCTTACGGCGATATAAAAGTGAAATCTATATTTATTATCAGAATTAAACTAAAATTAAAAACGTATGCGTAAAATTTTATTATTGACTGTCTTGACGATAGGATTTTTCTGCTCTTGGCAGACTGCCTTCGCTCAAAAAACACTCACCGGTAAAGTAACGGATGAAAAAGACGGTACAACAATTCCGGGGGTAACAGTTGTTATTAAAGGAACAACTATTGGCACCACTACTGACAACTCAGGTGCGTTTACATTAGCAGCACCTGCTAATTCAGCTACCTTGGTATTTTCTTTTGTGGGGTTCAACTCAAAGGAAGTAGCCATTGGAAACCAAACCACAATTAACGTAAAAATCTCAAGTGCAGAAGCGAAATTGGGTGAGGTTGTAGTTACGGCATTGGGAATTTCCAAGAAAGACAAAGCTCTAGGTTATGCGACAACAACGGTAACTTCAAATGAAATTATCAAAGCAAGTCCAACCAACTTTGCAACGGCACTTTATGGTAAGGCTCCTGGACTTCAAATTTCAGCTAGCCCAGGAGGTTCAACTTCTGGTGTTAACATGGTTATTCGTGGTATTAGCTCAATCACTGGAAAGACTCAACCACTTATTGTAATGGATGGGGTTCCAATTCGTGATGGAGAATACAACAATGGTAACTACTGGGGCGACCAACGTCTAAGAGGTACAGGATTATTAGATATCAACCCTGAAGATGTTGAGTCTATTTCAGTCTTAAAAGGTGCATCTGCAGCAGCTCTTTATGGTTCAGAAGCGGTAAATGGAGTAATCCTTGTAACTTCTAAAAACGGTAAAGGGAGAAAAGGATTTACAGTTGATGCAAATCTTTCAACCACTGTTGACAATGTTGCCTATTTGCCAAAATATCAGAATGTAAGAGGCGCGGGTGCACAACCTAACGTAATCTCTAACACACAATCTGCGGATGGTTTCTACCACTCAATTATTAATGGCGCAGACACTCGTCAGATCCTTGATCGCTCTATCAATTTTGGTCCTAAATTCGATGGACTACCAGTTATGGCATGGGATGGTGTGATGAGACCTTATGTAGCACAACCGAATGGAGTTGCAAACTTGTTTCAAACGGCTGTAAGTACAAATACCAACTTTGCATTTTCAAATTCAACTGAGAACTCAAATACTCGTTTCTCATTTACTCGCACAGATAACGAAGGTGTGAGTATTGGAGCAAAAGATGCGAAGAACAACTTCAACTTGAATAGCACCTACCGTTTCAACAAAAAATTCTCTGTTGATATCAACCTTAGTTATATGAATGGTCATATCACTAACCGTCCATATTCTACAGACCGTTTAGTGAATAACTTCTCTGGTATGATGGGAACATTCGACAATGGTAACTGGTATTTAAATAAATATCAAACTAGTCAAGGATGGCGTTACCAAACTGGTGGCGGTCAGAGTATGACTCCAGATGAAAATATCAAGTACAATGGTTTCAAAGGCGACTTGATGGACTTTGTATGGAGAGTAAAAACAAATAACGAAGATGAGTATAACGATCGTTTGATTGGTAATGTTACTCTTAACTACGAAATTGTAAAAAACTTAAAATTACGGACTCGTTTTGCAACTGATGTTACTTCCCGCAAAACTGAAGATCGCAACAGAAGCGAACAACCAATTTTATTTTACAACTCAGGTAGCTTCGGATTGTCAAACTACAAAGACAATATTTTCTACGGTGACGCGTTATTAACCTACACCAAAAAACTTAATCCAGATCTTGAATTAAGTGTTATGGGTGGTTATACAGCTAAAAAACAAAACTACATCACCACTTCAGTATCAACGAATGGTGGATTAAGCGTTGAAAACCGCTTTGACCTTTCATCGTCAATTAACACCCCTTATGCTAGTGGCTCATTAGGTTCATCTGTATCAGATGCATTAATCGGTACAGCAAACTTAAACTATAAAGATTATTTATTCCTTGAAGGAAATGTTCGTCGTGACCGCTATTCTACAATGGCTCCACAGAACAATACATTTGTATATCCATCATTGAACTCAAGCTTTATTCTTTCAGAAGCATACCAATTACCTGAATTCATCAGCTTCGCGAAACTTCGCGCTTCTTGGGGTATTGTAGGTAACTACCCTTCTCAATATGCTGCCAATGTGGCCTACAACCAAAATACGTTAGGTGTATTAGCTGCTGGAGGATCTCCAGTAATCTACACACAACTGCCAGGAAGTATGGGTAACGATGGAATTCGTCCAGAGAAAAAGCACGAGATTGAATTCGGACTACAAACGAAGATGTTTAAAAATCGCTTGAGTTTAGACATAGCTTACTACAATGCACAATTAAGAGACCAAATTCTTCCTTTGACCTTGCCTGTTTCTTCAGGAGCAGGATCAGTTCTAACAAACATTGGAACCATGAGAAATACAGGTCTTGAAGTTGCCATCAATGGGACTGCGATTCAAGCAGGTGATTTCAAATGGGAACCTGGAATTAACTGGGCTATCAATACCAATAAAATCGAACAATTAGCAAATAACGCACCTGAACTAATCCATGCGGATTATGATGGAAATGCAGCCGTATTAAAATCAACTGTTGGTCAAGCAATGGGAGATCTTTATGCACATGCTGTATTGACTAACACAGCGGGTCAAAAACTAATTGGATCTGATGGTCTTTATCAATTAGATGCTGATCATTTAAAGAAAATTGGTAACGTATTGCCAAAAGCGACTGGTGGTATTTTCAATACCTTTACTTACAAGAGCTTCTCTTTAGATGCGATGGTTGACTTCCGCCTAGGTGGTTATACGATGCCAACAGGTATCAACTGGATGACAAGCCGTGGTTTGACCCCAATAAGTTTAACTGCAATGGATAAGGAACATGGTGGTTTAAGCTATTATAACCCAGGAAATGATGGATCGAAACCAGGTATTGCAACATCAAACAGTGCAGGACCAAATGGAGAGAGAGTATACAATGATGGTATGTTGCTTGACGGGGTTAATCCTGATGGCACGCAAAATAAAAACATCGTATCTCAAGCTTATTACTACTGGAACGTTTACAACTGGGGAGGTCCTCAATACAGTGAATCTCGTTATGAGCTATACATCAAAAAGAATAGCTTCTTCAAGATGAGAGAGATTGCTATTGGTTATGATCTACCTAAGAACCTTATCCATAAAATTGGAGCTACTAAACTTAGAGTTTCAGTTTATGGTCGTAACTTATTCTACATCTACAGAACGCTTAAAGACGTAGATCCAGAGGCTACAACTGCCGGATCAAGATGGTACCAGAATGTTAACAACGCAGGTCAGAACCCATCGACCCAAAGTTATGGTATCATGCTAAGGGCAAGTTTCTAAGTCCATTTATAAATTTTAATAACATTTAAGATATGAAAAAAATATTTATAATACTTGCTGTTGCAGCACTCGGATTGGTCTCTTCTTGTAAGAAATCCGAATTTGCAGCTTCTTACCCAGATCCAACAAAAATTTCGACAACAACTGTTGAAAAGCAATTTGCTGGATTCATGGTTGCAAATCAGGATTATGTCCTTCCAAATTATTGGAACTATTTCGTAGTCCTACGAACTACTATCGAACATTACACGCAAGCGACTGGCTGGCAAAATGGTGGTGCTCAATATGTTCCTGGAGCGGCTTCAATTGGAGCAATCTGGGGTAGTTACTATAACTTCCTAGCACAATACAGAGCATTCCAAAGCGTTTATGCCGCTCAGCCTGCTGCAGATCAAACGTCTAAACGGATCTTTATGATTGCTGCTACGATCTACTTGTATGATCATACCGAAAAGAATGTCGACCTTCATGGAGATATCCCTTTTAGCAAAGCTGGTATGCTTAGCACTAACAATGGTAACTATGGAGCCTCTTATGCTGCCTATGATGGTGCAGCTGATGTTTATACAAAGATGCTTGATGATCTGAAAGCATTTGCAGATGAACTTAGATCTATCTCTGTAGGCTCAGGCGTTCAAGTTGGATTTGGTAATCAGGATATTGTAAACCATGGTTCAATTGCATTGTGGCAGAAATATTGCAACTCTTTACGCTTAAGAATGTTGACCAGAGTTTCTGGTGTATCTACACTTAGCGGAAGAGCATCTAGCGAAATTGCTTCCATTCTAGCAAATTCATCGTCTTATCCAATTGTGGCTACGAATGCTGACAACATCCAGATTAATGTGTACAATCAAAATACGCTAAACTCGCAAGGATTTAGATCTGGTCTTGAAGATTGGAACGGTAACCTAGCTGGTAAAACGATGATTGATCATATGAATACCAATGCAGATCCTCGTCTAAGAGCTGTTTTTGAGCCAGGAACGAGTGCCGCAGGTGGCGTATACACAGGACTTGATCCAATGGCTGATGCTGGAACGCAAGGAACATTGATCAACAATGGTGTAATTGCGTTTTATAATCGCTCTACCATTAGCCGGAATCAATTCTTCCCAGGAGTGCTAATGACAGCTGCAGAGGTGCAATTTTACATCGCTGAATACTACGTTAATGCAGGCAATATGGCATCAGCTGTAACTGCTTACAATAACGGTATCTCACAATCTGTTAAATTCTACTATGCAGTTCGCGAATTAAGTAATGACAACACAGCCCCTGTGCTAATACCAACGTCAGATTTAGAAATAGGTGTTTATGCCTCTAACCCAGCAGTTGTAATGACTACTGGGTTAGCTAAAGCGGCTGCCCTAAATCTAATTGGAACTCAAAAATGGCTTCATTTAAATGTAGTTGAGCCTTATGAGAACTGGGCAGAACTTAGAAGATTAAAATTGCCAGCATTAACATTCTTGCCTGATAATTCAAATACACTAAGCTTGCCACCTTCAAGATGGGTATACCCAACAGAAGAGTCAACTTACAACGCTGCAAACTATGCGAAAGTTTCAGCTAACGATAAGTCTACAACCAAGATTTTCTGGGACGTAAATTAAGTTTAAGCAAATAGTTGTTAAAGAGGGTGTCCATTTGATGGATGCCCTCTTTTTTTATACACAATTCAACAGGGGAAAATAGGAAACGCAAGGCATCTCACTTCCAAAATAACAGTCATTATGCAATAACTTAAACCCTAAAAAAATGCAATCGTTTATTATTTAAAGAATTAGCAGCAAAAAGAACCCTTTTAGACTAAATTAAAGGTTTGTTCGAGAAATTTTTTATTACTTTTATCGCTTTAATTTTAACTACTATACCAAAACAATGGGAATACTTCATACTAAACTATCACATTACCATTTGCCACAAAAACTAATGAATGCTGGTCTATACCCTTATTTTAGGGTTATTGAATCAGACCAAGATACAGAGGTTGTGATTAATGGTAAAACTGTACTGATGTTTGGTTCCAATAGCTATCTTGGACTGACTTGTCATCCCAAAGTAAAGGAGGCAGCAAAAAATGCGGTTGACAAATATGGCACAGGATGTGCAGGTTCAAGGTTTCTGAATGGAAATCTAGATATTCATATTCAACTAGAGCAACGGCTAGCTAAATTAGTTAATAAAGAAGCAGCATTAGTTTATAGTACCGGTTTTCAAGTTAATCAAGGTGTAATTTCATGCGTGGCAGGACGAAATGATTATGTTCTGTTGGATGAATTTGATCATGCTTCAATCATCGATGGAAGTCGTTTAACCTTTGCCAAAGTGCTTAAGTTTAAGCATAATGACATGAAGGATCTAGAACGTAAACTTAAACTTTGCGAACCTGATAAAATAAAACTTATTGTAGTCGATGGGATCTTCTCGATGGAAGGAGACATCACAAAACTACCTGAGATTGTGAAACTCTCGGAGAAATATAATGGATCAATCATGGTCGATGATGCCCATGCACTAGGGGTTATAGGTAAAAATGGCGCTGGTACGGCTGCCCATTTTGGACTTACCAATAAAGTAGATCTTATTGGTGGCACCTTCTCTAAATCACTTGCTTCAATTGGAGGATTTATTGCAGCCGACCAAGTAACGATTAATTTCATAAAACATCACTCAAGATCACTCATGTTCAGTGCGAGCATGACCCCTTCATCTGCAGCAAGTGTTCTAGCAGCTATAGAGATCATGGAGAGCGAGCCGGAGAGAATTCAAAAACTGACTGATTTGACCACTTATGCACGCAACCGCTTTATTGAAAATGGATTTGATACAGGCAGATCAGAATCTCCAATCATTCCACTCTATATTCGCGATGATATAAAAACACTGCAAATGGCCCAAAGATTGCTCGAAGAAGGAGTATTCGTAAATCCAGTTGTAACGCCTGCAGTGCCAAAAGAAGACTGTATCATACGATTCTCATTAATGGCTACACACACCTACGAGCAAGTAGACCGTGCCATTGAAAAGATAACCTCGATCGCGAAGGAGCTTGAGATTCATGTGACTGAAAACAACTCATTGGAGTATTACAAATAAAAACTAAAGAGACGTTAAATGGCTAAAACAGTATTAATAACTGGAATTTCATCTGGATTTGGTAAAGCCATCGCAGAAGAACTTGCAAGCAGCGGTTATAATGTCTACGGTTTTAGCCGAAAACAGAAAGAGGACTTAACAAGTAAGATCAAAGTTCTACAAGCTGATGTTACGGACGTATCCTCTGTTAAAAAAGGGGTTGAAACATTGTTTAATCAGGAAGGTAAGATCGATATTTTAATTAATAATGCCGGGATGGGTATCTCGGGGTCCATTGAAGATTCATCAACCGAAGCAATTCGATTGCAGATGGAGACTAATTTCATGGGCTATGTCAATATGATTCAAGCCGTTTTGCCTACGATGCGCAGTCAAAAGGGTGGGACCATCGTAAATATAAGTTCAATAGGCGGATTAATGGGGTTACCTTATCAGGGGTTTTACGCCGCGAGTAAATTCGCAATAGAAGGATTAAGCGAATCGCTTCGCATGGAACTTAGCCCATTCAAAATTAAAGTTGTTGTTATTCAACCAGGCGACTTCCTAACAAGCTTTACAAGTAACCGACAGCCTGAAAGATCTTCTACGGGGGCCTATCAAGAGCAATTTGATAAAACCTTGTCCCTAATCGAAAAAGATGAGAAAGGGGGTCTAAAGCCCGCCTACCTAGCAAAAAAACTGGCCAAGATACTTAATAAGAAAAATCCTTGCCATAGCTATATCATTGCCACATTAGAACAGAAGATGGCCGTCGTGCTAAAACGCATCCTCCCAGGATCATGGTTTAGTGCCATCTTGTCCGATCACTACGGAATAAAATAATTACCAATCAGTATTAGAAGTGATTTAATCTAAAATTCGTGGATTAGATTCAGCCATTAAAATAAAAGGAGGCCTGTAAAACAGACCTCCTTGGCACTATATAATTGTGTCAGGAAAAAATCAACCACACTTGGAAGAGCCGCAATCTTGGCAAATCAAGCATCCTTCTTGGTAGATTACATTATGAGAATCACAACCTTCGCACTTCGCATCTTCTGCTGCAGTACCATTTGGAATATATTTCTTAAGAGCACGAGCCACACCATTCTTCCAGGTATTGATTGATTCATCATCAAACTGCAAACTAGTTACAAGATCAACGACTTTCTGAATAGTCATACTATGTCTTAAAACGCTTGAAATAAGCTTCGCATAGTTCCAGAAGATCGGATTAAACTTAAAGGATAAACCTTCAATGGTAGTCTTGTATCCTCTTGCATTCCGATATTGGAAATCATACCGTGAAGCGCCATTCTCATCGCGACTTTTAATGATCCATCCATCGGTTACTGATCGTGGTAATAAAATGCCATCCTCATCGTCTGCCAACCCGGTAAAGATCTCGTAAGGCTTGCCATCAATAAGTCCAATAAAGGCGATCCATTTTTCTTTGTTGTTCTGTAGTCGCACGATATCAGCTTCTAGAACTTCAGGTCTGCGCGTTGGGAATACGCCATTCGAATCCTTTGGTTTATCCTTATTCGAGATTAAAACACCAGATCTTGAACCTTCACGATAAACGGTAACCCCTTTACATCCGCTCTCCCAAGCCGCGAAATATAGCTTATTAACAAGCTCTTCATTGGCTTCTTCAGGAAGATTGATCGTGACAGAAATAGAGTGATCGACCCATTTCTGAATTTGGCCTTGCATTCTAACTTTCGACAACCAGTCGATATCGTTAGAAGATGCTTTGTGATAAGGCGATTTTGCAATTAGTTCATCCAGTTCTTCATTTGAATAGTTTCTTTTCAATTCAAAACCATTGATGTCCATCCAAGTTTTAAACTTATGGTGGAAAACCATATATTCTTCCCAGCTATCACCTAATTCATCAACAAAATCAACTCGAGCATCTTTATCATTTGGATTCACTTTTCGTCGTCTTTTATAGACTGGCATAAACACAGGCTCAATACCAGATGTTGTCTGAGTCATTAACGAGGTGGTTCCTGTTGGAGCGATTGTCAACAACGCAATATTCCGACGACCAAATTTGGTCATATCTTTATAAAGCTCAGGATCTGCCTGTGCTAAACGTTGCACGAATGGATTATTTTTTTCGCGTTTTGCATCGTAAATAGGGAATGCACCGCGCTCTTTAGCAAGATTTACCGAACCGCGATAAGATTCTAAAGCAACAATCTTATGAACCTCGACAGAAAACTCAACGGCATCTTCAGAGCCATAAGTTAATCCAAGTGCTGCAAGCATATCGCCTTCTGCAGTAATGCCAATACCGGTTCTACGACCATTGATTGCCATCTCCCTAATCTTTTCCCAAAGGTTAAGTTCAACTCTTTTGATCTCCACATTTTCTGGATCGATTACAATTTTATTGTAGATCGCATCAATTTTCTCCAATTCCAGATCGATGATGTCATCCATGATCTGCTGTGTATGACGTACATGTTTTTTAAAGAGGTCGAAATCAAACTTGGCATTTTTCGTAAATGGCGCATCAACATATGAATATAAATTCAATGCAATAAGTCGACAACTGTCATAAGGGCAAAGGGGAATCTCCCCACATGGATTTGTTGAAACAGTTTTATAGCCTAGATCGGCATAACAATCAGGCACAGATTCGTTGATAATTGTATCCCAGAAAAGTATGCCTGGCTCAGCTGATTTCCAAGCATTAAATACAATCTTGTCCCATAATCCTGCTGCATCTATCTCTTTAGTGTAAGTGGGTGTTTCGCTTTCGATAGGATATTTCTGACGATACATTGTCTTATCTCGAACTGCCTGCATAAACTCATCATCAATCTTAACAGAGACGTTCGCGCCCGTCACTTTTCCCTCTTCCATTTTAGCATCAATAAAATCTTCAGAATCGGGGTGTTTAATAGACACAGAGAGCATCAGAGCTCCACGACGACCATCTTGAGCTACCTCACGCGTTGAATTCGAGAATCGCTCCATAAATGGAACAATACCTGTAGAGGTGAGTGCTGAATTTTTTACTGGTGATCCTTTAGGACGAATATGTGAAAGATCGTGGCCCACGCCACCCCTTCTTTTCATCAATTGAACCTGCTCTTGATCAATCATGATGATACCGCCATACGAGTCAGCACCATTTCCAACCACAAAACAGTTAGACAATGATCCAACTTGGAAATCATTACCAATGCCTGTCATAGGTCCTCCTTGAGGAACGATATATTTAAAATCTTTAAAAAGATCAAATAGCTCATCTTCCGAAAGCGGATTTGGATAGTTTTTCTCTATTCGAGCAATTTCCTTAGCTAACCGACGATGAAGATCATCCGGCGTTAACTCAAAAATATTCCCGTAAGAATCCTTTAAGGCATACTTATTAACCCAAACTCGAGCTGCAAGATCATCCCCCTTGAAATAATCTACCGAAGCTACAAAGGCCTGATCGGGAGTATATGTCGTAGGCATATCATCTTTTTTCTGCGGGGTGATCTCTTTTAATTCCATTATTTTAATTTTTAATAGTGATTTACTTCCGATTCTTACGACTTAAAGAATCTTCTTTCTAAGAAGGCAAGATAGAGAGAGCGGATCACTAATTGAGCATATTTTTTTGTAAGTTTTAAAAAAGTTATCAACTTTCAAGTGTTAGTTAATTGATTATAAGTTATTTAAATATTTAAAAACCTCCGAAAGTTTACAAAAATAAAATTCATAAAAATAATTTTGCTCAGAATATGCAGATTTTAAAATAGATAGGAAGAGCTAAAAATTAAAAAAATAGACCTACTCAGAGTTGACTAAGCTAAAATTGTTAATAACTCCAAGGGGATGAGCTTTGAGATGGAAGTGAGGCTAGAGGGAGATTAAGGCCGAAGCAAGGTCTAGATAAGCAATGGCCGTATTTCGTATGCTTCTTAAGCTGGGAACAAGAAATTTACGATAGCCGAAGAGGCACCTCTATTTTTATATACATATCCGCTGGCCTTTGCCGAGGCTACTTTTAATTTATCCGGATCGAATAAATAGCTATCCATTTGAATTTTAAATTCGTCCGAATTGCTGATACAGCTAGCAGCGCCAATAAAGAGCATATCATGCGCTTCTTGAAACTTATGATAGTCAGGACCAAAGAGAACCGGCAATCCAAATACTGCAGGCTCTAAGATGCTATGAATTCCCGAAGTAAACCCACCACCAACATAGGCTATATGGCCGTAACGATAAATTGAATTTAGATATCCATAACCGTCTACAATTAACACAGTTGCTTTGGCAAGTTCTGAGTCAGTTGCCGTTGAATAATAGACAAAAGACTTCTCTAAGGCTTTTGCAATTCGATCTAGTGACTCTGGAGTGACTTCATGAGGTGCGATAACAAATTTTACACCTTCCGATTGTTGATTAATATAAGGTATTAAAAAAGCTTCATCTTCCAACCAGGTACTTCCAGCAATAATAATTTTCTTGCCCTGACAGAAAATACCTAACTTCTCAAGTCTTGGAGAAGCATCTGCAATTTGACCAACGCGATCGAGACGCGTGTCGCCTGAGAGTGAGACGTTATTGAAATTAAATTTGATAAGAAGGTCATACGATTCTTGATTCTGAACAAAGATCTGCTCAAAAGTTTGAATAGCTCGAAGGTACCACTTTCCCCAAGGCTTAAAGAAAATCTGAGAAGGACGGAACAGGGCAGAGAAAATATACGTAGGCACATCTGCCTTTTTAAGTTGAGTTAAGAAGTTATACCAAAACTCATACTTGATAAAAAATACCTTTTGGGGCTGCACAATTTCAATAAATCGAGCAGCATTTCTTGGGGTATCCAAAGGGAGGTAAAATACATAATCAGCATATTGGTAATCTTTTCGCAATTCATACCCAGATGGAGAGAAAAATGTCAGTAAGATTTTATACTCGGGAGAGAGCGCTCTAATAGCCTCAATAACGGGACGACCCTGCTCAAACTCACCTAATGATGAGGCATGAAACCAAAGGATTAATTCGCCAGGGGTGATCGTCTCTTTGAGTCGAATAAAGATATCTTTTCGTCCATCGATCCAACTTTGAGCCTTTTTATTCCGAATAGAAGCGATTCTTAAAAGCAAGTAATATCCCCAAATCCCTAAATTATAAAGCAGCTTCATTCAGTATCAATTTTGAAATACAAATGTATTCTATTTCAGAATATAATTAACTTTTAAACCCCGGGTTGGTAACCGACATCTTTCAACAGAGTAGGATTCCAAGATGCCTCAACCGCAAGTTCGTCACATCTTTCATTCTCGGGTATGCTTGCATGCCCCTTTACCCATACAAATTTAACTTGGTGTTTTGAATAGATTTCAATAAACCTCATCCAGAGATCGCTATTTTTCTTCCCTTTAAATCGAATTTTAACCCAATTAAAAACCCAACCTTTCTCAACAGAATCGGATACATATTTAGAGTCGGTATAGATGGTAACTTTTGAAGGTTGAACCTTGAGAGCCTCAAGTCCAACAATGGCAGCTAATAGCTCCATGCGATTATTGGTTGTCAAAAGGTACCCTTGGGAGATCTCTTTGCGATAGCCACCAGAGATTAAGACAACGCCATAGCCACCAGGGCCGGGATTGCCCCGAGCCGCACCATCGGTATAAACAATAATCTCTGGTAAATTCAGCAGAGTCATAACCATAGAGTAAAAATGAATGACCGGCCATTCAACCAGTCATTCTTTATATCACCAACATCAATGTTGATTTAATATTTTTTTAGCGTTGTTAACGAATAATCTTCATCTCTTTTATGAGATTTGTTGCGCCAGCGTATTTATCAATCGTCCATAAAACAAAACGTATATCGACATTAATACACTTTTGCAATTTTGGCTCATAGGCAATATTACCGCTCATCGCTTCCCAGTTCCCATCGAATGCTATGCCGACTAATTCACCATTGCCATTCATAACCGGACTACCAGAGTTACCTCCAGTAATGTCGTTATTGGAGGTAAAACAAGTGTGCAAGGTGCCATCCTTGTCTGCATAAGGACCAAAGTCATTGGCATTGTAGAGTTCTAAAAGTCTTTTTGGATAATCAAAATCAACATCCCCAGGGATTCCCTTTTCAACATACCCTTTTAAGGTTGTAAAATAATCGAAATAGGTCGCATCATGTGGAGCATAACCATCAACAACGCCATAGGTTAAGCGCATGGTAGAGTTCGCATCGGGATAAGCCGATTGATCTTTATTCATCTCATTGATCCCTCCAACAAATAGTCGACGGGCACGATCAAGTCTCGATATGGTGGTGCTTAAATCGCGAGAAATAAGGTTCATCGCCTCAAAGATCGATTGCATCGCAACATACGCCATATCCTTATCCAATACTTTAGCATTGGGCTTAGCCAAGAATGCCTCCAATTTGGCTTTATTTGCAAAGATTGTTTTAGCAAACATTTTCTTTGAATAAGCCTCATAGTCACCTTTGTATTTCGACTGAATCTCTTTAAAGAAGGTTGGGATATACTTTGGATTGACTTTTTGTGCATAAATCTTCAATAAAGCCGCTACAATTTTCTGATCAGTATCCGCGTCATAGTCTTTAAAATAGTCATCCAATGACGATTTTAAACTGTTTGCTGAATTCATGATCTTCTGTTGATCATTTCCTTTCAAAATATCTTTTAATGAATTGGCCTTGCCAGCAAAAGCAAAAATATCGGCGCCACTCAATAAAGCTTCACGAACATACTCCATCGCGATCTTCTCATCACGGGACCCAAAAGCTTCATTGATAGAATCTAAAACCGCTCCATATTTCGCTTTACGATCAGGTTTTGCATTGGCCCATCGCAGGAAATCAAGCTCAATTATTTTCTTTTGTTCAATGGTATTAAGCGCTGTAAGTCCTTTATTTTCCCCAATTGAATACTTATAATAGTTCGAGCTACGTGCAAATTTTGAAGCATATTGGATCCTTGCTTTCTGGCTAGTTGCCATAAACGAACGAATAATTGCCAGTTTTGCTTCGCGTGCTGTCACCCGAGCTTCATTCACAACTTCCATGGTATATTTAACTTCAGTTGAGGTCCGATAGCGATTTGTTCTACCCGGATAACCCATAACCATTGTATAGTCATTCCTGTCCAACCCTTTTATTGAAATAGGCAAGAAATGTTTTGGATGATACGGCACATTTTGTTTCGAATATTCAGCAGGCGTTCCGTCAGGAGCACAGTATACGCGAAACATTGAAAAATCACCTGTATGTCGAGGCCACATCCAGTTATCGGTCTCGCCACCAAAGTTCCCTATTGATTGTGGAGGAGTTCCTACTAGCCTTATATCTTTAAATGTCTGAGTAACAAATACAAAATATTGATTGGTCTCAAACATACTCCTAACTCGAACTTCTAAGGGAGAATCGCCTTTCACTTGTTTCTCTAACTTAGCAATAGCAGATTGAATTTTTGATGACCGTTCTTTCTCGCTCATCGCATCTGTAACTTCTTTAAGCACCTGACTAGTAACATCCTCCATGCTAACCAAAAAAGTTACCGTTTTCCCAGGATTTGAAAGTTCTTCTCCGTGATTTTTGGCCCAAAATCCATCGCGTAAGTAGTCATGCTCGACAGAACTATGAGCCTGTATCTCGCCAAAGCCACAATGATGATTGGTTAACAATAATCCATCAGCAGAAACCATCTCCGCAGAACAAGACCCATGGTCTAGGGCCACAACAGCATCTTTTAAACTGGAAGTATTGATGTTGTATATTTGATCTGCAGTAAGCTTACACCCGATCGCATTCATCTTTTGAATATTCAACTTTCCAACTAGCGAAGGAAGCCACATCCCCTCGTCTGCTTTAGAGGTTAAGAAGAATGCAAAAACAAGTAGTGCTAGTAAAATATTTTTCATCTTATTAGTTATTAAGCTACAAAGGTAACCTTATTTATAAAATCCATTAAAAAGAAGTGAAATTATTACTAGGTTAGGAATCAAACTTTTTCATAAACTGGCTAACCTTATTCTCTACTTCTCCATCGCCTGTAATTGCAGTAATAAATGCACTGCCAATGATTGCACCATTCGAATAGCTACAAGCTCGTTGAAAGGTGCGATTGTCTGAAATTCCAAATCCAATTAGTCGCTTTGAACGAAGGCACATCTTGTCAATTCGCTCAAAATAGGCTATTTGTTCCTGGTCAACAGCCTCTTTAGCTCCTGTGGTAGAACTTGATGAGACCATATAAATAAAACCCGATGAAAGGCGGTCAATCTTACGAATTCGTTCATCTGAAGTCTGCGGCGTAATTAAGAAAATATTGCTTAACGAATAAGTTTCGAAAATTGCCTTATACTCAGACTCATAAACTTCCAATGGGAGATCCGGAATAATAGTCCCATCAATCCCTATCTCACTGCATTTTTTGCAAAAATTCTCAATCCCAAACTGCATCACGGGATTCAGATAACCCATCAAAATCAGTGGAACAGAAACGTGTTTGCGAATCTCTTTTAGCTGCTCAAATAAGAGATGAATGGTCATGCCATTTTCAAGAGCAGCTTCAGAACTCTTTTGAATAACGATCCCATCGGCCACAGGATCAGAAAATGGCATACCAACTTCTATGAGGTCAGCTCCATGCTTTTCTAAAGTGGAAATTATCGTTTTAGTATCATTCAATTCAGGATAGCCAGCAGTAAAATAAATAGACAAGATCTGCTTATCTTTTTTTATAAAGAGCTCGGTAATTCGATTTTCCATTTTTGTTATTTTACTGTTTGAAAATATTTAAGAAATGTCTCCATGTCCTTATCTCCCCGCCCCGAGACATTAACAACCACGATATCATCTGGCTTAAACTCGATTTTATTCAATGCGGCAAGGGCATGAGCAGATTCCAGTGCTGGAATAATTCCCTCCTTTTGTGATAAGTATAAGGCTGCTTCCAATGCTTCAGTATCTGTAGCACTTAGAAATTGTCCTCGCTGAGTTGTATATAAGTTAGCATGCATAGGACCGATACCGGGATAGTCTAATCCAGCGGAAATAGAGTAAGGCTCAACGACTTGTCCGTCGGATGTCTGCATTAATAAACTGCGACTTCCATGTAATATACCAGGTTTTCCTAACTGAGTTGTGGCAGCTGATTCCCCTGTATTAACACCTTTTCCTGCAGCCTCAACAGCAACCAACTTCACCGATGGCTCATTAAGAAAATGGTAAAAAGAACCTGCGGCATTACTACCTCCTCCAACACACGCGATGACATAATCAGGTGTTTCACGACCAACTTTTGCCTTAAGCTGTTCTCTAATCTCTTCGCTAATAACCGATTGAAAACGTGCGACCATATCTGGATAAGGGTGCGGACCAACTGCAGATCCAATAATATAATGAGTATCTACTGGGTTGTTAATCCAGTCACGAATTGCTTCGTTGGTGGCATCTTTTAAAGTCTTGCTACCACTCTGCACGGCTCGGACTTCAGCACCCAGCATTTTCATCTTCTCAACATTTGGTGATTGACGAGCTACATCCACGGCACCCATATAAACAATGCATTCTAATCCCGCCCTTGCACAGACCGTAGCCGTTGCCACGCCATGCTGACCAGCACCAGTCTCGGCAATGATCCGCGTTTTCCCAAGCCTCTTTGCTAATAAAATCTGTCCAATAGTATTATTAATCTTATGAGAACCCGTATGATTCAGATCTTCTCGTTTCAGATAAATATGTGTTTTATATTGGTCAGAAAGACGATCGGAATAATACAATGGCGATGGTCTTCCAGCATAATCCTGAAGCAATAATTTAAACTCATCCTTAAATGACTTGCTTTCGATAATATCAATATAAGAATTCTGCAGTTGATCAATATTCTGGTGCATCATCTCGGGGATAAAAGCTCCCCCAAAACTGCCGTAATAACCATTTTCATCCGATTGATAGTTCATGATTGTCAAATTTTAAGTTTATCTATCCTCTCAATTGAAGGATAAAAGATTCTAGTTTTTTAATGTCTTTAACTCCAGGCTCTACTTCAAATCCACTGTTGACATCGATAGCAAATAATTTTGTATGATTAAGCACTCTTATAGCATCAACATCGCCAGGATTAATTCCACCGCTTAGGAAGAAAGATTTAGAGCCTTGATATTCATTTAATATATTCCAATCAAATTTTGTTCCTGTCCCACCTCTAAGAGCACTTGATGTATCGAATAAAAAATAATCACACGCGCTTTCATAAGAAGCAATGGATGCAAAATCAAAATCTGCTGAAATACCAAAAGCTTTAATACTTGAGACACCTAAAGATTTTACTCTGGTGCAATAAGCGACACTCTCATCTCCATGTAATTGAACAAAATCAAGGTTGTAAAGTTTAACTTTTTCAATTAAATCGTCAAAAGATTCATTTACAAATACCCCAACTCTTGGCAAGTTCCTTGGGATCAGCAAGTCAAACTCTGAAGAGATGTGATTGCCTATAAATCTTTTTGATTTTGGATAAAAGATCAAGCCAATAAAATCGGGGCCGAGCTTTACCAAAGCCTCAATATTTGAAGCTTGGCACATCCCACAGACCTTAATTTTAAGTGTCATAATCTTATCCCTTTAAATTTTCAGTGAAGAAATAAATTCAGCGCAGGCAGCTGCCGGATTTTCCATCTTCATAAAATTCTCACCCATCAAAAATCCTTGGAAGCCATGGTTCCGCAAAAAATCCACCGTCTTAGGATCACTGAGTCCGCTTTCTGAAATTTTAATCGCGGCAGCTGGAAGCTGATCAAAGAGTCTTAAAGATTGCTCCATATCAACTTTAAAATCTTTTAGATTTCGGTTATTTATTCCGATCATATCCACGCGGGGATCGATCTTCTCAAGTTCAGACTCATCGTGAAGTTCCAATAAAACTTCTAGTCCTAACTCATGAGCAACTGAAGTATACTGAGAAATTTCAGATTTATCAAGAACGGCGGCAATCAATAAAATAACGTCAGCCTGCATAAATCGAGCTTCGTGAATTTGATACTCATCAACCATAAAATCTTTGCGAATCATGGGTGTGCCTGGGATAGCACTTCGAGCCGCATTAAAATCGGCTGTACTTCCGCCAAAATAACGACTGTCGGTTAAAACAGAGACGCCCGCAGCACCAGCTTCTGCATAACCTTTAGTCACAACTTGAGGCTCGACACGATCGTTGATAATTCCTTTTGAGGGTGACATACGCTTAAACTCAGCAATAATTCCACTACTTCCAGTTGCAATTAGTCTTTGAGCCATCGAAAACCGCGGAGTGCTAAAATCTGTCTTAGCCTTAAGATCAGCCAACGAGACAAGCTTTCGTTGACGAATAACTTCCTCCCTTCTATTTTCAACTATATCGTCTAGAATAGTTCGCATCCCTAAGAGATTAATTTTGAAAATACGTTCTTAGCTTTCCCTCCAAGCAATGAAGAGGTGGCCATTTCGATACACTGCTCAAGACTCTTATCCGGGAAATACGTTGCTAAAGCCATCGCCGAATTAGCAATGACAGCTGAGTTTTGAGGAACCGTTCCTTTCCCTTCGAGAACCTTTGTAAAGATCGCGGCAGTACCTGGCACATCGCCAGTACCAGCTAACTCTTCGGGCTTAACCAAGTTCATACCTAACTGCTCCGGCGAATAAATACGATCTGACTTATTGGATAAGACTTTGAAATCGCCCGTTAAAGAGATCTCGTCATACCCATCTAAGCTATGGATAATGGCATAGTTAACATTGCTTTTCTGATATAGATAATTATACATTCGAGCAAGCTCAAGGTTAAATACACCCACAATCTGGTTCTTCGGTCTTCCTGGATTTACCATTGGTCCCAGCATATTAAAGAATGTCTTTAAACGCAATGCCTTACGCACTGGCGCCACATTTTTCATGGCCGGATTAAATAACGGCGCATGCAAAAAGGTGATCCCACAGGTATCAAGTTCGCGCCGTAACTGATCGTGGTCACTACTAAATTTATATCCTAAATATTCCATAACATTAGACGATCCGCATCCTGATGATGCGCCATAGTTGCCATGTTTAGATACCGTTGCACCTGCACCTGCAACAACAAATGCAGATAACGTTGAGATGTTAAACGTGTCTTTCCCATCTCCGCCAGTACCACACAAATCGATGGTATTGAAGTTTGTCAAATCAATAGGAATACAAGTTTTCAGCAAGGCATTGCGAAACCCTGCCAACTCATCGATGCTGATGGTTCGCATATTAAATACGGTAATAAATGCCGCTATTTCAGAATCAGAATGTTTGCCTCCTGCGATCTCAATCAGAATCTCTTCCGCCTCTTGAAGGGTTAATCGCTTATATTCGAATAAGTGGCTTAATATCTCTCTCATCTCTAACTTTTTGAATGTGAAGCAAAATACTTAATGTCTAACCCAGTTTTCGAGAATTTGTTCTCCAATTGGTGTTAGGATAGATTCGGGGTGAAACTGAACCCCTTGGATGTCAAATTCTTTATGCTGAAACGACATGATGCGACCTTCGTTATCCAAGCTAGTAATTTCTAGCACTTCAGGAAGTGAATTTCGTTCTACGATCCACGAATGATAACGACCTGCCTCAAATACTTCAGGCATATTTTCAAAAATATAGCTCTTCGCCACGATCGTAATTGGAGTCGCAATGCCATGCAGAACATCATTCATATTTTCTAAAGTACCGCCAAAAGATTCGCCAATAGCCTGATGGCCTAAACAAACACCAAGCATAGGCTTTTTGCCAGCATATTTGCGAATAATCAAAGGCATCAATCCAGCTTCTTCAGGAAGTCCGGGGCCAGGAGAGAAAACAATTTTATCATATCCATCGGCTTCATTTTCGCCAATTTCATCGTTTCGTCTTACATCAACCGTAACACCCTCGAATTTCCGCAAGGCATGCACTAAGTTATAAGTAAACGAATCGTAATTATCTAGTACTACTATTTTCATCTTTAATTTTTTTAGTTTCTTCTTCGTAATGAAGATCCATTATTTAATGTCGGCTGCCATAACGATGGCTTTTTTAAGAGCGGCTAACTTATTAACCACCTCCTGTAGCTCACTCTCCTCATTGGAAGCCGCTACTACGCCAGCACCTGCCTGATAAAACAAGGTATTATTCTTGCTCAAGAATGACCGAATCATGATCGCATGATTAAAGACATTATCAAAGCCAATAAAGCCGATACATCCACCGTAATATCCACGATTTTGATTCTCATATTTATCGATCAGCTCCATTGCTTTAAATTTCGGAGCTCCAGAAAGAGTGCCAGCAGGGAACGAATCTCCCATCACACGCAGAGGATTTGATCCTTCAGGAAGTTTTCCAGACACCTTAGAGACTAAATGGATAACATGGGAATAGAATTGCACCTCCCGGAAAAGCTCTACCTCAACCTCGGTGGCATTCCTGCTAAGGTCATTACGTGCAAGGTCAACGAGCATCACATGTTCAGCATTCTCCTTTGGATCTTTGGAGAGCTTCTCGGCCAAGAGTCGATCTTGCTCATCATTTCCTGTTCGACGGAAAGTGCCAGCGATAGGATTAATAGAAACTTTTCGCGCATGGATCTGCAATTGAGCTTCTGGTGATGATCCGAAGATCTTATAATTTCCATAATCGAAATAAAACAGATATGGTGATGGGTTTATTGAACGAAGAGCTCGATAGACATTAAAATCGTCACCTAAAAATTGTTGCGAAAACTGCCTTGACAAAACAATCTGGAAAACATCACCACGGAAACAATGCTCTTTCCCTTTGGTAACCATCGCTCTAAACTGATCGTCGGTAATATTAGACACTTCGTCTGCTACTGGCTCAAAGGAGAAGGTGGCAAAATTCCGACTAGTCAATAAGTCCTCAATAACGTTCAGCGAAGAGCTCTCTCCTTCAAAGAGGTTCTCGATAAGCTGTATTTTATTTTGATAATGGTTTATCGCAATAATATAATGGTAAAAAGAGTAATGGACCTCAGGGATCTCATACGCAGGACTTACCGGATTATTAAATTTTATGGTCTCAAAATATTGAACTCCATCATAGCTTACATAGCCAAAAAACCCATTGGCAGGAAGACTCGGAATTGTGTTCTCTGCTTTAAATCGGTCAAAGAAGGTTTCCATTTCATCTGCAAGCTGACCCGGCTTGGTGATCGAACTTAGCTCAATGGTCCCGTCTGGGAACTTCTGAGTAGAGTTAAACTTGGCAACTTCAATAGATGCTTCAGGTTTTAAGCAAATAAAAGAGTAGCTATTCTCCAAACTATGGTGGTCGGAGCTCTCTAGCAAAAGCGCATTAGGAAAGATATCACGCATTTTAAGATAGACGCTTACTGGAGTAACCGTATCTGCTAAGATCTCTCTAACGCTTGTTGTGAACTTATAATTTTTCATAGATGTTTGTTGATATAAAATAAAAACGGCCTATCGTGATCCGATAAACCGCACTAATCTGCATAATGCAAAAATGTCTATCTGATTAATTTACTCGCTTGCCAACGCCAATATAGTTGATTCCAAAATTTTGCTTCCATCACGAACCGTTTAAAATTGATCAAAAATAAAAATCCGGCTTACCTGTAGCAGGTAAGCCGGAACTATATTTTAAAAAATACAATATGGCTTCACCTCTAACAGAGGAAAGTGTTGCCCCACCAAAGCCATATTGATTTATTTTTTGTCATCTTTTCAAATGTTAATAGTACAAAGAAAAACAAAAAATACCATTCGAACAATAATTTATCCAAATTTTCAGCTATTTATCTCCTAATGCCAAATAAAGAGTTCTAAATTTATTTAACCTCCTGTTTTTAAATAGACTAACAGAAAATCAAAAACAAGGAGAAAGCCCCTAATACTCAAAATCAGATAATCTCAGCGAAACATTTTTCAAAACTGCGTGTTTAACTTCCGAATGTCAGTTGTCAGTATCAGTAGAAGATGTATATTTAAAACTCTAATTAGGCCTCAACTCAAAATCTAGAGATCTAAAATATTGCGAAACAACTTAATAGCTAATTTAAAAATACGTACCATGTCAATCAAACAAAATTCACGTCGCGATTTTTTCAAAAAAGCATCGCTTTCAGGACTAGCAGTCGTTATATCTTCTGCTTTCACAGTTGGATCAAAATCAAAACCCTCAGCCATTCCAGCTGAAAATTTAGGAATAGCAAAACTTGGTGATTTTAAACTTACGCCACAGTCGAAGCAAAATCCACTCCCTTATGCGTATGGGGATTTAGAGCCATATATCGATGCAAGAACCATGGAGATTCACTACTCGAAACATCATGCAGCTTACACTAAGAACATGAATGAGTTCTCTTCAAGCACCGATTATGCAGCAAAACCACTTTTTGAGGTTTTTGCGGAAATGGAGAAGTATCCTGCTTTTCTTAAAAATAATGCAGGTGGGTTTTACAACCATTTGCTTTTCTGGACCATTCTATCGCATGGAACAGGACAAGCTCCAGAGGGAAGTTTAGCAACTGCCATTAACGAAACCTTTGGAGGTATTGAAAAATTCAAAGAGTTATTTGGTACTGCAGGGAAAAAACAATTTGGAAGCGGTTGGGCTTGGCTCTCTGTTGACGCAAAAGGAAAACTGGTTGTAAGCTCAACGGGTAACCAAGATAACCCACTGATGAGCACAACTGAGATCAAGGGAGTTCCAATTTTAGCACTTGATGTTTGGGAGCATGCCTATTACCTACAATATCAAAATCGTCGCCCCGACTACGTCGATTCATTCTGGAAAGTAGTCAACTGGAAAGAGGTAAGCCGTCGTTACGAAGAAGCTTTAGCGGCGAAATAAATCAAACCGCTTTTTACATATTAAACCCCAAAAACCAAACATCTGAATGGTTTTTGGGGTTTAATATTTAGGTTAGACTACTGTATTTGACGAATAGCCATCCTGATTCGCGAAATCGTCTCTTGCTTTCCTATGGTTTCGCAGATCTCAAAGATATCTGGACCAAAACCACCTCCCACTAAGCAAAGACGCAATGCATTCATGATCGTGCCGAAGTTCCACTCTTTTTCAGTAACGAAATTCGAGAATGGCTCTTTAATCTCAGCAGCATTCCAAGCCGTTAGCGTCTCAAAGAACACGGCTATATTTTCCATTAAAACAGGTACATCATCTTTCCATCGTTTAGCAACGATTTTTTCGTCATAAGCAGTGGGTGCTTGAAAGAAGAAGTAACTCTGATCCCAGATCTCAGAAACAAAATTACAACGCTCCTTAACAATTCCACACACTTTGATCGCCAAGGCTAGCGGTGCTTCAACCCCTTTATTTTGGAGTTCAACAAGAAATAATTGAGCTAATTCCTCATCCGATTTCTGGATAAAATATTGATGATTAAACCATTTCGTTTTTTCTGGATCAAATCGTGCTCCTGACTTACCAACTCGCTCGAGTGAGAAAATCTGACCTAGCTCCTCCATTGAAAATAGCTCTTGCTCGGTTCCAGGATTCCAACCCAACAAAGCCAGCATATTAATAAAGGCCTCTTTAAAATAGCCGTCTTCCCGGTAACCTCGCGAAGATTCACCGGTAGCAGGATCGTTCCACAGCAAAGGGAAAACAGGGAAACCAAGCTTGTCGCCATCACGTTTGCTGAGCTTCCCTTTCCCTTCCGGTTTTAAGATTAATGGAAGGTGTGTAAATCGAGGCATCGTAGCCTCCCAGCCAAAAGCTCGGTAAAGAAGCACATGCAGCGGCATCGAAGGGAGCCACTCTTCACCCCGAATAACGTGAGTGATCTGCATCAAATGATCATCAACGACGTTCGCCAAATGATACGTTGGCATTCCATCGCTTTTAAATAACACTTTGTCATCTAAGGTAGACGTATTAAAGGTTACGCTGCCTCGGATTAAATCAACCTCTGTGACATCTTCATGATCCGGCATTTTAAATCGAATAACATAATGAGTTGAGGCGATAAGTAAGGCCGTACTCTCTTGTTCAGGAAGCGATAACGAGTTCTTCATGGCTTGACGAGAGAGCGCATTGTAGGTAAAAGTTTCCCCTTTTGCCTCCGCTTGAGTGCGCGCCAAATCAAGTTCTTCTGATGTATCAAAAGCATAATAGGCGTGCCCACTTGCAATTAGCTGCTCGGCATATTGACGATAAAGGTCTTTCCGTTCACTCTGTCGATAGGGTGCAAAAGGTCCTCCATTTTTTGGTCCTTCATCAATTTTTATTCCACACCACTCTAAGCTCTCTTGGATGTAATTTTCAGCACCTGGGACATAACGTGCTTGGTCGGTATCTTCAATACGAAGGATAAAATCGCCTCCATGTTTTTTTGCAAATAAATAATTAAACAAGGCAGTCCGAACACCTCCGATATGCAAAGGGCCTGTAGGACTTGGGGCAAAACGAACCCTGACTTTTCTTTCACTCATAATAACCTATTTGGGAAATTTTATTCGTTGGTAAAGATAGGGAATTAGCCGCTATTCGGCACTCAATGATTGAACTTAGCTCTGAAATGAGAAAACAGACTTAGAGAATGAGTCTTAGAGATCTAACTCTCCTTCAAAAACATGATCCGCTGTTCCAGTCATATAAACAACCCCATCGATCCATTCAATTAAAAGATCTCCTAAGGCCAGATGGACTGTAACTTCCTTACCTGTCTTTGAAGTTAAGGCGGCTGCTACAGCGGCGGCACAACTGCCAGTTCCACAAGCTAAGGTACTGCCAGCTCCTCGCTCCCATGTCCGGACGCTAATTTCATGATCGTTATCAACCGATACAAAATTGACATTCGTCCCTTGAGGAAATGTTGGATGTTTTTCAATTTGTCGACCAATAGAAACAATATCCGTACCAGGAAGATCCTCAACAAAAACCATGGTATGAGGAACGCCCATTAACAAGCTAGTAATTTGGTAGGTGCCACTAGCAACCTGAAAGGTTTCATTGATCACAGATCCTGCTTCCCCAGCCATCGGTATCTGGTCACGTTCAAACGATGGAGCACCCATGTTAACCTTTACAAATTTCACCTCGTCACCCTCTACGATCAATTCAGGAATCATAATACCTGCTCCCGTCTCGATGGTAAATTTCAATGATTTATTGATGCCATTATCGTAGACATATTTAGCAAAACAGCGTATGCCATTCCCGCACATATTCGCTTCGCTCCCATCTGAATTGATGATTCTCATCTTGACGTCTGCAATTTCAGAAGGGAGGATTAAAATGATCCCATCTGCACCAATGCCTTGATGACGATCGCACAATTTAACTGCTAGGGTTGATAAATTATACTTCGAAGGATCTAATTGGTCGAAAAGAATAAAATCATTTCCGAGGCCATGCATTTTCTGAAATTTCATGCGATTGAATTTAAATTTTAAGTCGGGACATCTCATCTGCCGATTTGCGATCCCAATAAAATTAATGTACTGTTGCAACCAAGAATTTATGCTAGCATGAAAGCAAAGATACTAAAATTGAACGAACCTAAATTAGCTTATCATATTGGGGATCTATTTAATTTCATGTAAGTTTGAGCGATTCAAAAAAATATTTAATGAAGCAGGAAAAGCGGTGGGATAAAATCAAGAAGATATTTCGTAATCCATATCGTGTCGTTATCTTCAATGATCAAAATCTGCATATTATAAAACAGGTTCGATTTAATGCGAAGAACTTTCTAGGCGCAATTCTCTTGGCAATTGTTTTTATTATTGCGGCTGTTACCATAATCATTGCTTTTACCCCCTTGCGCGAGTATATTCCAGGTTACCCCTCTAGCAAGATGAGACATATGCTTATCCGCAATGTGCTTGTCGTTGATTCACTGGAGCAAGAGGCACAACGAAGAGACTTCTACTTTAAAAATTTTCGCTCCATGTTAGCCGGTGAGACACAAGCAGCGGATACGGTCATTCATCCACTTGCGAAAATCGACAAGGAGAAACTCCTCTTGACTGCCACCAACCAAGATAGTCTATTTAAAGAGGAGCTTGCAGCCGAGAAAGCGAATCCTAATCTGGGGAATAATACCATGCAAGGGATTACGAATCTCCTATTTACTTGCCCTATCCATGGTTTGGTTACCAACAAACACGATCTAAATAGTCGCCATTTTGGCGTCGACATCGTAAGCAAGCTTCATGCGCGCATCTCTGCAACTCTTGATGGAACGATTATTTATGCTGGATGGACGACCGATACAGGATATGTGATTTACATCCAACATGAACAAAATTTAGTAAGCGTTTATCGTCACAATGCTGAACTTCTTAAAGTTCAGGGTGATAAAGTAAGGGCTGGAGAGGCTATTGCCACCATGGGTAATACGGGGAAAGAGACGACTGGACCACATCTTCATTTTGAGATCTGGCTCAATGGCCTATCGATCAATCCGGAAGAGTTTATCAAGTTTCAATAATTCAATTATGAAAAATATTGCCATCCTGGGTTCTACTGGATCAATTGGTAAGCAGGCTCTTGAGGTTATTGAAAACCACAGGGACAAATATGCCGTTGAAGTGCTAACGGCCTTCAACAATTGGGAGCTCTTGATTGAACAAGCCAAAAAATTCCAGCCAAATGTTGTGGTTATTGTGAACGAAGACCATTACGAAAAGGTACGCCAAGCTCTAGCGAAAGAAGATATTAAAGTCTACGCTGGCGAGGCCGCACTGAATCAAGTGGTGGAGATGGATAGTATTGATCTTGTTTTAACGGCCATGGTTGGTTTCAGTGGACTGATCCCTACCATTCATGCTATCAAAGCTGGTAAAAAAATTGCGCTAGCCAATAAAGAGACCTTGGTGGTGGCAGGGGAACTCATTCAGAAACTAGCGCTTGAACATAAGGTAGAACTTATTCCAGTAGACTCGGAACACTCCGCTATTTTTCAATGCTTAGCCGGTGAAATCATGAATCCGGTAGAGCGAATTTTTCTAACATGCTCTGGCGGTCCATTTCATGCCATCGACGAGCATTTAATCTCGTCGATAACTCCAGAACAAGCGCTGAAGCATCCTAGCTGGGCTATGGGCGCTAAAATAACCATCGATTCAGCAACCTTTATGAATAAAGGTTTTGAAGTTATTGAAGCAAGGTGGCTTTTTGGACTTAAGCCCGAACAGATTGAGGTTCTAATACATCGTCAGAGCGTTGTACATTCGATGGTTGAATTTCAAGATGGGGCGATTAAAGCCTTGCTTGGTTTACCCGATATGCGACTCCCAATTCAATATGCATTTAGC
Source organism: uncultured Bacteroidia bacterium (assembly GCA_903897145.1). Taxonomy (GTDB): domain Bacteria; phylum Bacteroidota; class Bacteroidia; order Bacteroidales; family Prolixibacteraceae; genus JAAFHB01. Next base: position 8,486 of record CAIUAN010000029.1, on the reverse strand, counting down.
TTTCCTGAGCGACTAAACACCGGCTATCCAAAGATGAATTTTGCCGATTTTAGCTCTTTAACCTTTGAGGCGCCTAAACCAAAAATTTTTCGTAATCTTGCACTAGCATACGAAGCCTTACAAAAAGGGGGAAACTTAGCTTGCGTGCTGAATGCGGCCAATGAAATAGCTGTCGAAGCATTCTTGACGAAGAAAATTGCATTCCCTGATATCTGGAAAGTCAATGAGTTAATGATGGAAAGATCAACTTTTATCAAACAACCAACTCTAGAAGATTATCTAAATACCAATCGTGAGGTTAGAGCTCATTCACTTGAGATAGTGAATGAAATCCAACACAAACATTGATAGATTTTATTTATGGTTATTCTTATTAAGGCTGCTCAATTAATCCTAAGCCTCTCAATATTAGTTATTGTCCACGAATTTGGACATTTCCTTTTTGCTAAATTATTTAAATGTCGCGTAGAGAAATTTTACCTCTTCTTTGATCCATGGTTCTCCCTTTTTAAGATTCAAAAAGGAGAAACAGAGTATGGCGTTGGATGGCTTCCGCTAGGTGGTTATGTAAAAATCTCCGGAATGATCGACGAATCGATGGACAAGGAGCAAATGAAACTACCTGCTGAGCCTCATGAATTTCGGGCTAAGCCATCGTGGCAACGTCTATTGATTATGATTGGCGGGGTACTTTTTAACCTCATCCTTGCTGTAATCATCTATTCTGCTGTTTTATATACCTGGGGCGAAGAATATTTGCCAACTAAAAACGCAAAATTCGGTATTGCAGTTAGTGAAACAGGAAAAGAAATGGGTCTTCACAACGGCGATAAAATCATCACTATTGACGGCAAGGAAGTTGAAGACTTCAATAAAATCATTGGGACAATCGTCTTGAATGGAGCAAAGACCATTGAGGTACTTCGTAATGAGCAAATGACAACGATTGCTCTTAATGAATCGATGATTCCAAAAATTTTAAAAGACAAATATCTTATTGGATTGCGTATCCCTTATGATTGTAAGGTTGTTGGGTTTGCAAAAGACTCACCGGCTCGTGATGCAGGGCTACAAATTGGGGACGAGATACAGTCGATGAACGGAGCAAAATTTGCCTACTTTGATCAATTTTCAGATTCGTTAGCTCAATTAAAAAACCAAACCGTTCAAATTACACTGCTTCGAAAAGGGGTTTCTCAGACGACTACTGTGAAACTAAATAAATTAGGTGTTCTAGGAATTCAAAGAGAGAATAACGCGAGTGTCAATTTCGAGTTTAAAACCATTAACTACAACTTCGCAGAAGCTATTCCAGCAGGAGTTGCGAAAGGCTATCATGCGGTAGGCAATTACTTAAAACAATTTAAATTGCTCTTTGCTCCCGAGACAAAGGCCTATGAATCGCTTGGCGGATTTATTGCGATTGGAAATATTTTTCCGAGCATCTGGGATTGGGAGTCATTCTGGAACCTAACCGCTTTCTTGTCAATTATATTGGCGGTAATGAATATGTTGCCAATTCCAGCTTTAGATGGAGGGCATGTATTATTCCTTCTTTTTGAGATGATTACTGGAAGAAAACCGAGTGATAAATTTTTAGAATATGCCCAGATTGTTGGAATGGTCATCTTGTTCTCCTTGCTTCTTTATGCCAACGGGAATGATTTCTGGAAATGGTATCAAGGAAAGTTTTAATTAGAAAGTCAAGGGATTAAATAATTTAAACCCTCGCTGAATAATTTATCAATTGAAATGTTATTTTTGTAATTGAATATAAAAAACTTAATACAATGGTAGTACTCGCACTTTCAGCAGCACACGTGATCATAGTCGTCGTAGCCCTTTTACTTCTTTTTGGGGGTAAAAAAATTCCAGAATTAATGAGTGGGATTGGGAAAGGGATGAAAGACTTCAAAAAAGCCATTAAAGATGATGATGAGCCTCATGTTGATCCTCCAAAGGAGTCACCGAAAGAGGAGCCAAAAGCAACGAGCAAAAAAGAGCCTCTAAAAGAGTAGTTCAAGGATATAACTTTCAAGTAGCCCCTGGTATTTTAATATCTGGGGCTTTTTTGTTTTAGGAAGGTTTAGATTAGAAAGCGGGAGAACCTAATCGCGTTTCATTATGCCATAGCAGATGATCTTAACGATTGAATCGACGCTCTTCTCGAGATCTGTCGAACGATAAGGTCCTGCCGACAATGGCATCTCTAATCCACGAATAGCTGTCGTAATTCCAATGGCCACTAAGGCAAAATCTTTGACGATAAACTTACGTTGACGAGCCCCATCAAGCAGGATACGTTTCATCATCCGGATCTCCTCTTGGTAGTATTGTGATTTTATCTTATCGATAAATTCAACAGCAGCAGTGTCATTCTCGATGGCATTGTAGAAATTCGCTAACTGACGATACGTTGTGATTTTGGTCATCACATAATCACGAAGTTTTTCAGCTGGATCAATATCTTTCTGAAGCACTTTGGACAACTCCTCCCGGAGAATATCGGCCTCTTTTTGTATCACCTCTTGAAATAGATCCTCCTTGCTACTAAAATAATAGTAAAGTGAACTTTTGCCCTTTCTCACCGCATTTGCAATATCGTCAAGGGTGGTTTTCTTATATCCGTATTTGCTAAAAATCTCTTGCGCGACATTTAAAATATGCTCTCTGACCGCGTCTCTTTTAGGGCTACTATTATCAATGCTCATATCACAATGTTAAAACTAGTGGGTCAAATATACGCAATTTAAGCGGACGTCAACCTTCCTTTATGCTTACTTGAATGGATCAAGAAATTGAAATTAAAGCCATAGAAGTTAACCTAAAAAATTAACCTCGTACAAATCAGATCGTACGAGGTTAAAAAATAGATTATTTATAGGTGTTAGAGCTTGCTTGCGTCATCGTCCTTCTTCTTTCGTGCAAAGGAATCGGTGTTAAACAGTAGCGAGAATCGAACAGTGTTGGCCAAAGGGTTGTTATGATCAACAGGAACCACGTATGAAACATCGATAGAAGCCAACTGTAATTTTAAACCTACTCCAAACGTAAAATATTTGCGATTACCTTTCATCTTTGATTCATTGAAATATCCAGTTCTTAAGGCAAACTGTTTTTGATACAAGTATTCTGCGCCGAGTGATAAGGTAAACTCTTTAAGCTCTTCACTAAGTCCGCCAGGAGCATCGCCAAACGAACTGAATATGGAACTAATAACAGATTTGCTTGAGTTATTATTTGGCATGATAATCTTAGAACCATCAGCTGCAGTCATAATAATATTAGCAGGTGTTGGAACAAGAAGCTTGTTTAAGTCTAAGGATAAAGCCAACGAATTAGAGTCATTCAATTGAGTTGTAAAAGTAGTTCCAATGCGCATATTCGCAGGCAAGAACTCTTTTGTAGAACCTTGATTGTACGAGATTTTAGAGCCAATATTTGATAGGTTAACACCAGCAGCAATACTGTTTGGTGAGCCTTCAGCACCTAAACGATTGTGGTAATAAAATGAAACGTCGGTAGCCACAGCATTCCCGGCGCTTCGGTTTTCTTGTCCGATCAACGAACCTCCAAAACCTCCTGATAGATCAGAGCGGATATAACGCAAAGCAACACCTCCAGAAAAATTATCTGATAATTTTAGAGAGTAACTACCATCAAGTGCAAATTCGCTAGGATAAGCTGCTCCTGTGCTTACGCCAGCCTGATCAGTCATCTCAATTCTGCCCATATTGAAATATCGAAGGGAAGCTCCAATAGATTGTTTTGAATCTAAACGATAAAAACCTGAAAGATAGGCAAGGTTGACATCGCCAGTTAATTGTCTTAACCAAGGAGTATAAGAGACTCCAAGGCCCCATTGATCCGTTGCAAAGGCATATTTAGATGGATTCGAATGCTGAGCATTCACATCTACTGAAGTCGCAGCACCAGCATCTCCCATTGCGCCAGATCTTGAATCTGGAGTTATTGTTAAAAACGGAACAGCAGTTGAAATAGGATTATACTGAACTTCTTGTCCAGTCGTTAGTGACTGAGCATTAGACTCTATTGCTAGGACCAAAAAGAGGAAGTTAAAAATATACGCAATTCTCATCGCTTTAAATTTGATGATTAAAAGTGCAATTTAGCGAATAAAATTAAAAGAAATATTAGAAAAACTTTAAATTTTAACTGGAAATTAATTTGTTAAAAATAACTTTATTTATAATGAATAAGCATCTTTTAAGAAAAAAAATAAAATGCTTAACTTTCTGTTAAGATACAACTTATGAGAATTACCCTATAACATGCAAATATCTAATCACAAAAGTCGTCTAACATGAAAATATTAGACCCCTATCTGCCGAATTAAAAGATTACTTTTGCAGCGACATTTATCTTTTTAAAATGCTTAAATCACCAGATTTTGCCTCCGCTCATATCCCTAACCTAATTCGCAGACTCGCTCTACCAGCTAGCATTGGATTTATCTTTAATACATTTTTCAACGTCGTAGATACCTACTATGGAGGTAGAATCTCAACCGCAGCCTTAGCTGCCATGGGGCTGACATTCCCAGTATTCTTTATTATCCTCGCCCTAGGAATGGGCATGGGGACAGGAACAAATGCTTTAATTTCGCAATCCCTTGGTGCTGGGAAATCAGATGAAGCAGAGAAAATTGGTTTTCAGGCCGTAACATTCTCCTTCATTAACTCAATCATCTTAACGATCGTTGGACTATCCATCGCCCCTAAATTATTTGAAATCTTAGGAGCTACCAACGAATACCTGACCATTTCAGTCCAATATATGAATACGATCCTCTATGCGACGGTATTTTTTCTGATTAATAGTATCCTCAACTCTCTGCTAACTGCTAGAGGCGACACCCGCACCTACCGAAACTATTTAATCGCTGGTTTTTTTCTGAATCTATTGCTCGATCCATGGTTTATTTATGGAGGATTAGGTTTTCCAGCCTTAGGCATTCGAGGCATTGGATATTCAACTGTGCTGATTCAAGCTTTTGGCACGATATATATGATCGTGGTCACCCGTAAGTACCACATCTTTAAAAATGCCCACCTAGGGAGTTTTATTCCGCAGAAAAGATATTTCTCGGCTCTGTTTGCCCAAGGTTTTCCTGCTAGTTTAAATATGCTAACCATTGCCATTGGCATATTCGTAATAACCTATTTTGCCAGTTATTTTGGAAAGGAAGCAGTGGCCGCCTATGGTATTGCAACCCGAATTGAGCAGATCGCACTCCTTCCAACAATCGGATTAAATATTGCAGCTCTAACGCTCGCCGGACAAAACATAGGGGCGAATAAACCAGAACGCGTCTATGTCTCGTGGAAACTAAATATACAATATGGCTTATGGATTATCTCAGTCGGTATTTTGTCCGTCGCCCTTTTCGCTCGCCCTTTAATGGGAGCTTTTACGGCCGATCAAAAAGTAATTGAAATCGGGATTGAGTATCTGCATGTGGCTGTGTTATTTTTTAGCGCATATATCCTGTTAAACATCTCGATATCAACTTTACAAGGGATGAAAAAACCAATCTATGCTATATTTGTGGGAGCATATCGTCAATTTATTATGCCCCTTCCCTTGTTTTTATTCCTCGCGATATATCTCAATTGGGGCACCAAGGGGATTTGGTGGGGCATTTTCCTGGTCAACTGGAGCGCTGCAATCTTTACCTTCTTCTATACCCGAAGACAAATTCGGAAGATATTACCGGTAAAAGCCGAATAGGCAATCCGATTACTTCTTAAACCCGTCTTTTAAAGAGACAATCCGATTAAAGACAAGCTGATCAGCTGTCGAATCTAAATCGACATTGAAATAGCCTAATCGTTCAAATTGAAAGCTATCTAAAGGCTTCGCATGCTTGACAAACGGCTCAACATAGCATTCTGAAAGAATTTTTAAGGAATCTGGATTTAAAAATTCGAATAAATCCTTGTCCTTGTGACCCGTTGGATCCGGATCAGTAAATAATCGATCGTAAATACGCACCTCCACTTTTGCCGCTTGTGCAACAGCTACCCAATGCAAAGTCGCCTTTACCTTGCGACCATCTGGTGCATTTCCACCCTTAGTATCAGGATCATAGGTGCAATGCACTTCGATGATCTCACCCTTGTCATCCTTCACAAAACCGGTACAGGTAATGAAATAGGAATAACGAAGTCGCACTTCACGACCGACCGATAGCCGGTAGAACTTATTTGAAGGCTCTTCCATAAAATCTTCCTTCTCAATATATAGCTCGCGAGAGAATGGCACCTTGCGTTTACCCATCGACTCGTCCTCTGGATTATTGACCGCATCGAGCTCCTCAACAACACCTTCTGGATAATTGGTGATCACGATTTTCAACGGATCGATAACGCCCATCACTCGTTGCGCTCTTTTATTCAAATCTTCGCGGATACAATATTCGAGCACGGCCACGTCGGTAACCCCATCAACTTTAGTAATTCCAACCATATCGGAAAAAGCACGCATCGATTCGGGTGTATAACCACGACGACGCAACCCACAAATAGTTGGCATACGTGGATCGTCCCAGCCATTGACATAACCTTCTTTTACCAACTGAAGCAAAATTCGTTTTGACATCACCGTATAGGTAATGTTAAGTCGTGAGAATTCAATTTGTCGCGGACGATAATCGCTATCCTTTAGCTGATCAATAAACCAATCATATAAGGGTCTGTGAACTTCAAATTCAAGGGTACAGATCGAATGTGTAATCCCTTCCCAATAGTCACATTGACCGTGGGCATAGTCATACATCGGGTACATACACCAGGTATCGCCGGTACGATGGTGAGGCTGTTTTAATATCCGATACATCAGCGGATCACGCATATGCATATTCGGAGAGGCCATATCGACCTTGGCACGCAAGACACAGTCACCCTCATTGTAAAATCCGCTTTTCATTTTTGCGAAAAGTTCAAGATTCTCCTCGGGTGAAGTATTGCGATATGGACTGTCAACTCCAGGGCGAGTAGGCACCCCTTTTTGTTCGCTGATCAGGTCTTGCGACTGAAAATCAACGTATGCTTTGCCCTCTTTAATTAGGCAAGCAGCAAAATCGTATAGTTTATCGAAGTAATCGGATGCATAATGGAGGCGCTCACCCCAGTCGAAACCAAGCCATCGGACATCTTCCATAATAGAATCAACATATTCAGTATCTTCTTTAGCTGGGTTCGTATCGTCGAAGCGAAGGTTTGTCAATCCACCAAATTTAGCGGCGGTGCCAAAATTCAGACAGATCGATTTCGCGTGACCAATATGGAGATAACCATTGGGTTCAGGAGGGAATCGGGTATGAACTCGACCCCCATTTTTTCCTTCAGCTAGATCCTCAACGATCTGTTGTTGAATAAAATTTTTTGGAAGTTTCTGATCCTGCTCGGTTACCTGATTATCTATTTCTGCCATAATGCACCTATTTTCTTATTTGCAATAATATTTCTGTAAAAGTAATAAGAGTTGTAGTAAATGAGATAGATTTGGGAAGATTAAATGTAGATTTATATTTAGATTAATTTTATCACGCAACAATTAAAGCGTTAAGCATGGGAATTATAGAAATTGAAGGGATGGAATTTTACTCGTTTCATGGCCATTTTGCTTCTGAGCAGATCGTGGGCAATCGATTTTTGGTTGATTTAACGCTGAAAACCAATTGTGATAAGGCGGCAAAGAGTGATGATCTGAGTGATACTTTAGACTATCAGCAGGCCTATTTGATTGTCAAAGAGGAGATGGCCATTGTCTCCCATCTACTTGAGCATGTGGCAGATCGTATTTTAAGTCGTTTTCATCGCGAGTATACCAATATTGAGCATATTAAGGTAAAAATCTCAAAGTTGAATCCGCCTATGGGGGGTCAGATTGAGAAGGTCGCGGTGACGATGGAGCGTTAATAGAAATTGAGAAGTAATTCCGATGGACTGCATTGAAGTTTAGGGATTTAAACTTCCAGGTGAACCCCAAAGTTACCTGATTCCAAACGAGTAGCGATCGTGTAGAATCTTCCTGATTCCAAATTTCAACTCTGTTTGTGCAGAAAGGAGAATTTTCGTTACCTTTGCGCCACCTTAAAGGGTCGATTGGCCGAGTGGTTAGGTAGCGGTCTGCAAAACCGCGTACGGCGGTTCGAATCCGCCATCGACCTCAACAAATCCCGACGAGCTTGCTCGTTGGGATTTTTCGTTTTAAGCCGACGCCAGCTCGCTGAGCGGAGGGGTAAAACGAAAAATCCGACTGCGGTGCGAGCACCGCTGGGATTAGTTGATAGGACCCCCAAAAACCGGATCACTGAAAGTAATTCGCCATCATTCCCTCCATGCACACGCTGACCGCTTCTCAATGAGGGTGCGAGCACCGCTGGGATTAGTTGATAGGACCCCCAAAAACCGGATCACTGAAAGTAATTCGCCATCATTCCCTCCATGCACACGCTGACC
>CAIUAN010000028.1 GCA_903897145.1 uncultured Bacteroidia bacterium | reverse complement strand
CTTCATCGCCGATTCCAATACCAATAGCCTCCACAGCAACTTGAAGAGCAGTAGTTCCATTTGATACAGCAATCCCATGCTTAACGCCGCAATAGGCGGCCCAAGTATTCTCAAATTCATCCACATATTTACCGGCAGATGATATCCAACCGGAACGAAATGTGTCTTCTAACGCAATGAAATCTTCTTCTTCCAAAAGCGGTTCGTTTACAGGTATCATAAATCCAACTCTTTCAATCACTCAAAATCAATTCTAACTATCTGGCTTACTTGTAAAATAAGGCATTAATTTTTACGACATCGACTAACTACTAAAATCTCTCCTTGTCTGCCAGTCCAATATACGGCCCTTGCTTTACCTCAAAAAGAACCGTGTCTTCATGCATCCTAAATCCGTGCCCGCCATTAATTAAAAGTACAATATCACCAACTGCTAATTCCAATGTTCTTATTATTTCCTTACCAGAATTATATATATCAAGTGCACACCTTCCCTTTCGGACAAAAATACACTCCGTCGTCCCATGCACCTCTCGAATAACAGGCAAATGAAGATGAGGCTGAATTGATGAATCCTTTGGATAAACGATCATACCCATTTGTTGCCCAAAGCTATCGGGGGTAAGAAACTCTGTTTTTCCAGGCATCCAATCAGCCCTAATGAAATAAGCCAAAGGCAAGCTTCCATCACTTACTATTTCCATATTCTTCAAAATAGGTCCATTCAATAAAGAGATCTACGGCGACCATTACTGAGAATCAGTTCTTGTTCTGCTTCAATAAAGTCACAATCAACCATTTCTTCAACTAACTGCAGAAAGCTAACCTTAGGCGCCCAACCTAATTTATTCTTAGCTTTGCTAGCATCACCAAGTAAGGTTTCCACCTCTGTTGGTCTAAAGTATCCAGGATCAACCTGGACCACGCACTTACCATCTTTCGTATATGCCTTTTCCTCAACACCTGTTCCACGCCACTCCAACTCCATCCCCAACCTAGATGAAGCTAAATTCACAAAGTCTCGAACTGTGTATTGATGGCCTGTCGCAATCACAAAATCCTCAGGCTTCTCTTGCTGTAGCATTAACCACTGCATCTCCACGTAATCTTTAGCATGACCCCAGTCTCTCTTAGCATCCATATTCCCAAGGTATAAACACTTCTGGGAACCTAATTTAATTCGCGCTAAAGCACGTGTTATTTTGCGTGTTACGAAGGTCTCGCCCCGAATCGGGGACTCATGATTGAAGAGAATACCATTACAGGCATACATACCATAAGCCTCTCGGTAGTTAACGGTTATCCAATAGCCATAGAGCTTTGCAACTGCATAGGGTGACCTTGGATAAAATGGCGTTGTTTCCTTTTGAGGAGTTTCTTGAACCAAACCATAAAGCTCCGAAGTCGATGCCTGATAAAACCGAGTAGTCTTTTCAAGTCCTAGAATACGGACTGCTTCTAATAATCTCAGCACACCGAGGCCATCAGAGTTGGCAGTGTACTCGGGCTCCTCAAATGAGACTGCCACATGACTCTGAG
>CAIUAN010000027.1 GCA_903897145.1 uncultured Bacteroidia bacterium | reverse complement strand
GAATAGCGCATTGTTATAGGCGCAGCTCCCCACAATGAAACCCTTGTATTTAAAAATGTCATTGATGATATAGGAGGAATGTGTTTTAGAAGAGTCGTAGACGCGAATATTTTTTATTCCTCTAACACTTAATTGTCGGGCTATGACCTCCGCCATTTTTTGGGTATTTCCATACATAGAGCCATAGACAATGACCACCCCTTGCTCCATCTCGTAATTACTCCATTTGGAGTACCGACTAAGTACCCAATCTAAGTCAGTTCGCCAAACAGGACCATGCGTTGAGGCGATCATTTGAATGTCTAAAATCGATAGCTTCTTCATTGCTCTTTGAGTATGAGCACAATATTTACCAACAATATTGGTGAAATAGCGCATCACATCGACTTCGTAAAAATCCAAATTAATTTCATCATCGAAAACGCCGCCATCCAATGTTCCGTAACTTCCAAATGCATCGCCAGAGAAGAGTATTTTATGATTAACATCATAGGTGACCATCGTTTCAGGCCAATGAACCATTGGAATTGTCTGAAATTGCAACGTTGTTTTTCCTAAACATAGCGTGTCGTCGTCATGCACCATCATGACCTTGCCTGGATCGATGCTGAAACTTTCAATAATTCCAAATGTTTTCTTGTTCCCAACTAAGGTTATTTCGGGATACCTGCTTCTAATCGCTTTTAAAGCTCCAGAATGATCAGGTTCCATATGGTTAATAATCAGATAATCTATCTGTCGATCTCCAATGATCACTTGAATTTTCTCGAGATAATCTTCAATAAATCCGCGCTCAGCAGTATCTATAATTGCGATTTTCTCATCTTCAATTAAATACGAATTGTAGGAAATTCCATTGGGTATGGGCCAGATGTTTTCGAATAGGTGAGTCCTTCGATCATTAAATCCCAAGAAGTAGATGTTTTCAGCCAGTTTAATGTGATGCATAAGGTCGTATTTTGATCAATTTACAAACAGCTTCAAGATGCAAAATTACATATAATAGATTCAAGGATAAGCTATAATGATTTCAAATAACCATTGATTTTACTATCGAACATTTTTCGTATTTTCGCCTTGTTTTTAGTAAATAATGAACAATATATTTGATAATCTCTCCTCGATGTTGCAACGTATTCTCCAAAGGGTAATTTCACTTTCAATCTTTTGGAAGGGGATAATAGTGGCGTGCTTTATTCTCTTGTTTGTTCTAGGATCTTTTGCTCATAAATATTATCTAGCAGTCTATAGACCCAATGTCCTTATTTCTAGAGTTTTATTTATTCGTACTGGTGCAGATTTTCAGCAAGTTCTCGATTCTTTAGATCGCAATCATATTCTAACAGATCTGTCAACATTCAAATGGGTCAGCTCACAAAAGAGGTATTCGAAAAAGGTTCTTCCTGGTGCTTATCAGGTTCAAAAAGGATGGAATAATAATCAGTTAATCAATCTCTTGCGATCCGGAAAGCAGAAGTCAGTAAAGGTTACCTTCAACAATATACGGTTTAGAGAGGATTTAGCTGGTCGACTATCGAAATATTTAGAGGCTGATAGTACCGCTTTTTTCGAAACGCTCAATGACGATAGGGTAGCGGCAGACTTGGGAATGTCTTGCGAAGAGTTTCCAATGCTTATTATCCCCAATACCTATGAGTTTTATTGGAATACCTCACCGAAGGAGTTTATTGCACGAATGAAAATTGAGTATGATCGATTTTGGACCAATGCTCGAAAAGATAAGGCTGTGAAATTAGCCTTAACTCCAATTCAAGTAGTTACGATCGCTTCAATTGTACAGGAAGAGTCTAACATGACTAGCGAGAAACCACGCATCGCTGGGGTCTACATCAATCGATTTAAAATGGGTTGGCCTCTTCAAGCTGATCCGACGGTGAAATATGCCTTGGGGGATTTTCAAATCAAACGGATACTAAATCAGTATTTGACCGTTGATTCGCCTTATAATACCTACAAAAATGCCGGTCTGCCTCCAGGTCCAATTAACTTTCCCGAAATATCTAGTTTGGATGCCGTTTTAAATGCGGAGAGTCACCAGTATATGTATTTCTGTGCAAAAGAAGATTTTTCTGGATCTCATAACTTTGCCAAGTCCTTATCTGAGCATAACCAAAATGCTGCACGGTATCAGAGTGCCTTGAACAAACGAAAAATTTTCAAATAAGAAACGGCAACAGTTGCTGAAGCAATTTTGTATCGAATTTTTAAGCTTAATCAGCCTTGATAAGTTGTACTTCCCGTTCTAAAGCAATAGCGAATTTAGACTTAACATCAGTCGCAATGGCTTGCGATAATTGAAAGATCTCCTCTCCAGAAGCCTCTCCTTTATTAATTAATACCAGTGCCTGCCTGTAATGGACAGCTGCATTTCCAATAGATGTCCCTTTCCATCCAGCTTTTTCTATCAACCATCCTGCAGCTACTTTGACAAGTCCAGGTTTAAATGGATAAACGGGGATATCTGAATATTGTAGTTTTAATGCGATGGATTCGTCCTCTGATACAATAGGATTTTTGAAGAAGCTCCCTGCATTTCCCAGTATGGCGGGGTCTGGAAGTTTGGCCTGCCGAATAGCGATGATCGCTTTGCGGATGTTTTGGATATTTAAAGGGCCAAATTGAGCTATTTTATCAACCAAACCTTCATATTGAATTTTAAAATTTGGTTGCTTTGAAAGTCTGAATATGACCGATGTAACAAGAAAATTATCCTTGAGTTTTTCTTTAAATAGACTTGTCCGATAATCAAATTCACAATCTTTTCCATTTATGGATTTGGATTGAAGTGTATCAAGCGTTATGCCATTTACCTGATAGACTAATGAAGAGGCTTCAACACCATACGCTCCAATATTTTGTACCGGTACTGCACCGATGTTTCCTGGAATTAATGATAGATTTTCAATGCCGTAATATTCATTTTCAACGCAATAATTTACAAAGAAATCCCAGTTCACACCAGCCCCAACTTCTAAGTCGATGCTCTTACCATCCTCATGAACACATTTTATCCCTTCGATCTTTGGATGAACGATAAGTCCATCGAAATCGGTCACAAATAATAAGTTACTTCCTGCACCTAGAAATAGTTTTTTCTCTAGTTTTAATGATGGGTATTGATCAAAAAACTGAGCAAAGTCTTGAGGAGCATCAAAGGTCAGATAGTATTTGGCTTTTGCATCAATCCCAAATGTATTTAGGGACTTTAAAGAATAGTTCTTCTGTAAGATATGCATGGTCTGTTAGATCCCTTTTTTAGTTTTCTTAGTTGGTGTTGGTTCCAACAAAGTTTCGAAATCAACCAATGACAGGTCACTGTTATATTCATTGATGCTCTCGCCTTCACAGATCATTGTGCGAGCTGGGAACTTTTTAATAAGAGGGTAGTCGTGAGTTGCCACGACAACAGTTTTACCTTGATTATGAATATCTTTAAACAAGTTAAGGATGGATTCAGAGGTCTCTGGATCAAGGTTTCCAGTGGGTTCATCTGCCAGAATTATCTCTGGATCATTTAATAAAGCCCTCGCAATAACAATTCGTTGTTGTTCTCCTCCCGAAAGCTGATGAGGCATGCGTGATCCAGCATTTTCCATCTGAACCTGATTTAGAACTTTTTCAATCCTTTTTTGAATTAATTTATCATCGTGCCAGCCGGTAGCTTTCAACACAAATTGAAGGTTTTGAAAAACTGAACGATCTCTCAGTAACTGGAAATCCTGAAAAACAATTCCAAGTTTACGTCGCAACAGCGGGACCTCATTAGCGTGCATTTTGTGGAGTTGATAGCCACATATTGACCCTTTGCCTATGCGCATGGGTAATTCATGGTACAAAGTTTTCAACAGACTCGTTTTACCACTCCCTACCTTCCCAATAAGATAGAGGAATTCTCCTTTGTTTATCAAGAGATTGATGTTTTTTAGCACCAATTGATCACGTTGATAAATGTCCGTATTTTTTAGTTCAATGATTGGCTCCACGGTTCAAATAGTTTTTTATAAAGTCTATATTTGTAAAAGCACCTATTTGCAAAACTAATGATATTCATCGGTTTTTTTAGTAAGTCTACTCTGACATGAAATTCAGATGAATGTAAAGGTTGACTTAAATGGATTTTTGAATACTTAAATTTTAAAAATGAAAATATACAGCAAGAAACTACAGGTGTTTGCCCTCTTTTTGCTTTTCACTCTTGCTCTGAATGGTCAAACAATACGGACCTCTGAAGCTTGTAACGAACTCTATCGATCTGGATTAAATCACATTGAAACCAGTAATTATGGTGCTGCAATTTTAGATTTTCAGAAATTAGCGGCCCTATCAGAAGTCGGTTCTACATTCGCTGAGGAATCTGACTATTTTCTTCGACTTTGTGCATTAGAAATGGGGAATGCCAATGGCAAAGCTTTAATGGAACAGTTTGTTCAAGAAAATCCAAATTCACCCCATATTAATAAGGCTTATCTGAGTCTTGCTAATTCTGCATTTAGCCGCAAAAACTATAAGCTAGCTATCGTATCCTACCAAAAGATCGAGCAGCAAGGATTAAAGGGTGATGATCTGGATGAATTTATCTATAAATCAGGATATTGTAATCTTGAATTAGGCAAACTGGATATTGCTAAAGTAAATTTTGCTGAATTAAAAGATCAACCGGGTAACTATGCTGAGATCTCAAAATACTATTGGGCCCATATCTGTTTTTTGGATGGCAAATATGATTTAGCATTGGCCGAATTTCAGAAAATTGAGAAGTCGCCTTTGTTTAGTGCTGAGATTCCCTTTTACAAGGCTCAGATCTATTTTGCGCAAGAGAAATATCAGACGGTAGTTGAAATGGGACCAGCTTTAATGAACTCTGCAAAAGCCGTTCGAAAACTGGAATTGGCTAAGATATTGGCTGTATCTTATTATAAGTTAGGTGAATATAGGTCAGCCATCCCATACATTGAACTGTATGAAAAGGAAAAGGATATCACACTTTTGCAGTATTATGTTGCAGGTTATTGTCAAGGTAAAGTTGGACTTACAGAAGCTGCGATTTCGAATTTAGAAAAATCGACCCAGAAAAAAGATGCGTTAGGTCAAAATAGCTATTATGAGCTGGCTGGATTGTATGTAAAGTTGGAAGATAAGCAAAAGGCAATGATGGCATTTCAAAATGCTTCTAGTTTAGATTTTGATCCTACCATAAAGGAAGATGCCCTATTCCAATACGCCAAGATCACCTACGAGCTTAACTATTCGCCATTTAATGAGTCGATAAAAGCCTTTGATCGTTACATCACCGAATATCCGAACTCGGAGAATAATAAGGTGGCTTATGAATATCTGAGCAAGGTGTTTATGACAACACGCAACTATAAAGATGCGCTAACGGCATTGGATAAGATTAAAATAAAAAGCAGTTCCATAAAGAAGGCCTATCAGCGGGTTGTTTTAAATCGGGGAATCGAATTATTTAGGGATCTTAAATTTGAGGATGCATTAAGTTTATTCGAAAAGCTAACTGCGTTCAATGGAGCTAAAAATAATTTCTATGCCTTAAGTTTTTATTGGAGAGCTGAAGCTTATTTCCGTTTAGGTAAAACGGAAGAGGCCCTTGTTGATTATCATAAATTTCAAGCTATTCCAGCTTCCAATGGGCTAAAAGAGTTGGCAACCTCGAACTATAATATCGGCTATATACTCTTTAACAAGGAAGATTACGAAGGGGCAACAAGTTGGCTTCTTAAGTACACCGAGAGTAAACAGAATAAGGGAATTCCGCTTTATTCGGATGCTTTAAATCGATTGGGTGATTGTAGTTTTGTGGGCAGTCGATTTTCGGAGGCCATTGGCTATTATCAACAGGCCTATGAGAATGGATCGACTGATGCTGATTATGCCCTATTTCAGAAGGCATTCTGTCATGGGTTGTTGAATGATCACTCTGTGAAAATTAGCGAGCTAAGCCAGCTTCCCAGTGAGTTTCCAAAGTCAAATTATTTAGATGATGCGCTATTTGAGACTGGCAGAGCTTTTGAGCGGCTTCAAGATAATGCAAAGGCAATTGAGAATTATAAGGCTATGATCGCGACTTATCCCTCAAGTCCTTATAAGCCGAAGGCCTTAATACAGCTTGGGCTTCTGGCCTATAATGGAACTGATTTTGACGCTTCAACGGCTTATTTTAAACAAGTGGCCGAGAATTATCCCAACAGCCCTGAGGCCAAAAGTGCCTTGTCAGGAATAAAAAACAATTATGTAGAGACCAATAAGGTTGGGGACTATATCAGTTATGCAAAGTCTCTTGGGCAGTCAGCTACACCGTCACAGAATGAGCAAGATTCTCTAACCTACTATGCGGTCGAAAAACTTTATATGGCGAAAGATCCACGGGCTACTGAAGAGCTTGGGAAGTATCTCGTTGATTTTCCTGCTGGGAATTTTATCCTAAATGTCAATTTTTACAAGGCAGAAATGGCATACAATACTGGTAAATTTGATGAGGCGCTGGTTAATTATAATTTTATCATTACTCAACCAGCAAATATTTTTACTGAGAACGCGCTGTTAAAAGGGTCAGAACTTGCCTATAAAGCTGCTGACTATCCAAAGGCTTTAGACTATTACCAACGTTTAGAAACAGCTGCAAGCAACACTGATGGTTCCCTGCTTTCATTGGTTGGGCGTTTGCGTTGCTACTTCGAATTAAAACAGTTTGATGAGGCTTTTAAGATGGGACTTAAGATCAGAAGTATGGATAAAATTCCACCAGAGCTTGATCGAGAAGTTGTTTTTAAATCTGCAAAGTCTGCTATTGAGCTGCATGAACCTTTAAAGGCACTTCCTCTTTGGCGCAAACTTGCTTTAGATGCAAAGTCTTTAGAGGGTGCTGAAGCGAAATATCGCGTTTGCGAATATTATCTGGGTGAAAATAAATTGAAGGAAGCTGAAGATGAGGTGAATGATTTCATTGAAAAAAATACTCCTCATCAATATTGGCTTGGTAAGAGTTTCTTGCTGTTGGCTAAAGTGTACGAGAAGCAAAAGGATGTTTTTCAGGCAACTAATACGTTAAAAAGTATTATTGAAAATTATGAGCAAAAAGAAGATGGAATCATTGAAGAGGCTCAGCAAGCGCTAAAGGCTTTGGAGGCTTCAAATGCATCAACTGAAAAGGCTGTTTCTGCACCTCAATCAACAGGTGATGAAACAATAAAGAAATAAATTAGTACCATGAAATATTTACATCTAGCTATTTTACTGCTGTTTTTAGTAAATTTTGTCACCACTACAAGTGCACAAAAAGATACTACTAAGCTGAATCAATCTGTAGAGGTTATGAAAGCTTATCATCCGTCCATGTCTAAGGCGAATAAGTTGAACCTATTGCCATTGTTTGAAGACACAACGCGCTTTACTCCTGAGTTTAAATATTCAATTGAAAGTCGTCCAATTAACAGCGGTTTTAGCGCCTCGGCTATTCAAGCGGCCGATGTAAATAGTGCTAAATCGAAGGAGTTCGGAATTGGGGATTTTAAAGTTGGTTTAGGTACCTCTAACTCAATTTTGGGATCATTCTCTTTAAATGTTCCTAAATCGCAGAGCGGCTCATTTGGTTTACGATTGAATCATAACTCATCCGATGGTTTTGTACACCTTCGGGGAGGAGATCGTGTTGCAGCTCCATGGAGTCGAACAGGTGCGGGCCTCTATGGCACAGTGAACCTAGGTGGCTCTGTTTTATCTGCTGATCTGTCCTACGACCGCTATGCGATGAACTACTATGGTTATGCTGGATCCCTGCCTCGTAAAATAGATAGTCTGACCACCTTGAATTATGGTCTGAACCAAGTTTATGAAAAAGGAAGTCTGGATGTTGCAGTGCGATCTGTAGGCAAGAATAGTAGTCTTCTTAATTTTAATACGGGTATTAGACTTGGTTTTTTTGATGCTAAAACAACTCAGAAGGAGCAGAGCTCAGGCTTGTATGGGCTTTTTGATTATGATTTTGGGGTCGCTCATGGGTTATTAAACCTTTCGTTTGACCAATTTACGACCGAACATATAACTCTGGGAGCCTCTGGCTTAGGAACGACGAATAAAGGTTGGCTTAGAATGGCCCCCTCTGCTCGATTTGCAGGTGATATTTGGACGTTTAGAGGTGGAGTTAAGTTTGTGGCTGTCTCAGATAAATTAGAGGGCAATACCACTAAATTATACCCAGATCTTGAATTTGTGCTAAATCCTGTTGGTGATTATGTAAAACTATTTGCTGGTGTCGATGGGGATCTAAAGCAAGCTAATTATAGTCAGATTACATTGGATAATTATTGGATCGATCCTTCACATAATTTTCGAAATACCGATCAATCTTACAAGGCTTTTGTTGGTTTAAAAGGGAAGATATCTCGTGAGCTCTCCTACAATATGACATTTAATTATAGTCGGGTTAAGGATTTATATTTTTATGGGCTAGCTAGTTACGCATCCATTTTGCCGCAAACCATTGTTTATGAGAGTAAGTTTAAACCCATTTACGACAATGGTTCAATTGCTAATTTAACAGGTGAGTTATCCTATCTTTCTAATAGTAATCTAAATGTTATTGTAAAGGGTAATTATTATCATTATACTCTTGATGCTTTACCATTTGCCCCTCAAAAGGCTAATCTAGAGCTCTCAGCCACGACTACTTTTCCAGTCTTGGAGAAGCTCTCGAGTTTTATAGACCTTGGTTTTGTTGGAGCGCGTCAGGCTCTGGTTTATCCGTCTTCTACTTCACAGACTGCTTCAATTCCGACTGTATTTCAGATCGATCCAGCCATTCAACTAAACCTTGGAGCTACCTATCAGCTTCAACAAAAATTCAGATTATTTGGCCGTGTTGATAACCTATTAAACCAACGAAATGAGCAATGGCTTGGCTACAGCTCACAAGGAATTCGGTTGTTAGTTGGCATCTCTTTTCTATTTTAATTGAAGAATCTACTTATTGTGGATAAGTTTTTTCGGTATTCGATATAATCCGTTGTTTTTCAGTTTGTTGACTTTTAATTTTTTTTACTTTATTTAACAGTTTTAGGTTGGTAAATTATAAAAATTAAACGTTTATTTTTACTATATTTGCACACCTAGGGATCAGAAAGCACCAATTTTGAAATTCAGATTTGGTTGAATTTTTGAGGGGTTTTGCAACAATTAATGGTAAGTTTCTGGTTGTAAGATCCAAAGGTTTAAATTGTTTATTTTAATGTAATTATTTTTACTGATGAGTGAATTAGAGGATAGATTAGCCAATGAAGCTGAAAGCTATGGTGCCGACAGTATTCAGGTACTAGAAGGACTTGAAGCAGTGCGTAAGCGTCCTGCAATGTACATTGGGGATATTAATATAAAAGGGTTGCATCATCTTGTTTATGAGGTGATCGACAATTCAATTGATGAAGCATTGGCTGGCCATTGTCAAAATATTGATGTGGAAATTAATACCGATGGTTCTGTTACCGTTACGGATGATGGACGTGGTATACCAACGGAATTGCATACGGGTGAGAATAAATCAGCTTTGGAGGTTGTTTTAACTGTCTTGCATGCTGGTGGTAAGTTCAACAAAGATAGTTACAAGGTTTCTGGTGGATTGCATGGTGTGGGTGTTTCTTGTGTGAATGCCTTGTCTACACATCTTCGTGCGGAGATTCATCGTGGTGGAAAAATCTGGGTTCAAGAGTTTGAAAAAGGTTTCCCGCAAGGTGATGTTAAAATCATTGGAGATTCTGATAAAACTGGAACTATCATTAATTTCATTCCTGACGGAACAATCTTCACAACGACCGAATTTAAATTTGATATTCTTTCAGCTCGCTTGAGAGAGCTAGCTTTTTTGAATAGAGGAATCTCACTTACAATTGTCGATAATCGTGTTGAAGAGGAAGATGGTTCCTTTAAAAAGGAGGTCTTTTGCTCAGAACGTGGTTTGGCTGAGTTTGTGGATTACCTTGATGGAACGCGTGAGCGACTTATCGAAGAGGCAATCCATATTTCAACGGAGAAAAATGATGTTCCAGTTGAAATCGCAATGTGTTACAACAACTCTTATACCGAGAATATCCACTCGTATGTAAACAACATTAATACCATCGAAGGTGGTACACATATGACTGGATTCCGCAGAGGCTTAACGCGTACGCTTAAGAATTATGCGGATGCGAGTGGTATGTTGTCGAAACTGAAATTTGAGATTAGTGGAGATGACTTTCGGGAAGGATTAACAGCCGTGTTATCTGTAAAGGTTCAAGAGCCACAATTTGAGGGTCAGACAAAAACAAAACTAGGTAACTCTGAGATTAGTGCTTCCGTAGACCAGGCTGTTAGCGAGATGCTAGCTAACTATTTAGAAGAGCATCCTCGTGAAGCGAAGATCATCGTTAACAAGGTTATCTTGGCTGCTACTGCTCGTCATGCCGCTCGTAAGGCGCGTGAATTGGTACAACGTAAGAGTATTTTAACTGGTGGTGGCTTACCAGGAAAATTAGCCGATTGTTCGGAAAAAGATCCTGGTTTATGTGAAGTATTCTTTGTCGAAGGGGATTCTGCAGGTGGTACAGCTAAACAGGGTCGTGATCGTAAGTTTCAAGCTATCTTGCCGCTTAGAGGTAAAATTCTAAATGTGGAGAAAGCTATGTCACACCGTGTGTTTGACAGCGAAGAGATACGTAATATCTATACCGCTCTTGGTGTCTCTATCGGAACCGAAGAGGATCATAAAGCGTTAAATTTCTCGAAATTAAGATATCATAAGATTGTAATCATGACCGATGCGGACGTGGATGGATCACATATCGCAACGTTGATTATGACCTTCTTCTTCAGATATATGTATGACTTAATCGTTAATGGTTACTTGTATATTGCTACTCCACCGCTTTACTTGGTTAAAAAAGGGAAGCAAGAGCAGTACTGTTGGACGGAGCAAGAGCGGATCAATCTAATTGAAGAGTGGGCTGGAGGAAATGAAAAAGGACTGCATGTTCAGCGTTATAAAGGTCTTGGAGAGATGAATGCTGAGCAGTTATGGGACACCACCATGAATCCAGAAACACGTACCTTACGTCAGGTGACGATTGAAAACCCTGCTGAGACTGACCATGTCTTCTCCATGCTGATGGGTGATGATGTGCCGCCTCGTCGGAAGTTTATTGAAGACAATGCGACTTACGCGAATATTGATATTTAATTCATATAGCCTCTATCGGAAATTCTGATAGAGGCTTTTTTTTAGGCCTATGAACATCTGCGTTTTCTGCTCTTCAAGCAATGCTGTACCTGAGAAATATTTCGAACAGGCAAAGGAGCTCGGTGCACTAATAGGTTCAAATCATCACTCCCTTGTTTACGGTGGAGCCTCAGTAGGATTGATGCATGCCGTAGCCGAAGCATCTAGAGAAGCTGGAGCTATCTCTATCGGCATCATTCCTGAATTAATTCATAACCACAGGCTCTCTTCTCCCTTCGATCACGAACAGATCATTACGCCCAATATGCGGGAACGTAAGTATCTGATGCGTAAACGTTCAGATGCTTTTATTGCGTTGCCTGGTGGCTTTGGAACTCTTGAAGAGGTATTGGAGGTCATTACTTTAAAGCAATTACAATACCATCACAAACCGGTTGTGTTGATTAATAGCTATGGCTTCTACAATGCTTTAATTGAGCAATTTGAAGTGGCTTATCGTGAGTCGTTTGCTAAAGAAGATTATAGGTCTCTTTATTTTATAGCCGACGATGCCGCTCAAGCAATCCAGTATATTCAAGACTATAACCCAGCGGAACCAACTCAAAAATGGTATGAGGTACCTGGTCCGTTCCAGTTGTAACTGAAAATTGCCCTTGTTTCATCTCTTTCCTGTCTATTAAGTTCATTCATGATCCTCAAATAAACGATTTGGTTTTAAACCTATTTTACCCAATCGTATCAAAGTGGATATATACCTCAAAACCTTAAATAATAAAAAATTAAGAATATGAAAGCTACATTTTTAAGTCTTGCTTTACTTTTAGGATTATCTCTTTCGGTTATGTCTCAACCAGAGGATAAAGGTCCAAAAGATTTTAAAGAACATGGAAATTCAGAATGGCATCCAGGTAAAGGAGGACCAAGAAATCCGTTTGCTGAATTTCATCTGACAGAGGCACAGCTAACGCAATTCAAAAAAAGCAAGATGGCCCTTGAAAAACAACTTCAGCCACTGCGCAATCAGCTGGGTGAGGCAATGGCTCATCAGAAGAGTTTAACGACTGCAGATTCGCCTAATTTAGATGCTATTAACCAGAATATTGATAAGGTGGGAGTCATTCGCATTCAGATGGCTAAGTTAAGAATCACTCATTTAATGGAAATTAGGAGTCAGCTCAATGAAGAGCAGCGACTGAAGTTTGATGCTAAGATTGAAAAAATGATTCCTGAAGATGACCCTAGACCCCGAAGAGGCGGTCGTCCTGAATAATATTTGTAGCGTAAATCAGTATTAATATAACAGATTGGCTCATTGAAAGAATTCACTTTCAATGAGCCAATTTTTTTGCATGATGGGTTAGCTAAAAACGATCTTTATTGGTGAAATACTTGTCAGTCAATTTACTTCACTCTACCCAGAGAATAGAAAATCCTGAAAACCCGCTAATTAATTGTATCTTTGCCGATATTTTAATTTACCGCTGAGTCTATTTTTCATTAAGATAAGATCAGCAACTAAAAATCATTCATGCCTTTTAAGTCATTACAAATTATTGAACCAATTCTTCAATCACTTCAAGAAGAAGGTTATTCAACCCCAACACCCATTCAGTCCCAAGCGATTCCGATTGTTTTAGATGGTACCGATTTATTGGGATGTGCTCAGACAGGAACCGGTAAAACAGCAGCATTTGCTATTCCAATCCTACAACTATTAGCGACTACTCAGACTTTTGATAGACGCAAGAAAATACGAAGTTTAATCCTTACTCCAACTAGAGAGTTGGCTATTCAGATTGGCGAAAGTTTTAAAAACTACGGTCGACATACGAAGCTTTCTTATACCGTTATATTCGGCGGTGTTAATCAGTATTCTCAAGTTCAGGTTTTACAACGTGGTGTTGACATTCTAGTAGCTACACCAGGCAGATTATTAGATCTGATGAACCAAGGATTTATATCCCTACGCGACATCGAAATCTTTGTCTTAGATGAAGCCGACTGTATGTTAGATATGGGTTTTATCCATGATGTAAAGAAAGTTCTCGCTGCACTTCCGCATAAACGTCAATCGCTATTTTTCTCGGCTACCATGCCTCCAGAGATTGTTAAGTTAGCAGACACTATTCTTAAAAATCCTAAAAAGGTAGAGATTGCACCTGGTCAACCAACCGTTGACATCATTGAGCAGTTTATCTATTTTGTAGATAAGGGAAACAAAAGTTCCCTTTTAATGGATGTTTTAAGCGATCAGAGTATTAAATCGGCCTTAGTCTTTACACGAACAAAGCATGGTGCTGATAAGGTCGTTAAGGATCTATTACGCCATAATATTAAGGCAGAGGCGATTCATGGCAATAAAGCCCAGAATGCACGTCAAAGAGCTTTGTCAAACTTCAAGGATCAAACCACTCGAGTTTTGGTGGCTACCGATATTGCAGCACGTGGCATCGATGTTGATCAAATGGAATTTGTTTTAAACTATGAACTTCCCAATATTCCTGAAACCTATGTGCACCGAATTGGTCGTACGGGTAGGGCAGGAGCCAAGGGGACAGCCTTCTCGTTTTGTGATGCAGAAGAGAAAGCCTATCTAAGAGATATTGAAAAGCTGATTCGTAAAAAGATCCCGGTAGTTGAAAATCATCCTTATCCGTTGATTGATCACAATCCAGTGAAAGCACCTAAACATCAGCATCAGCAGCGTCCACAGCGGACAGATTCACGTCCAAAGCCAGAGAACGCGATTAAAGATCGTCATCGTCTAGTGCGTAATCCTCGCTCGAACTAAAAGATATAGATTAAATTTTTCAGCCCTGTAGAAAAGCAAAACTTTCTGCAGGGCTGATTTATTATAGACTATCTAGAGTTTGATTACTTTACCCGATTTAGCACTCTGCTTAGCTGCCTCGAGTATCTCAACCACCACCACATTATTTTCTAAGGAGGATAAGTCAAATGATGGAATCGTCACTTGTTTTTTGACCACGGCATTTAAAAAAGCAAACGGGTCACTAAAGGGGGCTGCATTTTCCGGTACAACCTCTTTTGTCGCTTGTTTATCACCTTTCCAGCGGTAGTTCATATTCGCACGATCTTCACAGATTAGATAGCCATGCTGACCGTAAACTTCCATGTCTTTTCGGTTAAATGGCCAGTTCCAAGAGGCTTCAATGATCACTTGCGATTTTGGATAGGTTAACACGATGGTACATTCATCCTCGACTTTTGTATAGATCTCTGGTTTGATATGCAAGGTAGTGCATTGAACGGTCAAAGGTCTTTCACCTTTCATCAGCCAAGTAGCCATGTTTGCCCCATAGCATCCAAAATCCATGAGTGCTCCAGCTCCATTTAAAACTGGATCGGTTAGCCATTCGATAAACTCTTTACTCGTTCCAATTTCGATTGGACCTAAATGACCAGTATGAAAAACTATTTTGCGTAGATCACCACCTTTGTGCTCTTCAATCATATATTGCCACGCCTTTTTATGCGTTCCATACCAACTGGTCTCGTAGTTAGTAAGTAGCTGAATATTATGTTTCAAAGCCAATTCTCTCATTTTGTTAACATGACTCACGCTTACAGCTAAAGGCTTTTCAACCATGATGTGGATCCCTCTAGGTGCAAAAAACTCAACCGCTTTTAAATGATCATAAGTGCTGCAAAATACACTTACTGCTTCAGGTTTTACTTTGGTAATCATTTGATCCATTGTATCATAGACCAATTCCATGCTGAAATTGTGCAATTTTGAATAGCGATTGGCTAAGGCTTTGTTGGGCTCGACGATAGCCACGATTTCTATATCCCCATTTTTAGCACGACCTAAAATGCCATGCACATGAGCATGTACAAGTCCGATTACGGCCACCTTTAATGGCTTCTTCTCGTTAGATTGTGAGTTAGCACTACCTGCAACAGCTATTGATGCACTCACTAGTCCTGCTTTATTGATAAATAATCTCCGGTCCATAGTTTAGATTTAGTTGATGTAAAAATGATAATTTTTGTTGGATTATAATCTTCTTAGTTCAAGATTTACAAAAAAATAAAGCCCTTAGGCACGAATGCAGAAGGGCTTTTGTAAAGGTTTTAAAACCTAAATAGTAGCTATTATTTAGGTAATCCGTATTTTTCCATTACAAAATCAATGTCTTTATCACCTCTTCCACTAAGGTTGATAAGGATTGATTGACGTGGATGATCTTTCGCTAATTTAATCGCATACGCCACTGCATGTGCACTTTCTAAAGCAGGAATAATACCCTCTAATCGACTTAATTCATAAAAGGCATCGATCGTTTCCGCATCGTTGGCAGACTCATAAATAACTCTTCCCCAATCTTTCAACATGCTATGTTCTGGTCCGACTCCTGGATAATCTAAACCGCTGGCTACTGAATAGACAGGAGCGGGCTCGCCATTTTCATCTTGAAGGACATAGCATTTGAATCCATGAATCATTCCAGGTGTGCCTAAGGTCATAGTGGCTGCGTGCTCGCCTAAATCAAATGAACGACCAGCTGGCTCAACACCATATAACTTACACTCTGGATCTTCTAAAAAGGCCGAGAATATCCCCATGGCATTACTTCCACCACCAACACAGGCGATTACATTGTCTGGTAGCTCACCTGTCATTTCAAAGAATTGCTCTTTCGCTTCAATGCCTACCACACGCTGAAAATCGCGCACCATCATTGGAAAGGGATGCGGGCCAACCACTGATCCAATGCAATATATACTGTTTTCAAAGTCTTGCATATAGGCACCAAACGCTGAGTCCACTGCCTCTTTTAATGTTTTTAATCCATGAGAAACTGGAACGACTTTAGCTCCCAAGATCTGCATCCGAACCACATTCGGATGCTCCTTATGTATATCAACCTCGCCCATATGAATCTCGCACTCTAATCCAAAATAGGCAGCTGCGGTAGCTAGAGCAACTCCATGCTGTCCTGCACCTGTCTCGGCGATTAACTTCTTTTTGCCTAGATATTTAGCAAGTAAGGCTTCTCCCATGCAGTGGTTTAGCTTATGAGCTCCAGTATGATTTAAATCCTCCCGTTTTAGATAGATCCTAGCTCCATATTTTTCAGATAATCGATTACAAAAATAGACCGGAGTAGGCCTTCCTTGATAATGCTTCCGAATACTTCTTAGCTCTGAAATAAAATGATGCGACTTACTAATAGAATAGTAGGCATCGGTAATTTTTTCCATCTCTGTCTGCAGGTTCGGCGGAATAAAACTTCCCCCGTATTCTTCGAAAAATCCAGCTGGATCTGGATAGTTTTTAAAATAATTCGTTGGCATCTTGATTTATTATTAGAGGTTAATAAATTTCATATTCCGTGAGTTTTGGAATCATTCAAATGTAGAAAAAAAGGTTTTGTAATTGGATCATAAATTTCCGTAAGTGCCTAATTTATAATGATTATAAACATTGTTTAGATTGATTCTAGTCAATTTGTTTTGCTCTGAAAATAGATTTTTAGAAAGGTTATTTTTCCCTGTTTATGTTGCTCCTTAGTCGTTCGTGGATTATATTTCTCAGAAGTTAGGTCAATTAAAAATAGTATGATAATTTTACGGTTCAGAACGGCTATCAGCTTTTGTCGCGCTAGCGCTAGATTATAGAAAAGATATGATGTTCTAATCGTAGATTATAAATTTTGAATAGTTGAAAATGGTAGAAGTAGAGAAGAAAAAGATTACAAAGGCAGGACTCAAAAATGCCTTCAAATTATATAAATACATTAAGCCTTTTCGTAAAGAGTATTTAATCGGAGTTGTGTTTTTGTTAGGTTCTAGCTTAGGCAATCTAGCATTCCCGAAATTACTTGGTGAGATGGTCAATTCTGCAACCTCTCTGACTCCAGGTAAAATGAATGATGTAGCACTATTATTAGGCTTAGTCTTACTTCTAAATGCCGTATTTTCCTATTTTAGAGTTGTCACTTTTAATAATGTCACAGAAAAAGCGTTGGCTTATCTTCGACGCGATACTTACAACCATTTAATTCGTTTACCTCTTAAGTTTTTTGAACAGCATCGGGTAGGTGAGTTAAATAGTCGTATCTCTGCAGATATCACATTGCTTCAAGAGACTATGACCACTACGTTGGCTGAGCTTATTCGTCAGATTATCATAATTATAGGTGGTATCACCTTATTGGCCATTACCTCCATAAAGCTAACGTTGTTTATGTTGGTTATCCTACCACCAACCATGATCTTTGCACGGACGTTCGGTCGTTATATTCGCAAGATTTCAAAAGAGGTTCAGCATGAAGTGGGTAAATCAAATACGGTTGTGGAAGAAACGCTGCAAGGAATTCAAAGTGTAAAGGCTTATACCAACGAGTTTTTTGAGATGAATCGGTATCGGAAACAAACTGAAACCATTGCTCAGATGGGTATGCGAAGTGGTAAATATCGGGGTGCTTTTGCCTCCTTTATTATACTTGGTCTATTTGGAGCTCTTGCGGCCGTAATTTGGAAAGGATCATCGATGCTATCGACAGGAGAGCTTGTTCCAGGTGATTTGTTCTCATTTGTCATCTATTCGGCTTTTGTAGGTGGAACCATTGGCGGATTAGCAAGCGTGTTTACAAGTATTCAGAAATTTATTGGAGCTACAGAGGAGTTATTTGCACTTTTCAATGAAGAGGAGGAGCAATTGGTTGAGATAGCTCAAATCGCTTCGGACCAAGAATTACACGGTCAGATCACCTTCAAAGATTTATCGTTTGCCTACCCTATGCGCAGTGATGAACTGGTTCTGCGTAACATCAATATTGAGATCTCCTCCAACCAATTGATAGCCTTAGTTGGTTCTAGTGGAGCAGGAAAATCTACGATTGCCTCGTTATTACTTAGTTTACATCTTCCAACCAAAGGCGGTATATGCTTTGATGGCCGAGATAGCAGCGAATTTTCAATCTCAGCCATTCGGCATCAGATTGCTTTAGTTCCGCAAGATATCTTCCTTTTCGGAGGCTCTATTCGCGAAAATATAGCCTATGGCAAGATTGATGCAACAGATGAAGAGATTAATGATGCTGCCTTAAAAGCCAATGCGATGGAGTTTATTGAGCGTTTCCCGGAACGATTTGAGACCATTGTAGGGGAGAGGGGAACACAGCTTTCAGGAGGTCAGCGTCAGCGTATTGCGATTGCTCGGGCGGTGCTTAAGAATCCTAAGATATTAATTCTGGATGAGGCTACCTCATCTTTGGATTCTGAATCAGAACGTCTGGTTCAAGATGCATTAGAGAAATTGATGACGGGTCGAACTTCGATTGTAATTGCCCATCGATTATCTACGATTCGAAATGCGGATCAGATTTTGGTTATGGACAAAGGGCAGATAGCTGAAAAGGGGACACACAAAACATTGATGAAGAAAACTGATGGCATCTATAAAAACCTCAGTGAACTTCAATACAATGGTTGATTTTAAGGCTAACTAAGAACAAAAAACAAGGGGGTGATTCGTATTGAATCACCCCCTTGTTTTTAATTAATTATCTATGTTATTCAACTAGAACTTTAACTTCATTGTTTGATACTTCAACTAAACCACCTTCAACATCGAAATAAGAAACGATACCACTGGTCTCCTTGACTTTTATCTTACCTTGTTTTAAGGTAGATATGATTGGTACGTGGTTCTTCATAATCTCGAAAGATCCAGATACTCCAGGGAGCTTAATGATCGAAATTTCACCAGCAAAGAGTAATTTTTCAGGTGAAATAATTTCAAGGTAGAGCATAAAAGCGAGTTTTTATTGAGTTAATGAGGTTACTTAGATTCGGCAATTAAACGTTCACCTTTTTCTATCGCTTCCTCAATAGTTCCAACCATACTAAAGGCTGTCTCAGGATATTGGTCTACTTTTCCATCAATAATGGCGTTAAAGCCTTTGATAGTATCTTCAATGGCAACCCAAACTCCTTTCATACCTGTAAATTGCTCCGCAACATGGAAAGGTTGTGAAAGGAAACGCTGAACACGACGTGCTCTGTGAACGATTAATTTATCAGCTTCTGATAACTCATCCATTCCAAGGATTGCAATAATATCTTGTAGTTCTTTATAACGTTGTAGTAACTCTTTTACCCGTTGAGCGGTATCATAATGCTCACGACCTACCACATCAACAGTAAGAATACGTGAAGTTGAATCCAATGGATCAACAGCTGGGTAGATACCCATTTCAGAGATCTTACGATTTAATACGGTTGTTGCATCAAGATGGGCAAACGTGGTAGCAGGAGCCGGGTCAGTTAAATCATCTGCAGGAACGTAAACCGCTTGCACGGAAGTAATAGATCCGTATTTTGTAGAGGTGATTCGTTCTTGCAATAGTCCCATTTCAGTTGCCAGTGTTGGTTGGTAACCTACTGCAGATGGCATACGACCAAGAAGTGCTGATACTTCAGAACCTGCTTGAGTAAACCTGAAAATATTGTCCACAAAGAATAGGATATCGTTTCCTTTACCTTTTTTGTCACCATCGCGGAAATATTCCGCAACAGCAAGACCAGACAGAGCCACACGAGCACGTGCTCCTGGTGGTTCGTTCATCTGACCGAATACTAAGGTTGCTTTTGATTTAGCTAACTCTTTTTTGTCAACTAATGATAGATCCCATCCACCATTTAACATATCCTTTTTGAAAGCCTCACCATATTTAATAACGTCAGATTCGATCATCTCACGAAGAAGGTCATTTCCTTCACGTGTACGCTCTCCAACGCCAGCAAAAACTGATTGGCCATCGTATTTCTTTGCAATGTTGTTGATAAGCTCCATGATGATCACGGTTTTACCAACACCAGCACCACCAAATAGACCAATCTTACCACCTTTTGAATAAGGCTCAAGTAAATCAATTACTTTGATACCGGTAAATAAGACCTCTTTTTCAGTAGATAAATCTTCAAATCTTGGGGGATCATTATGGATCTGATAACTTCTCTCTTTTGAGATAGAACCAATTCCATCAATCGCTTCACCGATCACGTTTAACAAACGACCTTTGATCTCATCGCCTACGGGCATTGAGATGGCTTTTCCTGTTCCAATAACTTCCATCCCACGAGAAAGTCCGTCGGTAGAGTCCATTGCAACGGTACGGACAGTCTGCTCTCCGATATGTTGTTGACATTCAAGAATTAATATTTGACCATTCTCACGCGTGATTTCTAGCGCATCAAATATTTTTGGTAATTGACTACCTCCCTGTTCGAAGCTGACATCAACAACAGGTCCGATAACTTGAACGATTTTGCCTTTGGATTGCGACATAATACTTTATTTTATTAAATTTTTATGCTTAAATGCTTTATTTTCTTTAACCTTTCATGGCATTTGCACCACTTACAATTTCCAAAATCTCGTTGGTAATCGAAGCTTGTCTTGCCTTGTTGTAATTTAATTTAAGCTCTCTAATGAGTTCAAATGCATTGTCTGTTGCTTTATGCATGGCGGTCATACGAGCTCCGTGTTCTGAAGCAACAGAATCTAAGATAGCTTTAAAGAATTGTATTTTAAGTGATTGAGGTATTATTTTTACCACAATCTCTTGCATCGATGGTTCGAAAAAGTAAGATGGTTTATAACCTGACTTTTTTGTTTTTATTTCAGTTTGCACGATATCTCCGACAGGAAGAAATTGCTCGTTTACAAGATTCTGTACCGCTGCATTTTTAAATTGGTTGTAAACCAATTCAATATGGTCATATTCTCCATTGGCATAGCTGTCCATAATCGCCTGAGCGATCTCACTTACAGATGCAAAGTTTAGTTTGTCGTATAGCTCAAGGTAGCTGTTCGATACTTTTATCCCTTTCGATTTTAAGCCATCCACAGCCTTCTTACCAATTGCAACAACATCAACTTTATTCTTCTTTGCTAGATCTTTATGCGTTACAGAGACTAGTTCAACTGTTCGTTTAATAACATTTGAGTTGAATCCTCCACATAGTCCTCTATTCGAGGTGATTGCTACGATAAGAACTTTATTTATTGTATTTCTCTTGGCATATTTATTTTCAATATCTGAGCTTAGATTGCTACTAACACTAGAGAGCACCTCGCTCAGCTTATCGGCATAAGGACGCATTTGAATAATTGCATCTTGTGCTTTACGCAACTTAGCAGCAGAAACCATTTTCATGGCACTGGTAACCTGCTGTGTTGATTTCACAGAAACAATTCTCGTCCTAATGTCTTTTAAATTAGCCATTCGCTGGTTATTTCTTGTTTGTTACTGACCTAGGATTTAAATCGAATATTTGCTTGAGACTTCTGCTGCAACTTTTTCAAGTACGTCAGTTTCAGCTGGAGAAATCGTTCCATTCCCTAATGACTCAAGAGTTTTCTTATACTTAGCTTCCAAGACTTCGTTGAATTCAATCTCGAAATCTTGAACCTGATGTTTAGGAACATTCGATAACAATCCTTGTGTTCCGCAATAAAGTATCGCAACTTGATTGGCCACCTTCACTGGAGAGAACTGTTTTTGTTTAAGGATCTCTACGTTACGTGATCCCTTATCAAGTACCGCTTTGGTCGCAGGATCAAGATCAGAACTAAATTTAGAGAAGGCCTCTAGCTCACGAAACTCTGCTTGTGCAATTTTCAAGGTACCAGCAACTTTTTTCATTGCCTTAATTTGAGCATTACCACCCACACGAGAAACTGAAATTCCTACGTTGATAGCTGGACGAATACCAGAATTGAAGAGATTCGACTCTAGGAAGATCTGTCCATCGGTGATTGAAATCACGTTAGTAGGAATATAAGCTGATACGTCACCATCTTGAGTTTCAATAATTGGAAGGGCTGTTAAGGAACCTCCACCTTTTAATAGATGGCGAATAGAATCTGGAACATCGTTCATATGTTTAGCAACTTCAATACTCGCATTGATTTTTGCCGAACGCTCAAGTAATCTTGAGTGAAGGTAAAACACATCACCAGGATATGCCTCACGACCTGGAGGACGACGTAATAATAACGAAACCTCACGGTAAGCTACTGCTTGCTTAGATAAGTCATCATAAACAATAAGTGCATTACGACCGGTATCTCTAAAGAACTCGCCGATGGCAGCTCCAGCAAATGGTGCATAGAACTGAAGGGCTGCAGGATCCGAAGAGGTTGACATCACAATCACAGTATAGGGCATTGCACCATTTTCCTGTAATGTTTTGGCTATATTGGCAACAGTTGAACCTTTCTGTCCTATGGCAACATAGATACAAAATACGGGTTCCCCTTTTTCGTAAAATTCTTTCTGGTTGATAATGGTATCAATGGCAATAGCTGTTTTTCCTGTTTGACGGTCACCAATGATCAATTCTCGTTGTCCACGTCCAATCGGGATCATCGCATCAATCGCTTTGATTCCAGTTTGAAGCGGCTCTTTTACCGGTTGACGGTATACTACCCCTGGTGCTTTACGCTCAAGAGGCAATTCAAATAGCTCACCGGTTATTGGTCCACGACCATCAAGCGGTTCACCTAAGGTGTTAATAATTCGACCGAGTAACCCTTCGCCAACATTGATCGAAGCAATTTTATTAGTTCTCTTAACCGCATCGCCTTCTTTAATATGCTCAGACGATCCTAGTAAAACACAACCAACATTGTCTTCTTCAAGGTTTAAAACAATTCCCATTACTCCAGAACTGAATTCAACCATTTCGTTCGACTGAATATTAGATAAGCCGTATACGCGAGCGATACCATCCCCAACTTGTAGTACGGTTCCAATTTCGGCATATTCGGCTTCATTTTTGAAACCAGATAACTGTTTTTTCAGTATTTCGGAAACTTCAGCAGGTTTTATTCCGGCCATAATATCTAAATTTAATTATAATGTTCTTAAAAATACTACGATTGACTTTCCAAGAGTTCTCTTTTCAGTCTTCTGAATTTACTCGCGATGCTAGCATCAATTCTTTGATCTTCAATATCTAAGATGAATCCGCCGATTAAGCTTTTGTCAATAGCGACCGTGAGATCAACTTTTGTGTTAAAATGCTTTTGGATCAAGGAGCTGAACTTATCTAGCGTTGCTTTATCTAATTCAATGACACTAGTCAATTTGGCTGCTTTAAACCCTTCTTCTTTGCGGTATGATTCCATAAAGCATCGGGTTATCCGTTTAAGATATGCCTCTCTTTTATTGGTTAATAAAAGATTTAAAAAGCCATATGTTAGCGGATTAAATGAAGGTTCAAAAACTTGTTTGAAAAGTTTATGTTTTTCCTCCGTGCTAACCACTGGACTTACAAGGACCTCATTGAGTCGTGGAAAAGTATCTAAAAGCTGTTCTAGCGTTTTTACATCGACAATAACCGATGAGATAACACCTTGCTCTTTCGCTAAACTTAAGAGTGCTTTTGAATATCTAACGGCTACTTTACCTTCGTCCATCTGATTTAGCTTAATTAAGGTTGATTTGGTCGATTGAATTTTGAATCAACTCTTGCTGTTTTGCATTATCGGCCAATTTATCCTGAAGAATTTTTTCAGCAATTTCCACTGAGAAATTTGCGATTAGGATTTTAATTTCACTCACTGCTCCAGCACGTTCGCGCTCGATAGCAGCTTTGGCTTGTTCCAAGATTTTGTTAGCCTCTAATTCGGCCTCTTGTCTAGCTTCGTGAATAATTGAATATTTTAGATCTCTAGCCTCCTTAACAATTTTCTCACGCTCAAGAATAGCTTCTTTTAGAATCTTTTCGTTGCCAGATTGTAAAATCAACATCTCTTCTTTGGCATTCTCAGCCATTTTCAAGGCGTCTTCAATTGATTTTTCGCGATCAGATAAAGCTTGAAGAATTGGTCCCCAGGCGAATCTCTTCAGCACAAAAAGTAAAATAGAAAAGGATAAGAGCATCCAAAAGAATAGCCCAAAATCCGGCATTACTAATCCCATAATGATTTTTTTTTGTTGATCTAAGAATCTAAAACCTTACTAGTAAAAAGGATTACTCCTGATTAAACTTGTAAGTCACTTATACGAACATGATCAAAAAGCAGATAACAATTGCGAAGAATACTACTCCTTCAATGAGGGCTGCAGCAACAATCATCGTAGAACGAATGTCAACTACTGCTTCAGGTTGACGGGCAATCGCTTCAACAGCAGATCCACCAATACGACCAATACCAATTCCTGCTCCAATTGCAGCTAATCCAGCTCCGATTCCTGCACCCATTTTTGCAATCGCTACGTTTGCAGCTACTTGTAAAATTACAGCTAATGTTATCATACTAATTAATGTTTAAAAATTAAATTGTGTTTTATATTTAAAAATCTATGTTTATTAATTCTTTCCTACTTATGAGCCTCTTCGGGATGCACATGCTTCTCAAGAGCAAGTCCAAAATAAAGAGCCGATAATAAAGTAAATACATACGCCTGTATAAAGGCAACAAGTAGTTCCAGCAGACCCATAAAAACGGTAAATACGATTGATAATACCGAGATCCCATATCCAGCAAAAATACTCTTCTCTGCAAATATAAAGATCAGACTATAGAATCCAAGTGCAACGATATGGCCAGCTGTCATATTGGCAAAAAGTCGGATGGTTAACACGAAAGGTTTTATAAATACACTAATGATTTCAACGATTGGCATTAGTGGAATTGGTATTTTAAGCCATAACGGAATACCTGGAGCATTCACGATGTGCATCCAATAATCTTTAGTTCCACTATAGCTGGTTATGGCAAAGGTAAATAAAGCCAAAACTACCGTGACTGAAATATCTCCAGTTACGTTCGCCCCTCCAGGAAAGAAAGGAACTAATCCCATCATGTTATTGATGAAGATAAAGAAGAATATGGTTAACAAAAATGGGAGGTAACGTTGGTATTTTTCTTTTCCAATGGAAGGGATTGCAATGTCCTCGACAATAAATACAACGATTGGTTCGATCCAGCTTTGAATCCCCTTTGGAGCACGAGCAAAATTTTCTTTGTATCGTTTCGCAACTGATAGGAATATCACCAAAAGCAAGATGATGCTAATAAATAAGGAGGTTACATTTTTAGTGATGGAGAAATCCCAAGGCTTAACCTCTGTTCCATCCGGCATGGTCTCGACAACTTTTCGTTGGTATTTTCCTTCTGAGGCAATATGAAAACCTTGATAAGCCTCTTCACCGTGATGGAAATTACTTGAAGAGAAACTGTGGAAGCCAGAAGTTTCACTATACAGTAGCACCGGAAGTGGGATCGAGATGTGTGTATGACCAATAGTCGTGATATGCCACTCGTAGCTATCTTTAATATGACTAAATATCATGTCTCCGGTATTGAATTTCTTGCGCGAAATTGTGTCCGAAGCAGCATGCTCCTCATTTGCCGATAAAAAGGTCGGAGAGGCTAAAAAAGTAACAAAAACTATAACTAATGATCTTAGTAGGGTCATTTTTA
Source organism: uncultured Bacteroidia bacterium (assembly GCA_903897145.1). Lineage (GTDB taxonomy): Bacteria > Bacteroidota > Bacteroidia > Bacteroidales > Prolixibacteraceae > JAAFHB01. Next base: position 29,335 of record CAIUAN010000027.1, on the reverse strand, counting down.
TAAATTATTGGCGCAAAAGTAGGTTAATTTGTCGCTTCTTCAAAGGATTTTTAAGAATTATTCTTAAGAAATTTTAAAATTTCTGAGACTTCAAAAAGCGTATAAATTAGGTATAAAATTAGAAAGCTTACTGCGAAAATTATCACTTGTGAATGGTCTATCCAGAGATAGATCAACATAAATAGTATGTAAATAAATAGTTTAAGGGTTACAGAGATCATAAAAGCATTCGAGAATTTCAGGGTATTGAGTTTTGAAGCTCGAACAACTAGCAGATGGCCCACTGTTGTGGCAAAAGCTAAAAGCAAAATTTGATAAGGAAATGCTTTGAGTTGATAGGCTTGTAAAACAGAAGAGAATAGAACTGAAGCGATCCCCGAAACAAGTAAGGTAAGCACAATTATTTTTAAGATGAATTTTCTTGCAATCGAAGACATAATTTCTAAAGATCTAACTGTTTTAAGTTTATTTAATTAAGCTTTTAACCCTTTCGCATCAATGTTTTAAACAAAAGAATTAGTGCCAATAGGGTTCCTAGGGTAGTTAAACAAACTATGCCCATCGGATGTTCAAATTTAAACCATTTGTCTATCTGAACCCCTAATCCAAATCCAATTCCGACGATCAAAATCATTTGTACGATTAGCGTCGAATATTTAGCATATTCTTTTAAGTAATCCGTACTTCCCCGATCATCTTTAAGCATGAAGAAACAAGGTGTTAACTTCCCTTTTCAATGAATACTTAACTGATATATAGCACTGTAAAGAAAGGAATGTTTAGGTTTGTTATTTGCGAAGGACAAAGTTAATGAAATAATGCATTTTCAGCCATCGGAAATAGAATAAGAAGCGAGTTTTTATCGATTCTTAATAAAGCAGGAATCTATGTTGGAGCTGTTTAACTCTCTCTGTTTAGGTGCGGATTAATGCATGTCGTTCTGCCAATTGCAGAATTACATCTATGATTTCTGATTGGGTTAATCTCGCGCAGTTAAACTCCAGGTCGTATATAAATGGCAGATCCTCCCTTTTTAGGTAGCTATCCCGAAATGCAATTCTTAACTTATCACCTTGGTCTATCATTTTTTTCGCCTCTATAGCCGTGCAATTATTTCGGATGCTTATCGCGTCTATTTTCCACTGCATAGGGGCGAAGAGCCGTATATGCATCGATTTTGGGATGTTATGCGATAAGACTTCGCTCCCACGACCGACAATAACTACCTTGCCATGAATAGCTAGACAACGAACAACCTCCTCGATGATTTTTTTTGCCTTTTCATTGGTCACATAATACTTGTCAGTAAATGAATGAGCGAGATCGGCGATATAGCTTTTAGGCATACTCTCCGCAATTTTCCGAACCTCGTCTTGATGGATATTGAGCTCCAGAGATGCCATTTTCAGGATCTCCTTATTTACCCACCTCCACTTTTCTTGAGAATCACTGATTTTGTTATTGATCTCAGCAGTTAATTTTTCTGCCAATTGATTACCCGAACATCCATATTCTCTGGAAATGGTAATTACGGGGCCTGGTTCAATGGTTTTGCGCGTTGCATGGAGAATACGCTCATTCATGTATTTAAGCAATAGATTATCCATGGCGGCTCTTTTGGTTCTATTGCAAGTTAAGAAAACGAGAGCTAATTAGTTGTTATTTAATCAACTAATTTACCGAAAATACAATTATCCAGGAAACCGGCCCATGGCCTGACGGACAAACATCCATTCAGGGTACTCTGAAGGAAGTTGACTGATCTCATTTAGCTCATTCATCTGTTGTTCTGTTAGAACCAAATCTATAGCTTTTAGATTGTCCTGAAGCTGGTCTAAATTTTTAGCCCCTATGATGACACTCGATATTCCCGGTTGGCGCAGTACCCAGGATAGCGCCACCTGTGCGGCCGTAACTTTATGTTGTGCCCCAATGGAAATCATCAAGTCGATAATGTCATAGGCTTTGTTTTTGTCAATTGGAGGAAAATCAAATGAGTCTCTTCGGCTGTCCCCTGCAATTTCCTTATTTCGAGTGTATTTTCCAGAGAGAAATCCACCAGCCAATGGACTCCATGGAATGATAGAGATCCCTTCGCTGATCGACATGGGGATGATCTCGCGCTCAATATCTCTTCCAGCAATGGAATAATAATTTTGCGTAGCCACAAACTTACCATATCCCATTTTATCGGCATATCCATTTGCTTTCATCATCATCCAGGCAGCGTGGTTGCTAACTCCGATGTAACGAACCTTACCTGAACGAACAACGTCTTCAAGTCCACGCATGGTTTCCTCGATCGAAGTAAGGGAGTCCACACCATGAATATAAAGTAGATCGATATGGGATATCCCAAGTCTTTTAAGACTATCATCCACAGAGTCAGGGATATGAAGTCTAGATAATCCGACCTGATTTGCGTGCTCTCCCATACGACCTCTAACTTTAGTCGCAATCACTAATGATTGTCGAGATATCTCCAGATCTTTTATCGCTTGGCCAAGCATGATCTCAGATAATCCTTCGGAATAGACATTTGCTGTATCAATAAAATTAATCCCAGCATCAACAGAGGCTTTGACAATGCTGTTGACACTATTTTGAGGAAGTTCTCCAATAGACTTCCAGTACCCTTTTCCTCCAAAAGTCATGGTGCCTAAGCAAATTTCAGAGACTAAAACACCTGTGTTTCCTAGCTGATTATATTTCATGATTGCTTTGAATTAATACGGTCAATATACATGATATTTAAGACTTATTTTTTTCTGTAAACAAGAACAATCAAAGATTTTTTAATTTGATATGGCTATTTTCACCTTCTTATTTTTCACTTTTTCGTCTTTAATAACAGAAATAGTTTGTCTGGCTTTCTCTCGGTTTATAGCGACAAAGGAGGCGTTGTCGAGTAAGGTAATTAAACCAATATCCTCCTTAACCAAATTCCCTTTCTGGATTAAAAAGCCCACGATATCGGTCTTGCTGATTTTATCTTTTTTCCCAGCGCCAATATAAAGAGTAATCCAAAATGGGGCATTTGGCAACTTGATCAGTTGGGGTAGCTCAACGAACTCTGGAGCCACATTCAGGTAATGCGGAAGTGATTCTTTTTCGGATAAGATAATCCAAGACTTTCCTTCGGCATTCATGCGAGCTGTTCTGCCATTTCGATGGATGAAAACCTCTTCTGTATTTGCTCCTTGATAGTGGACAACGTGCATGATCTCTGGGATGTCTAGGCCTCGTGACGCTAAGTCGGTGGTGATTAGAATTTGATGACTGCCATTTCTGAATTTAAGTAAGGCTCTCTCGCGCTCATCTTGCTCTAAGCCTCCATGAAATATCTCGTGAACAATACCTTCCGCAGAAAGTAATTCATCAATGCGATCAACGGCTTCTCGGTGATTGCAAAATACTAAGGTTGGTTCATTTCCTATCGTGCAGACTAGCCTGATTAGTATATCTAATTTATCTTTCTCCTTAGCCCTGAGGGCTTTCATGGAAATGTTAGGTCGATTTTCGTCTGTTAAGAAATTATGGATTAGTGGATCTTTGATACCGGTGAATTTAGGTAGCTCCACCGCTTGGGTAGCAGAGGTTAAGATTCGCTTTTTGACATTTTTAATCTGGTTGACAATAAAGCTCATTTCGTCGCTAAAACCCATCTCGAGTGATTTGTCAAACTCATCCAAGACTAACGTGTGAATAGTCTCTGGATTAAAACTGCCTCTGCGAATGTGCGCTGCAATTCGACCTGGAGTACCAATTAAGACAACAGGAGGCTCTGAGAAATTATTACGTTCCGTTTTAAACGGATGACCGCCATAGCAACAATTGACTTTAAATCCTGTACTCATCTGTCTGAAAACTTGCTCGATTTGCAAAGCAAGTTCGCGAGATGGAACCAAAATTAATGCTTGAGTGCCTCCTGCTTTTTCATCTAGTTGGAACAACAATGGGAGGAGAAAAGCGACTGTTTTACCAGACCCTGTAGGAGCAAGTAAGACAATATTTGCAACCTTGTCATCCACATTGACCATCGTCTCTTGAATCACATTCAAGGACTCAAACTTTAGATTCTTTATTGTATTCTCGGTAATCTCCTTTTTTCTATTCATGTGACAAAGGTAACGGATTCGTTTTTGGTATTACAAGATTTTTATTAATTTCAACCACGATTAAAAATTCTCAATAGTTGTCTATGTTACTAGTCGAAGGATGTCTATTGTAAAAACCTAAAATCGACCTAATTTAGTTGTCAAAATGGAAAATAATTCTAAAATTTCCCGTCGTAACTTTATCGCTATGGCTGCACCAACTTATCTTGGAAAATGTAAATTTCTTGATTTTTAATTCCTTAAATTTAAATTGTAAAGTATTTCAATAACATAATCTAATTTGTAGTATGGATCAAATAAATAGAAGAAGATTTCTACAATCTGGGGCAGTAAGCCTTGCTGGTTTAGCTGCCCTTTCAACAGCTGGATTTGCGGCAGAGGGTTTTCTACCAGCTAATGCAAAGGTTGATCAAGTTAAATTGGGTAATACCGGATTAACAGTTTCACGTGTGGCATTAGGTACTGGGTCGATAGGAGGCCCCCATGCTTCTAATCAAACTCGTCTTGGACTTCCAACCTTTGTGAAAATGGCTCGTCATGCTTACGATCGAGGTATTCGATTTTTTGATACCGCTGATACTTATGGTTCTTACCCATTTGTTCGTGAGGTCTTTAAAGAAGTTCCCCGTGAGAAAGTTACCTTGTTAGGTAAAATGTGGACCTACAATGATGTAGCTAAAAGCGAGCCAGTAGACAAAGCCTTAGACCGCTTTCGTACTGAAACTGGTAGCGATTATTTCGATATTATGTTGCTTCATTGTATGACCAATGGAAATTGGCAGGAAGAGAAAAAGAGGTATATCGATTATTTTTCTTTGGCCAAGCAAAAAGGGATTATTAAGTCGGTAGGTCTTTCTTGTCATAATTATGAGGCTCTTAAACTCGCAGTTGATGATCCTTGGGTTGATGTTATTTTGGCTCGCATTAATCCTTTTCAGTCACATATGGATGGTACTCCAGCTCAGATTAATGCACTTTTAGATCGAGCTAAAGCCAATGGAAAAGGAATTATCGGGATGAAAATCTTTGGCAATGGCGATAAAATCCTCGAGAAAGAACGCGAAGAATCTATCACTTTTGCATTGAAAAAGACAAGTGTTCACTGCATGACCTTAGGCATGGAGAGCATTGCTCAAGTAGATGATGCTGTCGACCGTGTAATGAGAATTGCAAAAAGCTAGATAACCAGTTTTTTTCTAGTCTATTTGCCGCTTTCTTTTAATCGCTTAGCGCCGCTTTTCAATCGTTGATGTTAATTAATGATTGAAAAGCAGCGTTTTTTTTTTACGAATTACAATTTTTTTCACACATGAGAAATCCCATCGTTTCAGCACTATTTATTGTTTCTATACTCATTTTAAGTTTTGGGCAAACTACGGCACAGCCAAGCAAACTATGTCTTTCCTACGCTAAGCCAGCAAAAGATTGGATGACCGAAGCCTTGCCGATCGGTAATGGAAGGCTAGGGGCGATGATATTTGGAGGTGTTGAACAGGAGCATATTCAATTTAATGAGATCTCTCTTTGGAGTGGTGATGAGAAAGATACTGGTGAATATCAGGCTTTTGGTGATATCTTTCTTGATTTTAATGGACTTCCTGACCCAAAAAACTATAAACGAGAGCTAAACCTTAAAAATGCTGTTCACACAGTCTCCTTTAATTCCAATGATATAAACTATAAACGAGAATATTTTAGTAGCGCCAAGGATCAAGTAGTGGTATTGCATCTAAGCGCTGATCATAAAGGTGCCGTCAGTGGAGTACTAAATCTTACTGATATGCATCAGGGGACTATCGCTTTAGGTGATCAAGAAATTTCTATAACTGGAAAACTTGATAATGGGTTAATTTATAAATCAAAAGTTGCTATTCTACACGATGGTGGGTCAATCGCAATTAAAGATGGAAAGATAGGATTTGAAAAAGCCAATAGCATAACGATTATACTGGCAGCTGGGACTAATTACAAACCCGATTTCAGTAAGGGCTGGCGAGGTGGAAACCTAGATCAAGTTATTGATCAGCAGATTCGTAATTCCAAAAAAATCACTTATAATCAATTGTTTAATAGGCATATTGTAAATTATAAGAAGTTGTTTGATCGGGTTGAATTATCTGTTGGCGAGAGCCATCCGGCTATTATTAATTTGCCAACCGATGAACGATTAGTAGCTTATAAAGATGGGGGAAAGGATCCTGATCTCGAGGAACTATTCTTTCAGTTTGGAAGATATCTTCTCATTAGTTCATCTCGTCCAGGTTCTCTGCCAGCTAATTTGCAAGGACTTTGGAATAATTCCAACAAGCCTTCTTGGCGCTCCGATTACCACTCTAATATTAATGTGCAGATGAATTATTGGCCTGCAGAAGTGACGAACTTAAGCGAGTGTCATATCCCATTTCTAGATTTCATTAACAATCAGCGAGAGATAAGGAAAATAGCCACTCAAGCCTATTATAAATCGCTTAAGGGATGGACAGCTCAGACTGAAAACAATATCTATGGGGCTGGCAGTTTTGTATGGAATCCGCCAGCAAGTGCCTGGTATTGTCAACATCTATGGGAACATTATGCATTTACAGCTGACAAGGCCTATCTTAGAAATTTTGCTTACCCTATTTTAAAAGAAGTTTGCGAGTTTTGGGAGGAGCGTTTGATTACAGATGCTAGTGGAGCACTTTTAACGCCTGATGGATGGTCGCCAGAACATGGGCCTCGTGAAGCAGGTGTAACCTATGATCAGGAGATTATATGGGATTTGTTTACCAATTATATCGAGGCAGCTACTCTGTTGAATGTTGATTCAGAATATAGAGCTCAGGTTAATCTTTTGCGTGAAAAATTACTAAAGCCTAAAATAGGCAAATGGGGACAGTTGATGGAATGGCAAGTTGATAGAGATGATTCAACAGATACTCACCGTCATATCTCACATCTTTTTGCCTTACATCCGGGCAGGCAGATTTCGGTTGTAACAACGCCTAAGCTTGCTGAAGCAGCGAAGAAAACGTTGATCTCAAGAGGCGATTTAAGCACTGGATGGGCGATGGCTTGGCGAATTAATTTCTGGGCAAGGTTATTAGAAGGTGATCATGCTTATCAACTGCTTCGCAATCTCATTCATATTGTGGGGGATACTGGAACCAATTATGACAAAGGGGGAGGAGTCTATTCAAATTTGTTTGATGCACATCCACCTTTTCAGATCGATGGAAATTTTGGCGCTACTGCAGGCATCGCAGAGATGTTGATACAGTCGCATGCTCAAGAGATCGATTTGCTTCCTGCACTACCTAAAGCTTGGAATAATGGTCATGTAAAAGGATTATGCGCAAGGGGAGGTTATGTGGTAGATATAACATGGCTTAATAGTAAGGTTACAAACTATCGAATTGCTTCCCGGAAGGGTGGTGTTGTAAAAGTTCGCATCAATGGTGAATTGAAGGATGTTAAGGTCAGTAAATTCTGATCTAGCAAAAACTTCGTAGACATAAAAAAAGCATCGCAGATTACTCTGCAATGCTTTTATATGGTTAACTAAGTTTTAGAACGTATCCTTTTGTTTGGATTATCTTAGTGATATTGACACGAAAATACTTCAAACGGCCACTGTCTTAAACAGTGATGTGCGTTCAGTCGGCTTAATAACTGTCTCTGCGGCTTCCGCCTCTGTCACCACCACCAGCGCTTCCGCCACGGTTGTAACCACCACGATCGCCACCTCGATCACCACCGCCGCCACCGCCGCGATTGTAACCACCGCCGCCGCCACCACGGTTAAAACCGCCGCCGCCGCCACCTGGACGTCTTGTACCGTCTTTAGGTTTTTCAATTGATTCGTTCACAACGATTGTGCGACCATCAACTTCTGCACCGTTTAATTCTTCGATAGCCTTTTTGGCCTCTTCGTCATTCGGCATTTCAATAAAACCGAATCCTTTGCTCCTTCCGGAAAATTTGTCTGAGATGATTCTTGCTGAAGATACTTCGCCGTACTCTTCAAAAAATCCTTTTAATTCTGCCTCTTCTAAGCTAAATGGCAGACTTCCTACGAAAATGTTCATAATTACAGTAACTAAAATTAATGGTAAATAATCCGTTGCAAAAATAGGTATAATAAGTTGGAATAAACAAATAGGTACTTTATTTTAGAATAATTTTAAATAACAGATAGCTAGATAGATAGTTTGATCATCAGGTTCGCAATCTCTTTATAAGTCCGAAAGTCCTGTTCTTTTTGGTCATAATTTAGAAAAATAAAATTCAATTAGAAGTCCAATTGATTTACAGTCATGATGTTAAGGAGTTATCAAGGCGCCTTGGTGCAAAAGGTTTTTTCATGTAAGTTTGTAATCTCAAAATCCAATAATCATGTTTGAAAATTTAGCAGATAAACTTGAGAAATCCTTCAAGTTATTAAAAGGTCAGGGGAAAATCACCGAGATTAATGTCGCTGAGACATTAAAAGAGGTCCGTCGAGCGCTTTTAGATGCCGATGTTAACTACAAAATTGCCAAAGATTTTACGGCTAAGGTGAAAGAAAAGGCTTTAGGGCAAGATGTTCTTAAAGCACTTAACCCTGGTCAAGTAATGGTTAAGATTGTTCATGATGAGCTTATTGAGCTAATGGGTGGACAATCAGTCGATGTAAATTTAAAAGGATCACCAGCAATAATCTTGATGTCTGGTCTTCAAGGATCAGGAAAGACAACCTTTACAGGTAAGTTGGCCAATCGATTAAAAACGAAGCATGGGAAGAATCCTCTTCTAGTGGCTTGTGATGTATATCGACCAGCAGCTATTGAGCAATTAAAGGTCGTTGGCGCATCAATAGAGGTTGCCGTGTTTACTCAGCCGGAAAGTAAAGATCCAGTTCAAATAGCTAAAGAAGCGATCAAACATGCCAAATTACATGGCAATGATGTCGTAATTATAGATACTGCGGGTCGTCTAGCGGTTGATGAGCAGATGATGAAAGAGATTGAAGCCATTAAACAGGCTGTAAATCCAGGAGAGATTCTGTTTGTTGTGGATGCCATGACGGGTCAAGATGCAGTAAATACAGCGAAAGAGTTCAACGATCGCTTAGATTTCGATGGTGTTGTATTAACGAAGTTAGATGGTGATACTAGAGGTGGAGCTGCCTTGTCTATCCGGTCTGTCGTTACTAAACCGATTAAGTTCGTTGGTACTGGCGAGAAGATGGAGGCTATCGATGCCTTTTATCCTAATCGTATGGCTGATCGAATCTTGGGCATGGGTGATATCGTTTCACTTGTAGAGCGTGCAAATGAACAATTTGATGAAGAAGAGGCTCGTAAACTGCAGAAAAGACTAGCAAAAGATCAATTTAATTTTGATGACTTTTTAAAACAAATTCAGCAGATTAAAAAGATGGGTAACTTAAAAGACCTTGCTAGTATGATTCCTGGTATGGGAAAGGCTATGAAAGATATCGACATCGAAGATGATGCCTTTAAGCATATTGAAGCTATTATTCATTCTATGACCAAAAAGGAACGCGCCGATGCTAGTATTATTGATGGTTCAAGACGTAAACGTATTTCGCTAGGTTCAGGTACTTCTATTCAAGAGGTAAATCGACTATTGAAACAATTTGCTGATACGCGCAAAATGATGAAGATGGTTTCTCAAGGTGGAAATATGCGTAATGCCTTAACACAAGCGAAGGGCGGACATCGCTAAGCTTATTACTATTATATCTCAAAAGGACAAACAATACATACAGAAGCAATGGAGCTAATTGACGGAAAGAAAACATCGGAGGTTTTGCAAGATGAGATCGCACAAGAAGTTTTAACACTCAAAGCTGCAGGAGGAAAGATTCCTCATCTGGCAGCCATCCTTGTCGGGCATGATGGGGGCAGCGAGACTTATGTGGCTGCTAAAGTGAAAGCTTGCGAGCGCGTCGGTTTTAAATCAACCTTGATTCGTTATGAAGATGATATTACCGAAGAAAAACTGTTGCAGAGTATTTCTGAGCTCAATAACAATAAAGACCTCGATGGCTTTATTGTTCAGTTACCATTGCCCAAACATATTTCAGAAGATAAAATAATTGAAGCAATAGATCCTCGCAAGGATGTTGATGGTTTTCATGCCGTTAATGTGGGTCGCATGGTGGCTGGAATGCCCGCATTTATCTCTGCCACACCATTTGGAATTTTAGAGTTGATTCGCCGCTATAAGATTGAGACTGCGGGGAAAAATTGTGTGGTGATTGGACGCAGTAACATTGTTGGTCGACCAATGAGTATATTGCTTTCTCAGAAAGGTTTTGATTGCACCGTTACACTATGCCACAGTCGCACCAAAGATTTAAAAGGTATCTGTCAAAAGGCTGATATCATTGTCGCTGCTTTAGGCATAGCCGAATTTTTAACCGCCGATATGGTTAAAGAGGGAGCTGTGGTAATTGATGTGGGAATTACACGTGTTAAATCGGAAACCACTAAATCAGGATGGAAACTTTTAGGCGATGTCAAATTCGATGAGGTCGCACCAAAATGCTCCTTTATTACCCCTGTTCCTGGAGGTGTAGGGCCTATGACTATTGCATCGTTACTTTACAATACTTTGTTATCATCAAAAAAGGAGATTTATAAATAAATCTCCTTTTTTGATCTTGTCTTATCTCTATGGTGTGTTAAGAGAGCAGGCGCATCTCATCGGCTAATATTTTATAGGTTGCTGCACCTACTGGCACCAAAGGTAATCTTAACACGTTTTCAATATCTCCTTTTGAATGAAGTGCAGCTTTGGCTCCAGCAGGGTTACCTTCTACAAATAACGCCTCAGAAAAACTTTGAAGCCTAAGATGAAGCTTTGCGGCTTCCTTAAAATCTCCATCCAACGCAAAATGCGTTAAGTCTACAATTGATTTTGGAATTGCATTTGCTGCAACCGAAATAACACCATCTCCACCTAATGCTACAATTGGAAGTAGTAAACTGTCGTCACCCGATATTACACTAAATCCGGCAGGTTTATCTCTCAATATTTTTGTGATTTCAGCAATGTTTCCTGATGCTTCTTTTGTTGCAATTACTTTGGTTGACGCTTTAGCGAGTCTAACCGTCGTCTCTGCCGACATGCTAACTCCAGTTCTTCCAGGAACATTGTAAAGAATAATAGGTAGTTTACTTGCATTGACAATGGCCATGTAGTGCTGAAATATCCCTTCTTGAGTAGGTTTGCTATAATATGGAACAACCGATAAAATAGCGTCTGCCTTGGATAAATCTAAGCTTTGCATGCTCTCTAAAACAGCTTGCGTGTCATTGCTTCCAATACCTACTACAATAGGTATTCTTCCATTCACTTGATTCGCAACAAAATTAATAACTTGTTGCTTTTCTGCATTGTTTAAAGTAGCTGTTTCGGCCGTGGTTCCCAATACCACGAGGTAATCAATTTGATTTTTGATTTGATTCTCAACAATACGCGCAAGTCCCTCGAAATCAATTGATAAATTATTTTTAAAAGGAGTTATTAAGGCAACTCCAGCTCCACGGAAATTTTTAGTCATTCTTCTGATTTAAGCCTATTCGTTTATATTTTCAAGGTAAAATATTACCTGCTCTAACAAGTATTTACAATTCGGATTTTCTATGACATCAATATGCAGGTCATAAAAATTTGGCTCTAAACCTTGATATCCTACTTTAAATGTAGCTTGAGAATGAACTAAAGCATACATTAACGCATTTCTTTTCGCTATCGTTAAGTCAATTAAGATATCAAATGGTTCAGAAATAAAATGTTCAACTGAACTTTTCTTTGGTTGTCCAAAGAGCCCAATATCGCTTTTCATGATGAAATCAGAATTAGTCACAGTAGCCAGTAATTCTATTTCCCGATTTACCACTACCTGAGCTAAGCCATTAGGCTTGATCGCTCTTCCTTGCAGTGTTTTTCGGAACAACTCATAGGCCTCTAGGCTATCTTCATCATCTGGATTCCAGAGAATTCCAATATTCTTAGAATTCTTCAAGGTGTTGATTTTTATGTATCTATCCTGAGTTTGAAAACTGCGAAGCAATCGCTTATCTGTATATTTCTTTATAGCTTTCTTGAACATTATGGGGCAAACTTACAAAATCATTTAACAGCTGTTCTATTTTTCAAAAATACTTAAATGAATGATTACTTTCATTCTGTAAGTTGAATAAGTTGATCCTCCGAAATAATTGGAATTTTTAGTTTCTCCGCTTTTTCTAATTTCGATGGTCCGATATTTTCACCTGCGATAAGATAGTCTGTCTTTGCAGATATAGAGGTGACATTCTTCCCACCGTGTAACTCAATAAAATTCTTTAATTCTTCGCGTGAAAATTTCTCAAATGTTCCAGAGACAATAATTGATAATCCACCAAGTTTCTCTGTTTGACCGTCTTTAAACTTTTCGATGATCTCAAGATTTAATCGTTGCGCTTTAAGTCGCTCAATTAAATTTTGATTCTTTGACTCCTGAAACCAGTTTAAAATGCTTTTCGCAATCTTTGCTCCAATTTCATCAATGGCTATCAATTCATCAAAGCTTGCACCTGAAATTTGATCGATGGATTTAAGTCCTCTTGCTAACTTTTTCGCTACTGTCTCCCCAACAAACCTTATGCCTAGTGCAAATAAAACGCGTTCGAAGGGTACGGATCTGGACGATTCAAGGCTCTCAAGTATTCGATTGGCTGATTTCTCGCCCATTCGATCAAGATTTGTTAGATCATTGAAGCTTAGATCGTATAGGTCGGCTACATTTTGTACTAACCTATTTTGAAAGAGTAAGTCAATTGTTTCGGATCCTAATCCATCAATGTCCATTGATTTTCGACCAATAAAATGCTCTAGTTTTCCCTTCAATTGAGGTGGACATCCGCTTTCATTTGGACAATAAAAAGCTGATTCTCCTTCTTGTTTAACTAATTCAGTATTGCATTCTGGGCAATGGGTTATGAAGGCAATTTTTTCGCTCATCGGGTGTCGTTCCGATAAATCGACACGAATAATCTTGGGAATGATCTCACCCCCCTTTTCAATAAATACGGTATCTCCTAAGTGCAAGTCCAGATTGGCAATAACATCTGAGTTGTGCAAGGTAGCCCTGCGAACAACGGTTCCAGAGAGTAATACTGGCTCAAGATTTGCTACCGGAGTAACTGCGCCTGTGCGCCCAACTTGGTAGCTCACCGAGTGTAAAATTGTCCGTTCTTGTTCGGCTTTAAATTTATAGGCAATAGCCCATCGAGGTGATTTAGCTGTAAATCCTAATTCTTGCTGTAGGTTAATCGAATTAATTTTAATCACCACTCCATCCGTAGCGACTGGAAGATCTTTTCTTTTGATGTTCCACTCTTTTAGGAAATCAAAGATCTCTTCGACAGATTTGCATTTTCGAGTGTGCTCTGATGTTTTAAATCCCCAGCTTGCCGCATGTTGCAAGAGTTCATAATGGCCATCTTCTGGAAGACTATTCCCTAAGACATGATAGAGATAAGCATCCAACTTACGACTGGCTACAATCGATGAATTCTGAAGCTTTAAAGTGCCAGAGGCTGCATTTCTTGGATTTGCAAAGGGCTGCTCACCGATCTCTTCTCGCTCACGATTTAGATTTTCAAAAACGCTAAAAGGAAGAACGATCTCTCCACGAATCTCAAACTCTTTTGGATAGTCGCCATGCAATCGCAAAGGGATACTTTTTATGGTCTTTACATTTGCTGTAACATCATCACCTTTTTCCCCATCTCCACGTGTAACAGCGCGAACCAACGTGCCATTCTCATAAGTTAAACTTATCGAGGTTCCGTCAAACTTCAACTCGCACACATACTCGAAATTATCATCGGTTAGCTTTCTAATTCGTTGATCAAAGTCTGCTACCTCTTCTTCAGTATACGTGTTCGACAGCGATAGCATCTGATATTTATGAGCTACTTGCTTAAAATCTTGGTTGATGTCGTTTCCTACCCGTTGTGTTGGGGAGGTTTCATGGAGTAAATCAGGGAATGATTTCTCAAGCACAATTAGCTCATTCATAAGTTGATCGAATGTATAGTCGTCGATCTCTGGCTGATTTAAGCTGTAATATTTATAGTTGTGTCTGTCAAGCTCTTCACAAAGATATGCGATTCGAAGGGCTGCTTCTTGATGATTCATAAGGTGCTATTTTTATGGAATAAAAATAGTAAAAAACCAGAAAGAATTATTAAAAATTATACCTTTGAAACGTTTTTCGGTATCACTTATTCCAAGTCTGGAATGGGTGATGAAGAGGGAATCCGGTGTGAAACCGGAGCTGTACCCGCAGCTGTATGCCTTGAGTAAAAACTTTTTGAACCACAAGCCACTGTTTGTCAAACGATAGATGGGAAGGCGATCAAAAAGAAGGTGAGCCAGAATACCTGCCGCGAAACACGATTAAATTTTTTGCTTTCGGGAAAAATAGCAAAGGTGAACTACAATTCATTGTTATTCATTTTCTCTATTATTGACATTTAAGGACTGATATGTCTCTTTTTTGAGACTTATTTTACTTAAGCTGTGCTTTCGTTTTTGAAAACGTTAGCGTTGATCTAATCATGAATTTTAGTCATGATGGGTTTATTCTTTGGGGTTTACCTCCATTGTTGAATTGTGGTTTTAAAATTTACTAATTATTGAAAATGAAAAAAAACTTAGTGTTAACGCTTTTGATCTCAATCTCATTGATGGCTTGTAAAAAGCAAAATGGAGATGTTGTTTTAGTTAAAAATGTTGGATTTGAAGGTTTATCCTTAGGTTCATCTGGTTATTGGAATGGGGCCGATGGCTCGGGTAAGTTTACTTCTAATGGAGTAACTTTTACGAATAGTTTCAGTTCGAGTTATGGTTCATGGGATAGCTTTGCCTATTCGCAAAAAGCTGACGTTATCAATGGTAGTTATACGAATCAATACAGCGTTTTTGATGCTGCAAACGGCATAAATAAGTTTGCGATCTATTACCCTCCATTTGATGGCGATGCCTTTGCCTCCTTTGCAAAAGATTCAGTATATAAAGTGACGAGCATCAATGTCTGCAACTCAACTTATACTGCTTTGACCATTAGGAATGGAGACCCAAGCTTTGCCAAAAAGTTCGGTGGAGCTTCAGGAAACGATAAGGATTATTATAAGATGACAGTTATTGGGTTTGGTGCTAAAGGAGATTCCTTGAAATCGGTAGAGTTTTACCTGGCCGATTATCGCTTTGACGACAATACAAAAGATTACATTGTCAATAAATGGACCAATCTTGATCTTTCTTCCTTAGGAAAAGTAAATAAAATAACTTTTCGTTTTTCGTCTACTGACAATGGCTCATGGGGTATGAATACGCCCGCATATGTCTGTTTAGATAATTTGAAATATGAAGTTGTGATACCTGGTATTCGTTAGTTTTTAGTGCTTAATCAGAACCTTATATTTGCGAGGAATGAATCCTCATTATTAATTTTTGATCAAATCAAAACATTTTAACCCTTTTTTCGTTACAATAATTGTATAAATCAGAATAACGTGTTTTCTTTGTAGTCTTAAAAATTAGATAAATTCAGAATTATGACAATTTCAAAAGATAAAATGGTATCCGTCACTTACGAGTTGAAGTTAGACGGTAAAGGTGGAGATGTATTTGAAACAGCGGGCAAAGAAAATCCGTTATCTTTCTTATACGGTTCAGGAATGATGTTGCCCGCATTTGAAAAAGCACTTGAAGGTAAGAATGTTAGCGATGTTTTCGAGATTGCTATTCCTGCAATAGACGCTTATGGCGAAGTGAATGATGAAGCAATAGTTGATCTTCCAAAACATATTTTTATGGTTGATGGTAAGATTGATGAAGAGTTAATCGCACCAGGAAACAGTGTTCCAATGATGTCAACAAGTGGCCAACGGATGGAAGGTCTTGTGATCTCTGTTGATGAACAAGTTGTAAAAATGGATTTCAATCATCCATTAGCTGGGGAAAATCTTCATTTTACCGGTGAGGTACTTGAGGTTCGTGATGCAACTCCAGAAGAGCTAAGTGTTATGTTTAGTGGCGGTGGCTGCGGTAGTGGATGTGGCTGCGGAAGTGGCGAAAGCAAAAACAGCGGCGGTGGTTGCGGTAGCGGATGCGGCTGTGGAAGTGGCGAAAGCAAAAGTAGCGGTGGAAGTTGCGGTAGCGGATGTGGCTGTGGCGATACCGAAAGTAACCTTGAAAGCTGCGAGACAGGTAGCTGTAGCGATGGCAAAGGTGGTAGCTGCGGATGTAATTAAGAATAGTCATCTGGTTTTCCAGATTCGATAAAATAGCTTACTTTTATGAACCCGAAGTGCAAACTTCGGGTTTATTAATTTTTGTATTATGAATACATTTGGCAGAGTTTTCAGACTTACTTCATATGGCGAGTCTCATGGAGGAGCTATTGGCGGGGTTATCGACGGTTGTCCTGCTGGTTTAAAGATCGATCTAGACTTCATTCAAAATGAACTAGACCGTCGCAAACCGGGACAATCACATATCACCACACAACGTGCTGAAGGCGATAAGGTAGAATTCCTTTCTGGTATCTTCCAAGGTCAAACAATGGGAACACCTATTGGTTTTATGATCAAAAATCAAGATCAGCACTCTGCCGATTACAACGACCTTAAAGATGTTTATCGTCCGTCTCATGCCGATTATACCTACGATCAAAAATACGGCATGCGCGACCATCGAGGCGGCGGACGTTCATCCGCGCGTGAAACGATCGCTAGAGTAGTTGCTGGGGCCATTGCTAAGCAACTTCTAGCGGAACTGGGCATAACCATTCATGCTTACGTTTCTCAAGTCGGTCATATATCCATTGAAAGGCCCTATCAAGAATTAGATCTAACTCTTACCGAGTCAAATATTGTTCGTTGTCCAGATCCTGAGATAGCCTTAAAAATGATTGCTCGTATTGAAGAAGCTGGACGTAACCATGATACCGTTGGTGGTGTCATTAGTGGCGTTATTACAGGCGTTCCAACAGGATGGGGCGAACCAGTATTTAATAAGCTTCATGCCGATCTAGGTCATGCCATGTTGGGAATCAATGCGGTTAAGGGTTTTGAGTATGGTTCTGGTTTCTCAGGAACATCTCTTTCTGGATCAGAGCACAACGATATTTTTACCAAAATTGGTGATAAGGTCACCACTGTAACAAACCATTCAGGTGGTATTCAAGGTGGTATTTCTAATGGTCAAGATATTAATTACCGGGTTGCATTTAAACCTATTGCAACGCTTTTGAAAGAACAAAAGACCATCGATAAAAGTGAAAACGAAACTACCATTAACCCGAAGGGACGTCACGATCCTTGCGTTTTGCCTAGAGCGGTTCCGATCGTTGAAGCAATGGCAGCAATCGTTCTGGCAGATCATTATCTGTTAAGCAGACTAGCTAAATTATAAGGTTTATCTTTTGGTTTTCAGTTCGCTTTTAGCTTGAGTTTTTTCTTTGGTTAAAGAGGTTTTGGGCACTTCTTAGACGTTATTTAGTTTAATTTCAACACCTATTTTTCTTGAGATTATCTGCTATTTTTCGCAAAAAATCGCTCTCTTTGATTCTGCAGGAGGCTGATGTATTGGCCTCGGCAAAGACTCGACTTAAGCGTAATCTCACCGTTGTTGACCTTACTGCAATGGGGGTGGCAGCTATCGTAGGAGCTGGAATATTTAGCACCATTGGCAATGCTGCGGCTAGCGGTGGACCAGCAATCTCCCTTCTTTTTATTTTTACAGCAATTGCGTGTGGTCTTTCAGCAATGTGTTACGCTGAGTTTGCCTCTTCAATACCAATTAGCGGCAGCGCCTATACGTATGCCTATGCTAGCTTTGGTGAATTGGTAGCCTGGATTATTGGTTGGGATTTAATTATGGAATATGCAATCGGAAATATCGCAGTAGCTATATCCTGGTCTAGCTATTTCGTCGGTTTTCTAGAAGGGTTTGGGATCCATATTCCATCTTACCTTACGACCGATTACTTGACAGCTTTTAGAGGTTTTAGCGCCGTTAATCAAGGCTTGGTCCAAGGTAGTCAGCTTGGTAGTTTTTCCAATGCTTTGCAAGAAGCTTATCAAGCCTGGCTAACTGCACCTTTTCTCGGAGAATTTCGGTTCATAGCAAATATTCCAGCCTTGGCCATTGTGGTCTTAATAACCTATATCTGCTACATCGGAATTAGAGAATCAAAATTGGCAAATAATGCCATGGTATTGTTGAAGATTGGGGTTTTACTGCTTGTTATTTTCGTTGGTGGCTTTTATGTCAACCCAGCCAATTGGCATCCATTTGCACCAGAGGGACTGAAAGGTGTTTTAAAGGGCGTTTCAGGCGTATTCTTTGCCTACATTGGATTCGATGCGATTTCTACGACCGCTGAAGAGTGTAAGGAACCAAAGCGCGATATTCCTATTTCAATGTTTTTAGCGTTAGCCATCACCACAATTTTATATGTGGCCATTAGTCTAGTTTTAACTGGCATGGTTTCCTACAAAGAACTTGGCGTGGCTGATCCGTTGTCATTTGTTTTCAACCGTCTGCACCTTACCCAATTCTCTGGAATAATAGCTTTAAGTGCATTAATAGCTATGGCCAGCGTATTATTAGTTTTTCAGCTTGGACAACCACGCATTTGGATGAGCATGAGCCGTGATGGTTTGTTGCCAAAAGTATTTAGTAAAATACATCCAACACATCGGACCCCAGCATTTTCAACGATAGTTACCGGTTTTTTGGTTGCGATTCCAGCTTTATTTATGAACCTAACTGAAGTGACGGATCTAACAAGCATCGGCACTCTTTTTGCTTTTATCTTAGTCTCTGGTGGTATACTTGTTTTAAATCCATATGGGAAAAGAGCTGGGAAGGCCAAAGGATTCTTTGTCCCGTATATCAATAGTCGGTATGCTTTGCTTCCAATCTGGTTATTCGTTATGATATTACTTTTGAGTAGTGGATTCTATGCCTCCAATTCCTTTGATTGGCATCTGATTTTTATCGATCTAATACATTCCGAATCTTTGATCTCTTATTTATTATTTGCCCCTGTTTCAGTAGTTGTGACCATTTATGCGATCAAACTGCAATGGTCGCTAATTCCTGTGCTTGGATTGTTGACAAACCTTTATCTCATGTGTGAACTTGGAATGACCAATTGGATAAGATTTGGAATTTGGTTAGTTGTTGGCTTAGTTCTATATTTTACCTATGGTTACCGAAAGAGCAAGCTTAATAATTCTGAACTTTAGAGGTTCTATTTCAGATCGAAATTGTATATCTTTGAATATTATAATCGCTTGCGTCTTGCTGCTGAGGCCTGGTTTAGTCTATTCATAAAATCCATCAAATTATGGATCATCGATTTTTACGCATTTTATTGTTTTGCCTTTTTGTTTTTTGCTCATTTCTCTCTGAGGGTCAATCAAAACGTACAAAAGGAGACAAAACTAACTATAAGTATTTTCAAATACCGGGAAAGGTAAGGGCCGAGAGCGGTGATGCAGAGGGAACAATAGTCAACCTAATAAACTTAGAAACCAAGCAGACGGAAAAAAGTATCACTGTTTCATCTAGTGGGAAGTTCGACTTTGACCTAAGTTACTTCAAAGAATATCGCATCTCAGTGGTCAAAGATGGGTACTACCAAAAAGATATTGACGTATCTACTCTTGTCCCTCCAAATGTTTGGGAAAAGGATAGCGTTTTTCCTCCATATTTTATTGTGGTTTCAATATTTAAAAAAGTTGAAGGGATTAAATTAAGTTTTGAAGGCTCTGTAGTTGGAAAAATCTATTATTCGCCAAATGGAAAGCTAGATAATTTTGATGCAATTATCAATATCGAAGATCAAGCCATTGAGACAGAAATCAAGGATGCATTGAAAAGCATTATTGACCAGAAATTTAATCTCAAAGTTTCTGAGGCCTTAGAATTTGAAAAGAAATCGGAGTATTCTCCCGCTTACACAGCTTATACCGAGGCTTTAAAAATTAAGCCTAAAGATCAATTTGTAATTGAAAAACTTAAAGAGATAGCTGAAGATATAAAAAATCAATCTGGTGAAGCTAAGCTTAAGGCCGAATTTAACCGTTTGTTGGCTCTTGGAGATGTTCAGGTTTCTGCTATAAAATATTACGAGGCGATTCAAAGCTTTAAAGCTGCCTTGAAATTGATTGTCAATGAGCCCATTGCCTTGCAGAAACTTGCAGATGCAGAACGATTATTGGCTCAATATTTAGATCAGCAAAAGAATAATGCAGCCTTTGATAAGTTAATAGCCTCCGGTGATATTCAAGTAAAAGCTACCAAATATGCTGAGGGAATTGCTATTTTTAAGGAGGCCCTAGTCATCCGCCCAAATGATGCAGCGACTAAGGCTCGAATTGCGAATGCTGAACTGCTATTCGCACAATCTTTAGAACAGCAAAAACAAAATGGGGAGTTTGGCAAACTAATTGCCTCAGGAGATGCGCAGGTTAAAGCGATTCATTATATTGAAGGGATCCTCAATTTCAAGAATGCGTTAGCTATTCGTCCGAATGATCCTTCTACTTTAGTTCGCATAGCTAACGCAGAACGTTTATTAGCCCTAGAGTTAGATCAGCAAAAGAATAACGCTGCCTTTGATAAGCTAATTGCCTCTGGTGATGCTCAAGTAAATGGGACAAAATATGCTGAAGGGATTACTGATTTCAAGCAGGCCCTTCAGATCCGTCCGAATGATGCCTCCACGTTAGTCCGCATTGCGAATGCTGAGCGTCTCTTAGCACAAGGATTAGATCAGCAAAAACAAAATGCTGCCTTTGATAAATTAATTGCCTCTGGTGATGCTCAAGTAAATAGGACAAAATATGCTGAAGGGATTACTGATTTCAAGCAGGCCCTTGAGATCCGTCCGAATGATCCTTCTACCTTAGCCCGTATTGCGAATGCAGAACGTTTATTGGCACTAGAGTTGGATCAGCAAAAACAAAATACTGCTTTTGATAAATTAATTGCCTCTGGTGATGCTCAAGTAAATAGAACAAAATATGTTGAAGGGATTACTGATTTCAAGCAGGCCCTTCAGATTCATCCCAATGATCCTTCTACTTTAGCCCGTATTGCGAATGCAGAACGTCTATTGGCACTAGAGTTGGATCAGCAAAAACAAAATACCGACTTTGATAAATTAATTGCCTCTGGTGATGTACAAGTAAATGCTACTAAATATGCTGAAGGGATTACTGATTTCAAGAAGGCCCTTCAGATTCGTCCAAATGATAACGCAACTTTGGTTCGTATTGCAGATGCAGAGAAGAAGTTGGCTATGCTTGCCGATGAACGGGAAAAACAAATGTTATATCAACTTGCAATTAAGGAGGCAGATCAGTATCACAAAGTAGTTAGTTGGTCGCAAGCTATTTTGGCTTACCAAAAAGCGTCTGCAATTTTGCCAAACGAGCCCTATCCGATCAAGCGAATTTCAGAATTAACAAACCTAATTAATCAAGAAAAAAATACAACGAGGTTATACCAAGAAGCACTTCAGAAAGGGGAAGATAAATTTGCTGCTAAATCTTATTTGGAGGCTATTCAGGCTTATAAAGAGGCTCAGAAAATTAAGCCATTAGAGCAATTGCCTCCAGCCAAAATTGTGGCTATTCAAGCTATTTTAGACGAGTTGGCATCTCTAGATAATCCAGTAAAAAAGCCGTTAGTGACTGTTTCAAAAATAGAGGAGTCGGATGGTATCTATTTAGAGAAGAAGAGATTAGCTGATCAGAACTTTAAAAATTCGCAATGGATAATAGCCCGTTTCTATTATTTAGAAGCTTATAATATTAAGTCTGGGGAGAGATATATTCAAGACCAGATTGAGGCTTGTGATAAAATGATTGATTCAGATATCACTGCCGAGGTGAGTAAGGAATACAAAACAGCCCTTGCTAGCGCAGATGAGCAGATGAAAGTCAAAAATTATAATTCCGCTCGTTTTTACTATCGAAAGGCAAATGGTTTAATTAAATGGGAAAATTATCCAGTGGATCAGCTAAAAGCAATCGATAAGATCTTAACAGAGATGTTGTCGCTTGATGATCAACAGGCTTTAGTCGAAAATCTTAAAAAAGCGGACTTGGCATTTTTACAAAAAGAGTATCCAAGCGCTCGGTTTTATTACGAAAAGGCAAGAGCGATTAGTGAGACTGATCAGATTGTTAGTCGAATCAAAGAGATTGATTCAATTGTGAACGGATTTGAAGTTCAAAATAATAGAACTACTTATAACGGTTTGATTCAAAAGGGTGATGAGTCATTCGCGCAGAAGAATAATGCTGAAGCTCGGTTTTACTATGAAAAGGCTAGTCAGTTAAGACCAGAAGAAAAATATCCAAAGGAGAAGATAAAACTTATTGATGCTGAAAGAGTGCAGAAATAATTATGATATAACATTTTATAGATTCTAATTATGCAAACAATATTTGTGCACCTAGCTGACGGTTTTGAAGAAATTGAGGCTTTAACGGTTGTGGATGTCTTGCGCCGTGCTAATTTGCCTGTAGTCACCGTTTCAATTGGCTCAACTTTGCAGGTGACCGGTGCGCACAAGATTTCAGTTGTCGCAGATCAAATGTTTAAGGAGGTTGATTATTCTCTTGGATCCATGATTATTTTGCCTGGTGGCATGCCTGGAGCAAAGAATTTAAATGAGCATACAGGATTAAAATCAATGATTATGGAGTATTCAGCGAATGGGAAATATATTGCGGCCATTTGTGCTGCTCCCTTAGTCTTGGGCGGTTTAGGTTTGTTAAAAGGCAAAAATGCAGTGTGCTATCCAGGATTTGAATCGACTCTAGAAGGTGCTCATGTGAGGTTGGATCCATGCATCATAGATCATCAGATCATTACTGCAAGGGGGGTAGGGGCGGCACTTACTTTTGCCTTAGAGCTTGTTAAACTGCTTGTTGGAGAAGAACTTGCTGGAAAATTAAAAATGGATATGCTTATTGAATAGTTGTATTGAATAGAATACTTCTATATTTTTTGTATGTTTGACATCTTAAAGAATAATAAATCATTTATTATACCTAACTAAATCCTTTAGCATGAAAGTATCTGATCGTAGAGATTTTTTGAAATCAACTTTAATGGCAACAGCAGGCTTATCGGTTCTTCCAGTTGCCTTGTCTGCAATGGATGTCGCCACTGATGCCTCAGTATCTAAATTAAAATCACATTCTTTAAATGATAAAAGTGTTATTCTTTTTCAAGGAGACTCAATCACTGATGCAGGTCGGAATAGAAAAAGTAACGAGTCAAATAACCCTTCAGCATTAGGTTCTGGTTATGCCTTTCTGGCTGCTGCCAATTTGTTAAATACATTTGCAGCTAAGAATCTAGAAATATATAATAAAGGGGTTAGTGGAAACAAAGTGTATCAGTTAGCGGAGCGCTGGCAAGCTGATTGTTTTGATCTTAAGCCTTCTGTACTAAGTATCTTAATCGGAGTTAATGATTTTTGGCATAAACATAACGGTAATTATAACGGCACAGTTGAGATTTATGAAACGGATTATAGAGCCTTGCTTAAAAGGACCAAAGAGCAGTTGCCACAAGTTAAGCTTGTCATATGCGAGCCCTTTGCTGTTTTAGGCTGCAGAGCAGTTGATGCAACGTGGTTTCCTGACTTTGACCAATATCGCGCAGTCTCGAAAAAATTAGCAAAAGAATTCGGCGCTATCTTTGTCCCTTATCAAGAGGTGTTTGATAAGGCTTGCAAAATTGCTCCACCAACACACTGGACTCCTGATGGTGTTCACCCATCAATTGCCGGAGCACAATTAATGGCTGATGCTTGGATGGAATTTGTTTTTGGAAAATAACAGAGATCTCCGTTAGAAAATTTTTACGATAAGCCTGCCAAGATAGACCGCTACTAGTCCAAGAAAGAAGCTTAAGCTGGTATATAAACTTAATTTAAGCCATTCCTTTCCTTGCATTAGGATGTAGCTGTCATTCGCCAACGTTGAGAAAGTGGTAAATCCACCGCAGATTCCAACCGTAAGAAATAGTAGTATTTCAGGGCTTAAGATATTTCCTCGTTCTGATAGGCCATAGAATAGCCCAATGAGCAGACTTCCAATAATATTCACCGAAAATGTTCCCCAAGGAAATAGGGATAAGGAATTTTCTTGAAAATAGCGTGAAATTAAAAATCTGATTACGGTTCCGATAAATCCACCAGTTCCACATATTAATAAAGTCTTAAACATCGGCAGGATCAATTTAATTATTCGAATAATTGGCACCTAATTAGGTTTAATGATAAATCCTCATTGTGTCAAAGGTAATAAACCTATTGTTATTTTTAAATCGGATTGAATGGGTGGATACAGATCACCATATTTGCTCTTTGAATAGTGCCCATTGATTGAAATTTAAATTTCAATCACCTTTTGGTTGCTTTTTAAGCGTTTTAGAAGTTAAATAGGAGAGGTTTATTTAGAATAAAGATTCATAAGTGTTTGTATATTAGATAGATAAAATATTTAGCACGATCTGATAATTAATGAATAAAAATCACGAAATTTGAACATACGCAATCAAAGTATTGGATTGCCAATCTTCATTGAGATGATTAGTAATAATCTTTCTCAATCTTAAATTGTATTTTAATTTTAACCTTAAATTCGTTCAACATGAAAAAATTAGTTTATCTATTTGTTATGGTTGCTGGAATGACTCTAGTTTCTGTAAATGTTATGGCTGAAGCAAAAACTAAAGCAGCTTGTTCTAAAGAATGCAAAAAATCTTGCGACAAAGCTGCTGATAGCAAAAAAGCGAAGTAATTTATTTTCTGTTTAATCTAAGGTCTGAAAGGCTTTTAGACTATTCAGTAACTTTTAAAAAGCCCCGATAGAATTGTCTATCGGGGCTTTTTGTTTATAGCTTGTATTAAATGAAGTTAATGAAAGAAGAGGTAGCCAATTAAAATGGCTGCAATTAATCCCGCTAAATCGGCTAATAAAGCACATGCTAAGGCATGTCTGCTCTTTTTAATTCCAACAGATCCAAAATATACGGCAAGTACAAAGAAAGTGGTGTCACCAGCTCCCTGAACAATACACGATAATCTTCCAATAAAAGAATCGGCACCCGAATGTTTCATTACATCGATCATCATTCCCCGTGAGCCACTTCCGCTCAGCGGCTTCATTAATGCAGTAGGCAAGGCGCCTATAAATTCACTGTTAATGCCTAAGGCTTCAATGAGCCACTTAATGCCAGCAATCACAAAATCCATAGCACCAGAAGCTCTGAATACCCCTATGCCAACTAAGATTGCCACTAAATAGGGGATGATCTTAACCGCCGTTGAAAATCCTTCTTTAGCCCCATCTATAAAAGTTTCATACACATTGATCTTTTTCCGCATACCCAAAAGCAGAAATAGGGTGATAATCGAAAATAGAATGAGGTTACTTGAGACTTTCGAATAAAGCGATAGATCCTCTGGAGATAAGGTATGTGTCCAATAGATCAGTCCAATCACAAATGTAAGCATGCCTGTTAAATAGGCCATGATTGTCCGGTCCCAGAGGTTGATTTTTTGATAGATTGAAACTGAGATAAGTCCAGTAATTGTTGAGAAAAATGTAGCTAATAAGATAGGGATAAACACATCAGATGGATCGTGAGCACCTAATTGCGCTCTGTAAACCATAATCGATATAGGAATCAAGGTTAGCCCAGAGGCATTTAAGACCAGAAACATGATCTGAGCATTGGAGGCAACTTCTTTATTTGGATTAGATTTCTGCATCTCGCTCATCGCTTGCAGCCCCATTGGTGTGGCAGCATTATCAAGCCCAAGCATATTAGCGGCTAGATTCATCATCATCGGTCCATAGGCTGGATGCTTCTCTCCTAGCTCAGGAAAAAGCTTGTTGAAGAATGGGCCAATTAATCTCGAGATAATCGTTACGACACCCCCTTTTTCGCCAATCTTCATGATGCCTGACCATAAGGTAAGTACACCAGCCAAACCAATGGAGATTTCAAATCCACTCTTCGCCATATCGAAGGTCGAGTTGACCATGTCGGGAAAGACTTGTGCATCTCCCAAGAAAAAAGTTTTAACTAGCCCAATTACAAATGCAATTAAGAAAAAAAAGATCCAGATAAAATTAAGTGCCATAAATAGAGGTAACGGTATTAATATTTACGCGCAAATTCATCCGATAAAGCAGTTATTTCTGAATCGCTTAGATCAGATCCCGAATTTACGATTATACGATAACGGAATATAGCCGATTTCCCTCCTTGAATACTATAATTTAAAGTCTCTTTGCCTTTGGTGAAAACACTCCATCCTAGTGGATTTGCTGAAAATAATCCATAACCCCTCGCATGCCAATAGGTCGGATAGCTTTGATTTTTAGGATGGTCACAAATCACAAGGGCTATTTTCTCATTTCCTATGGTACCATTTAGATCCATCCATTTGGCGCGGGTGCTCCACACGGCATCGTCTTTGATCCCTTCGCTGCTTCGATAGCTGCCTGTAACACCCTCATTCGTCATCTTTTTAACAGTCGTAGGGTTACCTTGTGCATCAGTCATAATAACCTCATCTTTAGAGGGAAGTTCCAATTGGCGAGCTACGCGAATAGCCATTACCCCTTCTTTATTGTCTTTTAAGGAGACCGTTTTCCCTGTCGCAGTAAGGATCGCAACACGATCGATTATACGCATCGATCCTTTGGCGATAAAATGATATTCTGTCTTTTCCGAAAGCAGTTCTTTACCGGATGGATCGATCCAGCTTTCGGTGGTCACAAGTTCTGCTTTTCCGAAATCCTCTTTGATCCGGTTTATCTTGATATGCTTAATAGTGCCGAAGCCACTTTTTTTCTCTGGTGAAATGGCTGGTGAATTATTCCAGAAGTCAAAACCATCCACATCACCATAGTTAAACCAAATACCAACATGATGCGGATGATCAACACGTTCTCCCGCTCGTGGATTCATCGGATAGCCCCTAGTGATTTCTGTTCCAGCTGATGTTAGTACAGGATAAAGAACAGGCTTCATAACATTCTCAGGCCATTGATAGGAAGTAAAAAGCTTGCCATCGATGAGCACATCGACTTTTCGTTCACTCTCTTTTACGTTTAATTTAAATCTTAAACTAGCATCTTTCTTAACTTGAGCAGATGCAGAAAGGCCAACAAGGCCAAACATAAACACAAATATAAATGGTGAGATCTTCATATTGAATTAAGGTCTTTAGTTGTTTTGATTGTAAAAATAGTTATTTATTGCTATTTTCACAGACCAATAATTTGATATCTAGCTATGAAGGGCTTACTCTGGATACTTGCTTTAATCATTACCTGTTCTGTCGCTTATTATGCACGATTTCTCAGTCCAACTTATCCTTCATTGGCAATAGTCCCCATTGAGATACAGAAATACTCTGTTCCATTTGTTCACGCGCATGTTGGTAAATCAGATTGTCCAATTATAATCCCAATAGGCGATATTTCAGTTAAAGGAATATTGTTTTTTAGAAAATATCCTAGCCAGGATGAGATGACTAAAGTTGACATGGTCCGAGAAGGAGATAAGCTTGTGGCATCGATACCTTATAATGCACCAGGTTATAAAATTGAATATCGAGTCGATTTATTCAAAAATAACGTTCAACTTGATTATACGATTTCAAAGCCAATAATTTTGCTTTTTGAAGGTGACATCCCGAAATTTCCCCTTTTTATGAATTTAGCTGTTTTAGCTCTAGCCTTGTTGTTAAGTACATGGACTGGTTTATTAGCTTTATTTGGCTCTAAGGCTTCAAAATTCTTTGCTATGCTCTCGTTTATAAGTTTTATTATTGGAGGATTTATTGTGGCACCAATCGTTCATAAATATGCGTTAAATAATTGGTGGACTGGCTTTTCTATTGAATATTCCATGAATAATAATAAGTTTTTTATGGCTTCATTGGTCTGGCTAGTTGTGGTCCTGACTATTCAAAGAAAATATAATACAATCATAATTTTGGCGGCCGCCGTATTAACCTTGTTAATCTTTTTAATTCCCTCTACCTTTGTAGAAAATGAGTTTGTTGTCCCTATTGCAAAAGCAGTGAAAGGTTTTATTCTGCCAATTATGGTGAATTTTATCCAAAGATAATGCATGCTTAGCAGTTTAGCTATTGCTTAATCAAACGTCTATATGATGAAAAAATGTCTATTGATCTTAAGTTTTATTTCTATTTGTAGCTTTAGTCAAGCTCAATATAATAACTGGTATTTTTCTTTTTCGATGGGAGGGTCCTGGCCGAATAGTACTTTTGCAAATTCACTAAATAGCGATAAGCTATCTGGCTATGCTCAGAAGGGTTTCACACTTGTGATTGATGCGACTTACCCTTTGAATGATCATTGGGGATTAAAAGGGATGACTTTGATTAATACCAATACAATTGATAATGATGGGATGCAGAAACTGCTTACTGCTAGAGTGCCTTCGGTTATCTCAGTTAATGATCCAAGTAAGTTCTCCTATACTTCGAACCCATGGATGTGGAATGCCTTGCTTGGAGGACCCGTCTTTACCCTTAATCTAGGTCGATTTTATTGGGACCTTCAGCTTCTTGGTGGTTTAAACCTGACTTATCTTCCACAGCAAAAACTACAATACAACGATCCAGCCAATAAATGGTATTATTTAGATAAGAATGCAACAACGATGAATAGCTCTTTTGGACTCTTGGCTGGCACCGCCTTTCGTTTTCCAATCTCACAGCAGTTAAACCTTAAATTGGGTTTAGATTATTACATATCTGATGCCACTATTTCCTATCAACAAACGCGAATTTCGCAGCAAGCGGATGGCGCTATTACAGACGTTTTGGGCTCCGCATCATACAAAATACCGCTTCGGATGATTACTGGAACGATTGGATTTGTTTATTATTTAAATTAGTATTCTTCAATGAGAAAATCACTTATTATTGCTTCTGCAATAGTCCTCTTAATCTTTACAGCTCAAGCGCTAGGGGCAAAAACTAAACATAAATCTAAGTCCAAGCCTAAACCGAAACCTGTCACATCATTTAGTTTTTATGTCGGAACCTATTCCTTGGACCAAGAGGGAAAACCACTCGCTGATAG